>NZ_JADYVR010000003.1:0-825926 GCF_020193935.1 Bradyrhizobium sp. NBAIM08 | reverse complement strand
GTGCAGTTCCGGGAGGGGGTGGGGGCTGAATGTCTCTCCACTGTCATTCCGGGGCACGCGAAGCGTGAGCCCGGAATCCATCGTGCCGCAGCGTTGGTCGATGAATGGATTCCGGGCTCGACGCTGCGCGTCGCCCCGGAATGACGGGAGTGGCCTAGTCCGGCCGGACCATCTCGAACATGTTCTCCGGCTTGATCTCGAAATAATCGCCGCGCCGGCCGGCGCGGACGATGGGGCGGGCGGCGGCGGTCTGGTAGACGCCGTCCTTGATCAAGGCCTTGTCGATGTGGACGGCGACGACTTCGCCGAGCGTCAGCCAGGCGTCGGCCTCCTTGCCATTGGCGCCCTTGAGGCGGACGATGTCGGACACCTTGCACTCGAAGGCGACGGGGCTCTCGCCGACGCGCGGGACATTGACGAGCTTGCCGGGCACGGCGGTGAGGCCCGCGACCTCGAACTCGTCGACCTCGGGGGCGACATGCGCCGCGGTCGCGTTCATGTGCTTGGCGAGATCCATCGTCGTCAGATTCCAGACGAACTCGCCGGTCTGCTGCATGTTCTCGACCGTGTCCTTCCAGTTGGTCGAGGAGAAGCCGATGATCGGCGGCACGTAGCAGAACGCGTTGAAGAAGCTGTAGGGCGCGAGGTTGACGTGGCCCCTGGCGTCGCGCGAGGAGATCCAGCCGATCGGCCGCGGCGCGATGATGGCGTTGAAGGGGTCGTGCTTGAGTCCGTGGCCCTTGGAGGGTTCGTAGAAGTACAGGTCTTTGTCGGTCACGCGCTGCTTCCTTTCGTCATTGCGAGCGCAGCGAAGCAATCCAGAATCCCTCCGCGGAGACGGTCTGGATTGCTTCGCTGCGCTCGCAATGACGGAGTTTGTGGGTCCGTCCCGGTCCGCCTCCGGCGGTCGTGCCGGGGGCGATCAGTCTGCTTATAGGAGAAAACGCCCCGCCCGTCAGTGGCGCGGCGACAGACCCGCGATGACGAAATCGATCATCTGGTCGATGGTCGGGCCCGGCTTGGTGGCGCACTGGGCGATCATCTGGGGGTGGAAGAAGCGGATCATCGCGGTGCAGGCGCACAGCGAGGCCAGTTGCAGGTCCGGCGCCTCGAACTCGCCGGAGGCGACGCCTTGCGCGATCATCTGGCCGATGACGCCGGCGATGCACTCCATATGGGCGACGCAGACCTCCCAGTCCTCCTCCATCGCGATCGCGACCATCTCGTGCAGCTTGTTGTCGCCGACATAGCGCTCGGTGTTCATGCGATTAATGGTGATGAGCAGCTCGCGGAAGCGCGGCAGCACCGGACCGGGCCTTGCCACGATCCGCTGCGCCTCCAGCTCGACCTCGCCCATCAGCGAGCGGGCCACCGCCTGATGGATCGCCTTCTTCGATTCGAAGAAGCGATACACGTTGGCGGGGCTCATCCTGAGCTCCTTGGCGATGTCGCCGACGGTCGTCTTCTGGTAGCCGATCTGGCGGAACAGCCGCTCGGCCACCTCGAGGATGCGATCCCGGGTGTCGACTTCGATATGTTCCGAAACAAGGGCCATCAGTCAGGACTCGCTGGTCAACAGTCTTCTCATCTATTCAGCCGCTTCGGCAAGCGGAATTGCGTGCGGGTCATCGCTCCCATGCTGCGGCGCGGCCGGCTGCTCGGGCGTTCCGGCCTCGTCCAGGCTCTTGCGGAACCACAGGGCGTAGAGGCCCGGCAGGTACAGCAGCGTCAGGAAGGTCGCGACGAACAGGCCGCCCATGATGGTGATCGCCATCGGGCCCCAGAAGGCCGAGCGCGTCAGCGGGATCATGGCGAGAATGGCGGCGAGCGCCGTCAGCACCACCGGCCGGGCACGGCGGACGGTCGCCTCGACGATCGCCTCGCGCCGGGTCAGGCCGTGGCTGACGTCGGTCTCGATCTGGTCGACCAGGATGACCGTGTTGCGCATGATCATGCCGGCGAGCGCGATCAGGCCGAGCAGCGCCACGAAGCCGAACGGGGCATTGGCGACGTTGAGGCCAAGCGAGGCACCGACGATGCCGAGCGGCGCGGTCAGGAACACCAGGATCAGGCGTGAGAAGCTCTGCAGCTGGATCATCAGCAGCGTCAGCATCACCATGACCATCACCGGGAAGAGGATGAAGATCGAGGCGTTGCCCTTGGCGGATTCCTCGAACGCGCCGCCCGGCTCGATCCGGTAGGCCGGCTCGAGGTGATCCTTGATCGCCTTCAGCTTCGGCGTGATCTGGTTGGTGACATCAGGGGCCTGCACGCCATCGACGACGTCGGAGCGCACGGTGATCGCCATGTCGCGGTTGCGCCGCCACATGATCGGCTCCTCATGGGCATATTCAATTCGAGCGATCTGCTGCAGGGGCACGGCGACGCCGTTGCGCGAGGTGATGGTGAGATCGCCGACGCCGCCGAGGTCGAGGCGCTCGGACGGGATCGCGCGGGCGACTACGCCGACCTTCTCGATGCCGTCGCGCACGGTCGTGACCTGCGAGCCCGAGATCAGCATCGCCAGCGCCTGCGAGACGTCCTGCGGGGTCAGGCCCATGGCGCGGGCGCGGTCCTGGTCAACGACGAGCTTGAGGTAGGGCGACTGCTCGTTCCAGTCGAGCTGGACGTCCTTGACGCTCTTGTTCTCCCGCATGACGTCGCGGACCTGGTAGGCGATCTCGCGGACCTTGTTGGCATCGGGGCCGATCACGCGGAACTGCACGGGGAAGCCGACCGGCGGACCGAAATTGAAGCGGTCGACGCGCACGCGTGCCTCGGTCAGGAAGCCCTCGGCGGCCGCGGTCTCGATCTTGGCCTTGATGCGCTCGCGCGCCTCGACCCCCTTGGCAACGATGACGATCTCGGCAAAGGCCTCGTTCGGAAGCTGCGGGTTGAGGCCGAGCCAGAAGCGCGGAGAGCCCTGGCCGACATAGGCGGTATAGGTCTCGATGTCCTTGTCGTCCTTGAGCAGCGTCTCAGCCTTCTTCACCGCCTTCTCGGTAACGTTGAAGGCGGTGCCTTCCGGAAGGCGCAGCTGCAGGAACAGCTCGGGGCGCTCCGAGAGTGGGAAGAACTGCTGCTGGACCTGGCCGAAGCCGACGATCGAGGCGGCGAAGACGCCGACGGTCGCGACCACCACGGTGATGCGGTGGTTGACGCACCATTTCACGATGGCGCGCAGGCCGCGGTACATGCGGGTCTCGTAGACCGCATGCGGATCACGGTTGTGGTGCGCCTTCATCTCGGGCAGCAGCTTGACGCCGATATAGGGCGTGAAGATCACCGCCACGAACCAGGAGGCGACCAGCGCGATTGCCACGATCCAGAAGATGCTGCCGGCATATTCGCCGACCGCGGAATTGGCAAAGCCGATGGGGAGGAAGCCAGCGGCCGTGACCAGCGTTCCCGTGAGCATCGGAAACGCAGTAGATTCCCAGGCAAAGGACGCCGCACGCATGCGATCCCAGCCCTGCTCCATCTTCACCACCATCATTTCGACCGCGATGATGGCGTCGTCGACGAGCAGGCCGAGCGCGATGATCAGCGCGCCGAGCGTGATGCGGTGCAGGTCGAGCGACATCGTGTTCATGACGATGAAGACGATGCCGAGCACCAGGGGCACCGACAGTGCGACCACGATGCCGGTGCGCCAGCCGAGCGCCAGGAACGAGACGAACAGCACGATGACGAGCGCTTCCATGAAGGAGTGCACGAACTCGCCGACGGCGTGCTCGACCACCTTGGGCTGGTCGGCAATCAGCTTGACGTCGACGCCCTGCGGCACCGCCTTCATGAAGTCGGCCGTCGCCTTCTCGACCTCCTTGCCGAGATCCAGGATGTTGGCGCCCTTGGCGGTGACGACGCCGATGCCGATGGCGGGCTTGCCTTCCTGGCGCACGACGAAGCTCGGCGGATCGACATAGCCGTGAGTGACGGTGGCGATATCGCCGAGACGGAACACGCGGCCGTTGCTCTCGACCGGCGTTTCGGCGACGGCCTTGGCACCGTCGAGCGCGCCGGTGACGCGCAGCGGCACGCGCTGCGAGGAGGTCTCGACCGTGCCGGCCGGCGTCACGTTGTTCTGCTTGGCGAGCGAATCGAACAGCGCCTGCGGCGTGATGCCCAGCGTGGCGAGCTTGGCGTGGCTGAACTCGACGAAAATGCGCTCATCCTGGTTGCCGTAGACGTCGACCTTGGTCACGCCGGGCACCTTGAGCAGGCGCTGGCGAAAACCTTCGGAGACCTTCTTGAGCTGGGCATAATCGGCGCCGTCGCCGGTCATCATGTAGAGGATGGAATCGACGTCGGAGAACTCGTCGTTGACGACGGGCCCGAGAATGCCGGACGGCAGCTGGCCCTGCACGTCGACCAGCTTCTTGCGCAGGAGATAGAAGAGGTAGGGCACGTCCTTCGGCGGCGTGTTGTCGCGGAAGGTGACCTGGAGCGCGGTGAAGGCGGGCTTGGAATAGGTCTGCACCTTCTCGAAATAGGGCAGCTCCTGGATCTTCTTCTCGATGGGATCGGCAACCTGGGTCTGCATTTCCTGCGCGGTCGCGCCGGGCCAGATCACGGAGACGTTGACCACCTTCACCGTGAAGAACGGATCCTCGGCACGGCCGAGCTTCTCATAGGAGAAGAAGCCGGCGACGCCGAGGATGATCATCAGGAAGAGCACCAGCGTCGGATGGCTGACGGCCCAGGCCGAAAGGTTGAAGCGCTTCATCGCACTCTCCGAAAGACGATCCAGTTGCAAACAACGACAGCCGCTCTGCTCAAACCGTCGTCGCGAGGCAGCGAAGCAATCCAGGGGGCTGGGCAGGTTCTGGATCGCTTCGCCGCTTCAGCCTTTGCTTAGGGACAAAGGCCGAAACTCACCTCACACGACGTAACTCACTTCTCTTGTCATTCCGGGACGGTCCGAAGGACCAGACTTTCAAACGACGGATCAGAACGACAAGGACGACACGATCCGCACCCGCTGGCCGGGATCGAGCTTCTGCACGCCGAGGGCGACGATCTTGGCACCCTCCTCCACGCCGCCGGTGATGACGACGTCCTTGCTCTCGTAGGACTTCACCGTGACCGGCTTGAGCGTGACGCCACCGTTGTCGTCGACAACGTAGAAGGAGGGCTTGCCGCCTTCGTTGAAGAGCGCCGACAGCGGCAACCGCGCGACGCGCTCGGTCGCGGCATCCGACAGCGTCAGCGTCGCCGTCATGCCGAGCGCGACCTTGTCGTCGGCCTCGGGCAGCGAGAACTTTGCCAGATAGGTGCGCGTGGCGGGATCGGCTGCCGGCGCGATCTCGCGCAGCTTGGCCGTGTATTTCTTGTTCGGCTCGGACCAGAGAGTGACGCTGGCGACGCCCGACTTGGCGCGTCCGACCAGCGTCTCAGGGATCGCGACGACCGCTTCCTTCTCGGCAAAGCGGGCGACACGGATCGAAGCCTGGCCCGCGGCAACCACCTGGCCGGGCTCGATCAGCGTTGCGGTGACGACGCCGCGGGCGTCGGCGTTGAGCGTCGCGTAGGAAAGGGAATTCTTGGTCAACTCGACCGAGCGCTCGGCGCGGTTCAAGCGCGCACGGGCTTCATCGGCGGCGGCGCGGCTCTGGTCGAGCTGGGCGTCCGTGGTCCAGCCCTTGGCCTTGAGGTCCTTGGCGCGCTGCTCGGCGGCGGCGGCCTGGGCCAGCACGCCGGTTGCGGCGGTCTGCTCGGCAACGGCCTGCTCGGCCTGGAGCTTCAGGTCGACCTCGTCGAGGGTGGCGAGCGGCTGGCCGACTTCGACCGTCTGGCCGACTTCGACGAGGCGTTTGGCAACCTTGCCGGCGACGCGGAAGCCGAGATCGCTCTCGATCCTAGGACGGATAGTGCCAACGAAGCTGCGCTCCGGGGTCTCGGCAGCGTAATGGGCGGTTGCCACCAGAACCGGCCGCGGCGGCTCGGCCTTCTCGGCGACAGTATCATTGCACCCTGCCAGCGAAACGGCCATCAGGGCGAGCGCGGCTCCTGCGAAAAGCTTGGAATAGCTCGACAAAATCGACCGGACGAACATCGAAGGACACTCCTGCATCTCGATTGAGAGGAATGTCAACTGTTCACTGATAAAAGTCAATAATCGTCAGTCATCAGGAATGCGTGATCGTGAAGGAGTGGTAAGGAGGGATAGGCCTGGCCGCGAGGTGTTATTGTAGGGTGGGCAAAGCGGAGCGTGCCCACCAGACCGCTCTGCGGCGAAGATGGTGGGTACAGTGCGCGACGTGCGCGCCCCCTCACCGCCCCTGGTCGGCGAATTCGTGCTTGCTGTCGTGTCCGCCGACGAACACCAGGATGCCCGCGATCAACGGCAGCACGGCGAGCACCAAGAGGCCCGTCGAGGTCTGGCCCGTGGCTTCCTTGACCCAGCCGATCAGGTACGGCCCGCCGAAGCCGGCGAGATTGCCGATCGAGTTGATCAGCGCGATGGCGCCTGCGGCCGCCGTGCCGGACAGCCAGGCGGTCGGCAGGGTCCAGAACACACCGAAGCAGCAGAACACGCCGATCGCGGCCACCGTCAGCGCCACCATCGTCAGCGTGGGATCGGTGAGATAGGAGGAGATGCCGAGCGCGACTGCGGTGAGCAGCAGCGGCGCGCCGACATGCATGACGCGCTCGCGGCTCGCATCCGAATGCCGCGCCCACAGGATCATGGCGATGGTGCCGAACAGATACGGGATCGCCGTGACGAATCCAGTCTGGGCGTTGGTGAGACCGAACGCCTTGACGATCTGCGGCAGCCAGAACTGCATGCCGTAGAGCGCGCCGACGAAGCCGAAATAGACCAGGCTGAGCGCGATCACCTTCGGTGAAGACAGCGCCTCGCCGAGCGAAAAATGCTTCACCGCCTGCTTGGCCGCGATCTCCGCATCCAGCTTCGCCTTCAGCCAGGCCTTCTGCTCGGCCGAGAGCCAGTCCGCCTTCTCCGGCTTGTCGGTGAGATAGAACCAGGTGACAATGCCGAGCAGCACCGACGGGATGCCCTCGATGATGAACAGCCACTGCCAGCCTTTCAGGCCCATCATGCCGTCGAGCCCGAGCAACAGGCCCGAGATCGGCGCGCCGATCACGGTCGAGACCGGCACCGCGATGGCGAAGGCCGCAAGAAAGCGGGCGCGATATTCGGCCGGATACCAATAGGTGAGATAGAGGATGATCCCGGGGAAAAAGCCGGCCTCGGCGACGCCGAGCAGGAAGCGCAGGACGTAGAAGCTGGTAACACCGCTCACGACGGCCATCAGCGCCGAGATGATGCCCCAGGTCACCATGATGCGGGCTATCCAGCGGCTCGCGCCGAATTTCTCCAGCGCGAGGTTGCTCGGCACCTCGAAGATGAAATAGCCGATGAAGAAGATGCCGGCACCCCAGGAGTAGATCAGCGGCGTGAATTTCAGATCGGCGTTCATGGTCAGCGCGGCGAAGCCGAGATTGACGCGATCGAGATAGGAGAAGAAGTAGGCCAGCACCAGGAACGGAATCAGGCGCCAGGAGATGGCGCGGATGGTCGAGGTTTCGATGTCCGACTTGGTGGCACCGGTGGAACCGGCATAGGTCGTGGTCTGGCTCATGGCTTCCCCCGGGGTTGTTGCTTTTTTCGGGTCTGCGGCCGTTTTCAGCATCGCGAGCAAAGAGTCAATGGAGCAAGCAATGCACGAAACGCAGCCGGGCACGCCTGTTGCGCCTCTACGGACCTCACTGATCCGCGCTGCTTTCGCGCTCGCAGTGATTGCCTGTGGGCTGTCCCTTCGCTGGTACGGCTTCCCGCTCGGCCTGCCTGCGTCCATCGTGAAGTACGGCGGCTCGCTGCTGTGGGCGACGATGGTGTTTCTGCTGGCAGGAGTCGTGCTGCCGCGGCTGACACGGAGCCAGCTCGCAGCCATCGCGATAGTGATCGCGGCAGTCGTCGAGTTCTCCCGCCTGATGCATACTCCCTGGCTCGATGCGTTCCGCCTCACCACCGCCGGCGCGTTGCTGCTCGGCCGCATCTTCTCGCTTTGGAATTTGCTGGCCTATGCGGTTGGGATTGCGTTTGGCATGTGGATCGATCGCGTTGCCATGCGCGGTGGGTGGGCAAAGGCGCCGTAGCGCCGTGCCTACGTCTCGTCATCGAATAGGCAAGACGTGGGCACGCTTCGCTTTGCCCACCCTACAAGACTGCCGTCGGAGCCTCACTCCGCCAGTTGAAACCGCTCGAAACGGTCGAGCTCCTCCTCGATTGCGCGCTTCAGCTCCTTGCGGCCCGCCGTCTTCCTGCCCTGCCCGACCCAGGTCCATTTCTGCATCAACAGCTTCTTGTTCTGCCGGTCGGTTTTGAGATCGAGCGCGGCGACGATCTCGTCTCCGACCAGCACGGGCAGCGCGAAATAGCCGAGCTTGCGCTTGGCTTTCGGCACATAAGCTTCGAACAGGTGGTTGTAGCCGAAGATGAGGTTGGTGCGCTTGCGCTGGATGATCAGGGGATCGAACGGCGAGAGGATGTGGACGAGATCGGGCGACACCTCATGCGGCTCAAGCGCTGCAGGCGAGGCCCAGTGCTCCTGCTTACCGGCGCCCTCGATCGCGACGGGCACGAGCTCGCCGCGGCGGACGCGCGAGGCGATCAGGCGCGCGACCGGCTTCTTGCTGGGCGCATCGAGATGGCAGACCGAATCGAGGCTGACCACGCCCTGCGAGCGCAACGCGCGGTCGAGCAGATAGGCCGTGATCTCGCTTGCCGGCGCCGGCTTCGGCAGCCTGTCCCAGCCGAAATGACGCGTCGTCAGCTCGTAGGTCTTGAGCATGCCCTGGCGCTCGCTGATGGTGACCGCCCCGGTATAGAAGGCGAGCTGCAGCGCCCGCTTCGAGGGCTTGCGGCTCTGCCACAGATGCTCCTTCTCGACGAGCACGTCGTCGTCGATGTCACGGATCGTCAGCGGCCCGCCGCGCAGCAGCCGCATCACCTTGCGCGTGTCGGCCGGCTTCACCGCGGCGAACCATTTGTGCCCCTCGCGGCGGTGCTCGCGCATGGCCGGCAGGAAGAAGCGGAAGTCGTCCGCCGGCACGTAAGAGAGCGCGTGCGTCCAGTACTCGAACACGGTCTTATCGATGCTCTGGGCCTGGCGCAGATCGGCGCGGCGATAGGACGGGATCCGGCTGAACAGGATGTGGTGATGGCAACGCTCGATGACGTTGATGGTGTCGATCTGCACATAGCCGAGATGGGCGACGGCGGCCGAGACGGCCTCTGCGCCTTCGCCAAACGGGGCGCGGTCGGTCAGCCGCTGGGCATGCAGCCAGATCTGCCGGGCCTGTTTCGTCGAGAGCGGAAGCGGTTTGGACGTGCGGGGCATTGCAGCGTGCAATGTAGCGGGATTCGCCGCGAGGCAAAGAAGCAGGGACGCGAAAAAGCCGCGCTGCCATCTGCTGCCAGCGCGGCCATGACGTGTGGGATCGGCGGAAGCCTACTTCTTCATCGCCATCGCCTTCTCGGCACTCATATAGTGCTTGCACGCTCCACGCATGTTGCCCTTGCTCATGTCGGAATTGGCCGCGGCCATCGACTTCCTCGCCGCGATCTTGGCGGGCGTGTCTTCGCCGCCCATGCCGGCAACGAGCTTTGCCATGTTTGCACTGGTGCACGCCATCTTGGCGGCGGATGCGGGGGACAGAGCAAGTGCGGCGAATGCCGTCGCGAGCAACAGGGTCTTCATCAAGTTCTCTCCTCGAGTAGGCAGCCGGCCTGATGCCGGCCAACGCACCGCCATTCTTCAGCCACAAGTTTGCAGGGAAAAGACAATTTCGTTGCTGCGCTGCAGTGATACCCGCTTTTCAGCGTGCGGCTTTTGGGCGCTCCCCGACGCTGCCGGTGGCGACCTCCGGGTCGCAGATGGCCTTGCCACGTCCTTCTGCCTGGCAGCGATAGACACTGCCGGTGAGGCGATCGACCAGCCAGACGTTCTCGTCGGTCGGCCCTTCGAGCCCGACATAGCGGGAGGTCAGCCCGGTGATCAGGGTCGACAGCAGGATGGCCACCGCGATCATCGCCGCACCGATATAGATGGGCATTGCGTTCAGGGTCACTGTCCGATCCGGCGGGCCGCTGCGATGGAATTGATAGTCGCGCTGATAGTCACTTGGCCTCGGCACAGGACGGAACTCGGCTCCCCTCGCGTCAAATTATCGAATGATTGAAGTGTGTTAGGCGGACATCTGGACGAATTCTTGTTCGCGGGCGGGCGGTGAGGCGACGCCTTTGCGACGTTCGGGTTTCCCGGAACCCAGTACGGCCGGCTCTAAGCAAACTGTGAATGATCGAACCGGAGCACAGTGCCCTCGGCTCGCCGCTTCCAATGTGACCAAGATCACATCAGAGCCGTTGAACCTGCCCTACGCTCGCAGCATCAAATCGCCATCAGGCGTAACAGCGAGGATACCACCATGACCCATTTCAATAAGTCTTTTGGACTGACGGCGATCACCCTGACAGCCGTCCTGTCGATGACGGCCGGCCTTGCGCTGGCTGGCGACAACAACATCTCCGCCGGCCAGATCGTCGATGCGCTGAAGCCGAAGCCGGCGACCCGCGGCCTGTCCGTTGGCCCCCAGACCGATACGACCGTGCAGGCCAAGGAGGCGACCTTCCTGAACACCGTGCGCAACCGCTCGACCCGGTCGCTCTCGACAGGCGAGCGCGAGCAGATCGCCGAGCTCGCTGCCACCAAGCCGAAGATCGATCTGGAGATCCAGTTCGACTACAACTCGGCCGACATCGCCAAGACCTCGATGGCCTCGGTGCAGGCGCTCGGCAAGGCGCTGTCCGATCCGGCGCTGAAGGGCTCGACCTTCGTGGTCGCCGGCCACACCGACGCGACCGGTGGCGAAGCATACAATCAAGGTCTCTCCGAACGGCGCGCCGACACCATCAAGAAGTACCTGATGCAGAATTACGGCCTCAACGGCAACGATCTCGTCACCGTCGGCTACGGCGAGACCAAGCTGAAGGATGCCGCCAACGGCACTGACGCCATGAACCGCCGGGTCCAGGTCGTGAACATGGACACCAAGACCGCAGCGAAATGATGCGACGAGCGCCTCCGCCTGCTGCCCTGCGGCAGGCGGAGCGCGATCACAGTTTGGTTTAATTAGACCGGTGCGGGTGTCGCGAGAGCCTCCCGGACGAGCCGCGCGAGCTCGGCCTTGCGGTAGGGCTTTTCCAGTATCAGGGCGCCCTGCCTGACGTGGCCGTTCGCCGCCAGCGTTTCGAGAGCGTAACCCGATGTCAGCAGCACGCGCAGCTCGGGCCTTTCCTTGCGTGCAAGCCCTGCAAGCTCCCAGCCATTGACGCCGCCAGGCATCACGACGTCGGTGAACAGCAGGTCGATGTGCAACGGCGCCGCGAGCGTCTGCAAGGCCTCTTTGCCGTCGACCGCGGACACCACCTTGTAGCCCAGGCTCGCCAGGCTCATGACCGCGTAGGATCGGACGAATGGATCGTCCTCGACCACCAAGACGGTCTCGGAGCCGCTCTGTGTTGCCTCCTTCTCGACCGCAAGCGGCACGTCCTGCGTCTTCGCGAGCACGGCTGGAAGATAGATCCGTACGGTCGTCCCGAGGCCCGGCTCGCTGTAGATCGTGATATGGCCGTTGGATTGCTTGACGAAGCCATAGACCATGCTGAGTCCAAGCCCACTCCCCTTGCCGACCTCCTTGGTGGTGAAGAACGGCTCGAACGCGCGTTCGAGGACCCGCTTCGGCATGCCGGAACCCGTGTCGGTCACGGCGATCACGATATACTCGCCCGGCCCGACCTCGGGATGCGCGTTGTGATCGCCGGCATCCAGCGATGCATTCGCGGCCGAGATGGTCAGGCGTCCGCCTGACCCCATTGCATCCTGCGCGTTCAGCACGAGGTTGAGGATCGCCGATTCGAGCTGCGCGGGATCGGCAAAGGCGTGCCGGAGCGCGGGATCGGTGTGCGTGGCGATCTCGATGTCCTCGCGCAACGTTCGACGCAGCAGCTTGTGCATGGAATCGAGGAGCTTGTCGCATTCCGTCTCGACCGGCCGCAGCAATTGCTTGCGGCTGAAGGCGAGCAGCCGCTGCGTCAGCTCGGCGCCGCGCTCGCCGGCGCTACAGATATCGTCGGCAAGCCGCTTCAGGTCCGCGCGCGACAGCAATTGCTCGGCCAGGTATTCGGCGTTGCCGACGATCACGGTGAGAAGATTGTTGAAGTCGTGGGCGATGCCGCCGGACAGCTGGCCGACCGCCTCCATCTTCTGCGCCTGGATGAGCTGAGCCTCGGTGCGCTTGCGGTCGCTCAGATCGTGGATCATGCCGACGAAGATCGACGAGCCGCCCTGCTTGGCCTCCCCGACCGACAATTCCATCGGGAAGGTCGTGCCGTCCTTGCGCCGACCGACGACCTCGCGGCCGATGCCGATGATCTTCTTGTCGCCGGTCGTGACGAAATTGCGGATGTATCCGTCGTGCTCGGAACGGTAGGGGTCCGGCATCAACATCTTGACGTTCTTCCCGAGAACCTCGTCGGCCTCGTACTTGAACAGTCTTTCGCAGGCGGGATTGAATTGCAGGACGGTGCCGGCGGAATCGATCAGAATCACGCCGTCGACGGCAGTGTCGACGACCGCACGCAGCCGTGCCGCACTCTCGCGCAGCTCGCGCTCGACCCGCTCACGCTCCGTGAGGTCGTGGACGATGCCGACGAAGATCGATTCGCCCGACGCCTGCCTGGTCTCGCCCACCGACAGGTGCATCGGGAAGGTCGAGCCGTCCTTGCGCTGTCCCACCACCTCGCGGCCGATACCGATGATCTTGCGCTCGCCGGTGAGGTGGTAGTTTTGAAGGTATTCGTCATGGGCGTCGCGGTAGGGTGGCGGCATCAGGAGCTTGACGTTCCGGCCGATGACCTCGCTCGCGCAATAACCGAACAGCTTCTCGCAGGCCGGATTGAATATCAGGATGCCGCCGCGGGCGTCGATCAGGATCACCCCGTCGACGGCGGTATCGACCACGGCACGCAGCCAGTCCGCGTTGGAATGATCCGGACCGACAATGCCATCCCCCATGCCCACCCCGCCGCGTCTCCAATTCCGGCAATGACGGCCAGTGCACACGCGCCGATTGATTCATGCAAGCCAAATCTACTCGGCTATGCACGCCCGCGGGCACTAGATCCAGCTTTGGAACAGCATCAGCCGGTTGAAGCCCCCCATCGAGGTGCCGACGAAGGCCGCGGAAATCGGCAGCATCACCGCAAAGCCGGCCGCCGCGACGCCGACATAAGCCCACAACAGCCAGCGCGGCAGACCCTCGCGGCGCAGCACATAGACCAGTGCCAGGGACGCCGCGGTCGCGGCCGGCAGATAGTAATAGATGAAGCCCAGCGTGCGCGGCAGCAACGCCCAGGCGAGCCAGGGACCGAAATAGAATGTGGCGATCAGGAATGCATCCCAGCGCCGCGCCACGATGAAATCGCGCAGCACCATGGCGAGTGCAGGCAGAGCCGGCCACAGCACGAGCGGATTGCCGAGGAAGACGATCGCGGCGATGTGGTCCTCCGCGGTCTTGTCGAACAGGAACCAGACCGGGCGCGCGAGCAGCGGCCAGGACGGCCATGCGCTCATATAGGTGTGGCCGGCGATGGCCGTCGTGGTGTTGTCGGCAAAGATCCGCCGCTGCGCCTCGATCAAGTCCGGCAGCGATAACCCGTAGAGCGGAACGAAGGCGGCAAGATAAGCCAATGCCGGCAGGACGGCGAAGCAGAGCGCGACATGATGCAGCTTCAGGCCGGGCCAAAGCTCCGGCCGATACCAGTCGTCCGGCTTCGCGTCGGCGAACAGCGTATGCCAGCCCTGCATCAGGCGGATCACCGCAACAATGACGATGCAGACGCCGAGCGGGAACAGGCCGCTCCATTTACACGCGGCCGCAAGGCCGAACAGGCTGCCCGCCACCGCGAACAGCGCTTGCGGCCGCTCTCTGCGAAACCCATGCATGAAGGCGGCGGTGGCGAGCAGGCCGAAGCCGAGCGCAAAGACATCGAGCATCGCGATGCGCGCCTGGACGTACAGCATCTGGTTGAAGGCTGCGATCAGCGCGGCGGCGATCGCCGGCCCCTGCGCGGCGAACAATGCGAGTCCGCACAGATAGATCGCGACGATCGCGAGCGCGCCGAACAAGGTCGCGGGATAACGCCATCCAAGCGCGTTGTCGCCGAACGTTGCGATCGATGCCGCGATCATCTCCTTGGCCAGCGGCGGATGCATCGGATTGAGCATCGGCTGCGACATCGCGGGCGTCAGCATCTGGCGCGCCGCCGGCACGTAATGCACCTCATCGAACACGAATTTTTCCGGCATGACGACGCCGATCAACAGCGCCAGATGCGCGATCAGGAAGATCGCGACAGCAATCACTGCACTCCGCGACACCTCAGGAACCGCAGGCAATTCGCGCATCTTTTCTGGGGCTGTCTTGCGTGGCAAATTGGCTTCACCGCGGAGAAAAATAAACTGCTTCCCGTCATTGAACGCATTCTGCCGCAACTGTCACTAAGCATGACGCAGGTCCTGCGCCGCTTGTGATAATTCCGCCACATCAGAAGCGCGCGCGATCCGGTACGATCAGGGACACATCGATCGGTTGCGAAATGAATTTGCGTTTTTGCCTTTTCTCCACACTGCTCACGGCCGCAATCTGTGCGGCATCCGGCGCCGAAGCGCAGACGCGCGTCGGCCAGGCTGTCGTCATTCAGAACGAAGTGGTGCGCGTCGCCGCGACCACGACGCCGATCAATGTCGGCGACAGCATGCTGCGCGACGAGACCGTGCGAACCGGCGCCGACAGCGCGGCGCGTTTCGTGATGGCCGACAGCACCAATCTATCACTGGGGCCGAGCGCCACGCTGAAGCTCGACCGCACCGTCTTCAACGACGAGCACAGCTATCGTGACGTCGCGATCCGCATGACCACCGGCGCCTTCCGCTTCGTCACCGGACGCTCCGACAAGGCCGCCTACAAGATCACAACACCGCTCGCCACCATCGGCGTGCGCGGCACCACGCTCGACATTCTCTCGCAGCGCGGGCGCTCCGTCGTTGTGCTTCAGGACGGCGCGGCCAGCGTGTGCACGAGGAGCGCCCAGTGCGTGCAACTCACCCAGCCCGGCGACACCGCCATCATCACCTCGACTGGCGGCAAGGTGAGCATCACAAAGAGCAACACGCCGCCCTGGACCTTCGCCGCCAATTGCGCCGCGAGCGCCGGGTTGTGCGCAGTCAACCAGTATGCCGGCGCCTCGCCGACCATCACGCCTGCCGTCGAGGACGACGCCATGCTGTGCGGGCGCTGACGATGGCGAAATTCACCGTTCGGCGCCTCATCCTTGCCGCTGCGCTGGCCGCATCTGCGGCGTTTGCGCTCGTCACGTTCGATGCCCGCCCGGCGGCTGCACAGGCCTCGGAGTGCGGGTCCGAGTGCGGTGAACCAGAGCCCACTCCGTCCCCAACCTATTCGGCGTCGCCATATCCGTCCCCGACCTATTCCCCGTCGCCGAATCCCTCGCCCACGCCGACCCCCTCCCCATCGCCCAGCCCCTATCCGTCGCCTTCACCGAGCCCGGCTCCGTCGCCGTCGGGACCGACGGGCGCGGATTCCAGCGGCAATTCGATCGGCGGCCTTGCCAATCAGCGCTTCAATCAGATGATCACCAACCGGGTGCTCGGCACCGTGCTGCTCGGCGTCAACGAGCAGATCAATTGCGGCGACTGCATCAGCGCGTTCGGCTCGGCCGGCTCGTTCGCGGCCGGCATCCACGGCCGCAAGCAGCTGACCAACAATCTGTCGCTGCTCGCCGGCATTGCCTACACGCATTACAACGAGGGCGGCTACAAGATCACGAGCGCACCGATCGGCGCTTTCGCGCTGCGCTACGACTTCACCGACTGGGGCTCGTCGCGCCCGTTCTTCGACGTCGGCGCGATCCTGACGCCATGGGAGAAGGCGCGCTACACGCGCAGCTACGACACCAGCCTTGGGCCGGTGAGCGTGACGAGCTCGACCAACGCGTCCAACTACGCCGTTTACGGCCGCGCCGGCTGGATGAGCCGCCTCTCGCCGCGCGACGAGGTCGCGGCCTCGATCGAGGTCTGGCAGCTCTGGCAACGCGTCTCCGGCTATCGCGACAGCGCGGTGGCGTTCAATCCGTTCGACGCCAGCATCGCTGATGGCACCGACCGCACCAGCCTCGTCAAGATCGGCGGCCAGTGGACGCATCTGTTCGGCAGCAGCATCGAGACCAACATCAATGGCGGCTGGGTGCAGTCCTTCGCCAGCCACAGCGGCATCGTCGCCACAGTGACCGGCCAGGGCACGGTGGTGCCGACCATGGGCAACCAGGGCTGGTTCGAATATGGCGGCCGCCTCGGCTTCCGCGTGCAGAAGGGCTGGATCGTGGACCTCTTCGCCAACGGCACGCTTGGCCCGCAGCCGGTCGGCAACACGATCCATGGCGGCGTGGGGCTGCGGATTAATTATTAGCCGGCGAGAATCCCGCCTCACATTCCGCTGTCATGCCCCGGCTTGACCGGGGCATCCAGTACGCCGCGGCCCATCGGTTTAATCACTGCCGTCTCGGAGTACTGGATCGCCCGGTCAAGCCGGGCGATGACAGTGAGTATGTGGCGAGAGCGACCCGCCCTCACGCCGCCGACTTGCCCTCGAACGCGCGCCGCAGCACCTCGACGTCCAGCTTGACCATCTTCATCATCGCCTGCATCGCGCGCGCGGCTGCGGCCTTGTCCGGGCTCGACAGGAACTCGAACATCACCTTTGGCACGATCTGCCAGGCCACGCCCCAGCGATCTCTCAGCCAGCCGCACTGCTCCGCCTTGCCGCCATGGGCGAGGAACGCGTTCCAGACACTGTCGACCTCTGCCTGGTCGTCGCAATGAATCATCAGCGAAATGGCGTGGGTGTATTCCATCTTCATGCCGCCATTGAGCGCGACCAGCTTCTGTCCGGCCACGGTGAACTCGACGACGAGCACGGAGCCTTCCTTGCCGGAGGGGCCGTCCGAAACGTTGCGCTGAACGTGTGTGATCGCCGAATTCGGGACCAGCGAGACGTAGAATTTTGCAGCGTCCTCGGCATCGCCGTTGAACCACATGCAGGGCACGAGCTTGGACATGGTGAATGCTCCTCTTGAGGTCTGCTGTTTCGGCTCAGGCGTTCGCCAGGTCGGGCTGCAGAGGGGCGGCGGAAAGATCCATCCAGTTCACGCCCCACATGTGGCCGTCCGGATCCTCGAAGCTGCGGCCGTACATGAAGCTGTATTCGTCCTTGGGGCCGGGATCGGCCATCCCGCCTGCAGCTGCGGCCCTGGCGACGATATCGTCGACATCGCTGCGGCTGTCCGCGGACAGGCAGAACAACGCTTGGTTCGAGGTCCTGGCGTCCGCGATCGGCTTCGGCGTGAACTGGCGGAATTTGTCGTGGGTCAGCAGCATGGCGAAGATGGTCTCGGAAAAGACCATGCAGCTCGCGGTCTCGTCGCTGAATTGCGGGTTCTTGACCGCGCCGACCGCCTCATAGAAGGCAGTCGCGCGCTTGAGGTCGGTCACCGGCAGGTTGACGAAGATCATCTTGGGCATCGGAAGCTCCTTGGCGGGGTTCTGGCCAAGGACGGATGGCCAGGCCGCCATCCGACATCACTTCCGACAAATTTTTCGGCCCCCGACTGCGGGGCCTTACTTCTTCTCGTTGGGATCCCGGTGCACCGGGTCGATCCACAGCACGGTCTCGGGCTTCTCGACCGGTTCGATGTCGAGGTTGATGGCCACCGCCTCGCCGTCGCTGCGCACCAGCACGCATTCCAGCACCTCGTCGGGGCTGGCGTTGATCTCCTGGTGCGGCACGTAGGGCGGGACGAAAATGAAGTCGCCGGGGCCGGCTTCCGCGGTGAATTGCAGGCTCTCGCCCCAGCGCATGCGCGCCTTGCCCTTCACGACATAGATGACGCTTTCGAGATGGCCGTGGTGATGCGCGCCGGTCTTGGCATCCGGCTTGATGCTGACGGTGCCCGCCCACAATTTCTGGGCGCCGACGCGGGCGAAATTGATCGCGGCCGCACGGTCCATGCCCGCTGTCGACGGCACGTTGGTATCGAGCTGATTGCCGGGAATGACGCGCACGCCGTCATGTTTCCAGCGGTCATCATGATGATGACCATGGTCACGGTGGGAATGCGAATGGTCATGGCCGGTCATGGGACTTGCTTTCTGTTGGTTCCGTGCGCGGCAAACTAACCCAAAGCCGCAGCCGCAAGCCATACCAAAATCGGAACCCTCGTAGCCATCAGGCGTTGTCATTCCAAGCAGATCGAAAGGAGATTTTCATGGGCAGCACGACCGACAAGATCAAGGGCACCGCCAACGAGGCGATCGGCAAGGCCAAGCAGGGCGTCGGGCAAGCCACCGGATCCGATCGCATGAAGGGCGAGGGCGTGGTGCAGGAAGTGAAGGGCAAGGGCCAGCAGGCCATGGGCGATGCCAAGGACGCCGCGAAGGACGCGATGGATCGCGCCGCCGCTGCGGCTCGCCGCGCGGCGGAGTGACGCGCGTAAGATTGAAAATGAAAAGACCGGCCACAAGGCCGGTATTTTTGCTTGTATCGATTTCATCCGTCATGGCCGGGCTTGACCCGGCCATCCACGTCTTGACCGCGCGGCACGAAGATCGTGGATGCCCGGGACGAGCCCGGGCGTGACGACGTCAGTTATTTCACCGCGAGCAATTCCACGTCGAACATCAGCGTCGCATTCGGCGGTATCACGCCGCCGGCACCGCGGGCGCCGTAGCCGAGCTGCGGCGGGATGATCAGCGTGCGCTTGCCGCCGACCTTCATCGAGGCAACGCCCTCGTCCCAGCCGGCGATGACGCGGCCCTTGCCGATCGGAAACTCGAACGGCTCCTTGCGATCGACGGAGCTGTCGAATTTCTTGCCCTTCTGGCCGTTCTCATAGAGCCAGCCGGTGTAGTGCATCACGCAGATCTGGCCGGGCTGCGGCGAGGCGCCGGTGCCGACGGTGGAGTCGATGATCTGCAAGCCTGAAGCTGTGGTCATGGTCTTTCCTGCGGTCTGGGCCGAGGCCGTTGTGGAAACGAAATGCGACACGTTGGCGATCACGGTGATCGCGAGTGCCGACATCAGGGCGAGGAGCGCGCGCTGGAAACGCTGCATAAAACACCTTCCGTTTGAGGCGGGAGGTGTCTAACCCAAGGCGGTCGCCGTTTCCACCCCCTTTAGAGCTCGATATCTTCGAGCCGGACCGGCAGCTTGCGGATGCGCTGGCCGGTGGCGTGATAGATCGCGTTGCAGATCGCCGCATTGGTGCCGACATTGCCAAGCTCGCCGAGGCCCTTTGCGCCCACCGGGTTGATGTGATCGTCCTGCTCGGAAAGCATGATCACCTCGACGCCGGGCACATCGGCATTCACGGGCACGAGGTAATCGGCAAGATTGTCGTTGACGTAGCGCGCATTACGCTCGTCGATCTCGGTGGCCTCGAGCAGCGCCGAGGACATGCCCCAGATCAGGCCGCCCATGAGCTGGCTGCGCGCGGTGCGCGGATTCATGATCCTGCCTGCCGCGAACGCGCCGACCAGGCGGGGGCAGCGGATCTCGTGCGTGAAGCGATTGATGCGGACCTCGACGAACTCGGCGCCGAAGGCATAGGCGATCTGGTCGTTCATTTGATGGCCACCGATCAGCCGGACCTGCCCATTGTGCATGGCGCGGAAGGAATCCAGCGGCGCGCCCTCCGGCTTCCACTCGCCATATTCTTCGACCACGCCGACGCCGAGCGCATCGAACGCCTTCTCGATGTCGAGCGAGCGATCGCCCTTGGCGGCCTGGGTCGAGGGAGCCGGGCTGATGCCGACGGTCTCCTTGGCCTTGTCGGCAAGGCTGTCGCTGGGCATCAGCGCTTTGAACAGGCGCTGTCGGATCTGATCGCACACCATCATCACGGCCGAGCAGGTGCTGGCGGTGGAATTGGAGCCGCCGGCAACCGGCGCAGGCGGTAGGTCGCTGTCGCCCATGAAGACCGCGACCTTCTCCAATGGCACGCCGAGCCGCTCGGCAGCAGTCTGGGCGATGACGGTGTAGGCGCCGGTCCCGATCTCATGGCCGGCGATCTCGACGCGCGTGCGGCCGTCGCGCTGCAGGCGCACGCGCGCGGCGGACGGCGCCATCAGCGTCGGATAGCACGTGGCGGCGCAACCGTAGCCGATCAACCAGTCGCCGTCGGATATCGATTTCGGCTGTGGCGAGCGCTGCGACCAGCCGAACGCCTTGGCGGCTTCGTCGAAGCACGCCATGAGCGGCCGCGACGTGTAGGGCTTCCCATCAATCGGATCCCTGGTGGCGTCGTTGATACGGCGAAGCTCGACCGGATCCATGTTCAGCTTCACGGCGAGCTCGTCCAGCGCGCTCTCCAGCGCGAACAGATACGGCACCTCCGGGGGCGAGCGCATGAAGCCCGGCGTGTTGCGATCGGCACGCACGATCGAGACCAGGCTGTCCACATTCGGGCAGGCATAGAGCCGCGTCGTGGTCTTGGTGCCGCCGACGCAATAGGCGTCGGGGCGCGAGGAGACTTCGGCCCCCTCATGCCTCAAGGCGATCAGCCTGCCGTCGCGGCTCGCACCAAGCTTGATCTCGTGACGGGTCTCGGCGCGATGAGTGGTAATGGTGAAGCCCTGGTCGCGGGTCGGGACCAGCTTAATCGGACGGTTCAGGCGCCTGGCCATGGCGGCGATGATGGCGGTGCGCGGCGTCATCGAACCTCGCGAGCCGAATCCGCCGCCGACATAGGGATTGACCACGCGCACCTTGTCGGCGTCGATGCCGAGCTGCTCTGCCACGCCGTTCTTCAGGCCATGGACATACTGGCTGCCCTCGTAGATGACGAGATTGTCGCCCATCCAGGTGCAGCTGGTCGTGAACAGCTCCAGCGGATTGTGATGCTGCGTCGGCGTCTCGTAGGAGGCGGTCAGCTTGACCTCGGCCGCGTCGAACGCCTTGGCGAAATCCCCGACCTTCGGGTCTTCCTTGAACTGCGAGTTTTGTCCTTTCGCGGCGGCTGTCGTCGTCCCCTGCGAATCGAAAGTCGCGCTGGGCGTAGCAGCGCTATAGCTGACCTTGACGCGGTTGGCCGCTTCGCGCGCTGCCTCGTAACTCTCCGCCACCACCACGGCGATGATCTGGCCGTCATGGGCGATCTCGGCCGATTTCAACGGCTGGATCGTGGTGCCGGCATAGCCGCCATTGCTGTACAGTTTCGACTCCTTCAGCTTCGGGGCGTTCTCGTGCGTGACGATGTCGATCACGCCCCGGACGCGCTTGGCATCGTCGAGGTCGAAGCGGTCGATCCGGCCCTTGGCGATGGCGCTGGTGACCAGGAATGCGTAGGCCGGATTGTCCAGCGGCATGTCCGAGGCATAGGTCGCCCGCCCCGTCACCTTGGCGGCCGCATCATAGCGCGGCACGGGCTGCCCCATATTCGTCCTCGGCCCGGGAGCTGCAGCGGTCATGGTCAGATCTCCATCGTTACGGCCTGCTGGAGCGCGCGTGCCACGACACGCTTGCCGAGCGCGATCTTGAAGCTGTTGTGCCGGCGCCCGCGGGCGTCTGCGAAAGCGGCATCGGCGACGCGCTGTGCCAGAGCTTCGTCGAACCTCTGTCCCTTCAACAGCGCCTCGGCCTCACGCGCCCGCCACGGCACAGTGGCGACGCCGCCAAGCGCGACGCGGGCGTCCCGGATCGCGCCGTCCTGGACGTCGAGCGCGATCGCGGCTGACGACAGCGCGAATTCGTAGGATTGCCGGTCGCGGGCCTTCAAATACACCGAGCGTGGCCAGCGGCCGGAAATCGAGAACGCCGAGATCAGCTCGCCGGGCTGAAGCGCAGTCTCGATGTCCGGCGTGCTGCCTGGTGCCCTGTGAAGCTGCGCAAACGGCATGCTGCGCGTACCGGCCTTGCCGGTGATCTCGACCATGGCATCGAGCGCGATCAGCGCCTGCGCGAAATCGCCAGGATACGTCGCGATGCACTGATCGGAGGTCCCGAGCACCGCATGAATGCGATTGACGCCGTCCATTGCGGCACAGCCGGAGCCGGGATTGCGCTTGTTGCAGTTCTCATAGGAGACATCGCGGAAGTAGTTGCAGCGCGTCCGCTGCATCACGTTGCCGCCGAGCGTTGCCATGTTGCGCAGCTGGGCGCTGGCAGCGAGCTTGAGCGAATCCGCGATCACGGGATAGCTGCGCTGGATCTCGGCGTGCGCGGCGACCTCGGACATCTTGGCGAGCGCGCCGAGGCGCAAGCCGTCGCCGCCTGGCGCGATCGCCGACCAGGCGTGGGCCAGCGGACTGATATCGACGATCGCGGTGGGCCTCATCACGTCGAGCTTCATCAGATCGATCAGCGTGGTGCCCCCGGCAAGCGGCTGCGCCGCCGCCTTCGTCAGCGGATCGTTGGCGGCCGCGGCGGTGCCGAGCGCCTGCACGGCCATGTCGGGGTCTGATGCCCTTTGATACGAAAACGGTCGCATGCGCCTAGCCTTTCATAATCTCGGGCGCGGCCTGCTTCACGGCAGCGACGATATTGGGATAGGCGGCACAGCGGCAGATGTTGCCGCTCATGTATTCGCGGATGTCGGCGTCGCTGCCGGCATGGCCCTCCTTCACGCACGCGATCGCCGACATGATCTGACCGGGCGTGCAATAGCCGCACTGGAACGCATCGTTGTCGATGAAGGCCTGCTGCATCGGATGCAGGCGGTCGTCGGTGGCGAGGCCCTCGATGGTCGTGATCTCCTGCCCTTCGGCGGCGAGGGCCAGCGTCAGGCACGACACCACGCGGCGATCGTCGATCAGCACCGTGCAGGCGCCGCACTGGCCGTGGTCGCAGCCCTTCTTGCTGCCGGTGAGCTTGAGATGTTCGCGTAAGGCATCGAGCACCGTGGTGCGCGCATCGATGCTCAGGCGCTTGTCCTTGCCGTTGACGCGCAGCGTGACCTCGACGGGAAGCGACGGATCCTGCGTGGCCGGCGACCGGGCATCCTCCGACGCCGCGCGCGCCGTGATCGGGATCAGCGCGCTGCCCGCCGCCCCGGCTATGAAGGCGCGCCGGTCGAATCCGGATGATCTGGAACCTGGTTTGTCGGGCATGGCAGGCCTCCGCCGCTGATCTGCAAAGCAGCGCACGCCTGCACCGCTCATCGCCCCTTAACCTGGAGCAATGGGCGCAGTTCCGGATGAGAGAAGAGCGGCGCAGCAAATGCCGCGCCGCCCTTCGTCAACTTTTCCTGATCTCGCGTGGGGAACTGCGCCGGCGATCAATAACCCAGCGCGCAGCCGTCCTTGCGCGGATCGGAGCCGCCGGTGAGCGTGCCCTTGTCCCAATCGATCCAGATCGCCTGGGCACCGCCGAGCGGGCCGACCACGCTGGTGGTCTTGTGGCCGAGCTTCTTCAGGCCCTCGACGACGGCCGCCGGCACGCTGTCCTCGAGCTGATACTGGCCCTCGTAGTGCAGGCCGCGCGGCATGTCGATCGCCTCCTGCACGTCGCAGCCGTAGTCGAGGATGTTGGTCAGGAGATGAGTCTGGCCCGTCGGCTGGTACTGGCCGCCCATGACCGCGAACGACATCGTGGAACGGCCGCCCTTGGTGAGCAGGCCCGGCATGATCGTGTGCAGCGGGCGCTTGCCGCCTTCGATGCAATTGGGATGGCCCGGCTGGATGCGGAAGCCGCCGGCGCGGTTCTGGAACAGGACACCGGTCTTGTTCGAGACGATCGCCGAGCCGAAGGAATGCGCAACCGAATTGATGAACGAGCAGACGTTGCGGTCCTTGTCCACGACCGTGATGTAGATGGTCGAGGGATTCATCGGCGGCGCGACGTTCGGCAGGTCGAGCATGCCGTCCAGGCCGATCTTGCTGATGTACTCGTCGGCAAAGCCCTTCTCGAGCATCTCGGCGACGTTGATCTTCATGTGCTCGGGAGAGGCGACATGCATCTCGCGGTTCATGTAGGCGATGCGTGCCGCTTCCGCTTCGAGATGGAAGCGCTCGACGCTCACGGGCGCGTACTTGGTCAGATCGAACCGCGACAGGATGTTGAGCATCAACAGCGCGGTGACGCCCGGGCCGTTCGGCGGGCACTGCCAGACGTCATAGCCCTTGTACATGGTGCCGATCGGCGTGGTCACTTCGGTCGTGTGCGCGGCGAAATCGTCGAGCGTGTGCAGGCCCCCGATGCCCCTGAGGGTCTCGACCATGTCCTCCGCGATCTCGCCCTTGTAGAACGCGTCGCGGCCGTCCCTGGCGATCGCGCGCAGCGTCTTGCCGAGCTCGGCCTGGCGAATGACGTCGCCGGCGACCGGCGGCTGGCCGCCCGGCAACAAATAGCGCACGGTGTTGGTACCGTTCTTCAGCTTCTCGAACTGGTTCTTCCAATCGAAGGCAATGCGGGGCGCGACGACGTAGCCCTCCTCGGCCGCCTTGATCGCGGGCTGGAGCAGCCGGTCGAAACCGAACTTGCCGTGATCGCGCAAGACGGTCGCGAAGGCATCGATCACGCCAGGGATCGAGACCGCATGCGCCGAGGTGAGCGGCACGGAATTGATCTTGCGTTCGAGATACCAGTCGGCATTCGCCGCCTTTGGCGCGCGGCCGGAGCCGTTATAGGCGACGATCTTGCCCTCGCCCCGCGGCTGGATCAGCGCAAAGCAATCACCGCCGATGCCGGTCGATTGCGGCTCGATCACGCCGAGCAGGGCCGAGCCGGCAACCGCCGCGTCCACCGCGGTGCCGCCCTCGCGCAGCACCTCGATCGCGGCGAGCGAGGCCTGCGGATGCGAGGTCGCCACCATCGCGTTGGTGGCGTGGACCGTGGACCTGCCGGGGAAATGGAAGTTTCTCATCGAATGTCTTGCTCTCTTGGCCGTCGGCGCGGTTGGCGCCATCTCGAAAACCGCGTCTACATGACACATTCCCGCCCCGTGGGGCAATGCTGGCATACCAGGAAAATGGCTGCTATCCGCTGGGCGTATGAACCTTTTGCAGGCTCTTGCGGTGCGGGTTTTCCGGGCGCGAGCCGCCTGCTAAACGAGCGTCCATGACGTCGAGCAATACGCCTTACAAGGTCTGCGCCTTCTATCAATTCGTCGCCCTCCCGGATTACCGCGAGCTGCGCGAGCCGCTGCGCGCCTGCTGCGCCGGCCTTGGGCTGAAGGGCAGCGTGTTGCTGGCGCAGGAGGGCATCAACGGCACGGTCGCCGGCGCACCGGAGGCGATCGACGCCTTCGCTCATGAGCTCGCACGCGGCGACATGTTCGGCGGCAGGCTCGACAATCTCGAATTGAAATTCTCCGCCGCGGAGGCGATGCCGTTCGGACGGCTGAAGGTGCGGCTGAAGAAGGAGATCGTCACCCTGGGCGATGCGGCCGCCGATCCGACGCGTCAGGTCGGCACCTATGTCGATCCGCACGAATGGAACGCGCTGATCGCAGCACCCGATACCCTCGTGCTCGATACCCGCAACGCCTTCGAGGTCGCGATGGGCACGTTCGAGGGCGCGCTCGATCCCGGCATCAAGAGCTTCGGCCAGTTCAAGGACTTTGCCGCCGAGCAGCTCGATCCGGCACGGCACCGCAGGATCGCGATGTTCTGCACCGGCGGCATCCGCTGCGAGAAGGCGAGCGCGCATCTGCTCGCGCGCGGCTTTGGCGAGGTCTATCACCTCAAGGGCGGCATCCTGAGATATCTGGAAGACGTGCCGGAGGCGGAGAGCCGCTGGCGCGGCGAATGCTTCGTGTTCGACGAGCGCGTGGCGCTCGGCCACGGCTTGCGCGAGCGAAACAAGGACGTAACGCGTGACGAATGAGATCAAGACGCTGAGCGAGCGCATCGACACGCTGGAGACGCGCCTCGCCTATCAGGACGATACGATCGAGACGTTGAACCAGACCATCACCGCGCAGTGGAAGCAGATCGACAGGCTGACGCGGCAGATCACGGAGCTCAATGCTCGGCTGCAGGACGCCGAGGCAAATGCGCCAGGGCCTGTCAACGAGCCTCCGCCGCACTATTGAACGGTGTTACTGGCCGGACGCCTTGGGCAGCAGATCCATGACCTGGCCGGACATTGCCAGGCGGTTGCGGCCTGCGGCCTTGGCGGCATAGAGCGCCCGGTCGGCAGCTTCGACCAGCGCAGCGACCCCCGCGGTTCGTTCGAACGCCGGCCGGCAGGCTGCGCCGCCAAGCGAAGCGGTGACGCATCCAGCCGCCTCATTGCTGCCATGCGCGAGGCCGGCCTCGTGAATGGCGTTGCGGATCCGTTCGCCGATCCGGGCGCAGCCGGCGGCATCGATGTTCGGCAGCAGCATGGCGAATTCCTCACCGCCGTAACGCGCCGCCAGATCGCCGGCGCGCTGCGCTTCGGCCGCGATGATCTTGGCGATCAGGCGCAGGCAGGCATCGCCCGCGGGATGGCCATATTCGTCGTTGTAGGCCTTGAAGTGGTCGACATCGATCATCAGCAAAGCAAGGCTTGAGCGGTCGCGATAGGCACGCGCCCATTCCTCCTTCAGGCGCTCGTCGAAGCGGCGGCGATTGGCAAGGCCGGTGAGGCTGTCCTCGATCGCCAGCGTCTCGAGCCTGGTTTCCAGCCTCTTGTGCTCGGTGATGTCGCGGGAGATCGCGACCACGCCATCGACCTGGCCATTGTCCTTGCGCGTCACCCGCATGGTCGATTCGAGCCAGATCTCGCCGTTCTGCCGATGCGAGTTGCGGTAGGTGAGACGCGCCTCCTCCTTCTCACCGCGCTTCATCGCGTCGACGATCGCCTGGACTTTCGGCAGGTCCTCCGGATTGATACCCGCAAGAGCCGGCGTGCCGATCAGTTGATTGGGGCGCCAGCCGACGATGCGGACCGACGAGGGCGAGACATAACGCAGTCGCTCATCGAGGCCGATCCGCGTCACCATGTCGCTGGAGCCTTCGGCGAGCAGGCGGAAATGCGCCTCCGTCTCGGTCAGCGCGACGGCCATGCGCTGGCCGCGCTGCAACTGCCGCACCAGCACGCCGCCGATGACTGCGATCAGCATCACCAGCGCGAGCACGTAGAGCATGCGGGAGATCGCCGCCGCGCGCCACGGCGCGAGCAGCTCGTCCTTGTCGACGGTGGCGAGCAGGAGGAGCGGGAACCGACCGCTGCGATTGAAGAAGCTGACGCGTTCGGCACCGTCCAGCGGCGAGGTGAAATGATGGGCGCCGCTCGGCCGTTGCAGGCTCGGCTCGCGGAACAACGGCTTGTCGGCGACGCTGCGCCCGACGAATGTCTCGTTGCTGGGATTGCGCGCGACGATCAGTCCGTCGCCATGCGCCAATGACACGGAGCTGTTGCGGCCGATCTCGAACTGCTTGTAGAAGTGCGACAGATAGTTCGAGCTGATGGTCGCGAGCACCACGCCGCCGAAGCTGCCGTCCTGCTTGCTGAAGCGGCGTGACAGGGTGACGACCCATTCGCCGTCCAGCAGGCTCTTCACGGGACGGCCGACATGGGCCTCGCGCTTCGGCGAGAGCTGGTGATGTCGGAAGAAGGCATCGTCGCTGAAGGTCGTGCCGATCGTACCGGGTGAGGTCAGCCAGTTGCCTTGATCGTCGATGATGGCGAGGCTGTGAATGCGCGCGATCGCCTTCTTGCGCACATCCAGCAAGGTGCGCAGCTTCGCGATCGTGACCGGTGCGGTGCCGTCCATCTCCAACCGGCTGACCACGCCGACGACACCGGAATCCAGGAGATCGAGGCTGTCTTCGGCATGCTGGGTCAGCGAACGGGCTACGTTCGCCATCTCCATCTCGGCGTCCTTAAGCACCGCATCGCGAGCCGTCCATTCACGCCAACCGCTGACGCCGAGGATGGTCGCGCAGGTCAGCGCGACGAAAGCCGCCGCGCGCAGCGGCAGGCGGCTCCATCCGGCTCGTTGGGTAGCGCTCATGTGGCAGGGTTCTCCGATCGTTCGGAAACCTCTGCCGCTTCTGTTATTTAATTCTGAAATTGCTACCGGACTACGCGGCGGTTTCCGCCCTTTCCAGTAGTCTTACGGACACGGCGATCGGTGCATCGCTAACAAGACATTAGCGGGCCGATCGGAATCCGGCGCCCGTCGCCGCTAGCTGAAGATGGCCTTAACTTTGGCCCAGAGCGAGGGATGCTCGGCATCGGCGTCGGCCTTCGAGGGCGTCGGCTGCGCCGCGCTCACGGGATCGGACGCTGGGAACGTGTCCCTCAGCCCGTCGTCGAGCTTGGACTGCCGATCGGCAGCGAGCGCCTCGCGCAGGTCCTCGGCGTGCTTGTCGTGCGGCGCGGGATTGAATGTCTCAGCCATGATCTCCTCCATTGGCTGGTCAACGCGGCCCGATCATCCAGGTTCCCCTGTTCCGCTGCGGGCCGCGGCGGTGTATCAGGAAGCACAACCTGCTTCAGGACCATTCGTGCCCCAGTCTTCGACGAAACGCTTCATCGACGTCCTCTCCGGCCAGCGCCAGACCGTCCCGCCCATGTGGATGATGCGCCAGGCCGGGCGCTACCTGCCGGAATATCGCGAGGTGCGCGCCAAGGCGGGCGGCTTCCTCGATCTCTGCTTCAACCCGGAGCTTGCCGCCGAGGTGACGCTGCAGCCGATCCGAAGGTTCGGTTTCGATGCGGCGATCATCTTCTCCGACATCCTGGTGATCCCCTATGCGCTCGGACGTGAGGTGCGGTTCGAGGCCGGCGAGGGCCCGCGGCTCGAGCCGCTCGACGATCCGGCCAAGGTGGCGACGCTGGCGCCGCGCGCCGATTTCGGCAAGCTCAAGCCGGTGTTCGACGCGTTGAAGATCGTGCGCGGCGCGCTCGATCCCAGGACCGCGCTGATCGGCTTCTGCGGCGCACCGTGGACGGTGGCGACCTACATGGTCGCAGGCCACGGCACGCCGGACCAGGCGCCGGCCCGGATGATGGCCTACCGCCATCCGGAAGCTTTTTCGCAGATCATCGACGTCCTGGTCGACAACTCTATTCAGTATCTGCTGGCACAGCTCGCCGCCGGGGCCGACGCGTTGCAGATCTTCGACACCTGGGCCGGCGTGCTGCCGCCGACCGAGTTCGCGCGCTGGTCGGTCGAGCCGACGCGGCGCATCGTCGAGGGCGTAAGGGCCAAGGTGCCGGACGCGAAGATCATCGGCTTCCCGCGGGGCGCCGGCGCGCTGCTGCCTGCCTATGTCGAGGCAACCGGCGTCAACGCGGTCAGCATCGACTGGACCGCGGAGCCTGCCTTCATCCGCGAGCGGGTGCAGAGCAGGGTCGCGGTGCAGGGCAATCTCGATCCGCTGGTGCTGATCACGGGCGGCGCGGCGCTCGACCGCTCGGTCGACGACGTGCTGGCCAATTTTGCCGCCGGACGGCTGATCTTCAACCTCGGGCACGGCATCCAGCCAGAAACGCCGATCGCTCATGTCGAGCAGATGATCCGGCGCGTGCGCGGCTGATTTGTTTCGCCGCTTCGGGCGCGGCAAAACAAAGTTACGAAAACAACCCCATGCACAGTAGCCAAGTCATTGAAAAGCTTGGACTGGCGTGACTCGCCTGTGTGTTTTGACTCGTCGGGCAAAACAGGCGCAGAATGGCATCATCGCAGATCGTGATTTCGGCAGCCTTACCGCGGCCGGCTGCGCTCGATGATATCAGCCGCACCCTTGGACAGCAGATCCAATCCCACCGCCCGGCCGAGCTCGCGCGGACGATTGGCGGGCCCGGTGCGCGAGGCCTCGATGATGGTGTTGCCGGAGAGGTCGAGCACCGATGCGGTGAGCGACATCCGATCGCCCGTGATGGTCGAAAAGCCCGCCACCGGTGAATTGCAATGGCCGTTCAGCACCCACAGCACCTCGCGCTCGGCGTCGGCGGAGGCGTGCGCAGCGGCGTCGTCGATCGACGACAGGATCTGCCGCGTCCGCCAGTCCTGCGCGGCGCATTCGACCGCGACGATGCCCTGCCCTGCCGCAGGGAGCATCTCCGCCGCGGTGAACTCGTAAGCGATGCGATAGGAAAGTCCGACGCGGTCGAGGCCCGAGCGCGCCATGATCAGCGCATCCGCGGGACCAACAGCGCCGCCATCCGGCAGGCGCTGCTTCTCGCCGTTGTCGAGCTTGCGCACGCGCGTGTCGGCGGCACCGCGGAAGTGGATCACCTCGACATCGGGGAACAGCCGCCGTGCATAGGCTGCGCGGCGGACCGCGTTGGTGCCGATTTTGAAACCCTTGCCGCGGGACTGCCGCAGCGCCTCCAGCGTCACACCCTCGCGCAGCACCAAGGCATCGCTGGGCGGATCGCGCGACAGCGTGGCACCGATGACGAGGCCGGGCGTGTCCTCGTTGCCCGGCATGTCCTTGAGCGAATGCATGGCCGCCTGCAGCTCGCCTGAGATTACGGCCGCGCGGATCTGTGCCACGAAAGCGCCGCCCTTGCCGCCATGCGGCAACAGCTTGCTGGTCTGGTCGAGATCGCCCGTCGTATCGAACTTGACGATCTCGACGTCGAGACCGGGCACTGCAGCGGTCAGGCGGCGCGCAATCTCTTCCGTCTGTGCCAGCGCCATGGCGCTCTTGCGTGTGCCGATCCGAAATCGAGTAGCCAAGTCGAACGTCCTTTCAGGGCGAATTTACCGCGCATCCTCCAATATCATGTCGGAAGCCTTTTCGGCGATCATGATGATCGGCGCATTGGTGTTCCCTGACACCAGATCCGGCATGACGGAGCCGTCGACGACGCGAAGGCCGTCGAGTCCCCTCACCTTCAGCCGCTGGTCGACCACCGCGAGCGCGTCGTTGCCCATACGACAGGTCGAGGTCGGATGATAGATGGTGCTGCCCCGCTCACGGCAATAATCCAGGATCTCGGCGTCCGTCGATACCTTCGGCCCGGGATCGTACTCGTCGACCACGAACGGCTTCAGCGCCGGCGCGTTCAATATCTTGCGCAGGATCTTGATGCCTTCGACATTGGTGGTGCGGTCGGTCTCCGTGGACATGTAATTGATCCGGATCTCCGGCGGCACGGTGGGATCTGCGCTCTTAATGCGCAAGGTGCCGCGGCTCTCGGGCCGAAGCTGGCACACCGAGGCGGTGAATCCGGAGAAGGCGTGCAGCTTCTCGCCCATCTTGTCGGTCGAGAACGGCAGGAAGTGCACCTGGATGTCGGGCGAGGCGAGGCGCGGACTGGTCTTGAAGAAGGCGCCCGCCGTGCCGGCTGCGATCGTCAACCAGCCTTTGCGGAACAGTGCATAGCGTGCGCCGGCCATGGTGCGGCGAAGCGGATGATTGACGGTGTCGTTGAGCGTGATCTTCTGCGAGCAACGCATGACGATGCGAACCTGCATGTGATCCTGCAGATCGTGACCGACGCCCGGAGCGTCCAGCAGCACATCGACGCCGTGCTGGCGCAGAAGATCGCCGGGGCCGACGCCGGAGAGCTGGAGCAGTTGGGGTGAATTGTAGGCGCCGCTCGACAGCACGACCTCGTTGCGCGCGCGGGCGCGGCGCAAGGTGGCGCCTTGCCGGTATTCGACGCCGACCGCACGACGCCCTTCGAACAGGAAGCGCTGGGCGTGGGCGGACGTTTCGATCTTGAGGTTGCTGCGCGTCTTCGCGGGACCGAGATAGGCGACCGACGTCGAGGCGCGGCGGCCGTTGCGCGTCGTGGTTTGGAACAGGCCGACCCCTTCCTGTGTCGCGCCGTTGAAGTCGGGGTTGTAAGGCAGACCGGTCTGGACTGCGGCATCGATGAAGGCCTTCGATAACGGATCGGTCACGATCATGTTGGACACCGGCAGCGGCCCGCCCGTGCCATGATACTGATCGGCGCCCCGCGACTGGTTCTCGGCCTTCTTGAAATAGGGCAGCACGTCGTCATAGCCCCAGCCGGTATTGCCGAGCTGGCGCCAGCGGTCGTAGTCCTCGTGCTGGCCGCGGACATAAAGCAGGCCGTTGATCGAGCTCGATCCGCCCAGCGTCTTGCCGCGCGGCTGGAACACCTGGCGCCCCTTCAGCTCGGGCTCCGGCTCGGTCTGGTACATCCAGTTGACGGTCTTCTCCTTGAACAGCTTGCCGTAGCCGAGCGGGACGTGGATCCAGATGTTTGAATCCTTCGGGCCGGCCTCCAGCAGCAGCACGCTGTGCTTGCCGTTCGCGGTGAGGCGGTTGGCAAGCACGCAGCCAGCGGAGCCGGCGCCGACGATGATGTAGTCGAATTCGGGATCGGTGGGTGTGAGGGCGGAATTTGCGTTCATGCGCTACTGTTCTTCTTGTTAGAGCGGGCGTTTCGAGTTTGTGAGTAGCACACTCAGGCCTTGACGCGCAGCGCCTCGACCAGCGACTTGAACGCACGGGCATATTCCGCGCCGGCCTTGGCGATATCGGCGCGGCCGGCGCAGGCGACCGCGGCCTCCGTCACCGCGCCGAGCAGCAGCCGCGCCAGCGGCTCGACCGGCTGCCGCGCGATCAGGCCGGCCTCCATCGCGGCGGAGAGCGCACGCGGCATCTTGCCGCCAAAGTGCTGCGCGTCGATCTCGCGCCAGCGCTCCCAGCCGAGCACGGCCGGCCCGTCACGCAGAATGATCTGGCCGGTCGGCCCCTTCGCGGTCGCGGCAAAGTAATGCTGGGTGCCGGCGACCATGGCGGCGAGCACGTCCTTCTCGGCGCGTGCCGTGCGGTCGATCTCGGCAACGAGGTCGCGCGACACCTGGTCGAACACAGCCTCAAACACCGCCTCCTTGGTCTTGAAGTGATGATAGACCGCGCCTTTGGCCACCGAAGCGCCTTCGGCAATGTCGTCCATAGTGGTCGCGGCAAAGCCTTGCGTCCCGAACAGGCGCCGCGCCGCCGTCAGGATCGCCTCCGATGTCGCCGCCCGCCGCTCCGCCTGTTTGGCCATAAGCTCTCGTCTAGTCGAATTCGCGAGAGCCGGCCAGTTGACTTTTCGACTATCGGTCGGTAATTACCGACTATCAGTCGGTTTTAAATTGTGAGGTCACCATGCCGAGCCGTGAGATCGTGGAAGCCTTTGCGAAGCGGCTGGAGGATGGCGACTTCGTCGGCGCGATCCTCGACTACTACACCGCTGATACCGCGACCTATGAGAATCTCGCCGCGCCGGTGGTCGGGCGCGACAAGCTCGCGGATAAGGAGCGCGGCGTGCTGGCGGCGTTCAAGGAGGTCACTGCCGTGCGCCTCGGCCCGAGCCTGATCGATGGCGATGTCGTTGCCAGCCGCTGGAAGTTCTCCTTCACCGACGCCGAGGGCGCGACGCGGACGCTGGAGGAGATCGCATGGCAGACCTGGCGAGGCAATGAGATCATCGAGGAGCGCTTCTTCTACGATCCGAAGCAACTCGGACGCTGAGCGGGATTCCCCTATCGGTACAGCATGACCACGGCCAGACCGACGAGAGGCGCAAGAAACTGAACGGCCTGCCACCGAGAGCCATCGATCGACCACCGTCCGTAGAAGACGGTGCCGCCGCGTTGGGGCGGCGATGCCGGTTGATCCCGAAATGTCTTCCACCGCGCCTCGGCAGGCCCGAGAAAATCTTCCGCTTTGACCGCCATGTCGGCGCTGCTCAGCACCACCTGGATCGCCTCGCCTTTCGGCTGGAACATGGCCTCGGCCCCGGGTGGCGAGAAGAAGCTGCGCTTCGGGGCGATATGCTGCTCATAGAAGTTTTGACCGACCGTGACGGCCGCAGCGTATGGACTGACATACGGCACCCCCGAGATGCCGGGAACGACCAGATGGCCCACCCCGCGCACCTCCTGCCAGGGAATGAAGAGACCCTTGAGCCCATGGCCTGTGAAAGTGGATGCCCGCGGAAGACATGGAGACGACCGCCCGATCCGCGTAGAAGTGCCGGTAAGCTGAAAACGCGATCCATCCGAAACCCAGATAGAGCAACATCCAGCCGAAAACGTTCAGCGATGGGTTCACGAGATGAGTCCAATAGTGACTGCGCATCGTGCCGACATAGCTGGAGCCGCCGCTTGGCCCGCCGACGAATACGCTGATCACACCGATCAAGCCGGAGACGATGATCAGGACCAGGACGCCGATCAACAACTCAAGCAGCAAGGGCAGGCCGGACCGCCCGATCAGGCTCGTCAGGGCATAGCCTGCGAATGCCAGCCCCAGCAGAGCCACATAGACGACTGCCAAAACCGCTCCATTCTGGCCGCGGCTCTCTGCGTGAAGCGCGATCGCAAGGCCGGCGACGCAAGCCCACATGGCCCAGGGAAGGCGGTCCATCCGCCATTTGTCCATCGTGTATTCGACCGTTGCCGACACGTCGGCTGAAGGCTCGCTCATGGACAGGCCCTCGGAATTTCGAACGCATCCGGTGCCGACGCGGCGCACGGTGGCCTGCCGGTCCACGAAACGTATCACGCGATCGAGGGGGCGTCTCGATCCGCTGACGAGAAGAAAACATCAGCGCAGATTCCGGTGTTGAGGTCCGGATAGGAGGCTGATGATCCCCGGAGCTTGGCCTTGTCATTTAATGACTGATCGGTCTATATATTGGCATGAGGCAAAATACTGCAACGCCGATGCCCCGTGGCCGGCCGCGAAGTTTCGACGTGGACGCTGCCGTCGAACGCGCGATGGATGTGTTCTGGTCGCGCGGCTATCACGCCACGGCGCTGCCCGATCTCCTTCGCGCGACCAGGCTGTCGCGGGGCAGTCTCTACGCCGCTTTCGGCGACAAGCATTCGCTCTTCTTGCGCGCGCTCGATCGCTACATCGCGGATGCCTTGGCGCGGATGGATGTCGAATTCGATCCCCGGAACGATCCGGTCGACGGCCTGCGGGCCTACCTGGCCGGCTACGTCGAGCGCACCAGCGGAAGCAACGGCCGGCGCGGATGTCTCCTGGTGGCCACGGCGATGGAATTAGCTGGCGGAGATGCCGACGTCGGTCGACGCGTTGCGGGCTTCTTCAAGGCGATGGAGGCCAAAGTGACCGATGCACTGTCCCGCGCGAAAGCGGCGGGCAGGTTGGCCGATGGTGTTGAGCCCGCAACGGCCGCCCGGGTTCTCGTCTGTTTCGTTGAAGGGCTGCGCGTGGTCGGCAAGACGGCACCGGCACGGACCACATCGCAAGCGGCCGTCGACGCTCTCATCGGTCGTTTCGTCAGGTAAGCAACCCCGTGACGCCTCCGCTGATGGTGCGCCGATATTTGGACTGATCGGTCTTTAAAAAGGAGATCCGCCATGTCTGCCATCCAGATCGTGTGCGCGATCGCCGTTCCCCTGATCTGGGGTTATCAGTTCGTGGCCATCAAAGTGGGCGTTGCGGAGTTTCCACCGCTCTTCTTCCTCGCACTGCGCTTTCTGGCCATTGCGCTGCTGCTTGTTCCGTTCGTGGACAGGCCCACGCGTCAACAGCTCGGCCCTGTCGCAGCTATTTCGCTCTTCCTTGGTGGACTGAATTTCGGGCTCTTCTACGTTGGCCTCGGGCTCGGCTCGGGAAGCATATCGGCCGTCGCATACCAACTCGCCACGCCCTTCACGGTTCTGTTGGCCTGGCCGCTGCTGGCGGAGAGACCGTCACTTGCCACCTGCGCCGGAGTGATCCTTGCATTCGTCGGCGTGACCGTGCTGGCGGCGGAGCCGGGCCAGTCCACCAACCCGCTTCCGCTGCTGCTTGTAGTCGGAGCAGCTTTCGCCTTCGCGGTGTCCAACGTCTTGACGAAGCGTTATGGCCCCTTCGATCCCTTGATGTTGATGGGGTGGTCCTCGCTGCTCACGGTACCGCAGGTCATGTTGATGTCGCTGCTCCTTGAACATGGACAAGCGGCGAGCCTTGTGACGGCGGGCGAACTTGGCTGGCTGGCGCTCGCCTACACGATCTTCGCCGGGGGAATTGTCGGGTTTGGCCTCTGGTTCTGGCTGATCGCCCGTTGCTCGATGGTGCGCGTCGCGCCCTTCGGTCTGCTACTTCCGGTGTTTGCCTTGCTTTCGAGCGTACTGTTTCTCGGCGACCGGCTTACGCCCAAGCTGATCGTCGGCGGACTGCTCGCGATCTCCGGGGTCGCCATCACCCAGCTGAGACCGCGCCCCCGCCCCGTTTGATGTCCGGCCTGTCGGGCATTTGTATCGATTTGTTATCGATACTGCGTGAAGAGCACGCAGTAGTGGTCGCGGCCGGCGCGGCAAGCGGGGATAATTCATAGTTCGTCAAAGGTTTACGGCGAATTCTCCGGATCGAGCCGAAAAGAACGGCCCGTGCTGCTAGGCTATTGAATGCGGACTCAAACGACCAGCTATGTCGCACGGCTGTTCGCCGGCGATCTGTCGGCCTTCGGCGGCCCCGCAACGGACGAGGCCGTGGCCGGGCATATCCGCGCCGAGCAGATGTCGCTGGTGCTCGGCTATTCGGTCGGCATCATGCTGGCCAATGCCTGCAACGCCATCGTGCTCGCCATCGCGCTGTGGCAGTCGCCGGACAGGATGCCCGCCCTGATCTGGGCGGCGGCTGTCGCCGCCGCCGCGATCGGATTTGGCCTGCAATCCCACGTCGCGCGCCGCATCACCAAGCCGCAATTCGTCTCGCGTCGCGCGATGTACCGGCTGGTGCGCAACGCCTTCATCCTCGGAGCCGCCTGGGGCATCGTCCCGGTCGCCTTCTTCGCCGACGCTTCCAGCGGCGGCCAGCTCGTCATTACCTGCCTGTGCGCGGGCATGCTGGCCGGCGGCGCGCTCGCCTTCGCCACCATTCCGATCGCGGCGATCGCCTTCACGGCGCCGATCTTCCTCGGCATCGCCATCTGCCTCGGCCAGAACGGCGATCTCGCCTTTCTCCTCATCGCCTTTCTCGTCGTGGTCTACGGCAGCGTCCTTTTGCGCGGCGTGTTCGTCAATTCGTTCTCGTTCGCCCGGCGCATGATGCGGCAGATCGAGGCCGAGCGCACGGTGCGGCTCGATCCCCTGACCCACCTGCCCAACCGCGTCGCCTTCAACGAAACGCTCGATGCCGCGCTCAAGCGGCTGGCGCTATCGGGCGAGGAATTCGCGGTGCTCCTGCTCGATCTCGACCGCTTCAAGGAGGTCAACGACCAGTTCGGCCATCCCGCCGGCGACGAATTCCTGGTCCAGGTCGCCAGCCGCCTGCAACGCTGCACGCGCGCCGCCGAGCACGTCGCGCGGATCGGCGGCGACGAGTTCGCGCTGGTGATGGCCAATCTGACACGGCCCGAGGATGCGCTCGAGATCGCCGAACGCTTCGTCGCGGCCTTCAGCGAGGCGTTCCAGATCGAGGGTCGCCAGATCGTCGGCGCGATCAGCGTCGGCATCGTGCTGGCGCCACGCGACGGCAACACGCCGCTCGACCTCATGAAGAATGCCGATACCGCGCTCTACCGCGCCAAGAAGGTGGGGCCGGGCACAGTCTGCTTCTTCGAACAGGCCGACGACAAATCGTCCCGCGAGCGCAAGGCGCTGCAAGCGGACCTCGCAGGCGCGATTGCGCGCAACGAGCTGTTCCTGGTGTTCCAGCCGTTCCTCGATCTCGGCACCAACCGGATCACCGGCTTCGAGGCGCTATTGCGCTGGCAGCATCCTTCGCGCGGGCTGGTTCCGCCGAGTGAATTCATACCAGTCGCCGAAGAGACCGGGCTGATCCACGAGATCGGCGAATGGGTCATCCGCCGCGCCTGCGCGACGCTGGCGAATTGGCCCGAAGACATCAGGGTTGCCGTGAATTTCTCGGCCGCGCAATTTCACAACACGGCCATCCTCCAGACCATCGTGCAGGCGCTCGCCGAGGCCAGGATCGCCCCGCATCGGCTCGAGATCGAGATCACGGAATCGATGCTGCTGGCGAAATACGGTTCGGCCGCGACGGTCCTGAACGCGCTGCTGGAGCTCGGCGTCACCCTCGCGCTCGACGATTTCGGCACCGGCTTCTCCTCGCTGACTTACCTGCGCAAGCTGCCGTTCAGCCGCATCAAGATCGACCAGTCCTTCATCCGCGACATGCTGGTGCAGCCGGACTGCGCGGCCATCGTGAAATCGGTGATCTCGCTTGCGCGCGATTTGCGGATCGGCGTCGTGGCGGAGGGGGTCGAGACCGCCGACCAGCTCGAATATCTCAGGCAGATCAGTTGCGACGAGGTGCAGGGCTATCTCATCAGCCGGCCGGTGGCCGCGGACGGGGTGATGGCGCTGCTGGAGACGAAGAAGTACCGGGCGATTTACGCGGCGTAGGGCTCTACCGATTGGTCCTTGGTAGCCCGGATGGAGCGGAGCGCAATCCGGGACGAGTGTGCGCCGGAGCAACACCGCCCCGGATTTCGCTCCGCTCCATCCGGGCTACAGGGATTCCCCAGAGGAGAGAACCCTCACCCGCGCCTTCGGCGCGACCTCTCCCGCAAGCGGGAGAGGTGGAGCCCGCGGCGCCGTCTACTTGCTCCTAGGAGAGTCCCGCTCCGGCCTCCTTCAAACCGCATCCGCCCGCAGCAGCGTGTCCACCGTGATGGTGCCCCGCGCGCGGGAGACGCAGGCGCAGATCTTCTGGTTGCTCTGTTTCTGATGGTCGCTGAAGAAGACGTCGCGATGGTCGATCTCACCGTCGACATCGACCACGTCGATGGCGCAGAGGCCGCATTCGCCGCGCTTGCAATCGGATATCACCTCAAAGCCGCTGGCATTGAGCACGTCGAGCATCGAGCGCTCGCGCGGGATCTCGAGCTCGACACCGGAGTCTTTCAGGCGCACCCTGAACGTTTCGGTGGGCAGCGTGCCGCTGGAGCCGAAGGTCTCGTAGCGGAGATCGGGGAGCGGATGGCCGGCGCCGATCCAGGCATGGCGTGCGGCGTCGAGCATGCGCATCGGGCCGCAGAACAGCGCTAGCGTGCCTTGCGGCAATGAGGCGAACAGGGCGTCCATATCGAGCCGGCTGCCTTCGTCGCTGGCATGAACGACGAGGCGATCGCCAAGCATCGCGGCGAGATCGTCGAGATAGGCGGCCTCGCGGCGCGAGCGTACGGCATAATGCAGCGTGAGATCCGCCCCGCGCCGCGCCAGCACCTGCGCGGCGCCGAGGATCGGGGTGATGCCGATGCCGCCGGCAATCAGGCAGTAGTTCTCGCGCGCCCAGTCCACCGCAAGCAGCGAGGCGGGCTGGGTGATGTCGAGCCGCGCGCCCGGCTGCAAGGACCACATGTAGCGGGAGCCGCCGCGGGAATCATCGGCACGGCGCACAGCAATTCGGAGGCCGTGCGACGAGGCCTCGCCGACCAGCGAATAGGACCGCGTCTCCGGCAGGCCGTCGATGGTGACGCTGACATTGATGTGGCTGCCGACCGGATAGGCCGCGGCCTCGAACTGATCCGGCTTGATCAGGAATTCGCGGACGTTCGGGGTGAGATCGCGGGTGGCGATGAGCGTTGCGGGAGTCCAGGTCTCGATGAAGCGCATGGTGACTGCCCTCAATCGGTTGCGGTCTTGATCAGCGCGAGCGCCGGCAAGAGGTCGAGATGGGTGCGGTTGCGCAGCGCGAGCCGCAGGTTTCGCACCGCCAGCCGGGCATGCTCGCGCATGACGGCCTCGGCGCGCGCGCCTTCGCGGTTCTCGATGGCGTCGATCACGACGCGATGGTGCTCCTGGGCGATGATCAGGATCTGCTGTGCCTCCGGCAGCGCCGATTGCGCCATCACGAAGCCGCTTGGCGAGGCAAACGGCAGCGCCGAGGCGCGGTCGATCTGCCGGATCAGCGGGGGGCTGCGCGACAGTTCCGTGAGCTGGGCGTGGAAGCGCGCATTCAGCGCGACGTAGGACGAGAAGGCATCGACCGAGATCGGCACCTGCCCCAGCAGCTCGTCGATCGCAGCAAGGCACTCCTTCAGCGGCTCGAGCTCGCGCGCAGAGACGCCGCGCTCGGCGGCAAAGCGCGCCGCCAGGCCTTCCAGCGTGCCGCGCAGCTCGATGGAATCGGAGATGTCGCGCTCGGAAAACGCCTTCACCATGAAGCCGCCGGAGGGGATCGCCTCCAAGAGCCCCTCCTCCTCCAGCCGCACCAGCGCCATGCGCACCGGCGTGCGCGAGGCGCCTGTGGTCTCCACCGCCTGAAGCTCGGAGATGCGCTCGCCCGGCCGCAAGGCGCCCGACAGGATCTGGTCGCGCAGCGCGAGCTGCGCCTTCACGGTCTGCGAGATGGAGCGGTCGACCTCACGCTCGGCCATGTTCTACTCCGCGGCTTGAAGGTGCTTTGGGGCGTTCTCCTTCGCCACCATCCGATCGATCAGCTTGCGCGACCACATCGCGCCGGCGTCGATGTTGAGGTTGTAGAAGATGCGGTCGGGGTTTTCGTCCATCGCGCGCTGCTGCGCTTCGAGGATCAGCTCGTCCTCGCGGAAGATGCCGGAGACGCCCTCGCGGATCTCGGTGGTGAGGCGCTGCTCACCGAGACGATAGTTGCGGACGAAGGACCAGAAGTAATGACAGGTCTTCTCGGTCTCCGGCGTGATCGTGTTGAGCACGAAGCCGTTGACGCCCTGCGAGCGGTCGCCTTCCGGCGCACCGGTGCCCGTCGGCGCGACGCCGACGTCGATCGCGATGGTGCACGGCGCCTCGAAGCGGATGATCTGCCAGCGGTCGACGAGGCCGGGCTTGCCGAGCTGCTTGGCCCAGAACGGCGGCGGCTCGATGCCCCGCATCCAGCGCGTCACCGTCACCGTCTTCTCGCCATGGGTGACGTCGAACGGCGCCTCGGCGACGGCATCATTGCCGATGGAGGAGCCGTGCACGAAGGTCTCGTGGGTGAGATCCATGAGATTGTCGAGCACGAGGCGGTAGTCGCATTTGACGTGGATGGTCTTGCCGTCGCCGGCCCAGGCCGGGTCGTGATTCCAGTGCATGTCGGGGACGAGCGCGGGATCGGCGAGTGCGGGATCGCCCATCCAGAGCCAGACGTAGCGGTGACGCTCGACCACGGGATAGGCACGCACGCAGGCCGAGGGGTTGATGGTCTCCTGCGAGGGCATGAAGGTGCAGCGGCCCTGCGCGTTGTATTTGAGGCCATGATAGCCGCAGACGACGGTGTCGCCTTCGAGCCGGCCCTTGGACAGCGGCACCAGGCGATGCCAGCAGGCATCCTCCAGCGCGGTCACCGCGCCGTCGGCCTTGCGATACATCACGACATGCTTTCCGCAGATGGTCCGCGGCAGCAGCGCCGCCTTGACGTCGGCGTCCCACGCCGCGGCGTACCAGGCGTTCATGGGGAAGGGTTTTGTCATGTCTCACTCCCACGGCTTATGAATACGTTATGTATACAATAGCTGAGGGATGGAATTGTTCAAGATGGAATCAGCTCTACCTTAATACCTTTATCCTCGTGATTGTATACATAACGGGGGAATGACCGCGTCCGGCTCCGGCTCCGCTTACCCTCCCCTGGGGAGGGTAAGACAGCGGCGACCTCTCGGAACAACTTACGCCGCGAACACCTTGGCTAGGCCCGCCTGGGCTTCCTCCTGGATCCGTTTCAGGTGCTCGGGGCTGCGGAAGCTTTCGGCGTAGATCTTGTAGACGTCCTCGGTGCCGGACGGCCGCGCGGCGAACCAGCCGAAATCGGTTTCGACCTTGATGCCGCCGAAGGGCTGGCCGTTGCCGGGCGCCTTGCTCAGCGTCGCGCGAACGGGATCGCTGGCGAGGTCCTTGAGGCCGAGCTGCTCCGGCGTGAGGGACTTCAGGATGTTCTTCTGCGGCCCGGTGGCGGCGACGTCGATGCGCGCGTAATGCGGCATGCCGAATTCGGCGGTGAGATCATTGAAGATCTGGCTGGGATCGCGGCCGGTCTTGGCCATGATCTCGGCAGCGAGCAGGCCGAGGATGACGCCGTCCTTGTCGGTGGTCCACACCGCGCCGTCGCGGCGCAGGAACGAGGCCCCTGCACTCTCCTCGCCGCCGAAGCCGAAACCGCCGGTGACGAGGCCGTCGACGAACCATTTGAAGCCGACCGGCGTCTCCACCAGCTTGCGGCCGAGCTTCTTGGCGACGCGGTCGATGATCGAGCTCGACACCACGGTCTTGCCGATCGCGGCATCCCTGCCCCAATCAGGTCGGTGCGCGAACAGGTAGGAGATCGCGGTCGCCAGGTAATGGTTCGGATTCATCAACCCGCCGGTGCGCGTGACGATGCCGTGGCGGTCGGCGTCGGTGTCGTTGGCAAAGGCGACGTCGAAGCGGTCGCGCATGCCGATCAGGCTCGCCATCGCGTAGGGCGAGGAGCAGTCCATGCGGATCTTGCCGTCCCAGTCCACCGTCATGAAACGGAAGGTCGGATCGATCGCCTCGTTCACGACATTCGCGTTGAGGCCATAGCGCTCGATGATCGGATGCCAGTAATGCACGGCGGCGCCGCCGAGCGGATCGATGCCGATTTTGACGCCGGCGGATCTGACGAGGTCGAGATCGACGACATTGCCGAGATCGGCGACGTAAGGCGTGACGAAGTCGTAGGCGTGGACATTCGCGGCCTTGCGCGCCTTGGCATAGTCGATGCGCTTCACGTCCTCGAGCTCGCCGGCGAGATAGGCGTTGGCGCACTTCTCGACGGCAGCGGTCACGTCCGTATCGGCCGGGCCGCCATGAGGCGGATTGTATTTGTAGCCGCCGTCCTCGGGGGGATTGTGTGACGGCGTGATGACGACGCCGTCAGCAAGACCAGAGGTGCGGCCCTTGTTATAGGTGAGGATCGCATGCGAGATGACGGGCGTCGGCGTGTAGCCGCCATCCTTGTCGATCATGACCTCGACGCCGTTGGCTGCGAACACCTCGACGGCGCTTGTAAGCGCCGGCTCGGCCAGCGCATGGGTGTCGATGCCGATGAAGAGCGGGCCGGTGAGGCCCTTCTCCTTGCGGTAGTCGCAAATCGCCTGCGTGGTCGCGAGGATGTGGCCTTCGTTGAACGTGTTCTTGAACGAGGTGCCGCGATGGCCCGACGTGCCGAACGCCACGCGCTGTGCCGGATCGGACGCGTCCGGCTTGCCGGCGAAATAGGCCGTCACCAGCCGCGGAATATTGGTGAGCGCGTCCGGCGAGGCCTGCTTGCCCGCCGCGGGATGAACATCAGCCACTGGAATACCCTCGTCCTGTCGTGAGTGCGGGACACCATAGCATCGGCTAAGCCCCCGCCAAGGCCACAACACGCGCGAGGGGGAAGGCGTTCCTTGGAGGCGCTGCAGTCCCCATGAGCGGCCTTCGTGCTATGCTCGGCAGCACCGCCCTTTCGAATCGTCTGATGATCCCATCGCGCAAGCTGCTCGTACTGATCGCCAGCCTCATCCTGGCCGGTGCACCGGCGCGCGCCGCGGAGTTCTACACCGAGGACCTGCGCATCCCGATGGCGGAGGCCGGACCGCAGGGGCTGGAGGCCTTTCTGGTCCGACCAGTCGGGACCAAGCGCTATCCGCTGGCGCTGCTCAGCCATGGCTCGCCGCGCAAGTTCGAGGACCGCGCGACCATGTCGGCACACAAATACTATGGCATCGCGCTGGAATACGCCCGGCGCGGCTTTGCGGCGCTGGTGGTGATGCGGCGCGGCTACGGCACCTCGCCGGGCGGGCGCGTCGACAGCGTCGGCGGTTGCGCAAAGGCCGCGTACCTGCCGGCGGCGGCCGTCGCGGTTGCCGATCTGCGCGCCGCGATCGATGCGATGGCGCACCGGGGCGACGTGACGACATCGGGCATGATCGCGGCCGGCCATTCCGCAGGCGGCCTTGCAACGGTGGCGCTGAGCGCACAGGCGCCGGCGGGCCTCGTCGCCGCGATCAATTTTGCCGGCGGCCGCGGCTCGCGCAACCACGACGACGTCTGCAATCCGGATGGGCTGATGCAGGCCTTTGCCACCTTCGGCAAGACCTCGCGCGTGCCGATGCTGTGGGTCTATGCCAGCAACGATTCCTATTTCGGTCCCGACCTCGCGCGCCGGCTCCATGACGGGTTTCGCGCCGGCGGCGGCAATGCGAGGTTCGTGGCGGCACCGGCTTACGGCGAAGACGGGCATTATCTCTATTCGGTCGCGGGTCGGCCACAATGGACGCCGTATCTCGACGCCTTCCTGCGCGAGCGCGGACTCGGCCATGACCTCCTGAGCCTGCCCGATCCGCTGCCGCCGCCACGCCAGCTCAACGAGGCCGCGCGGGCCGAGTTCGCGCGCTATCTCGCCAGCCTGCTGCCGCACAAGGCCTTTGCGGTGTCGCCGAACGGCGGCTACGGCTGGCGCGCCGGACGTGCTACGACTGAGGAGGCCCGGCGCGACTCGCTGGCAGCCTGCATGAAATGGTCGCCCAGCTGCACGCTCTATGCGGTCGATGACCAGCTGGCGGAGCCGTCGCAGGCCAGATCCACCGACCAGAGCGCCCGCGCGCGACCGTGACGCACACACGCCTGAGGCCGGTTTGTTAACTCCGGCGCTCTATGACAAGCCCATGCTGCGGGATTGGGCACGCTTCATTCTCGGCGCGACGTGGAGGCACGTCGCGGTCGTCCTGCTCGTGTCGGCTCCGATCGGCGCACATGCGGCCGACGGCAGCAGCGAGCTCGGCGCCGGCGAAACGCCGTCGTCGCGGACCACGATTCGGAAGATCATCGAGAGGGAAACCAAGAGCACCAATCTGCCGGCCGATATCGCCGAGGCGGTCGTCTTCGTCGAAAGCGGCTACAACCCGGCGGTCATCGGCAGCGCGGGCGAAATCGGCCTGATGCAGGTGCGCCCCGAGACCGCGGCGATGCTGGGCTTCCGCGGCAGCAGCGCGGAGCTGGCCGAACCCGACGTCAACATCCATTACGGGGTGCTCTATCTCAGCCAAGCCTGGCGGCTTTCGGGCGGGGACCTCTGCCGCGCGCTGATGAAATACCGGGCGGGTCATGGCGAAGTGGAGATGAGCGCGCGGTCGCAGGTCTATTGCAACCGGGCCCGCAACCGGCTTGTCGCGATGAGCGCGATGCCGGGAGAGCGCGAAGCTGCGGCTGCTCCGGATCCGGCGTCCACGGTTGCAGCTGCCGTTGCGGTTGCGGCTGCGGCGCCCGTGAAACCGGCGAGCCGCCCGAAGATGCCGGTGCAGCCGAAGGCGGTCTATGCCCGCTATCGTCAAGGCACCGCGGCCGCCAGCCGCGCCTATTGGGCGGCCCATGAGGCCAGGGTCAGCCGGATCAAGGCGCGCATCGAAGCACGTTGGAAGCGCGTCGCATCGCGCTGACGGCGATGTTGCTATTGTCTGAGCATGATCTTGCCGGAAAACCGCTGCACGCTTTTCCGGATCTTGCGCTACAGCCGCTCGCTGAGCGCGAGCTTGTAGCCGACGCCGGTGACGGTCGCGATCACGGGCGTGCCGCTGCCGACGAGCTTGCGGCGCAGCCGCGCCACCAGCGCATCGACGGTGCGGATGTCGACTTCGGCCTGGCGGTTGCTGACCACCTCGATCAGATAGTCGCGGCTGAGCGGCCTGCCGTCGGCGCCGACGAGCGCCGCCAGCAGGTCGAATTCGGCGCGCGTCAGCGCCACCGGCTTGCCGTCGTTGCCGAGCAATTCGCGCCGGGTCAGGTCGATGATCCAGTCGCCGAACGCGATCGAATTGTGGTTGCGCGCCGCCTTGCGGTCGATCGAGCGACGCCGCAGCACGCTGCGCGCACGCGCGAGCAGATCGCGCAGGTTGATCGGCTTGGTGACGTAATGGTCGCCGGCGACCTCGAGGCCGAGGATGCGGTCGACGTCGGTGTCGCGCCGCGTCACGAAGATGATGCCCGCGTTGCTGGTGGCCTGGATCTCCTTGGCGAGCTCGAAGCCGTCCCCGTCAGGCAGTTGCACGTCGAGGAAGACGAGATCGGTGCGCGCGCGCAGCGCCTGACGGCACTCCGTGCAGGTGCCGGCGCCGACCACGTCGAAATTGTTGTCGCTGAAATAGTCGACCAGCATGGTCCGCGTCACCGGATCGTCCTCGACGACGATCAGCCGCTCGCGGCCGGGCGGACGAGCGGAAGCTACCGCCGTCCTGGCGGTCCCATGTGCCTGCGTCCCGACCTGCAGATTCAAGTCGCCGCGCAACGCGCCGTCATGTGAACGGGCATTCACAGCCTGTTCGAGCCCCCGAAATTGCCTGCCGCGATACTAGGCGCGTTGTGATGCGCAAACAATATTGGTCATGCTCTTGGCACATTAAGTATGAATTGGCCCACAATTCTCATTCCGCGCACCGTCGCGCCGGCAGTCTCCCGGTTTTCGGAAAAGCAGATCGTACTTCGGGCGGCGCTCTGCGGCTTGCTCCCCTGTGAGCTTCGCATCTACTGTGCCTCCAAAAGCCTGCACTCGGAGGTGGCGCATGGAGGTCATACTGCTCGGCACCGGCGGCCCGCGCCCGGACCCGCGCCGCATGGCGACGACCACGCTAATCAGGCTTGGCGAGGAGAACATCCTGTTCGACGCCGGCCGTGGCGTCATGGTGCAGCTTCACAAGGCCGGCGTGCCGCTCGGCGCCATCAACACGGTCTTCCTCACCCATCACCATTTCGACCACATCGGCGATCTCTACGATGTGATGTTGAATTCGTGGATGCACGGGCGCAAGGACGATCTCCGCATCTATGGGCCGCCGGACACTGAGCGGCTCGTCAACACGCTCATCATGCAGGTCTACGACAAGGACATCATCTGGCGGGACCAGGGCGAGCCGAGCTCGGCGGCTGGAAGCCGGTCGCCGCAACGGACATCATCCCAGGCCCCGTGCTCGACACCGGTCGCTGGAAGATCAGTGCCGAACTGGTCTCGCATGGCGATGGCCTCGACATGCCGCCGGCCTTTCTGGCGCGCTGGATCTGTCTCGGCTATCGCTTCGAAGCGGAAGGCAAGGTCATTGCTATTTCCGGCGACACCGTCCCCTGCCCCGGGCTCGAGCGGCTGGCCGAGGGAGCCGACCTGCTGGTGCAGTGCTGCTTCCTCGCCACGCCGGAGATCAACAACGAGCATTTGCGCCGGCTTGCGAAATACACGATCGCCTGCGGCGACACGGTCGGGAAGATCGCGGCCAGAGCCGGCGTCAAGAAGCTCGCGCTGACCATCACCGTCCGCGCACCGACGATGCCATGCTGAACGCATTGCTTGATGACGTCAGGCGGGACTATGCAGGACCGGTCGTGCTCGGCGAGGATCTCACGCGCATCGAGGTCTGATCATCATCGATCAACTCACCGCCTCAGGACGATCCGACCTCGATGCGGAACGACAATTGCTCTTCCGCGCCGGCTGCGATGTGCATCAGCCCCGGCTTGTCGGCGAACTCGCCATGGAAGCCGGCGGGACTTGCGTAGCCGCGCCAGGGCTCGATGCAGAGGAACGGCGCGCCTGACGGTTTCGACCAGACGCCGAGCTCGCGAAATCCGCGCCAGGACATTTTCAGCCATGGCCCGGTCGATCCACCGCCCGCCGCGGCATAGCGGACCGAAGTGCTCTCGATGCGGTCGAAGATGATGGCGTCGTCGACGAACAGGGAGTCCGACAAGGGAAGCGAGGTGCCTTTGACCGGGCTCGGCTCCGCTGCCGGCCGCAGCAATCCACCTTCGAGACGGCGGACCGGAGACGGTTCGGCGCTCGCGAAAGTCAGCGCATGGCTCTCCTTCGCCGCGCCGGGCTGCAGCGGCCAATTGAAGGCGGGATGACCGCCGAGCGAGGCCGGCAACGTCTCCTTGCCGGTGTTGGCGATCGTGAGCGTCAGATCGAGGCCGGACTCATCGATCGCATAGGCTGCCGTCAGCCGGAACGGGAACGGATAGAGCGCGCGCGTCGTCTCATTATCATCGAGCACCAGGGTGCAGCGGCTCTCGCCGCGTTCTGCCCACACGAAGCGGCTGTCGCGGGCGAAGCCGTGCTGCGTCATCCGATACGTCTTGCCCTGATGCCGCAATTCGTCGTTGGCAAGGCGCCCGACGATCGGAAACAGCAGCGGCGCGTGACGCGGCCATTCCGGCCCCGCCTGCCAAAGGAATTCGGTGCCGCCGCCCTTCAGCGAGCAGAGCTCGGCGCCGTGCGCCTTGACGGTCGCGGTGAGCGAGCCGCAGCGGAAGGAGTGGGTGTCATCGGTCATGGCCGACCTCTACACCCCGGCCTGGCACGCAGCAAGGCGACCGCCGGGCCATGCAGGCGGCGCCTCCGAGCCATGCCCGGCTGCGTCATATTTCTGTACCTAACGATTGCTCACGTGCGGCTCCTCCACCGCGAGCTCCCCGCGAACCCGGCCGGAACTCCATGAACCATCGTGGTCCCCAATTGAAATTCTTCATCAACGGCCGCTTTCTGTCGCAAAAGCTCACGGGCGTGCAGCGTTATGCCGCTGAAATGGTCAAGGCGATCGACGTGCTGCTCGCGTCGGAGCAGATTCCGGCCTCGCTGCGCAACGCAGACTGGCAATTGTTGAAGCCCGCGGATGCAAGCGAGGAACTTGATCTCGACCGGATCAAGATTCGCGCTGTCGGCCGGCTGCATGGGCACGCGTGGGATCAAATCGATCTCGCCCGCGCTGCCGCCGGAGGCCGCTTGATCAGCCTGGCCAATTCCGGACCCGTCTTCCATCGCGACCACATCGTCGTGATTCACGACGCCCAGGTCTTTCGCAGGCCCGACTTCTTCAACTGGCGCTATCTGACCGTCCATCGCACGATGGGGCGGATGCTCGCCCGGCACGCAAGCATCGCAACGGTGTCGGGATTTTCCCGCAAGGAGCTTGCGGACGTGCTGAATCTCTCGGCATCGCGCATTCCCGTCTTCCCCAACAGCGCCGAGCACTTTGCAGCCACGAAGCCCGATCCCGGCATCCTGGCCCGACTTGGCGTTCAGCCGCAGAAGTTCTTCCTCTTCGTGGGCTCGAAAACCAAGAACAAGAATCTGTCCGTCGCGATCCGCGCCATCCAGCTGCTCGACCGGGCAGACGTTCCCCTGGTCATCGTCGGCGGCGACAACAGCAAGGTCTTTCAGGATAATTCGGGCGAAGGGGCTTCCGGCCTGGTGCTGGCCGGCCGTCTGACCGACAGCGAGATTGCCGCGCTCTATGCGCACGCATCGGCCTTCGTGTTTCCCTCGCTCTACGAGGGGTTCGGCGTGCCGCCGCTCGAAGCCATGATCTTCGGCTGCCCGGTCATCGCCTCGAGGGCCGACGCCGTCGTGGAGACGTGCGGCGACGCGGCTGCGTATTTTGACGCCACGGATGCCGAGGCGTTGAAGCAGCTCATGCTCGAAAGATTGGCAATCGGCGCGATCTCGGACCAGGAACGCCGGCGGCAACAGGATCGCCTCGCACTCTATTCGTGGAAGAAATCGGCGAAGACGTTGCTCGATCACCTCGCAGTGCCGGCGAACGTCGCCAGCGCCGCGTGAAACACCACGCAGTTCGCCTATCGCGCGCATTGGTTTTTGCACAAACGATTTGCAACTCGCGGCTCTTTGCCTGGTTCCATGAAATTTCTTCTTCGTTCTTGCGATGATCGCAAGCACGAGCGCCTTGGCGCAACATCACCACATCGCTGCCCCAATATCGCTACGTATTCGAGGAACTGTATTTCGCACTAGCGAACACAGAACAGGGATACAGATGTCCGGCTCTCCAACGCGGCCCTACGCAAGGCAAACGATGAAAGTGCTGCACATCGCCGAAACGATCCGTGGCGGGATCGCGAGCTATCTGAACGAGTTGCATCCTCAGCAGCAGGCCAGCTTCGGTGCCGAGAACGTGCACTATGTTGTGCCGTCGGATCATCGGGGCGACCTTGGCGCGATCGATGACAACCAGATTACAACATTCGAACGATCCGGCCGCAGCGTCGCCGGCCTATTCCAGATGCTGCGTGCCAGCATGCAAGCGCTGGATGCCTTCAGACCGGACGTGGTGCATCTGCATTCTTCCTTTGCAGGGCTCGTGCTCCGACCCGCGCTGGCAGCCCGCTCGGGCGGACCGCGCGTCGTCTATTGTCCGCACGGCTGGGCATTTTCGCGCGAGACCGGCCGCTTCAGTCATAAGCTGACGAAGGCGGCGGAGAACCTGCTTGCGCGCACCTCGGACCGAATCATCTGCATCTCCGGCGACGAGTATAGCGAGGCCGTGCGCGCGGGAATTCCCGCCGACCGCCTCACCGTGGTCCACAACGGCATCTCGAAGAGCCGCACGCCGCAGCCCGTCGCGGCTGACTGGACCTCCAAGAAGGTCAAGGTGCTGTTCATCGGACGCCTGGACCGGCAGAAGGGGTTCGATCTGCTGATCGAAGCGGCACGCGCGCTCGAGGATGTGCTGGACGTCCGCATGATCGGCGCCTCCGTCGTCAACAAGTACGAAGGTCCGACCGTCCCGTCCAACGTGTCCCTGCTGGGCTGGCTCGACCGACCGACCATCGAGACCCAGCTCGAGGCCGCCGACCTCGTCGTGATTCCGTCACGTTGGGAAGCCTTTGGCCTCGTTGCGCTCGAAGCGATGCGCGCGGCCAAGCCCATCCTGGCATTCCGCAGCGGCGCTTTGCCCGAGATCGTCGTCGATGGCGTCACCGGTGTGCTCTGCGAGCCCGTCGCGGTTCAGCCGCTCATCGACGGCTTCCGGCGAGCGCTGGATCTCGACCTCAAGGTGCTGGGGCAGCGCGGCTACGACCGGTTCAAGCAGCTCTATGACGTCGAGAAGACGCATGCGCAGTTGCAGCAGGTCTATGTCGAGCTGCTTCAGGACGACCGGACGCCCGTCGAAGCGAAGGCGGCGCTGCAGTCGGATCTCTCCAAGAATTTCTGATGGCTGCACCGCTCCCACGCACCTTGGTTCGCGACAGTCTCCGCCTCGCGAGCCTCATCGCATCCATTCTCCTTCCGGTCTCGGTCTGCGCACAGCAGTCGCAACCGCTCGATGCCCGATTCCTGCTCGGGGTCGGCACGCATCAGGGGCTGGGCGGCCCGGTGAGCGCGCGCGGATACGTGCCTTCGGAAAACGTCGCCCAGATCAAGCAACTCGGTCTCAATTCCTTTCGCGATGATTTTCCCTGGTCCGAGTTCGAGGTTGGGGGACGCCGGATGGGCTTCACACCCCGACTTGGCAGGCTCGAAGCGCAGGTCAAGTCCGGCGTCGCGCGCCCGCTCCTGATCCTCGCCTTCGGCCATCATCTCGTTCCGAATTCCTCGCCACCGACGACCGACGAGGCGCGGCAGCGGTTCGCCGATTATGCGGCGGCGGCGGCGCAATCGGTGGTGGCGCAGCATCCGCTGTTCGAGCTCTGGAACGAATGGAACCTGGCGGCGAAGAAAGATCCTGCGTTCTCGCCGGAAAACTATCGGGCGCTTGCCGAGGTCACGCGGCCGGTAGTCAAGCGGGTGGCGCCAAATGCGCCGTTTTTGGTCGGCGCGCTTGGCGACGATCTGGGCTGGACATGGACCGAGAAGATGCTGCGGACCGGCATTCTTCAATATGCGGACGGCGCATCGATCCACCTCTACAATTTCTGCATGGGCCCGAGCAAACGCACCTCGGCCGAAATCATAGAGCGGCTCACGGCGTTTCACCGGCTCGTCGGCCAGGCCAGCGGAAATCCCGATTTTCCGATCTATGTCACCGAGACCGGGTGGACCACGGCTGCCACCAATAAATGCGGCGTCAGCGAACAAGCCCAGTCCGACAATACAGCACAGCTCATCTTGTGGGCATCGACCGCGGCGCGCTGGCTCAAAGGAATGTGGTTCTACGAACTCAAGGACAGTGGAAAGGACGCATCGGACCTGGAGCACAATTTCGGGCTCTACCGTTTCGACAACTCCCCGAAGCCGGTCGCCTGCGCGGCTCAGGGCGCCTGGGCTTTCATCCGCTCCAGCCTGAGCGCCGAGAAACGCGAGCTCGCCAGCGGCGTCGTGTCGATCAATGCAACGACGACGTCCGGCGCCAGAGTTGCGGTGTGGTCCGAGACTCCCGAGCGGCGTTACGAGGTCAGGATCAAGGGCGATCAGGACGGCGCAACCTTTGCGATGCCGTGCGACTCGGCCGCAAGACCTGCGTCCGGTGCCTGGATTCCGGTTTCGACCACGCCGATCCTCATTGCAGCGAGCAACGGTGCCATGCCCGCTTTGGAGATAAGGCCGGCGCGGTAAGCGCGATTTTGCAAAACATGAGGTTCAGTGATGAAAGTTCTTTTGACGTCCACGCTTTATCCCACGCCTCAGGCCCCGAAGATCGTCGGCGGTGCGGAGGTCTTCGCGCGGCGCTTCGCCGAAGGCTTGGTGCAGCGCGGAGATGAGGTCGAGGTGATCCGCAGCGCATCCGCGCCCGAGCAGGTTCGTGAAAGCTGCAACGGCATCAACGTCTATTCTGCGCCGGTGCGCAACTTCCATCTGCCCTTCTCGCTGCCGAAGAACATCGTTAAGCGCAGCATCTGGCATGCGGTCGACGACTGGCAGATGCAGGCCCCGCTGATCGCGGAACGTATCCGGGCCTTCAAGCCGGACGTGCTGCACTCCAACAATCTGTCCGGTCTCACCACCGCGATCTGGCGCGTTGCCGCTCAGCTCGGCGTCCCGGTGCTGCATACGCTTCACGACTATTATCTGACCTGCCCGCGCTGCTCGCGCTTCGACAAGGGACGCTCATGCGAGCACACCTGCACGAGCTGCGGGATCCTGACCTTCCATCGCAAGCGGGCGACGCACTGGCTGAGCGCCGTGGTCGGCGTGAGCGAGCGCGTGCTGTCCATTCACACCGACATGGGCATGTTCGCGGAGACGCCGATCCGAACCGTGATCCGCAACGCCTCGACCGAGCCGCCGCGCGAGCCCTACCCTCGCCCGGTCTGCACCACGGAAGTGACGTTCGGGTTCATCGGTCGGCTCACCGAGGAGAAGGGCATCGACAACCTGATGCATGCTCTCGCCATGCTGCCTCCCGACCGCATCCGGATGATGATCGCCGGCCGGGTCAGCGAGGAGGAGCAGCGTCGCCTCAGGGCGCTCGCGCCGCATGCGCGCATCGAGTTCATGGGCTTCGTGGCGCCGGACGATTTCTACCAGCAGGTCGACGTGGTGGTCGCGCCATCGATCTGGCACGACCCCGGTCCACTCGTCGTCGCAGATGCCAAGGCGGCCGGCAGGCCGCTGCTCGGAACGCGTTTCGGCGGCATGCCCGAAGTGATCGAGCACGGCGTGACCGGCTGGCTGACCGAAGCCGATCCGCGATCCCTGGCCGACAGCATGCTTGCAGTTGCCTCCGATCCGCACAAGATCGACGAGATCAGCCGGCGCCTGATCGCGGATACCAACAAATGGATATTTGCCGACGTGCTGTCATCCTACAAGAATCTGTACGAGCAATTGCGCGAGCAGCGGATGTCGCGCGTGCGCGCAGCAACGACTGAAGCGCCGCGGGCCGTCGGCAAGGAGCGCCTCATTCCGAGATGACACGCCTCTTCGCGATGGCGGGCTACCTCTATCAGAGCGCCGCGGCGATCATCCTGATCTTCGCGATCAGTCATCTGTTGCCCGCCGCCGACTACACCAATTTCTCGCTGGCACTGGCCTCGAGCCAGTTGCTCTGCGTCCTGATGTTCGAGTGGCTGCAGCTCGCCGGATTGCGTTTCCTGGCAGCAGCCGGGGAGAACGAGGCGGCGCGGCTGAGGTGGTCGCTTTTTGCCGCGGGCCTGTCGAGCGCGGGCGCGCTCGTCGTGGTCGGCGGCTGCGCATCTCTGGCCAGCGTGCTCCCGGCCGGGATCATCGCGCTGGGCCTCGGCATCTCCGTGCTTCAGGGCCTGACCGACCTCTATTTGCTGTCGGTCCGCCTGTCCGACCGGCTGGGTGTCGCCTCCTCTCTCCTGGCGTTTCGCGCCACCGCCCTTCTGACCGGAGCCGCCGCGGGTGCGGCGATTTGGGGAACGGCGGAAGCGGCGCTGCTCGGCGTCAGTGCGGGCCACGCCCTGGGCCTGCTCGCGGGGCTGGTGGCCTATCGCACCCCCCTGGAGCGCGTTCCGCTGCGGACGATGCTGGCCGACTGGAAGGATTTCTCCCGCTACGGCATGCTGGCCGCGGGTGCGTCCGTCATCCATCTCTCGGTGCCGGTGCTGCTCCGGTTCATCGTCATCGGCCGGCTGGGCGCGACGGGCGCCGGCGCCGGATTTTCGATCGCGCTCGACCTGCTGCAGCGCCCGTTCTGGGTCCTCAATGCAGCGATCCACACCGTGAGCTATCCCGATGTCGTGAAGGATTTCGAGCACGGAACCGTCATGAAGTCGGTGCAATCGACGCGGCGGATGTTCGAGTTCATGGTCTGCACGACCCTCGTGCTGCTCGGCGGTCTCGTCGGCTTCATTCCGGATGCAGCCCGTATCCTGGTGCCGCGTGAGAGCCTTGATGGCTTCCTGACGACGGCACCTGTTGTGGCCGTCTTCTATTTCCTGCACACGCATCTCCAGGCGACCGTCGCGGTCGTTCCGCACCTGGAGAAGCTCGCGACCAGGCTCGTAGTCGTTGCGGCCGGCCAGCTCGCGATCGTCGCGGCCGTCGCGCTGGCTGCGGCATGGGCCGGCCTGTCGCCGCAACAGGCGGTCGGCTGCGCTTGCCTCGCCACGCTCGCGACGATCGTGGTTGCGCTCGGTCCGACCCTGCGGTTCGAGGCATTCCCGCGCTGGTCACTGGTCGCGCAGGCGCTGGTGGCCGCCGTCCTGATCGGATCACTCGGGGCGATGCCGACCGAGCCCGCGACATGGCTTGCCGGCAAGATCTTGATCGCCGGAATCGCGACAGCCGTCATCGGTTGGCGCGGAGATTTTCTGATGTTGGCCCGCCGCGACTAATTCGCCGCACCGGCATGGATCGGAACGCAGCGTGCGAGCAACTGAGCCGTTGGGCCACCGCGCTGATTCAGTTCCTGGACGGAACCATTGCGCCTCCCCGGTCCAACCAAATGGCTATATCCGGGAAAATACGGACGCAACCAACGCGATAGAATATGTCAAATTACTCGCCCGTGAAAATGGCATCTGCCGACTCCCTGTGCAATCCGATGACGCAGACGAAGAGTCGCACCCCAGCGCCGCGTTCGTATGACACGCTCTCAAGCCGAAGCGTTGGATCGAACTCGCACCGCTTGCGCATATATTTAGCAGCGTGAATCGTGGAAATCTTGAAAGCGCCTTTCTCACGCCATCCTGCACGGGCACCGCATCAGCATTCTGCTGCAACACGAGTCGAGCTGTTCCTGCGCAAGGAACCGCATTTCACTCGCGATTTGTAGCTTCGATTTTTATCTGAAATTCACACTCGACAGAGAAGCTTCGACGCAAATCCCTGCGAGCAATTTCGTTCGCGCTGAAACTCGAGTTTGCAATGCCTGATCAAACCATCCTGTCCGCCAGCGGCTTCATCAACTCCATCGGCGTCAACACGCACGCCGGTTTCGGATGGACCGGCTACAACAACCTCGCGCTGATGGCCGACAGCCTCGAATATATCGGCGTCACCCATCTCCGCGACGCGATGGGGACGAACCCCGCTGCGCAGCCGGTCGTCGAGGGCCTGGCCGCCGCCGGCTACAAGTTCGACTTTCTGGTATCGTCTGCGCTGCCCCAGTCCGGTACGGTCGGGTTGCAGAACTACATCGCCTCGCTCCAGAAATTCGCGACGAGCTATTCGGGCAGCATCACCGCCATCGAGGGGCTCAACGAGGCCAATCACCAGCCCTTCAGCTACAATGGCAGCTCCAGCCTTTCGGCCGCGGCCCAGTTCCAGAGTGCGCTCTATCAGGCCGTCAATGCCAACGCGACGCTCGCCAGCATCCCCGTCTACAATCTGTCACTGGCCTACAACGATCCGCAAGGCTACAGCCAGCTCGGCAACATGTCGGGATCGGTCGACTATGCCAACGCCCACGCTTATGTCAGCACCGGCCTCAATCCGAGCAGCTCCATTGCGGCGACGCTGAGCGCCGTCATGGCCGCGGCTCCGGGAAAGCCTGTCGTCATCACGGAAACCGGCTACACCACGCAAAACAATACCCAGTATCTCGGCGCCAACGAGACAGTGCAGGCCAAATCGATCCTGAACACGCTGGTCGTCGCCTACAAGGCCGGCGTGAGTGCAACTTACCTCTACGAGCTGTTTGACCGCGACTCGTCTGCAGCCAACACCAATCCCGAAGCCAATTTCGGCCTGTTCAACTCCGACGGCACGCCCAAGCTCGCCGCGACGGCGATACACAACCTGACGACAATTCTGGCCGACGACGGCAAGGGCGGCCTGCAGCCGACTGACCCATTGAACTACACGTTGAGCAACATGCCGGCCACCGGCAACAGCATGGTGCTCGGCAAGAGCAATGGCGCCTACGAACTCGTCGTCTGGGCCGAGCCGAAGCTCTGGAACGATGCCACCGATACCGAGCTGTCCAATGCGGCCCAGACGGTCACCGTGAACCTCGGCGCGGTCCATCACACCGTGAAGGTGTACGACACGCTGACCGGCACCACTGCGATCGCCAGCTACACCGACGTCAGCACCATCACCATTCCGGTCAGCGATCACCCTGTGATCATCGAGATCGACGCGCCCCCGACCACGCCGCCCGCCCCGGACACAAGGACCAGCGTCACCGGAACGGCTGCGGAGATCGTGCCGCAACTGTCCGATCTGAGCGACTCGACGGCGCTGCAGTCAATCACCCTGACCGACTCCCACGTCCTGCAGGTCGCGTCGAAGGCGACCATGGACTACATGATCGCCCATTACGGCAATGCGCTCTCGAAGATCCAGGGCGGATATTCGTTCTCGGTGACAAACTCGGCGGCGACCTGGACCAGCACGAGGACTTACGATTCGAGCGGCAAGCTGCTCTCGAAATCCGACACCGGCCTCAATTCAAGCGGACAGCCGACCTCGACCACCATCGTCCACAGCGACGGCTCCAAGGACGTGATCAGCTACACCGGCGGCGTGCAGACGAAGTTCGTTCATGTCGGAACCGACGCAACCCGGACAACCGACACCTACAACACGGCCGGCACCCTGCTGAGCGAAGTCGTCCAGAAGTCCGACGGCTATTACTCCACCACGCTCTACACGAACGGCGTGAAGACAGCCGCCTACGTCAAGAACGCGGACCGCTCGCAGGACAACTATACTTACAATATCACGGGCAAGAGCTTCACCACCCAGGTGCAGCATCTCGACGCTTCGGGGAAGGTCACTTCGGTGATCCGCAGCCATGCCGACGGCTCGCTGGACTCGACCCAGGTCTACAATAGTGACGGCAGCAGCGTGATCACGTTGTACAGCGCCACGGGAGTGAAACTGATCGAGACCGCCTACCATGCCGATCGCAGCAAGGATGTCTGGACGTACAACATCAAGGACCAGAACTATACGACCCAGCACGACGTCTACGACTCGACCGGATTCCTCACTACCCTGACGCGCCTGCATGCCGATGGCAGCCTGGCGTTCGAGCTGATGCAGACTGCCGACGGCACCAAGACGACCAACTGGTACAATGCCGCCGGCAGCCTCACCAGCGAGGTGGTCCAAAAGGCCGACGGCTTCGCCTCGACAACCCTCTACAGCAACGGCGTCAAGACGAAAGTTTACATCAAGAACGCCGACGGTAGTCTGGACAACTATGCCTATGGCATCACCGGCCAGAGCTACACCACGCTGATCCAGCACATCGATCCGTCCGGCAAGGTCACGTCCGTCACCCGCAAGCACGCGGATGGCACGCTCGACTATACCCAGGTCGTCAACAACGACGGGAGCAGCGTCGTCACCATCTATGACTCGACGGGAGTAAGGACGAAACAATCCGAGTACCACGCTGATGGCAGCAAGGACGTCTTCCTCTACAACATCACCGGCCAGAACTACACGACCGAACACAATGTCTACGATGCAACCGGCTTCCTTACGACGCTGATCCGGAAGCACGCGGACGGCAGCATGGCGTTCAAGCTGGTGCAGAGCAAGGACGGAACCAAGACGACGGACTGGTACGATGCAAAGGGGGTCCTCACCAGCGAGGTGATCACGAAGGCCGACGGTTACAGCTCGACAACGGTCTATACCAACGGCCTGAAAACTGCGGCCTACATCACCAATGCCGACCTGAGCCAAGACAATTACACCTACAACATCACCGGGCAGAGCTATGCCACGCAGCACCAGCATCTCGATCCGACCGGCAAGACGACGGAGGTGACCCGCTGGCACGCCGACGGCACGCTCGATTATACCCAGGTCGTCGGCAGCGACGGTGGCAGCGTCGTGACCAATTACGACGCTTCAGGCCTCAAGAAGACACAAACCGACTATCACTCCGACGGCTCGAGGGATGTCTATCTCTTCAACGTCATCGGTCAGAACTACACGAAAGAGCACGATACCTACGATACCACCGGTTTCCTTACGCACATCGTGCGGACCCACGCCGACGACAGCCTGGCATTCACCCTTGTGCAGAGCGCCGACGGCACCAAGACCTCGGGCTGGTATGATGCTAAAGGAATTATCACCAGCGAGGTGACGACCAAGAGCGACGGATACAGTTCCACCACAGTCTACGCCGGCGGTATCAAGACCGCTGCCTATATCAAGAACGCCGACGGCACGTCGGACAACTGGAACTACAACATCACAGGCCAGTCCTACACGACGCAGCACCAGCACCTTGATGCCTCGGGCAATATCGTCGAGATCACAAGGACCCACGCCGACGGCACTCTGGACTATACCCAGGTCATCAACAATGACGGCAGCAAGCTGACCGACATCTATAACAGCGCCGGCATCAAGACACAGGAGATCGCCAGCCACGCCGACGGCTCGAGGGACGTCTTCCTGTTCAACTTCAACGGACAGGCCGGCGTCACGCAGCACGAGAGCTACAACACCGCCAAGGCGCTCGAGTTCATCGATCAGACCAAGTCCGATGGCACCCACAACGTCACGGCCGTCGCCAGCGGCGTGACGATCCAGGGCGGGGCCGGCAATGACGTGTTCTCGGCGGCGCCAAACTCGACGACCATCGCGTACGACCACGGCCAGGACCAGATCCTCAACTTCCAGGCCGGCAGCGGGACGACGCACGACACGATCGCGATCTCGAAACTGCTGGCGGAGGACTACAGCCAGCTCCAGATCACGCAGTCCGGCACGAACGCGCTCATCACGTTCTCGGCGACCGACTCGATTCTGCTGAAGAACGTCTACGTCTCCAGCCTGACGAGCCACGACTTCGTGTTCGTTTGAGCCGGTGAGACCTGCCCAAACGGGCGCCAACGTCGCTGGGGGCCGGGACCATGTCCCGGCCCCTGATCGCTCGTTGGTCGGGCGCCTGCCTCATCGATGAGCAAAGGGCTCTCTGCCATCCGCAATTGGATGAGCCCCATGAATTCGGAAAGATCGTCGGGTTGTGCCGCATCGGCCGCCGCGCTTGCGAACTTGCGTCACAATTCGTCTTTAGAAAAGCGACGGACCGTGAAAGGAAACCGAGCCCCGATGGAAGCCAGTGAAGCAAGACGTTTTGTCGTTCTCGACTTCTACCGCTTCGTCGCCGCGCTCGGGGTCTTCATCTTCCACCTGAAGCTGATCGACAAGGGCATCTCACCGGCCTGGAACGGGTCCTATGGCCTGTTCGTGGACATGTTCTTCATCCTGTCCGGGTTCGTGATTTCCTACTCCTATCCTTCAACCTCGACAGGCCCGCGCTCCTATGCGCGCTTCCTCATTAGGCGGATCGCGCGAATCTACCCCTTGCATCTGCTCACATTGTTGATATTCGCCGTCCTTGCTCTCATGGGCATATCCGGTCCGACCTCGCACGCGAGCTTGACGGATTTCATTCAAAACCTCTTCCTCGTACAGGCGTGGGGTATTACAGATCATCTCAGCTTCAACTCGCCGGCTTGGTCCATCAGCGCCGAGCTGTTCTGTTACCTATTATTCCCATTGTTCATGCTGCTGGCCGGGAGGATCTCGCCGCTGATGCTGGCGATCATCGTCGCGCTCTCTTACGGCATCCTTGCCCATGCTCACCTGCCGATCTGGCAGGAACGCTCTCAGATGTACGGGGCAACTTTCGATTTCGGGATGTTACGGGCGCTTCCGAGCTTCCTAAACGGGATTCTCCTAACCGTCCTGTTCAGGCTCTCGAGCGACTATCGCAAGAAGCCGGTTGCATTCGCCGGAATAGCGCTGTTTGCCGTCTCGGTTCTGGTTCTCAACTTCTTTGCCAAGCCCGACCTTGCAATCATACTGTTCTCTCTCGCGATCCTCGTCACAGCCACGGGAGAAAGCGCCTTCGCGCGGTTTCCCGGCTCCGATTGGCTCGGCCGCCTCGGCAACACGTCATATGCCATCTACATGATGCACGAAGTGCTGTTGATCCTGCTCTTCAAGCCGGCCTGGCACTATTTCGGACTTCAGCCAAGCATGTTTCCGGTGTTTGCATTGGTCTGCTGCATCGTTCTGACAGTCGTTGCCGACGTGACATATCGCTACGTCGAAGATCCCGCTAGAAGATTGATCAACCGGCTTGCGCCTGGCGGGGCAAGATCAGCCCGCGTCCCGAAGCCCGAGCCGCTCGATCTTGCCGAGGCCAGACAGGCGGCCAACGCAAGCTAGCTGGTGCGTGCAGGCCGAATTCTGGCTAGGTCTTAGACGATCGCCGCACACGACCCCAGACTTCCTGGCATATCCGCACCACGGCCGGCCGGGCGACCGCCATGACAACGGCAAGATAGACCGAAGAACCAAGCAGCACGAGCGCGGAGAGACGCAGCCATGGCGACGTGGCCGGCATGGTAATGGAGGCAGCAACCACCGCGCATGCCATCACTGCGGAGCCCGCAAGTGCCGGCATCAGCGCCGCGGCATAGGGCCTGATGCGGAGCGACAAGATCCGCATCGAGGCTCCGGCGGACAGCGGATACAGCAACAAGGCGCGAACGACGTAGCCGACAGCGATGGCGATAAGGCCAAATGGCGCAGCGAGGATGAAGATCGTTATGTTCGAAACCGCGTATATCAGCGTCAGCCAAGTCTGCCAGTGCGGTTTGCCGAACGCCAGGATCACCGAGTGATTGTAGAGGCCGATCGTGGTCAAGAACCCGGTGATCGACATGATCGCGAGTAGAGGGGCGGCCTCGCCCCACTTGGATCCGAAGAAACCGACGATGAGATCCGGTGCCAGAGCCGCTATCCCCGCGAAAAGCGGGGCTGTCAGCAGTGACGTGTATTTGACGAAGTCCACCAGCGTCGAACGCGATGCTTCCCGGTCATGCTGGAGGCCAGCGATGGTCGAAAAGAACACGCGGTTCAACGCATTCCCGATCACGGTACTCACGGCGTTGACCAGGCGCTTGGCGAGGCTGTAGAAGCCCGCGCCGGCGGCGCCGGTATACCAAGTGACGAAAATCAGATCGGAATTGGCATTGGCAAAGTTCGTGATTCCCGTCAGCGCCACGTAGCGCGCATAGCTCAGGAGATCGATAACAGCCTGCCGGCTGACCCGGAGCCGAGGGCGCCAGGGCGTCAGGATCCAAAGGCTGACCAGCGAGATCAACGAAGTCGAGACAAGCTGTCCGACCAGCGCAACGACCCCGTATCCCTGTATCGCCAGCGCGATCCCTACCGCCCCGCCGATAGAGATTGAAGAAAGCGAACGGATGGCGAGGGATCGAAAGAGTTGATTGCGCGTCAGCCAGGCTTCGTGCGTCCGTGACAGGCCTTGCACGGCCACCACGATGCAAAATCCCTTGAGAACGATGGCAAGATCCGAAAGACCGGAGAATCGTTCGATGGCGCCGCTCGAGGCGAACAGTGCGAGTGCTGCAAACAAGGAGAGGCCCGCGATGAGCCAAAACGAGGCAGTGTAATCCTCATCCTTCGGATCGGGACGCGCCTGGACGGCAATCGCGATGCTCTCGATCAGGACTGCCCGGCAGAACTCGAGCGCCAGCGCTCCCGTTGCCACGATGCCGAGAATCTGCGGCGACAGCAGCCGCGCCATGATCATGTAGATTGCGAGCGTGAGCGCCTGCCCGACCGCGGAATCGAGCGCCGACCAAATGACGCCCGAAACGATCGAGCGCGGCTTGATAATCTCGTGGCGCAATTGGAAGCCTGTCACAATTCGGGGTTAGGTCGACATTCGTCGAGAGCCATTGGCTGCTATGGTCCAATAGTCGCCTTGTTTACGAGGACACTACGGCAAGAAAGCAGCTACATCCGAGGCAGCATGAATTTTCGAGGCAATCTACGACGGCTGATCAACGAGGTCGGCTGCGACTTTATTCATCAACTGCCCTATCCGCACGTGGACTTGTTCTTCTGGCGTCCCGACGATGGAACGATCAATTTCGGTGATCATCTTTCGATCGTTGTCGTTGACCATCTCTTGCGGCAATTCGGCTATACCCTCGCCGATGAGGTGCCGCGGCAAGCGCGCTTGTTCGCGATCGGGTCCGTGCTCCACTACGCGCGAAATGGCGATGTGATCTGGGGAAGCGGCGTAAACGGACGCCCCGGCCAAGGTGACCTCAACCATCGCGTGCAGAATTTGGACGTGCGAGCGGTGCGCGGCCCCCGTACCCGGGAAGTTCTGCAGCGCCGGGGCATCGCGGTTCCCGAAGTGTTCGGAGATCCTGCGTTGCTGCTCCCTCAGCTGTTTCCAAATCGTTTTCGCCCGACTGCCAAGAAGCCGTGGGTGTTTGTTCCGAATTTGCACGATTTGAGCCTCGTCGACCCTGCCGCCGATACGGTGGTCTCACCGCTGGGATCCTGGAACCGGCGAATTGACGCCATTCTCGAAGCTGAACTGGTTCTGGCCAGCTCGCTCCACGGCATCATCGTCGCCGAGGCATTCGGGATACCGGCTCGATACGTACGGCTGAGCAGCGGAGAGGCCGAGTTCAAGTATCATGACTATTATGAGGGCACCGGCCGGTTCGCCGTCGAGTTTGCGACGAGTATTGACGAAGGTCGCGAGATGGGGGGAGCTGCGCGCCTCAACTTTGATCATCGTGCCTTGATGAGTGCATTCCCGATCGACCTCTGGAGCGGAAAGCACTAACATGGCCAAGCGCCTCCGCGTGGCCATCTACGCGCCGCATTTTGCGGAATATTCCTACCGCCTCGCATCGGGATTGGCGCATCATTGCGACGTTCGGCTTGTGCTCAACCGCAAAGACGCGAACCAGCAATGGGAGCTTGCCGATATCGCTGTGACGGCGCCGTTCGAGACACGCATTCGCGACCTCAGTCTGCGGCGCGGCGGCGCAATCGGCATCCCTGCCTCGTTCATCGACATAATTTCCTTCCGCCCGGACGTGATCCATTGTCACGAAGTTCCCGAGATCTACACGTCCAAGCTGATTCAGCTCCTGCGTCCGCTCGGCATTCCCCTGGTACTGACCGTTCACGATGCTATCCCGCACTCGGAGGGCGGCTCCGGCACCGCGCCCCGTGAAGATGCCTGGCGCGGACGCATGCGTGCGGCCGCCTCGATCGTCACGACGCACGGCGAGAGCTGCATTGCAGATTTTCATCGCGCCTCGCCCGACTTCAAGGGCGAGACGGTTTCCAGCATGCACGGCGTGCTGATGGTTCCGCCGGACAAAAGCTCGTTCACCGAGCCCGAATCCGGACGCATCCTATTTTTTGGACGAATGTGGGCTTACAAGGGCCTCGACGTCTTCATCGACGCGATCGACATGTTGGCCCAGCGCGGCGTCACGCATGAAGCGATCGTCGCCGGGCGCGGCCCCGAGATGACACGGCTCGGCGCCCGGATGGAGGCAATGCCGACGGTCAAGACCATCAATGCCTACATTTCGCCTGCGGATACCGGACGTCTATTTCAATCTGCTACGGTGGTTGCCTTGCCCTACAAGGATGCATCACAAAGCGGGGTGCTCGCATCCGCCTATGGGAATGCGCGTCCCGTCGTCGCCAGCGCCACCGGTGGCATTCCCGACGTCGTGACCGACGGCGTCAATGGTCTCCTGGTCCCTCCCGGCGATGCCACTGCGCTCGCCGATGCACTCGAGCGCGTGCTGACGTCGAATTCACTCGCCGCAACGTTGGCTGACGGCGCGCGGCAGACCGCGGCCGGCCCTCTGAACTGGGACCACATTGCCGAACGGTTGCTTGGATCCTATCACAGGCTCGCCGGTCGTACCGTGAAGTGAGCGCGACACGCGCTTTCTCAAGCCGATTGCCCCACTTTCAGCGGTCGAAAGAACGTGCTGCGGAACGCGCCGTCCAGCAAGCGCCTCAGCCGGACCTCGATCAGTTCATAGCTGATCGCACTTGCAGCCAGTGACATCACCAGCCCGAGTCCGATGAAAGCCGCCCATAGCAGCCAGCGGTCGACGCCGGCGGCAACCAGCTTCAGGCCAACCACTTGCAAGGGGAAGAGCACGAAGGGGTGCACGAGATAGAGGCTGTAGCTGATCTTGCCGATATATTGGAGCGCCGGCGTGCTCAGGGCCTTCCCGAGGCCTGATTCCGGGGCGAGCACCATGGCGAACAGCAGAAATCCGGGAATGAGGCCCACGAACGGATGAAACAGCACCAGGCTCGCATACAGCGCGGCCCCGCAGACGAGCCCTGCGACCAGACCGAGCCGTCCGGGAATGGAAATGCGAAATCCCGTCGCGCTGAACAGCATCCCGATGCAGAAGAACGCGGTGATTGGCCAGCGCATCAGGCAGGCCACGCCGAGCAGGATCAGAGGTGCCGCCAGCAGCCTGCCGCCGGCGCGCCACATCGAGAATGTCAGCGCAAACCAGATGTAGAACGCCCACTCATAGGTCAGCGTCCAGGCATTCTGCTGGGCAATGGGCAACCCGAGCGCGTCCTGCACGAAGAACAGGTTGGCCGCAAAGATCCCGAGATAGCTGGTGAGATCAATCCCGCGGAAGAATTTGTAGGCCACGATCGGCCCGATCGCGAACAGCGCAAGATGCAGCACGACGAACACCGGCATGATGCGCAGGACGCGGTCGAAGAAGAACCGCGACAGCGAACCGTGACGTATCAGACTGGCCGGGATCAGGAAGCCGCTGATCATGAAGAACAGCTCGACACCGTGCCCGCCGACATTGATCACCGACTGCAGCCAGGGCCAGAGCGGCGGCAGAAAACCGGGATTTGGGATGTCGTACATGCCTGCCTTCGGCATGTCGTAGAAATGATCCATCAGCACGCTCAGCGCCGCGATGGCACGAAGGCCCTGGACCGAAGGAAGGAACGATCCATCATAGGCGGCGCCCGGCTGGTGAGGTGCCTTGATCACTCTGCGGCACCCTGGGTGCTGAGCACTGGCTCGAGGACGACAGGCTTTCTTCGCGCGGAGCGGAATCTTTGCCCGAAGGAAATGCTGGGCTTCTCGATGAACGTGTATGTCATCCAACTGACGAGGATCGACAATGCCAGGATGACGACCAGGAAGATCGACCATCCGAGGGGTCCGTCGCCGAACCATACCAGGCGATGGACGTAGACAATCGCGAACGGCGACATCAGATAGACCGAATAGCTGATCACGCCGACGAATGCCATCGGGCGCCAGGCCATCCGTTCGCCGAACACGGCAAAGCCGATGAAGACAACCGCCGCGCATATATACGCCGATCCGATCGAATAACTGTAGAAGAAATTCTCCTGATACACGCCACCGAACCGGCGGTCGGATAGGGTGGCGGCGAAGACCGCATACAGAAGCGTGCAGACGGTCACATGCGTCCACCGGAGCTTGCCGCCAATGACGGTGTCGCGGATGATCTTGCCCAGGAACATCGCCGAGAGGTTCAAGCCGACCTCCATCACCGAGGAGACTGCCCTGCTCTCAACGAAAAGTGCAGCTGTGGTTCCCACCAGCGCGGCGGCAATGACGATGGTCACCGCCGTGAAGCGCCGGTTGAGCAGCCCCATCGCAAAGAGAATGGTGCATCCGACGTAGAACAAGAGCTCGATCGCTAGCGTCCAATAGAACACCCAGAGATTCGGGACGTTCACGAAAGTCTGCAACATCGTCACGTTAGCGGCGATCTGCCCCAGCGGAAAACTCTTCGAATCCAGCAGCTGCACCGACACGAGCCCGACAACGATCGAAGTCCAATAAGCCGGATAGAGCCGGAAGAAGCGGCTGATCGTAAAATCGCGCACAGGCGTGGCGCTGTCCGGGAAGCTGAACGGAATGACGAAGCCGCTCACGAAGAAGAACAACACGACGCCGAACCGGCCAAAGTTCATGTAGTAGCCGAATATGTCGTGGAGGGGCCCGTAATAGACACCCGTCGGGTGCTTTTCCAGGATGACCTCGAATACGTGCTGGACCAGGACGGCCAGCACGGCAATGCCGCGCAGTGTGTCGATGAATGCGAGCCGTTTATGCATTGTTCGTTCTCACCTGCTTCCGCTCGCCGCCGGTACATCCGGGCGGAAGCCTTCTAATGACGGCATCGGTGGCCGTACGATGATTGGCACGGCGTCGCCCGCCCGCGCGGTGGTCGCGCGCCGCGAGAACACCTCGCTGAAGCTCAACGCGATGATCAGCAGGCCGGACGCCGGGCCGTAATTCAGAACGGTGATCGTGAACAAGTTGACGACGAAGATCAGCGTCAGCTTGTAGACGTCGGTCGTGCCGAACGTCGCCCGGAATACCATCACCATGAATGCGACGAACGGGAGTCCGAACATCAGATACGTGCCGATGTAAAAATTGTCGACGGGAACCCAGAAGGGGGCGAGCGGCGAGAACAGCTTCTGCGGATAGTTGAAGCAGCCCACGCCGCAGCCGGTCACGAGACCAACGGGCATGAGCTGGCTCAGGTAGACGAACGGCAGTTGCCAGCTGTTGTTGATGCGGTCGACGATGCTGAACAGGGTCGTGTGCGGCACCGCGGCGGTACCCGAAGCGAGCACGATCATGAAGAACGGCACCAGGATCGCGGCAAACGACCACAATGCAATGTTCCGTATCGCGGTGAAGCGCGACTTCTCCGGGAGCATCCGCACGAACACCAGCAGAATCAAGTAGAGCACGAGGACGATCATGGTCGTCTTGCTGGTCGTCAGACGGATGATGTAGACCGCAAGAGAGCCGTACAGAAGGCACCAAATCGTGCTCTTACGGATCGACGTAATTGCGAAGGACACGAGTATGAAGAAGGCCGCCATGGTACTTTCGGCAGCAAAGCCCGTGAGACGCTGATCGTCACCGCCATAGGCCCACCATAAGCGACCCGCCTCACGAACGGCGCCGAAGGACTCATATTTGTATCCGACCCAGGGCATGAAGTAGAATTTCGTCAGCAGCACGCCGATCAGCGAGAGGTAGAACGTCGCGGCGATGACCGACAGCAACTTCTTGTAGGAGCCGAGACTGGCGTCGCAGAAACAAAATCCGACGAACACCGGGAGCATCATCTTAAACGACGACATCGCCGCGTTGACCGTCCCCAGCATGAAGTAGCCGAGCACCAGCGACAGCATGATCTGCACGAGGACAACTGCAGCCATGATACTGCGATTGCGCAAGATGCAATGCACGATGAACTGGACCAGGCACAGAAGCGCAATGCCATCCGGCACGAACCAAAGCGCGTCCAAATGCATGATGCTGGTGTAGTATCGCATCATACCGCCGAAGGCATCCCGGACCAGATAGGCTGCGAGCGCGATCGCCTCGATATTGAGGCTGATCAGCATCATCCTGCGGGGTTGCAGCGCGAAGGTGCTCATGCGCGGCTCAGTTGCTCAGCCGCGCCGATTGGGTGGGGGATGGCGCAAAATCCGGGGGGCTTCCGAATGCATTTCGCAGGAACCTGCCGCCGGGAATTTCGACATAGAGATAGGTGAGGTGCGAAACCGCGAGCACGGCGGCCAGTGAAACGACGAGATTCAGCGTCGCCGGCAGGCCTGCCCAGATCGAATCCAGGGCGGCGATTCGCCCCGCCCCCACGCCCCGCACGAAGTATTCAGCCAGCAGCACCACGAGCGCGTGCACCATATAGATCGAGTACGAACGACGCCCCAACCAGATCAGCGGCTTGGCCACCAGAATCCGCGGCACCAGCAGCGCATCCGGAAAGGCCAGCAGGCTGCCGAGGAAGATCGCGAACATCACTGGCGCGAGGAAGGTCGCGGCAGGATTGGCCTCCGCCAGGGACACCAGGACGATGCTCGCGATCATGGCGACGAATTGCAATGCGCCCTGCACGGCAGGCCCCGGCTTGGCCGGCAGGCGATCGACGATCCTCACCATCAAGACGCCCAGGAAAAAGCCGACGAAGCAGCGTAGCAAGCCGAAATCCGTCTGAAGCTCGATGCTCTTCTTTTCGAGCACGAAGATGATTAAGACGAGACTTCCGACCGCGAGCAGCCCGGAGAGGACATAGAACCACGGCAGCGAGCGCATGCGCAGCGCAGTGAGAACGAGCAGACCAAACACCAGGTAGGTGTAGAACTCAACGCTGATGCTCCAGCTCGGCGCATTCCAGCTGAGATAGTCGATGAACCCCATCGAGTGGAGAAGCAGGACGTTGAGGCCGAAGGAATAGGCATTGTTCACTTCGAACGCCGCAGGCGCGGCGACGACCACCCCCGCCATGACCAGGCCGATGCGCAGCAGGCGAAAGACGAGGTTTGCCAGCAGCATGACGATATGCAGCGGGTAGACTCGCGCCAGGCGCCGTACCATAAATTCGCGCAGCGAGAAGCGCGTGAAGTCGTTCTCGACATAGCTGAGCGCCATGACCATTCCGCTGAGAACGAAGAACAGATCGACCAGCAGCCATGCACTCCTGAAGAAGGAGCAGTTGATCCAGGCGTTGTGCGGGAATGCCGCGAGAAAGGTTGGCATCAGCAGCAGATGGTGGATCACCACGGAAGTCGCGGCGATCCCCCGGATGCTGTCGAGCGGCAGGACGTGCGCCTTCTCACGATGAACCAACTCCGTCACATCAACATTCCGTAGCTGTTGCACCGCAGCAGTGTGTATCAGGTCTCAACGCGTGATCAATCTCTGCAATCACGGAGCCGCATTCGATGCATGACGACCGACTATAATTTCAAAGCTTGCAGATCATTCGGACATGCGAGCGCCAAGTTCATGCCACTTTTCATCCGACGTGCGCCTGCTTCGGCGCGCAAGCCAATCGGCATGGGATGATTGCGAGTATTTGCGCGCAAAGTGTGCGCGAAATTCGGCACTGTTGCGATCGAGGCCCTGGCAGCACATTGATTGCTGCGTGCCAATGTCGCACGAAAAATTCTTTCGCCAACGGGGAACAATAAACGCGCCTCGTGACTTGTGTCGGCTTTGCGACGAGCGGCTGCGCGAGTGCCCGATATGTTTTCAGGTTGCAACATTCATGGGCGTGATTTGCCGATCTCGCAGGCATTGTAGAACTTGTTTTTGCAACCGGCGAACAAGCGGGCTTTGTCGCCAGTTTGCACCAGCTTTTGCGTCGCACAAAAAGATGACACAGTTACCTGTCAAGTTTCACCTGTTCTCCTATTGCAACAGAAGCAAGGAACACGGATGGGCCGCGGACTAACACGTCGTCATGCGCAGCCGCGATGGCTAGCGATTGTCTTGATTGGTTCTGCGCTGATCGTGTCGAGCGCCGGCGCTTGCCGCGCGCAGTGCGTCGAATTCTCGGACCGCGCCTCGCAACTCGAACTCGACACCTTCGTGAAGTCGCCATCCTCGCTCCTCGAGCGGTTGCGCAATGACAAGGAGAAGTTGCGGTATTGGCTCGCGCGCTATGTCGCGACGAATCCGTCGGTGCTGCCGTCCGTCCAGACGCTCATCTCGGCGTCGGCTTCAGCCGATCGCTCGTCCATCGGCGCTGCGCTGCGCCTTGCCGAAGCACGTTGCACGTCGACCAAGCCGGACGCCGCGCGCAAGATCAGGGATTTCGTGCAGCGGATCGGCGATCTCAACGTGCAGGCCGGTTATTCCGGCGCCGGAGAGGACGGCTCAGGCGTCCAGGCCCAATCGCAAATCAAGACCTCGCCGCAGCCGGGCCGTGGCGGAGCACTGCTCGAAGGCGAGTGGAGAACCAAGCTGGCCAATCCATTCAAGCCCGTCCCCCTTCCGAATTGATCCATGATCGTCAAAGGCAGCGAATTAGCACATGTACCAGCCTAGGGAACATTTCCAGTCGGGGCACCGATTCGGCATCGAATTCGGCGGGGCGGTCCTCAGCTTCGAGCGGGTGGCCGACGTCCTTCGCCGCCAATGGCCGATCATCGCGATCTGTACGGGAGCTTCGCTGGCCCTGGTGATCGTCTACCTGGCCATGGCGCAGCCCATGTATACGGCAAATGCCCGCATCATGATGGATACGCGGCAGACGCAAGTTCTGGACAAGGACAGCAACGCCAGCAGCGCCCTGATCGACACGGGCTACGTCGACAGCCAGGTGGAGATCATCAACTCGGACGACCTCATTCTGTCCGTCGTCCGCCGCCTGAAGCTGACAGAAGACCCGGAGTTCAACGGCTCCAAGCCCGGCCTGCTCTCTATCATCATCGGCAAGCTGACATCGCTATTCGGCTCCGGCGAACCAGCAAGCCAGGAGCGAATCGAACATGCGGTCGTCCAGCAGATTCAGAAGAATCTGCGTACGGAGCGCGTGCTGACGACATATGTGCTGTCGCTGAGCTATAAAGCGCGGAGCCCCGACAAAGCCGCCAAGATCGCCAACGCGATCGCCAATGCCTATCTCGTCGGCGCCCTGGAGGCCAAATATCAGTCCACCAAGCGGGCCACCGAATGGCTGCAGCAGCGCAGCCTCGAGCTGAGCGAGCAGGCATCGGCCAGCGATCGCGCCGTCCAGACCTTCAAGGCCGAGAACAACATCGTCGGAACCAGCCGCGGCCTGATGTCCGAGCAGCAATTGTCGGACCTCAACACGCAGCTAGTTCAGGCGCGGGCTGCGACCGCCGAAGCCAAGGCCCGGCTTGACCGGATCGACACGATCTCCGATCAGGATGTTGCGCAATCAACCGTGACGGACGCCCTCAACAACTCGGTGATCACCCGTCTGCGCGCTCAATATCTCGACCTACAGGCCCAATATTCCGACTGGTCCAGGCGCTACGGCAAGACCCACCTTGCGGCGGTCAATCTGGCCAACAAGATGGACGAGCTGCGCAAGAACATCGCCGACGAGGTGCGTCGGATCGCAGACGCCTATCGCAGCGACTACGAGATCGCGAAGAGCCGGGAGGCCTCGCTCGAGAAGAACGTGAAGGAGCTCGTCGCCCAGGCCGGCAACAAGGGCCAGGCCGAGGTCAAGCTGCGCGATCTCGAAAGTGCCGCCGACACCTACCGCAATCTCTACAACAACTTCCTGGAAAAGCTGCAGAGCGCGACGCAGAACCAGAGCTTTCCCCTCAGCGAGGCCCGCCTCATCAGCACCGCCACCAAGCCGGACCGCAAGAGCTCGCCGCGAACGGTCCTCGCCCTCGTGGGCGGCCTGGTCGGCGGCCTCTGCCTCGGCTTCGGCGCGGCATTTGCGCGTGAACTGCTGAGCGACGTGCTGCGGACCCCCGGCGAGGTCGAGGATGAGCTCGGCGTGAAATGCCTCGGCGTGCTGCCGGACATAAGTCCGCCGACGAAGGCCGGCGCGTTGCTCTCGACGTCAGCGAAGACCGGCCCTCCCGATCTCTCCCGCTACGTCGTCGATCATCCGTTCTCACGCTTTGCCGAGACCTTGCGCAACATCAAGGTTTCGATCGACGTCGCGCGTCTGACCCGCGAGATCAAGGTGATCGGCATCGTCTCCTCGCTTCCAAAGGAGGGCAAGACGACGGTGGCCGCCAATTTCGCGCAGCTGATCGCCCTCACCGGGCATCGCACGGTTCTAATCGACGGTGATCTGCACACGCGCTCGCTGACGCGGGAGCTCGCGCCCAACGCCAAGACCGGCCTCGTGGAGGCTCTCAACGATCCCGCGAACCTCGGCTACCACGTGCAGCGAAGCAAGGAGACGGGACTGGATTTCCTGCCCTCCGTAGTGGCCTCGCGCATGGTCAATTCGGCCGACGTCATCGGATCCAAGGCAATGGCCGAGCTGCTCAAGGTGCTGAGGGAGCACTACGAGTACATCGTGATCGATCTCGCCCCGGTGATGCCGGTGGCCGATTCCAAGGCCGTTAGCTTCCTGATCGACGCCATGGTCTACGTGATCGAATGGGGCCAGACCACGCGAACCGCTCTGCAGGAGTCGGTTTCGGGTTCGGAAGTCCTCCAGAAGAAGCTGATCGGCGCTGTGCTCAACCGCGCGAACCCGAAGATGCTCAAGCGCATCGAGGCCTACAAGGGCAAGCACCACAACAGCTATTACGTCGAGCACGCCTAGGCGGAGGCGAGGCGCCGCTCCCACTGAACAACTGGAATGAGCTCGGGCCCGTTGCCGATTGGCAGCGGGCCTTATTCGTGCTTGGCGGTCGCTTGAAGGGCATCCCGTGCGCCCTCGCGCACGGACCGAGATGCGGCAAGCGCTCCGGACCTGCTCGCGGGCTCCGTATTCGTCCGGAATCCACAACTTGCAGTTATTGCTCTAGCCAAAAGCAAGGATTGACGGATACGGTGGTCGCCGGGAAAGTTGTGCCGGTGCCATCAGCTGTCAATAAGACGAGACGATCCGAGCCTTGATGCCTGAAAATGCCGAAACTTTAGGCATCTTTCTTTCTCGGTTCCCCGGGGCTAATCTCGGTTCATTACTCGCAGTTATTTTTCCGGTAGGCTCGGATGCTGATCGTCCTGACGATTTTGACTATTTGGGTCCTGCTCAACATTCTGTTCGTGTTGATCGTGGTCCCTCCACGCAAGCCGCACCGCCACCCCATGGCGACGACGCTCTCACCCGCGCCCATCGACCCGAGCCGGCGCCAGATCGAGCAGGACGAGCCTTTCTCGATCCGCCATGTCATCGTCTCCGTCGCAATGGGAGCCTTCTTCGTGCTCGTGCCGCCGCTGCTCGCGCTGCGCGATGCGATCATGCGGCTCTTCCGCAGGCCGCCGCGAAATGGAACCTGAAGCCCGGGCCTGAGGCTTCCGGCGACTGAGAGATCGAGCGGCTAAAGCGCGATGCGATTAGGACGAATCGCCATCGCGCCTTGAGGAGCATGATTTTTTCGGAAAACCGCTACGCGCTTTTCCGGATCATGCTCTAATAGGCCTCCTGGAACATCACTGCGGACGCGGTGCGGGCCATGATCTTCAGGTCGAGCCAGATGCTCCAATTGCTGACGTACCAGACGTCGTACTCGACCCGCTTTTCCATCAGATCAATCGTTGGCGTTTCGCCCCTGAATCCGTTCACCTGAGCCCAGCCCGTCAGGCCCGGCTTCATGTGATGGCGGTAGACATACTTGCTGATCAGCTCGTCGTAGTAATTGTCATGGGCGAGCGCGTGTGGACGCGGTCCCACCAGCGACATGTCCCCACGCAGCACGTTCCAGAGCTGCGGCAGCTCGTCGATGCTGGTCATGCGCAGGAAGCGCCCGATCTTGGTGACCCGAGCATCCCCCTTGGTCGCCTGGGTCACCGTCTCGCCGTTCTCGGACACCGTCATGGTGCGGAACTTCCAGATCTCGAACGGCTTGCCGTTGAAGCCGCGGCGCGACTGCCGGAATATGACGCTTCCCGGCGAATCCAGCTTGATCAGCACGGCTACCGTCAGCAGCAGCGGCGTCAGCAGCACGAGCGCGAACAGAGCGACGCCGACGTCGAGACAGCGCTTCTGCAGCCGCTCGAGAATGGTGAGCGGCGGCCGCTGGATCTCGACCGCGACGGTTCCGCTGACCGGCAGGAACGGACGGGTCACGAGGTCGGCAACGGAATCGTCCGGCAGCAGGCGAATGGGCTGCGGAACGGCGCGCAAATATGGCCCGAGCTTGCGCAGCATCGGCAATTCGTTCCAGTCGATCGCGAGCAGATATTCGTCGACATCGGCCGCGCGCGACTGACGGATGACGTCGCGAATCTGCCGCTCCCATTGGCCGTCATCTCGGTCCTCTCCGAGCACGAAATGGCGCATGACGTCGAAGCCGTTCCTGCGCAAATCCTTGAAGCGGCTCGAGGTGAAGTCGAGCGGCTTCAGGCTGAGCAGGATCACCTTGCGGTCGACCAGGCGGCTTCTCGCAAAGCTCGTGCCGAACACGGCCTGCCAGACGAAGCGCAGGCTGATCAAGCCGAGCCCGCCGATCACGGCAAAGACGATGACGGTGCCGCGCGACAGATTGTCCGTCGATTTCAGCAGGAAGGCCGCAACGGCGAGGATCGTGAGCGACGTCAGCCAGATAAAGGCCGCCATTCGAAGCTGCCAAACCAGATTGAGCAGGCGATGCGTGGAATAGACGTCCCGGAAATAGGCGATCCCGACGAACACCACACCGACAAACAATCCGGCTCCCACCGATGCACCGTCGGGTGGCGATGCGACCACCACGCCATACAGCGAAGCTCCCGCCGCGTAGCTCAGCAGGATCAACAGAAAGTCAGCAGCGATGACGACGACCTGAAAGGGCCTCTGAAGCGCACTGCCGCGCGCAGATGACAGCGCATGAGCGCTTTCAGAACCGTAAGTTGCAACAGCCATTCGAACCTCTGCGTATCGAGAGAGTGCCTGACGCTCATCGTGATGCTGAAGACTCGTCAATTCCCCGCACGGAAAGTGTTGGTCGATCGCAGCGACATTGTGGCGCTGCACGCGAAACTTTTGCGGCGCACGGACGATGTGTCGCGTTGAGATGCGCGGCGAAATTCGGTGCGCTGAAAATGTCGTCACAGTGCTGACATACGAGCGAACGAACTGCCCTATTTTGAATCAAGTTCCGCATCTCATGCGATGCTATCGTTGCACGAGACGCTGTTCGCTCAAGTTTGAGGCGCTGCCTGCTGCCGACGAACGCAATCTCGGATCACTCGCGAGAGCTTCCTCGAATTTCTATCTGGGGGTGTATGCGAGAATTTGCGGCGGGTCATGCAGACTTGCCGCGCACTTCGGCGCAGCGATGCAATTCCCGCGGTCCCATCTCGTTCCTGCCGCCATTAAAAACAATTCGGCAAAAAAAGCCGTGCCCTTCTTTTGGCGTGATCGGGACCGACAACGAGCTGCGGCCCCACGGAACTCGCGTTGTTCGCGTTGGATGGACGCTCTCCGGTGCCGGTGACTTGGGGATATTTTTCCGACCACCCGATCGATGAGCGCCATGAAATCTTTCGCGCGATCCCACCCGTCGCTTCCCAAACCGCAATTGCCGGACGGCGTCCGCATTTACGCGATCTCGGATATCCACGGCTGCGCGCATCTGCTCGAGCCCATGCTGCGGGTGATCGACGCCGACGTTGCGCGCAGCCGGCCGCGCTATGCCGTCGAAATCTTCATGGGTGACTACATCGATCGCGGCCCGGATACGCGTTCCACCCTCGACATCCTGGTCGAGCGGAGCCGCCGGGGGAATGCGGTCTTCCTCAAGGGCAACCACGAGGCCTTTCTGGTGAGGGTGTTCGAAGATCCTTCCCTGTTCGAGGACTGGATCGCCTTCGGCGGGACCCAGACATTGATGTCCTACGGGCTTGCTCCGCCCGATCTCAGGCGCGACGAGCCGGCATCGATCCTGCGCGACTTGATTCGCGCCATGCCGACCGAGCATCTGGAATTCCTGGACAATCTGCGGCTGAGCTTCAGTTGCGGAGACTTCTTCTTCGTCCACGCCGGCGTTCGCCCGGGCGTGCCGCTCGCCGAGCAGACCGAGCGCGATCTGCTCTGGATTCGCGAGGAATTCCTGCAGAGCGAGGAGCAGTTCGGAAAATATATCGTCCACGGCCATACGCCGGTCCGCAGCGCCGAACTACTGGCCAACCGCGCCAATATCGACACCGGCGCCTATGCGACCGGCAATCTCACCCTGATGAGCATCCAGGGAAGCCGCATGCTCGCGGTGTGATGAGCTTCAGCCACCGATGCGCGAGACCGTCTCAGGGAGGGAATGGACGTTCGCGATTTCTAGTTGAGCAACGGCGGCTGCGCCGGCCGCGCACGCGTCTGGGCCATCCAATCGCTCCAGGCTCGCTCGTGCTTGACGTAGAGCTCCACCCAACGTTCGCCATGCCTGGCCTCTCGGACGCGCGCCGCCTCCCCGAGCAGCTCGGCGCCGGGACGGGTGTCCGGCTTGTCCAGCGCTTCGAACTCGATCGTTTCCGAGATCGTCAGACCGACAAGCACGCGCTGTCCGGCGCCATCCACGATGTAGCGTCGCGGCGCATCCTTCTTGGGCTCATTCATGTCGTCATGTCCCACCGGGTTCAGTGTGAAGCTGGATACCGTCATCGAATGGGACGATGCCTAGAAGGCTCGCCGGGCGTGGCCGAACGTCGAGGTGGGAGCGGGCCGCGAGGCCCGGCGCGAGGCGCTGCTGGATGAGCTCACGGTTCTTCGTTGGACGCGCCAGGCGCGTAGCGCGTATCCGAGAATGAGACCAGCGCCGAAAAGGGAAGCAGAGACAAACGCAGAAGTCATGAGAGTCGTCCTGGGAGTCGTCCTGGATCGTGCGCGTCCTATCAAGAGTGAGCAGTGTGTCGACATCATGGTTCTCGAGGATTCACGAGCGCCGAAAAAATGTTCAAGGTTCGGTCTCCTTTGCATGCATGCCGCGCGCGGCAACGCTCCCAGCCTCTGTCTGATCTCGTCTCGGCCGGAGGTGATCATCGAACACTCTCTATATATATGACGACCACATATCTAAGAGACGTTCTCGCAGCCCAATGCATCAAGGCCCGTCGCGGTCGATCCGACGCGCCTTGGGGAGACCATGCGCCCCTGCAACCGGAAAGTCGGCGTCAGCCGGCCTGCCCGTACCCTTGCAACCATCCGGAACCCGTCGCATTATTACCCATCGCATTTGATGAGGGATTCAATCCAATGAACTTCCGCGCCCTTATTCCAACCATTGCCCTGGCCGCTCTCGGCCTCACTTTGGCAGCATCCGCGACATCAGCCGCCGAGCTCGCGCTTGCCCCGTCACAGCGGGCGGCCGCCGTCCAGGGCGGGCTTGTGTTCTGGGACGACGTCTACCCGCCGGCGGTCTATGGCCCGCAGCTTCGCCCGGCCGCAGAAGTCGCAGCGATGAAGGCGCAGGCACGGCCGGTGTCCCAGCGCTGGTGGGGATATTGGTACGTGCGGTAACGCACCGAAGCGGCAGTCTAATCGCAACCCAGACGTCCGCAATCATCAGCCGCCGCGCCGAGCAAACGGTAGCGGCGGTTTTTGTTTGACTCACTTTGAGCCCTTTTTGGGAGAGCGGTCGAACAAGCGTGGCCGACGGGCGTAGCTTGGGCTATGGGCGCGCCGAGGCGCGAGTTTCCCTGTGCACCCGACATTAAAAGCGCCTGCCCAAGAGTGCAAAAGGCGCCGGCGATCAATTCCCTGCTTACAGGGAATTTTGCAGGGAAAAGTGCCCGTCGCAGGGGCGCCAACGGGCGTAGAATGCGAAATGAGGGTTGAAATCGCAGGCATTGCGTCGCGATGCATCAAGATCCTAACAGGGAAATTCCGCCGACGATCAGGGAATGTGCTCGCGTCAATCAGGCAAGACCTCTTGCCGCCTCATGTTGGAAGGGATTGGGTTTGGCTCTGGGGTATTGAGGTCCGCAAGGAGAGGCTCTCCCACGAGCGCACCATGGCCCAGCATGCAGTTGCCAATAAAGCAGGATCAGGTCTCGAAGTGACAATATCTCGGACGGGTTAGATGCAGCAGCGCATGCGATCATGGATCGCGACCGCTCTTCACCGACGGCCAACACTACCACTTGCTGAGGCCCGTCACACATGCCGGCGTGACTCAGTCTGAGTTGGCCATTGCTGCGGTTCGTTGCGGGACCTCTCCCCGACGTGGCCGCCATGGTTCGCAAGCAACCCCATCCCCGTCGCGATCGTGGTGCTGCCAATAGCCGGGCTCTCCGCGCCGCGCGGGTGCTAAGCCGACCAAGCGGGCAAAATCGCAATTGGAGGCGGACGCGATGTGTTTCAGCGTGATCGTGACCGACCACGGGCTCGAAACAAGGAGCCAAATTGCTGGATATGCGACCAACACGGCAGCGATTGCGATCAATGCCGTGATGGCCCACCGCAGCCTAGTAGAGCGCAGCTTGGTGGTACGATCATAGCGCGCCGATACCGCACGGAAACGACGCTGCAAATTGCGCAGTCGCTGTTCATGACCGGGACCGGGACGAATGGGATTGGGGTCGGGAAGGTGGGGCATGACATGATCAAAGTAACGTCACTGAAATCTTCTATCATGAACCAGGATCGCGCCCGACCTGCTCCGTCACGCCCGGCTCAGTGAGGGCGAATGGGCGCAACGGGACTGATCCTAGCGGCCGCAGCTTCGGCCAGTCTCCTGCATAAGCTCGAGCGCGGCGTCAGCATTGCGGCATAGAAGAACATGATTGGGCCTGATCCGGAAAGTTTCGCGGCTTGGCTTCATCCCGCATCTAGCCTACCATTGGCTAGTTTTACGGCGAAACCGCATCGGCCAGCGACCTTCATGAGCGGTGGGGCTTATCGCGGCCACGATGTCGTTTCGCGGATCCACTTGCTTTGTATGGCCGCGGCAGTTGCGATGCGCCTTCAAAACCTCAGTTTTGATGATTGGCTGGAGCACGCATTTGGACGCGAGGTTCGCTTTCAGCAAGCACCGTGGTACTTCGATCCCGAGCATGATTGGTGGGATCCGCCGGCGGCTGACGCCGTGTCTTATCTCACCCGACTGTTTGAAGACCCGGAGCCAGCGTTACAGGGATTTGCTGACAGCCAAATCGCGCAGGGCCTAACCTACCTCGTCAATACCAGTGCCGGCGGCGATAGCCGGTGGCTTTGTTCAACTGATGTTCCGGTCGAAGACCGTGTTCGCTGCGTCACGTCTGTCGCGGCTCTATTTACGAAATTGTTCGAGCCTCGTTGCGATCCTAGCCTGTCCCACCTGAGCGAAGCCGCTAGCAACGCCCTAAACGGTGTTTGCTACATGTGGTGGGATGCGTTTCCGAGCTTGGCTCTACCCGGCGACCCCGACCTGCCAACGCTCCACGATTGCGCGCTGCAGACCATGGACCGCATCCTTCAGCTTAAATCGATCGCCTGTCAGGAAAGCGCTCTACACGGACTTGGACACTGGCGCCGCGACTACAGAGATAAAGTCAGCCAGATCATAGACTGCTTCTGCGAGGCGCATGCCGGGATCGACCCGCGCCTTTCGGCCTATGCCCAATCAGCTCGGTGCGGATGCGTCCTGTGATCCCGCGGCAGTGGCGGCATGGTTGCGTCCTGCATTGAGGACATCATCGAGACCTCGTATCAGCGAGTCGGCGGCGCCCGAACAGGGAACGGCCGTGAGTCCGAGCGTCGGAAGTGTCTATTGTCGCGCACCTACTCGAGGGTCCGAGTAATTAATCCACGGCGGCGACGTAATCGATTATAAAGCTAAATTACGCAAGCGCCCGGAATTTCGTGCTATGTAGCGAATTCCTCTTGCCGCTCGATTAAATTGGTTATTAAATATATATTTAATTAGCGACTGAGCATCAACCGTTCCGGCAACTCACAGCGAGTCACGCACGAGGCCTCGACGATGCACCGACCGTACGTTGCCGCCGTTCTGCAGAAGGCAAGCACGTTCCGTTCGAATGTGGTTCGCGGTTTCTGAGCCAGAGCGTTGCGCACGGATCTTGGGACCGCAGCAACTCGGAGGAGAGAGGGGTTATGGCATCCAGATCGTAATGCACCAACGTGGCGACAGCCGTCGGAATTCGACCCCGGCGACATAGAGGAAGTGACGAATGCGGAGCAGCGGTTTTACGAGCTGACGAAATTGGTTGTCACTTTGCGCTGCTTCGACATGCTCGCGATTCTAAGCCAGATCGGCGCAAAAGTGCGGTTGCTCTTTTTTAAATTGATGATGGCCGGGGCATGTCTGTTTCCACCAGAGCTTTGCTTGAAACAGTCGATCAGATCTACCAGGCGGGCTGTGATCCTGCACACTGGCCGGAGGCGGTCGCGAGCTGCCACAGTCTGTTTCCAGGGACAGCCTTCAGTCTGTTCATCTGTATGGACGGCATTGGCCATCTTCCGCCGACAACGACAGCCGGCTGGGATCCGGACTCGATCAGGCAATACGTCGCGCACTATTATAAGCTGAACCCGTACAACGACCTGTTGCGATGCGTTGCGCCGGGACAGGTGGCGCGAGCGTCCCAGATGCTCGGCCGGCAATGGCTTGACCGGCAGCCCTTCTATCACGAATGGCTGAAACCGGCCGGCGACTATACGCACGGCGCCAACCTGACGTTCAAGCGATCGCCCGGCTCCTTGACGCGGCTCAGCTGCGATATCCCCGAGCGCCTGTCGCATCTCGAAGCGCCCGCCGCGCAATTCTTGCACAGCGTCGGTCGGCACTTTGCGCGGGCGCTGGAAGTGACCTCCCGCCTGCGCGCGGCGCGGGCTACCGAGGGGGGATTGCAAGGGCTGCTCGATCGAATCTCCGGGGCCGCGTTCTTGGTGCGCCCGCCGCGCAAGGTGGTGGCTGCCAATCGACGGGCCGTCGTTTTTCTGGAGCAACGTCGGCTCGTGCGCATGTCGCTGGCATCGGAGCTGACGTTCGTCGCGTGTCGGGCCGACGAAGCGTTTCATCGCGCGCTCCAGAGTGGTTTCGTGACGGCGAAGGCGCCGCCTCAGGCGAGCTTTATGGTGACGAATGAGGGCAACGGGCGCTATCAGGTTCTCGTGTTGCCGTTCAGGATCTCGAAGACGCTCGCGACTCTGGGCGCGGATCCAGGGTTTGCCCTCGTATTGATCAACGACCGGCGACGTGCGCCAAGTCCCCCGAGCGAGGTGCTCAAGAACCTCTATAGGCTGTCGCAAGCCGAAGCGAGTGTAGTCCTGAGTATCACCGAGGGTGACAGCCTGCAGACAACTGCCGATCGGCTTGGCATATGCCGCGCCACCGCGCGCAACCAGCTGGCAGCCGCGATGGCCAAGCTCGGTGTTCACCGGCAAGCGGAGCTGGTTGGCGTCGTGACGGCGCTGGCGCCATGTCTGGACCTCGGTCCGGACGAGTGACCGGAGGGGGCGGCGCCATGCGTATCTTCTACGAGAAAGAGTTCCCCCGACTGCTAGATATGCTCTACGACTCGGCGCTCGATCCCGAACGATGGCAGGCGTTCCTCAATGCGCTGCCGGGCCCCTTTGGCGGCGCGCGCGGCATCTTGCATTTCTATGATGTGGCTACGGCAACCACACCTGTATTCCGACATTTCGGCGACGATCCCGGACTCAACTCGTCTTATGCCAAGCATTTCCACAGCATCAATCCGTATCCACCGGCACGCCTCGAAACCATCCCTGTCGGCAAGGTAATTTACGCAAGCGATCTTCTTGACCCTGAGATCGCTGAACGCACCGAGTTTTACGCCGATTTCATGAGACCGCAGGGCATCACCACCGATCATCTGGGTGTATCGCTCCACAATGACGGTTATGGCGTGACGCTGCTAAGCATCGCTCCGCACGAGTCCGTGTACCGCAGCAACAGAGAGACCTACAGACGTCAATTGGCGCTGCTGGTGCCGCACCTGATGCGCGCCATCGAGATCAATCGCGTTACGACGGCTGCGCGCACAGCCCAGCGAGCGCTCGGAACCGGTCTTGATGCGCTGAGGCTGGCCGCGTTCCTGGTTGATGGGACCGGGCGGCTCCTGCTCGCCAATCAAAAGGCGGAAGACCTGTTACGGCGAGACAGCGTGCTATGCACCGATCGCTCCAAGCGGCTGCGCGCCGCCAATTGCGCCGACAACGCTGCATTCGAGGTCGCCATGATGCGCGCCTTGCGCCCGCCGACGGCGCTCGCAACCCAGCCCGTGCGTTTGACCTCAAGCGCCTCCGGACGGGCGTTCGTTGCCTGGGCCGTGCCCATGCGGTCGGAGCGGCCAAACGGACCGAACCATCGCTCGGAATTCATGCTCGGTCTCCGCGCCGAGGCGACCGCGCTTGTGCTGGTTGTCGCGGCCGAGTGTGCGTTATCTATTCCCCCAGAGGCGATCCAGGCGGCATTCAAATTGTCCGCCGCCGAGGCGCGGCTCGTCAGCGCGCTGATCGCGGGCCGGACGCTGGCGGAGTATGCGCGCGCCAGCGGCCACTCGCGCAACACCGTGCGCAACCAGCTCGCATCAGCGCTCGAGAAGACCGACACGCGGCGGCAAGCCGAGCTCGTGACCGCGATCGTCGGAACGCTGGGCATATTCGGATCTCGGTGAGACGCCGGCGACGCATCTGGACCTGGAGCCGAACGAGTGATGAGAACGTGCGATGCGCAACCGCCACGAGCCAGAGTTTACGGCAACCGAGGCGATCTACGACGCTGCTCCCTTTCCCAGCTCGCTGGCCTGCAGCGCTTCCAAAGGAGCCGGCCGAGAAGCTCGGAATCGCGAACGAGACCGTACGAAATGTGCTCAAGCGAGTGTTCTCCACGGTTCGCGGACTTGTGGCGTTTCGCGTCATGCTGAGTAACCGGGGCAGTTGGCCTGGTGATTTCACGGGACCTTGTGCCTGTTGATCGTCGTGGTTCGTCCCGACGTTCAATCGCGGTTGCCCCTTCCAAGCAAACCTCTGGGACATCGAGATCGGAAGGGTATGCGGGATTTACAGGGTTACGCGATCCTCGCTAGACCCACTTGGGCTACGGCAGTCCGTCGCAACGTCGCTAGGGTGGAGCAGAGGCTTAGCGACAGCAAGCATCCCCTACCTCGAACGAGGTACATGGCGATTGGTACATTTGCATCATTCGCGCCGCTCGCAGCCTGTTCAGAATTCGAGCGCCCAGGCGCTCAAGAAAAGAAGAAATAAGGCGCGGCCACGGAGGGGAGACGGCAATGACTATTCAGGCCATCGGATCTGAATTCCTCGTCAACGCCACGACGGCAAACAATCAGTCCCAGCCAATCATCACCGGGCTGGCCGACGGGCGTTTTGTCGTCGCGTGGGCTGATTTCAGTCAGACGGGCGGCGACACGTCCTCGTGGGCGGTGCGGGCGCAGGTGTTCAACGCCGATGGCACGCCGGCCGGCTCCGAGTTCCTGGTCAACACGACGACGGCAAGCGATCAGATCGAACCCACCATTACCGCCCTGGCCGACGGGCGTTTTGTCGTCGCGTGGACTGATGACAGTCCGACGAGCGGCGCTGCCGTGCGAGCGCAGGTCTTCAACGCCGACGGCACGCCGTCCGGGTCCGAGTTCCTGGTCAACACCGTGACGACTAGCCAGGTCAGGCCCGCCATAACCGCTCTGGCCCACGGGCGTTTCGTGATCGCGTGGGACGATTTCGACGTGGGCGAGTACGAAGTGCGGGCACAGATATTCAACGCCGATGGCACGCCGGCCGGCTCCGAGTTCCTGGTCAACACCACAACGGCAAGTAACCAAGTTGAGCCCGTAGTCACCGCCCTGGCCGACGGGCGTTTCGTCGTCGCGTGGATGGATGTCAGTGAGACGGGCGGCGACACGTCCTCGTGGGCGGTGCGGGCGCAGGTGTTCAACGCCGATGGCACGCCGGCCGGCTCCGAGTTCCTGGTCAACACCACGACGGCAAGCTTTCAGTACCTGCCAACCATCACCGCGTTGACCGACGGGCGCTTTGTCGTCGCGTGGACCGACGACAGCCGGACGGGCGGCGACACGTCCGGGCTCGCCGTGCGGGCGCAGATACTCAACGCCGATGGCGCGCGGTCCGGATTCGAGCTCCTGGTCAACAGCACGGCGGCAGGCAATCAGTCCGACCCAACCATCACCGCGTTGGCCGACGGGCATTTTGTGATCGCGTGGGCCGATGACAGCCAGACGAGCGGCGACACGTCCTCGTGGGCCGTGCGGGCGCAGGTGTTCGACGCCGATGGCGTGCCGTCCGGCTCCGAGTTGCTGGTCAACACCACAACGGCAGGTAACCAAGTTGAGCCGGCAATCACCGCCCTGCCCGATGGGCGTTTTGTCGTCACGTGGACTGATGCCAGCCAGACGGGCAGCGACACTTCCGGCAACGCCGTGCGCGCACAAATCTTCGAGGTCGTGCCCGACAACCAGGCACCAGCCATCACCTCGAACGGCGGCGGCGACACGGCGGGCGTCTCGGTTGCGGAAAACATGACGGCGGTCACGACGGTGACAGCCACCGACCCGGACGCCGGGCAGACCCTGACTTATGCGATCGCCGGTGGAGTGGATGCGAGCCTTTTCGACGTCGATCACAGCACGGGGGCACTTTCCTTCAACACTGCGCCGGACTTCGAGGCGCCGATCGACGCTGGCAACGATAACGTCTACGACGTCACGGTGCAAGTCTCCGACGGCAACGGTGGAACGGATACGCAGGCGATTGCCGTGACGGTCGGCAACGTCAATGAGGCGCCGACGTTCGTCGGCGATGGCATGACGACGACGACCATCGGTCCGGCTGATGACTTTGGTCGAGGCGTAGCCGTGCAGCCTGACGGGAAGATCTTGGTGGCTGGCAGTAGCTTCAACGGCACGGGTGTCGACTTCGCCGTGGTTCGCTATGACGTAGATGGCCGCCTTGACACGAGTTTTGGCAGTAATGGAAAGGTAGTCACCGATTTCGGCGGTGCCGATGACAATGGCTATAGTGTTGTCGTAGACCCTAACGGCAAAATTCTGGTTGCAGGCTATACCGAGTCGGGCGCGGACTTCGATTTTGCCATCGTGCGATTCGACGCCGACGGCAGTCTGGACACCGGTTTCGGCGACGGCGGCAAGGTCATTACAGATCTGCTGGTCGATGACTTTGGCCAGAGTGTAGCGCTGCAATCCGACGGAAGCATCGTCCTTTCAGGTTACAGCTTTAATGGCTCGAGCTTCGACTTCGCGATCGTGCGATACAACGCCGATGGCAGCCTCGACACCACCTTCAATGGCGATGGAAGAGTTACCACGGCGGTCGCGTTCCACGACGCGAGCTACAGCGTCGCCTTGCAACCGGACGGCAAGATCATCGCCGCGGGCCATAGTTTTACCGGGAACGGGCCGAACGACTTCGCAATCGTTCGCTACAACCCGGACGGCAGTCTCGACACGAGCTTCGGTGGCGACGGCACGGTCACCACGGACTTTGGCGATACCAATGATGTTGGTCAGAGCGTCGCCGTTCAGGCCGACGGCAAGATCGTAGTTGCGGGCATTAGCCAAACGAGCCCGAATGCCGACATCGCCGTCGTGCGGTACAACGCCGACGGCAGCCTCGATACGTCGTTTGCCGGCGACGGCACGGTCAGGACCAGCGTCGTGGCGGGCAGCGACGTCGGGAGCAGCGTCACGATCCAGCCTGACGGCAAGATTCTGGTGGCAGGAAACAGCTTCAATGGGTCGAACACGGATTTTACCCTTGTCCGCTACAACACGGACGGCAACCTCGATACGACCTTTGGCATTGGCGGCACGATCACGACGCAGATCGGCGCCGGCTCGGACGAGGGGTATAGCGTAAAGTTGCAGCCCGACGGCAAGATTCTGGTTTCGGGATATAGCAGCAACGGGTCGAATGCCGATTTCGCGCTCCTTCGCTACAACGCTGACGGCAGCCTCGACACCACTTTCGGCGCGCCCGCCCTGCTGTCGATCTCGATTGCGGAAAATACCACGGCCGTGGCGACCCTCGCCGCAACCGATCCGGAGGCTGGGCAAGCCCTCACCTATGCGATCACAGGCGGTGAAGACGCCAGCAAGTTCGTGATCAATGCCGATACTGGCGCGCTCTCTTTTGCCTCCGCCCCAAACTTCGAGGCCCCCACCGACGCCGATGGCGACAACGTATACAGGGTGACCGTGCAGGTTTCCGACGGTAGTGGTGCAACGAATACGCAGGCAGTTGCAGTGACCGTGACCGATGTCGACGACATCGCGCCGACGGTCATGAGCGTCACGCGCAGCGACGATACGCCGACGAATGCGCAAACAGTGCACTACACCGTCACGTTCTCCGAGGCCGTGACCGGCGTGGATGCGAGCCAGTTTTCTCTGACGACGACTGGCGCCGTGATCGGCGCCAGCATTGCCAGCGTGACGCCCGTCACGGGCAGCGATGGCGCACAATACGTAGTGACCGTCGATACGGGCACTGGTGATGGCACGGTGGCACTCGGTGTCACCGGCGCGGAGGTGCGCGACCCCGCCGGCAATCCCCTGGCGGGAGGCGCCTTCCAGGTCATTTCGTCCATCTCAGGGATCGCTGGGCATGTCGCGAGCGGTGACTTGAGCGGCGATGGCAAGCAAGACCTCGTGTCCGAATCCACCTCGGGCGAGATTTCGGTCATGCTGGGCAATGGTGACGGCACCTTCCAGGAGCCGGTGAATTACGCTGCAGGCCATGATCTCAACGGCGTTTCGATCGCCGATGTCGACAACGACGGCCTGCTCGATCTCGCTATATCGAACGCAGGCGCCAACGGAGCCATTGCCGTACTCCTGGGCAATGGCGACGGAACATTCCAATCGGCGATTTCGTCCCCGACTAACCGCGCCCACTCATCGGATTCCGCGCTGGCGGACCTCAATGGAGACGGTCGACTCGACGTTCTCGTTGCGAACACCGGCGAGAATGGCGGCGTTTCCGTGCTCCTTGGAAACGGAGACGGTAGTTTCAGTCTCTCTACCGTGCTGGCCTCGAACGCGGATCCACTCGGCGTTGCGGCCGCCGATCTCAATGGCGACGGCATCGAAGATGTCGCCTTCTCAAACGTTCCAGGGGCATTCGGCATTCAAATCTACCTCGGGACCGGAGCTGGCACGTTCACGGCGGCTCCCGATGTTCCCGCCACCACACACACAGCTTCCGTCGCGCTCGAGGACCTCGACGGCGATGCCGATACGGACTTGGTGTTCAGTAGCTACGACGGAACCGTATCGGTGGCGTTAGGAAATGGCGATGGAAGTTTCCGGGCGCCGTTCTCCTATACACTCGGCATAGCAAGTGACGGTGTTGCACCTGGCACCGTGACACTCGCCAATGTCAATGGCGATACCGCATTGGATCTTGTGTACGCCAACCCGTTGTTGAATTCCGTTTCGGTTCTGTTCGGCAATGGTGATGGTACGTTCCAGAGCCAACAGCTATTTGCGACTGCCGGGACCCAACCCGGCTGGGCAGCAGTCGGCGACTTCACCGGTGATGGGCGGCTAGATATTGCAGTCGCAAACTTCGGCTCGAATTCGATCTCCATTCTGCAAGCCAGCCCGCCGACCATTGTGGGGGATGCCTATGTCATCGACAAGAATGATACGCCAGCCATAACCTCCGATGGCGGGGGGGCGGCGGCAGGTATTGCGATCGCCGAGAATACGACGGCAGTCACGACTGTGACCGCCGCCGATCCTGACGCGGGACAGACGCTCACCTATACGATCGCTGGCGGATCAGACGCGAACCTCTTCGCGATTGATGCCAACACTGGCGTGCTGTCTTTCAACGCCGCACCTGACTTTGAGACGCCAATCGACGTCGACGCGAACAACGTCTACGACGTCATCGTCCAGGTCTCCGACGGCAATGGCGGCACAGATACGCAAGCCATTGCGGCTACGGTCCAGAATGTGGCCGGCATATCCCTGATCGGCAACGGTGCCGCCAATACTCTGAACGGGACCGGTGAGGAAGATACGCTCAGCGGCCAGGGCGGCGGTGATACGCTGCTGGGGCTCGCGGGCAATGACGCGCTTGATGGCGGCGCTGGTGGCGACCTGCTCGATGGCGGTACGGGCAACGACAGGATGGCCGGCGGCGCGGGTAACGACGCTTACGTCGTGGACAGTTCTGAGGACGTCGTCGTCGAGAATACCAGCGAAGGGACCGACACGATCCGGACGGCACTCGCCGTATTCACGCTTTCCGGAATCGCCAATGTCGAGAATCTCACATTCGTCGGCACCGACCATTTCGCAGGCACCGGCAACGCGCTGGCCAATATTATCACGGGCGGCGCCGACAATGACACGCTCGATGGCGCAGGAGGCGTCGACCGGCTGGTCGGCCTGGCCGGCAACGACACCTATCTTGTCGACAACTCGTCGGACGTAATCGTGGAAGCCGCGAATGCTGGCACGGACACCGTCGTGGCGACCAGCACGACCTATTCTTTGTCCGCAGATATCGAGAACCTGGCCTATGGCGGCACCGGCAGCTTCAATGGTACCGGTAACGGTTTGGCCAACACGATCACCGGCGGCAGCGGTGCTGACACGCTGTCTGGCGCCGGCGGCAACGACACGATCATTGGCGCCGGTGGGAATGACACGATCAGCGGAGGAGCGGGCGATGACATGTTCGTTGCCACGGCAGGCGATGGCAATGATAACTATACCGGCAATGGCGGGAACGACACCTACAGCCTCGCCGGACTCAGCGCCGATGCAGTCATCAACCTGACTGCAGGGACGGCAACGAGCAGCGAGATCGGCACCGATAGTCTGACATCCGTTGAGAACGTGGTGGGGGGCTCCGGCCAAGACACGATCACGGCCAGCAATGCGAGGAGCGAGCTTTTTGGCGGAGCAGGCAACGACACATTCACATTCGCGAGCACCGCGGCCGCAGGTTTTGGCACCAATCGAGATCTGATAATCGATTTTACGGCGGCAGCAGATCGCATCGATGTCGGTGGGATCGACGCAAACGGAGGCCAAGCTGGCAATCCCGAGTTCGTGTTTGTTGGCGAAATCACCAACGTGGTCGGCGGCGTGGGCAAACTCGGGCGTGGCCAACTCGGCTACCACTATGAGACCGACGCAACCGGCACCGAGCATACCATCGTGGAGGGGAGTGTCGACTCTGACCCGAGCGCGGAATTCCAGATCGACCTGGTCGGCCGGCACACGCTCTCGGTAAGTGACTTCGTACTCTGACGTGCGCCGTTGTCGTTCGTGGCTAAAGGAAACGAAGGGGGTCTCCTAGAAACGGGAACGGGCTTGGTAGTTATTGGCCGAGAGCCGATCATCGATGAACAACAAGGATGTCGGCGGCAGCGTGTACGAAGAGGAACTGGTCAGTACTTGCCCATCCCAAACCCGCGACCGCGCGATCGATGTTGCTAAGGAGGACGGAGGCCGGCCTCGTCTCCATCCCCTATTCGAGGGAGGCATCAACAGTAGGGAGTAACACTCATGCGCACATTCGGAGCTGTATGTCTTTCACTGTTGCTATCAACGATTCCTGCGACTGCATCAGATCAAAATCTCAGGGAAGAATTCGGCAGGTTGACGACAGCGTACGAGCAGCACTTCAACAAGAAGGATGCTGCAGGGATCACGTCGCTTTTCACCAAGAACTACCTGCGAGTGACCCAGAATGGAATTGAGCCGGATAACACCAAATATTATGAAGGCGCGTTCAAGAGAGGGGCGGATCATCTGGCAATCACGACCAACGCTATTCAGACTTTATCAGAGAACATGGTCATCCGCACCGGCGAAGCGCACGTCACCGGCAAGACCGAGAAGGGTGATCCTATCAACTTGAATATTGTCTGGACGACCCTTGATGTTCGTGAGAACGGGCAATGGAAGATCCGTATGCTGACATCGGTTCCTAAGCCGCAGCCGCCACAAGCAGCAAGGTAACTCGAGGAGAATTTGGGAGCGGGCGATCAAAGCGGCGGTGGCTAACCAACACCGCCGTTTTGCAATCAGCCGTTAGATTGCTTGAAGGAAGCGACTTTAGGAAAGCCCCAAGCAGCCGTCGAACAAGGTCCAAGGCGAAGCGGGAGGGCGCGTCGCGTAAGATCAGTGACGACTTTACCCTTACAGCCCAGAGCCTCGGCCGATCTCCCGCATCAACCTGAACGCGGGGTCAGTATACGCAACCGAAAGCTCTCGGCGAGAGCGAAGTGGCGCCGTTTAGCAAGCCTTAGACGAAAGGCTTGAGCTCACCGTCCCTGCGCTCAGCATCAAGTCCAAAATGCTCGCTTCAGGTTTCGCGGAACGCGCGGGAGAAGCTGTCGAGGACAGGTTTCATGATGTACTCGAAAAACGTACGCTCTCCGGTCTTGATGTAAACGTCCGCGGGCATCCCAGGCGTCGGGATGAATTCAGGCATTCGCCTGAGAATATCGTCCTGGTCCAGGCGCAGCCGAACAACATAGAATTCCCGACGCGTGTCGCCGTCGGGACGGGCTTCGGTCTTTCCCTGTACTTGCTCCGCCAAGGCGTCCGCTGACACGTAGATGACGCTCGCCCCGACCATGGGCGTGATGCGCTGGTTGAGCGCCGACAGCCGCACCAGCGCCTCCTGGCCGACACTCACGTGCGAAATGTCCTTGGGATTCACATGTGCCTCGATAATGCGCTCCTCGCCAATCGGCAGGAGCTCAAGGATCACGACACCAGGAGAGACCACGCCGCCCGGTGTATGAAAATTGTTCTTCACCACGATACCTCGGACCGGCGACCGGACATCGACCCGATCGACCACATCCTGAGCGGCGCGAATCTGCTCCTCTCCGTCGTCCAGATCCGCCTCGGTCTCGCGCAGCTCCTTGATCGCGTCGCGGAGCGTCGTGGCGTGGAGCTGCGCTATTCTTTCGTTTGCCTGAGCGATCCGCTCCTTCGCATCGGCGATGCGGCCGAGATATTCGCCGAGGTCACCCCCGAGACTCGCCTCTGAGCGTCGCAACGCCAGTACATCCGACTTGCGGACCAGCTGTTGGCCAAGAAGCGAATTCTTGTCCTTCAGCTCTTCGGCGAACAAGGCAATACGCTCTTTGGTGGACTGAACTTGCGCCTGATATCCGCGGATGCTTTCCTCCAGCGCAGCGACCTGCTTCACAAGTACGCTTTCCTCGGTCACCAGACTAGCCCGGCGTGCCTGAAGCTCGGCACGTTGCCGCTCAAGAATCGCTTTGATTTCTGGATCACGTGCGCTCTCGCTGAATGCGGCCGGAGTTTTGATAGTATCCGAAGAGCTCATTTCAGCTTCTAGACGCGCCTTCATGGCGAGCAGTCGATACTTCTTCAAAACCAGCCGTCTCAGTTTGGCATTGGCAGCGGTGTCGTCCATGCGAACGAGGACCTGGTTGGCCTCGACGACATCCCCATCCTTAACCGCAATCTCGCGGATGATGCCGCCCTCGAAGTGCTGGACTAGCTTGTTTTGCCCGGTAGCCACAAACGTGCCCGAGGCCACGACCGCACTGTTGAGGGGGGCAACTGCGGCCCAAACGCCGAAACACCCGAGCCAAACAACCAGGATGGCAAGGCCGGCAAAGATGGGCCATTTGGCGCTCAGCGGAACGCCGCGGTACCACTCACCGATGTCGTCCTTTACCCTCATGCTATCCTCCCGCGCTGGTCACCCGCCCGAGGATTCGATGCGTTGCGGCTGCTCCGGCGCATCTCCGCCGACCCTGGCGGGCGACCGAACCAAGCGATGCAACACCTCGCTCGGAGAGCCGAACGCTTCCGCGCGTCCGGCCCGCAGTATGAGCACCTTGTCAACACTGTTCAGGAGCGCCGGGCGCAGGGTTACAACGACCGCGGTGACCCCCCGCCTCTTGGCGCGCTCCAGGGTCTCGGTCAAAGCCTGCTCGCCCGCCGCATCGAGATTCGAGTTGGGCTCGTCGAGCACGACAAGCGACGGATTTCCGAAGAAAGCCCGGGCGAGCGCGATGCGCTGCTTCTGTCCTCCCGAGAGCGGCCCGCCACTGCGGTCGAGCACGGTCTCGTATCCTTGCTTCAACTGGCAGACCATGTCGTGAATGCCCGACAACATCGCCGCCTCATAGATGCTCTCGTCGGGCAAATCGTCGCGCATGCGGCAGATGTTCTGCTTGATGGTACCGGGAAATAGCTCGACCTCCTGGGGCAAGTAGCCGGTATATTCCCCGAACTGGCGGCGATCCCAGTTGCGCAGCTCTGTTCCGTCCAGCCTGACCTTTCCGGCTGTCGGCACCAGACATCCCACCAGAATGCGCGCGAGAGTCGACTTGCCCGATCCGGACGGTCCGACAATGGCCAAAGACTCTCCGGGCGCGAGCTCGAGCGACACACCATTGAGTACCGGCTCCTTCGAGCCGGGCGGAAGATACAAGACCCGATCAACGCTCAGGCGCCCTTGCGGTCTTGGCAAGCGCAGCTTGGGCGTCTCGCGCTGGAATGACTCGACCGCCTGCTTGACGTGGGCATAGGCCGATCGCGCCTGCACGCAGCTGCGCCATCCCTCGATCAAACCTTCGAGCGGCTGCAGGGCGCGGCCGGCAATAATCGAAGCCGCGATCATCATGCCCGCGGTGATCTCGGCGTGGAGGGCCAGATAGGCGCCAGTACCTAGGATCGTGATCTGGGCCACGAGCCGGACGAACTTCGACGCGCCGCTGATCCAGAAATTCCGGTCAAGGGCCTGGCTCTGCACCGTCAGCGCCGGCGCCTGCCGGCGCCCCCAGTGGAGAATGCTTTCGCTCAGCATTCCCATCGCATTGATCACTTGCGAATTTCGCGCCAGCGACTCGGCCGCTGCATCGGCCTCGGCGGCATGCAGCCCTGCCTCGCTCAGACGCTCCGAAGTCGCTTTCTGGTTGATCAGCGCAATCAGTGTGAGGATCAAGCCCGATACCACTGCGATCCAGCCCAGATGTCGATGAACGAGGAATATGACTGCGAAGTAGAGGGGCGAGAGTGGCGCGTCCATCAGCAGAAGCATGATAGGGCTCGAGATGAAACCCCGCACCTGGTGAAGGCTGCGGATCGCCTGGATCGTTCCGCCCTCGCCAGCCCTCGCGTTGTTGATGCTGCTCGCCAACACTGCGCCGCCGAGCACCGCCTCCATCTTGGTCGCAAGACGCCCCAGCACCTGCCGGCGCAGAATGTCCACGATCGAGAGGATACCGATGAACGCCAGCGCGAGAGCAGAGAGCATCAGCAGTGTCTCGAGACTACGGCTCGTCAGCACGCGATCGGATATTTGAAACAGGTAAATCGGCAAGGTGAGCATCAGCAAATTCACAACGACCGAAAATGCCGCGACTGCTATCAGGTTGGTGCGCGCAACCGAACGCCAGGCGGCCAGCGCGTTGACAGGTCCGACATAGTCGCGGGCCTCGCCGTTGGGTGTGACGCGAAGTTGAGCTCTGGAGTGGGTGCGCTGCGGATCGTCCAGTGTCTCGACAGCTGCCATGTTTGCCTCCCACTAAAGGATGGCATCGTGAGTTCCAGCGTGATCGATCGGAGTACTATCCACGATGTCGGGAGGCGGCGGCGCGGAGTTTTGGACATCGGCAGGCACCGGCGCCGAATTGTCTTGAGCCGAGACGGCGTCTGGCTGAGACACGGCGGTCTGGGAGGGCGCAATGTCGCTGCTGAGCGTGACGCCATAGTCAGTATACTGGGTTCCGTTGAACAGCGAATCCGCTGGCGGCGGTGGCGCATCGTTCAACGCGATTACATCGCCCGGGGCAGTGGTTGTTGCCAAGGCATTCGATGTGTTGGTCACGACGTTCTCCGGGGCAGTGGTCGCGGATTGCGAACTCTCGATCGGTGCGTCAGCTGTGCTGGCGAGCGCAAGAAGGGTGTCGGCCGATCCAGACGTTTGAGCGCTGCCAGTGTCCGGCGCGGCCGGCTCTACCGACTCGGTCGTGGGGTTGCTGAGCGAGTCTCCTGCGCTGGTGAGCACTGGCTCGCTCGCGTCCGTGACCGGCGCCGCACTCGCAAGAGCATCGCCCGCCACACTGCCCATGTCGACCGGATGCGCCACGTCGCTCGTCGGATTGGTCAGAGCGGCAGCTGTTGTGGTGAGCACCGGCTCGCTCGTGTCAGCGACCGGTGCCGTACTCACTACAGTATCGCCAGCCACACTGCCCGTGTCGGCCGGTTGCGTCACGTCGCTCGGCGGATCGGTCGCAGCCCCAGCCGTTGTGGCGAGCACCGGCTCGCCTGTGTCAGCGACCGGCGCCGCACTCGCAAGAGAATCGCCCGCCACACTGCCCGTGTCGACCGGATGCGACACGTCGCTGGTCGGATTGGTCAGAGCGGCAGCCGTTGTGGTGAGCACGGGCTCGCCCGTGTCAGCGACCGGCGCGGTACTCACCACAGCATCGCCAGCCACACTGCCCGTATCGACCGGTTGCGCCACGTCGCTCGGCTCATCGGTCAGCGCAGCAGCCGTTGTGGCGAGCATCGGCTCGCCCGCGTCAGCAACGGCCGCGGGAGAATCTCCCGCCACACTGCCTGTGTCGACTGGATGCGAGACGTCGCTGGTCGGATTGGTCACAGCGGCAGCTGTTGTGGTGAGCGCCGGCTCGCTCGTGTCAGCGATGGGCGACGCACTCGCGGTCACACTGCCCGTGTCGGCCGGTTGCGACACGTCGCTCGTCGCATTGGTCAGAACCGCAGCCGTTGTGATGAGCATGGGCTCGCTCGTGTCAGCGACCGGGGCCATACTCGCCAGAGCGTCGCCAGCCATACTCGCAGTGTCGCCCGGATGCGAGAGCTCGCTCGGCGGATCGGTCGGAGCAGCAGCAGTTGTGGTGAGCACCGGGGCGCTCGTGTCAGCGACTGGCGCCGCACTCGCCAAAGCATCGCCAGCCACATCGGTGGGCTGTGATACATCACCAGGTGCTCCGTTGCCCGTAGCCATTACCAAGTCCACGATCTCAAGGGCTGGTGCTGAACCAGCAAGGGTGTGAGCTCCCATGCTGTCCGATGCGACCGTTTGCGGCAGCGCGGTCGACTGACTGTCAGGACCCGTCGGCCCAACTACCTCGTTGCTCAGCGTGCTCACGGTGTCGGCGACGGCCGTGAGCGTCGGCGGCACCGCATCGAACGGCGCGATTGCGCCGGCGACGTCGTTGGGCGGCGTGCTGACGGTGTCGGTCACCGTCGTGAGCGCCGGCGGCACCGCCGCTTCGACCGCCGCAATCGTTCCAACCACGTCGTTGGACAGCGGGGCCGCGGTGTCGGCCAGGCTCGTGAGCGTCGACGGCACTGCCTCGGCCGGAGCGATTGCGCCGGCCAAGTCGTTGGCCAGCGTGCTGACGGTGTCGGTCGTCGTCGCGAGCGCCGGCGGCATCGCCGCTTCGACCGGTGCAATCGTTCCAACCACGTCGCTGCCCGCGGTGTCGATCGCCATTACAAGTGCCGGCGGCACCGCCGCCTCGACCGCCGCAATCGTACCAACCACGTCGTTCGGCAGCGTGCCCGCGGTGTCGGCCAAGGTCGGGAGCGTCGGCTGCACCGCCTCGGCCGCCGCGATTGCGCCGGCCACGTCGTTGCGTAGCGTGCCCACGGGATCGGTCGCAGTGGCGAATGCCGGCATTACAGTCGCCTCGTCTGGTGCAATCGTTCCAACCAGGTCATCGGGCAGCGTGCCCACGGTGTCCGCCAACGCCGTGAGCGTCGGCTGCACCGCCTCAAGCGGCGCGATCGCGCCGACCACGTCGTTGGGCAGCGTGCCCACGGTGTCGGTCGCCGTGGCGAGTGCCGGCATCACCGCCGCTTCGACTGACGCAATCGTAGCAACCATGCCGTCGGGCAGCATGCCCACGGTGTCCGCCAACGTCGTGAGCGTCGGCGGCACCGCATCGACCGGCGCGATTGCGCCGGCGACATCGTTGGGCGGCGCACTGACTGCGTCGGTCACCGTCGTGAGCGCCGGCGGCACCGCCGCTTCGACCGCCGCAATCGTTCCAGCCACGTCGTCGGGCAGCGGGCCCGCGGTGTCGGCCAGGCTCGTGAGCGTCGGCGGCACCCGCTCGACCGGAGCGATTGCGCCGGCCAGGTCGTTGGCCAGCGTGCTGACGGTGTCGGTCGTCGTCGCGAGTGCCGGCGGCATCGCCACTTGGACCGGTGCAATCGTTCCAACCACGTCGCTTCCCGCGGTGTCGGCCGCCATTACAAGTGCCGGCGGCACCGCCGCGTCGGCCGCCGCAATCGTACCAACTACGTCGTTCGGCAGCGTGCCTACGGTGTCCGCCAACGTCATGAGCGTCGGCTGCACCGCCTCAAGCGGCGCGATCGCGCCGACCACGTTGTTGGGCAGCGTGCTGACGGTGTCGGTCATCGTCGCGAGTGCCGGCGGCACCGCCGCTTCGACCGCCGCGATCGTTCCAACCACGTCATCGGGCAGCGCGCCCGCGGTGTCGGCCAGGATCGTGAGCGTCGGCTGCGCCGTCACCTGGAGCGACGCGATCGCGCAGACCTCGCCATCCGATAGCGTGCTGACGGTGTCGCTCGTCGTGAGCGCCGGCGGCACCGTCGCCTCGACCGGCGCAATCCCTACCACCACGTCATTGCTCAGATCGCCGACCATTCCAAGCAGGGGAACGGAGCCGCCGATCGACGGGCTAGACGCGCCGCAAAGCAAATCAGACCGAACGGATTCGAACGTTGACACACCGGGCAATTGAGTGCTTCCGACGTCGGACCCTGCTGACGGCGAGTTCACGCAACTCAAGCTACTAACGTCGGCTGAGGTGCGAGCATGGTGCTTGCAGGAATCGGTATCTTCGCTACCTCCGCCCTCACCCCCATAGTTCGCAGCAGCGACTGCGTCGCCACGAGCGGTGCTTGGTCTGGGCGTATGCTCATGAGGCTCCGCCGGGAGGCCGGTCGGATCGAACTGAGCCACATGCGTCTCCGACGAAGCGGCCGGCCCTTTGGACGTCTCATCCTCCGCGCCCGGTTTCGCGGGATCGCTCGCAGGCAGCTCGTCGTTCATCCGTTGCGGCCCCGCACCTGCCTGAGCGGCTGTCGCATCTTCTTGCTCGGCCAGCGCTGATTTGAACGAGGCGGCAAGAAACTCTTCGCAGGCAATCAGCGGGGCAATGAAGAACGACCACGTCAAGAAGCTGAAAGAGCCGGATCGCTTGTCGGCATGCTGCACTCCGGCTTCGAAAATCTTCCGCTCTTGTTCGAACAGTTCGCGCTTTTCTACCTGCTGCATGACCGCCGCCCTTCTCGCTCAAAAGCCACTCTCGCCCGGCAGCATTCACCGCCAGGCGCGTCTCTTCGGCATGTCAGGCATCCGTGTCGTGCGACGTATCCGTCGCCGTGTCGAAATGCCCTACCTCGAAGTGCTCCGCTGGGCCCATTAAACCGATGGCGTATTCGAGCGCATCGTCGCAAGACATCGAAGCGAGCGCGCCGTGTATGTCACCCGAATGATCGGGACCGTGCGAGCTGAAATCACCCGCGAAATCACCATGGGAGAAGTCGAACTTGGCCAGCGCTTCACCCGGACTGCGATCGGTGTCGCCCGTGCCGCCGTGGTCGGCCGACTTGAGGTCACAATAGTCCCTGGCATCGTGCTCTGGGTAGTCGCCCTTGCCGTCGTTCGGGTAGGCGTCCATGCCGCTAAGCTTGGAATAATTGTCCTTGCCGTCGCCGTTCGAATACTCGTCGTTGCCGCTGTGATCGTCATTCCACTTTGACGGCTTGCCGTCGCCGCAGTCGTCAGGCTTGGTCGACGCGCTTTCCTCGGGTGGGACGCCGGTTCCCGCAAGCTTCATAAGCCCGAGAATGCTCGTAACACTGCTCAGGATAGACATGGCTTCGCTCCTCGCTTCAGCTCTGCGACGGTCACGAGCACCTGCGTACGCGCGCGTGCCCTGCCCGGATCACCACGCGGTCACCCCTACTGTCGCCGAAGCACGCTTATGGATGCAGCGGCGAAAAATAAGTTCACGCCTCATTCGAGCTGCCGGCGCATGGCCACGAGCTCTCTCCGGATCCACGCCTTGACGGTTCCGACAGGAACCCGGAGGTATTCGGAAATTTCCTCGTGTGTGCGCCCGTCGACGATCGCCAAAAGCAGGCTCGCACGGCGCTGTGGCTCAAGTTGATCGAGCATGGTTCGCAGCGTCATGCTGTCTGGGATACAGGACGCAGGGTTCGGAGTGGTCTGTTCGCGCGCGCAGAGGGCATTCAATGCATCCTCCTCGAGCGCGAGTTCGCGCCCGGCGTTCTGCCGCATCTTGAGCGCCGTGTTGCGGACGATCGCGTAGATCCAGCCCCGTGCGGATCCGCGTGCAGGATCGAAGTTTTTCGCATACCGGAGAATCTGCGCGAATGCGTCGTGGATGACGTCCTCGGAACGCGATCTGTCGTGCACGATACGGTGCGCCATCGCGCGCAGCTGTTCCTTCTCCCGAGCGTAGATCTCGCCGACGGCCGACTGCGATCCGGAGGCGCACTCAAGCAGGGCTGTTTCATAATTGAGAGCCGTGTCGCGATTGATATAACCATCATGGCGCGGCGCGCTGGAGCGAGACTTCGCCTTTGTTAAAGCGACGCATTGATGGGGCATGGTCGAAGTCACCCCTCAAAAGGCAGAAAACCTGCTGCTTTCAGCCGCAGGGCCGCCGCCCGCTACATTTAATACCTGCATTTAAAATGCATTTAAATGATCTGCTTTAAAAAAATACGAAATCGGCTGTCGGCGAACTCAAGTCAACAGCATCGACTTCGTTCCGAAGTTTTCGAACTTTTTTCCCAACCGCCCGGCGACGTGGTCGTGAGGTGCAGGCAGACCATAGCGAGCCGTGCTCGCTGACCAGGTGAGCCGCTATGAGCAGCGGTGTAACTCGTCGAGCCGACTTTGAAAAATGGGCAGCATCAACATGGTCGCTAAGTCGCGCCTTATAACTTCAGAGCACGCATCGGATCGGGCTACCGTGTAACGCCATCAAGGGTCAGTCGAAGGCCCCTCAAGAGAACTATATTCCCTCCCTCGCTTCGGGCCTCTATCCCAACCTGCCTACAGATCAGCTGCGACGACTCTCAGCCTGATCGTGCCAATCGGCGCGGCGACTTGCGTAGCTATCGCGACGAGTGCAGCCGTCGAACGAGCTAAGGCGCTTCGTGGACCACGCTCGCGCCCATGGCGTCCTAACGCGCTTTCCTTCGGAAGGCGCGATGTCGTATCTCGGCCGCGCCGAACGTACCAGCTGATCGGAGCATCCAACTCACTGTGACGACACCACACTGAGACCCACTTTAGGTGCCTTGCATACGACGTTGCAAAACCGCGACGTAACAAGCGTCGAACACATGTCGCTCACAAAATTTGCGCGGCCGTGCATCTAGATTGGCGTCTTACACCTAGTGCTGACGTGGCAACAGTTACATCAACGTTCCGCCACTTACATCGAAAGGAGACCAACATGCTAGAGATGACCAATCTTGCGCGCCCTATCGAACTGTCTGATGAGGAGCTCGACCTCGTGGCCGCCGGCACCGGCGGCTGTGGCTGCAGTGGCGGCTCACTGATCCGAACTGGCGACATCAATGTTCTCAGTGGAAACCAAGTTCAGGTTGGCCTGCTGTCCAAGCAGTACCAGTCCCAAATCTTTGTTGGGTAAAGCCAGGGTGCGTCGGCGAACCGCTTCTCCATAAGGGGAAGCGGTTCTCCGGTATCGACCCGCAGTCGTGCTGCGGAACACTACTCCGCGCAGCGCATAAATATGAACGTGAGCACAGCAAGGTGCGTCCATGTCGACTCGGCCGGCGCTATTTCGCGAGGAAGCTGTCGACTTTGTGCGTCAGCGCCACAGCTGGGGTGAGGTCGTGTTGCTGCAGCCGCTATCGAGCGCGCTCCTTGGCTGGAGCCTTGCGGCACTCGTTGTACTCGTTGTGTGTTTTCTCTCCATCGCGCAATACGCCCGCAAGGAGACCGTCTTCGGGTATCTCACCCCGACCTCGGGCACCGCTAAGATTTTCGTACCACAACAGGGCTTCATCAAAGCGATACAAGTGAAGGAGGGGCAAGAGGTTACGGAGGGTGACCCGCTCCTGACCGTAGTCACTTCCCAGATCACCGCCAGTGGCGATGACGTCAATGCCACCGTACTTGCAGTGCTGACGCAGCAACGCAATGTGGTCGAGCGACAGATCGATGCGGAAGATCGACGAACCGCCTCGGAACGGGATCGTCTCGATTCCACGATCAAGGGAATTGAAGGAGAAATTGCCCAGCTCGAGGACCAGCGGAACATCCAAAACGAGCGGCTGAAGCTTTCCGAGAGTTTTGTATCAACCGGCGCCAAGCTAACCGCGAGCGGTGCATTACCAACGATTGAGCTTAAGCGCCGCGAGCAGGCCGCACTTGAGCAAAAGCAGAGCGTGATCTCGCTGGATCAGCAGATCACCGCGCGGCGCACCCAATTGACAGACGCTCGGCATACACTCGAGCAACTCCCAACCGTCGCCGCAGAGAGGATCCGAGGACTGCGCAATGAACTCTCCTCGATCGAACAGCGCGTGGCCGAGGTGAATGGGCGGCAGGCTTACGTTATCAGGGCGCCAACGAGTGGGCGCGTGTCCACGCTGCAGGCGACTGTTGGCCAGATCGCTGATCCAAGGCATATGCAGCTCGAAATCATTCCCCTTGATGCGCACCTGCAGGCGGAGTTGTTCTTTCCGACGCGCGCGTTTGGTTTTGTGCGCCGAGGCCAGCAGGTTAGGATCCTTTACGATGCATTTCCCTATCAGAAATTCGGCACCTACCGCGGCAGCGTGACAAAAGTCTCCCACACGATTCTGACCGACAACGAAACGACCGGACCGATCACCCTCAAGGAACCTGCTTACCGTGTGACTGCGGCTCTCGAGCGGCCCGACATCGACGCCTATGGCCGCAAGATGCCGCTTCAGCCGGACATGCTGCTAAGGGCCGACGTAATCCTTGAGCAACGGTCCCTGATGAGGTGGCTGCTCGATCCGGTGTTAAGCGCAAGGATGTAGCGCATGCAGGGACTTTTGAATTTCAGCGGACGCAGATCCCTCCCAGTCATCCGGCAGACGGAGGCGACGGAATGCGGGCTCGCATGCCTCGCCATGGTAGCGTCTTATCATGGTCATCGAACTGACTTGAACAGCCTGCGGCGCCGACATCCAGTGTCCCTAAAGGGCGTCACTCTTCGCGACCTCATGCAGATTGCAGCTCACCTCGGGCTGGCATGTCGGCCGTTGCGAATCGAGATCGGCCATCTCTGCCAATTGCGTGTTCCGGCTATCCTGCACTGGGACATGGCTCATTTCGTTGTACTCAAAGCATACAGGAGGAAAGGGATCGTGGTGCACGATCCGGCAGCTGGCGAAAAATGGTTCCCCCTCACCGAAGCGTCTAGACATCTCACCGGGGTCGCGCTCGAGCTCTCGCCCACTGAAAAGTTCTGCCGCACAGACGAGAGAGCGAAATTACCGTTCTCGGTATTCTGGAGCGGAATGAATGGAAGCGCTTTCGCCCTCGCCCAAATATTAGTTCTGTCGGTGGTCATCGAAATTCTTCTCCTTGCCGCCCCTTTCTATATGCAGCTCACCGTTGACGAGGTCATCGCCAGAGGGGATGTCGATCTGCTGGTCGTACTCGGACTAGGATTCGCGTTCCTGCTCCTGATACGGGTCGCGTCGACCGCAACCCGCTCGTTCACTATTCTTGTTCTTCAGAACACGTTGAGCTTTCAAATCGGCGCGCGGCTATTTCATCATTTGGTGCGCTTGCCACTCTCATTCTTCGAAAAGCGGCATATCGGCGATATCCTGTCTCGCTTCAACTCGATCGAACCCATCCGCAACGTGCTCGCGGAGGGATTGATCACGGGGCTGATCGACGGTCTCATGTCGGTGTTGATGCTAGTGTTGATGTTCACCTACAGCGTCCAGCTCGGACTTGTCGTCCTGCTGGCGTTCGTGTTGTATGCCGCCCTGCGGCTCGCTCTCTTCGGCATGTTCCGACAACGGAGCGAAGCCGCCATTCACAGCAAGGCAGACGAGGACTCCACTTTCATCGAAACCGTGCGAGCGGTGCAAAGCCTAAAGTTGCTCAACCGAGAGAACGAACGGGAAGGCCAGTGGCTGAACCGCTATGCTGCATATATCAATGCCAACGTGCGGCTAGGTCGGGCGAGGATCAGCTTCAAAGCAATGAACGACACGATATTTGGCTTGGAGAACGTAATCACGATCTACCTTGCCGCTCGTCTCGCACTAGACAACCTCATCACGGTTGGCATGATATTCGCGTTCGTCAGCTACAAGTTGCAGTTCGCTGAGCGGACAGCGCTGCTGATCGAGAAGCTGGTGGATGTCCGCATTCTCGGTCTGCACCTGGAGCGTCTCGCCGACATCGCGCTCACCCCGCTCGAGCGGGGGCACGATCTGGACCTGTCGTATATCCGACAGATTCGCGGCGCGATCGAACTGCGCAACGTGTGCTTCCGGTATGCGGAAGGAGATTCTCTGATTCTTAACAACGTCAATCTGTGCGTTGCTCCCGGACAATTCGTGACGATCATGGGACCTTCGGGCTGCGGCAAGTCAACTCTTGTCAAGATTATGCTTGGGCTGCTCGAGCCGACGAGCGGAGAGGTTCTGATCGACGGCCTTCCGCTGAGCCAGATCGGACCGCGCGCTTATCGCGAGCAAATTGGCGCGGTGATGCAGGAGGATCAATTGCTGTCGGGATCGATTGCCGACAATATCTGCTTTTTTGATACAACTTTCGACCTGCAAGGGATGATCGATTGCGCGCGCATTGCCGGCATCCACGACGATATCATGGCAATGCCGATGAGCTACAACAGCCTCATCGGCGACATGGGAAGCTCGTTATCTAGCGGGCAGAAGCAGCGAGTCTTGCTTGCGCGCGCGCTCTATCGCCGACCAAAGATCCTGTTTCTAGACGAGGGCACGGCACATCTCGACACCGAGAAGGAAAGAGAAATCAATGCGAATCTCCGGCACCTCAATATTACGCGCGTGAGCGTAGCGCACCGACCCGAAATCACCCAGGGAGCAGATATGATCGTCCATCTTGGCGCGGCGGCGGAGCCATTTCGGGTCGGAATGACAAGCGGCAGACCAGCAGCGGCGCCTGAGCGAGATGTCGGGGTCACCGAGTTTGCCGCCGAAGGTGCGAAATCGACCGAAACCGCGCACCCCCAGGATGCCTGCCCGGGGGATGCCACGGGCGATTGCGCGAAGCGCGATCCTGGCTCGAGGGACGCCATCGACGACTGCCATCCACACAAGGACTACGGCCAGCCGTCGAAAGACGACTGCAACTTCAAGCCGTCCGACGACTGCGGCAAAGCCGATAACCCGGGTGAAGCGCTGGCCAAGATCGACTTCTCACGATGCTGATGTCGGTTCGCGCCGTCCGGATCTCGGGTGACGGCGCTTCGATGTCGTCCGACGACGGGCTCGGATGTGGCATCGGCCGGCCAAACGCGAGACTGATTAATCCGCCTGAGGGTCAGATTCCGGGAGGGCAATCGAGAGACGGGCCGTGGCCACAGAAGATGAGGCTCGCGCGCACCAAGTCGGAGCCCGCAGGCGCGGGCTCGCCATTGAAGATCACCAGCACAGTCCGTTTATTGAGTTGGGCTGCGAAAGGCGCTCCGTCGCAGCTTCGGCATGCGGCTGCGCATGGCCAAATTTGCGCGACGGTGCGTCCCGATTGTCGGCTTCCGACTAGAAACAACATGGCAACGCTACAGCAGGTTCGTTCGCCGGGTGGCCGAAAGCAGGCAGGATGCCCACCGCGTACATCGGCGAAGAAGCGAGCGATGCCTGGGCTTCTCCGATTGGAGGGTAAACCGATGGACGTGCATGACGAGATAACCGATGATCTAATCGGCGAAGGGACTATCATCATCGATGGGCGCAACGAGAGTGTCTCTTACTGGCTCACCGTTTCTCCTGAGGGTGATCCCCTACTTGCTGAAGGCTCAATCTCGGGATCGGAACGACTCATAAGAAGCGTTACTAACGCAAGAAATGTCAAGCTTGCTCTGGGCGACGGGCCGGTTGTCACCCTCGAATGCGAAGGCGGCTCAGGCGAAGCGCAGTGGGTCAAGGCTCTGACCGGCTGAGAATCACAAGATTAGTATTTGGCTCTCCATAACAGGGCGTTCCGGCGAGTCCTATGATAGACCGTCCTAAGACCGAGGCCGAAGCATCCCGTTCGAGACACGCGTTCCAGTGCAATGATTGACCGAAAGCAGCTCCAGGATATGTCCATTGACGAGTTGTGGGAGCTGCACCAGGACGTCGATTCAGTGCTGGCCGCGAGGATAGCCGCTAAAAAGGAACTCCTCGAAAGTAGGCTCGAGCAACTTCGCGACCAAGGGCAGCAATCAGGAAAGGGCTCGCGCGATTCCTCTGAAAGCTAACGTGGAGGCGCCTTCAAGGCGGCCGTCATCAGCGCCCATCAGGCGCGAGTAGCCCACGACATCGGCTGCGAGGATGGCAGCACGCTCCGACATGTAGAAGCGAGAACAATCAGCAGACGGCGGCGTGCCAAGGTGGGCAGCAGAGCACGAGCTGTTGGAAAGGCGCGGCGTGCACACTCCGGAGGCGCGGCGCTATTGGGCGCCACGAACCAGGCGCGTCGCAAATGCCTGCGCGACTCAATCTGAGTAGGCCATTGCTGTGGTTAGTGGCGAGACATCCCCCCACCGCGCCGAGATTCACAAGCAAACCCATCCTGTCGCGATCGTGGTGCATCCAATAGCCGGGCTCTCCGCGTCTCGCGGGGGCCAGGCCGACCAAGCGGGCAAAATCGCGGTCCACGTCGCCGGTCACGATCGCGCTCAAACACATCGCATCCGCCCCCGAGGGCGAATGAGCGCTACGGGGCTGATCCTAGAGGCCGCAGCTTCGGCCGATCTCCCGCACAAGCACGATCCGTTCGCCAGATCCGATGACGGTCCCCCGCTGGGCGACCGTCTGCTCCTCATCACCACTGCGAAGCTCAGCGACGTCGGGTCCCTCGCCTATTGTGAAAACGGTAGCGGCGGTTTTCATTTGAGCGGTTGAGAAGATTGCCAAGTGGCGCGCGACGGACCTGATCCTCCTGATAAAAAGCCGCGTGATCGCGCCGCCGAGCCACCACGCGGAGAAAATGGCTACTTTTGAGTAGCTTACGAGGCGGCAGCGAAGCGCGGCGGCGATCCGAAGAGGTGTCAGATCAGGAGACGATCAGGGCTCTTGCAGGGTCTTCGCAGGGCGGTAGCAGGCTCGGCAGGCGCGAAAAACCACACAACGTGAGAGACGTTATGTTTCAGAGCGCCAGCGGATTTGCCGGTGACAAGCACAAGCCAATACTAAAAAGAGGAGTGCAATGATGCACTCCTCTCGCAGTCAGCTCAAAAGCGGCTGTTGGCGCCCGATCCCGCTAAATCGGATAATAATGCCGATCTATAGTCTGCTTCAGCAGGCTCAGCGCCCTCTTAAATTCGTCTGTGACGTCCTCGGGGAAGCTTCGCAAACCGCAATCCTTCGTTGCCAAGTACGAAGGCGGCGAGCGGCGGCTCGACGTCATCGAGTTCATCGCCATTGCTGAGGCGCTTGGGGCCGATCCGCTGAAGCTGTTGCGGCGCTTTTTGAGGGAGAGAACATAATCGTCCTGAAAAGCGATCGGCCAGCCTCTCAGGTTCACCAATGTTTCAATAGTGACCGGGGCACATCGGCGTCCGGACGCCCTAGCGGCTTTATGAGCGGCTCGGCCGCAAACTCGGGAGGAAGCGTCGGGCCGTCACGGCGGTTGAGAGGCCAGCCGGGCCTGCACAGCAAGCCAACAGCGATGACAGCGTCTGCTTGATGGGGTCCCCACCGGAACGCGTCCTGGAAGCACAAGGGGCTGCTCGAGCATTAGCTTCGTCTCAAGTAGGCCTTGCGACGCGTTTCTTTCTTTTGTAGAGCGCGGAAAGGCTGGGCATTACAAATGCATTTTGACCGTTTGGTCGACGAGATCTACGAAGCCGCGGTAGTCCCGGAGCGGTGGAAGATTGTCCTTGATAGATTGGCAAGTTTGGCTGACGCTGAAGGTGCACTCCTATTTGCCGCGGCGCCCGGGCTCCCCCGGTGGCTGTCGACCGACAGTATTCGCTCCCACATAGAAGCTTGGGTTGGTAGTCCCTTCTATCTGAAAAATCCTCGAGGAGAGCGGCTGGTCCCAATCAGAGAACCGCGCTTCCTTACCGATCTTGATGCATTCACTCTCGAGGAGCTGGAGCAAGAACCCTTTTACACTGATTTTCTTCGGCCTCGCGGTCTAGGCTGGTGCATCGGCACATCGATATACTCCCCGGCAGGAGACATCCTGGTTGTCTCGATCGAAAAGGCTCAGGAAAAAGGGCCCGTACCGCGAGAGGTGGCCGACCAGCTCGATTACCTTCGTCCCCATATCGCTCGCGCCGCCCTGCTGTCGGGACGCGTTGGTCTTGAGCGGGCGCGAGCTTCGGTTGAGAGTTTGAAGATGACTGGACTGGCGGCGGCTGTGCTCGGCCATGGTGGCAAGGTGCTCGCAGCTAACGACGCCCTGCTCGCCTATGAGCCCGACATTCGGATTGGCACTAGCTCGCAACTCGAATTTTCCAACCCAGCCGCTCATGCTCCTTTTGCCAGAGCGTCGGAAGGAATGTCCGCCTATTCCCATGGGGCTTCCATTCCAATTCGCAAGACACGCACGCGCGAGGCATTCGTGGTCCACGTTCTGCCGATGCGTGGATCGGGACGCGATGTCTTTTCGGGAGCCGAATTCCTGCTTTACGTGACACCAGTCATTCAGCAGCCGGGCCCGCCGCCGGAAATCCTTCAAGCGTTGTTCGACCTTTCGCCTGCCGAAGCCCGCGTTGCAGCAATGATTGCCAAAGGCAGCTCAGTAGATGCAACCGCGCAAGCGCTGTCGGTAAAGCCAAATACGATTCGCATGCAGCTCAAGGCAATCTTTGCAAAGACTGGCACTAGCCGGCAGGCTGAACTGGTGAGCCTGCTGCGCTTGGCACCTTCCAGGTAGCTGTATGCTAGGCCACCGAAAGCCAATCACGCGGCTGTTTAGGTTAAGCGGTGGTAGCCCGTGGGATTTCGCGCGCCTTTACCCAAATGGGTAAAGCAACCCCGCGAACTCCGGGTAAGATGGTTGCTAATTAATTACGCTGTCACCAAACAGCAAAGTGTTTTCAGAGGCAGGGACGCTTTCCAAGGGGCAAAGGGGGCTCCTCAAGCACACCCGCAGTCTGCCTGGACATCGCCACGGATACACCCGTGCGCGGCGCGTGAATGCGCGTGCGCCCTTTTGAGGAGGATGACGATCCATGATTATCACCGGCACAAACGGCAATGATGCCATCACCGGCACTGCCGGTGGAGATCTCATCAGCTCCGGCAATGGCAACGACACCATTAATGGGGCCGCCGGAAACGACATCATCGATGCGGGCAATGGCAACGACACCGTCAATGGCGGCGCAGGCCTCGACCTGATCTTTGGTCGCAACGGAAACGATACGCTGGATGGTAGATCTGGTAGCGACGTTGTTAGCGGCGGAAATGGCAGCGACGTTCTCATCTACGGTGCATCTGAAAACGTCAACGCGATTGACATCTACGATGGCGGCAACGGGCAAGACACTCTTCGCCTGATCGTCAGCCAATCCATGGCGAGCTCAGCTGCATTTCTTGCAGATATCGCGGCACTGCGGGCAAAGCTGGCGCACGGCAGTGCCACCTACCTCTTCAACAGCTTCGATCTCCTCGTAACAGACATCGAAAAGCTCCAAATCGTCATCGAGCCCAGCGCCAATCACCCCCCCGTTGCAGTGGCAGATGTCGCCGGCACCGACGAAGACACGACTCTCACGATTATTGCTTCTGCGTTGCTTGCCAACGATACCGACCCCGACGCTAACGATACAAAGACAATCGTATCCGTGCAGGGGGCGCAGCACGGCACCGTCTGGTTGAACAGCAGCGGCAACGTCGTGTTCACCGCCGATGCGGATTACTCAGGCCTCGCCAGCTTTACCTACACCATGAGAGACAGCGCCGGCGCAACATCGACAGCGACTGTCACGGTAAATGTTGCCGCCGTCAACGATGCCCCGACTGCTACAGGCCTCTCCGCTAATGAGACCTACACCGAGGACACGCCGCTCAATCTTACCGACATCGTTGTGACTGACGTTGATAGCGCCACTGTCACGGTGACGATGGCACTGTCGAATCCGGCTGCCGGAACGCTGAGTACGGGGACGTCGAACGGCGTAAATTCAACCTACGACGCGCAAACTGGTATCTGGTCGGCTTCCGGTTCGACCGCCGATGTCAATGCTTTGCTGGCGGGAGTAACCTTCAATCCAGCTGCGAACTTCAACGGAAGCTTCTCGATTGCGACCAGCGTCAGCGATGGAGTTGCTCCGCCAGTGATGGGCGCCAAGAACTTCAGCGGAATTGCCGTCAATGACGCTCCGACCGCAACGAACCTGACGGCTCCCGAAACCTATACGGAAGACACGCCGCTTGACCTCGCAGATATCGTCGTCACAGACGTTGACAGCAGCACGATCACGGTGACTCTCACGCTGTCAAACCCAGCGGCTGGCACGCTTAGCACCGGCAGCTCAGGCACGGTGGCTTCAGCTTACGCGGGCGGACTCTGGACGGCCTCGGGAGCCACGGCTGACGTCAATGCCTTGCTGGCGGGAGTAAAATTCATCCCGACAGCCAACTTCAATGGGAATTTCTCGATTGCCACGAGTGTCAGCGACGGCATAGCTGCCCCGCTGACCGGCACCAAGGCCTTCTCCGGCGTTGCGGTGAACGATGCCCCCGTCGTGTTCGGCGACATACTCGCCGCGACCGAAGGCTCCTCCATCACCTATACACGAGCCCAACTGCTCGGCAACGATACCGACATCGACAATTCCAGCGCGCAGCTCTCGATCAGCTCGGTGACTAGCGGAACGGGCGGTACCGCGGTGCTGAACAGCGATGGCAGCGTCACGTTCGCGCCTACTCATGATTTCAACGGCGCCGCGTCTTTCACCTACACTATCACTGATGGGGACCTGACCAGCACGCCCGCAACGGCGACCGTGAATATAGCGCCGGTAGCAACGGCTCCGACGATCACGCTCGATCGCATTGAGGTCGAGGTCACATCCGCGCCAATTGCTTTGAATATTCAGATCAGCGACCCCGACAGCAGCGACACGCTGGCCTCGACCGTTCAGATTACTGGCGTCCCGCCCGAATACATGCTGACTGCTGGGGCCCAATCCCCCGATGACCCGGGAGTCTGGATTATCACCTTGAGCGATGTGCCCGGCCTGGCTCTCCAGCTCAGGCCTGACGTCACGCCCGAAAAGCAGACCATCGCGCTGAGCATCACGGCGAGTTCTTTCGATCACGCAGATGTCGCACAAACAACTGAGGTTCTGAACATCCAGATCAATGATCCGGATCTGATCATCGCGGCCGACGGCTACATTGCCGACGCCCTGGTCTTTGTCGATCAGGCAGACGGAAACGGCACCTACAATGGCGTTCTCGATTTCGGTGAATTGTTTACTTACACCGCGAGCGATGGGACCTTCAGCCTGGATACATCGGGCGGTCTACTGGTGCTTCAGAGTGTTCATGACGGCGATCATAACACCATAGACGTGTTGACCGGGTTGCCGTTCAACGGCACGCTGAAGGCTCCTAGCGGCTCGACCGTCGTCACGCCGCTCACCAACCTGATCGTAGCGGTCGCGGGCGCCGGCGGCGACACCGCGGCAGCCGAAGCTTCCGTCAAGGCGGCCCTTGGACTTTCTGATGCGGTAAGCCTGACCACGCTGGATCCGATCGCCGGCACTGTCTCGGCCGCGCCCGGTGCGGCTGACGTTCTCGCCGCGTCAATCCAGGTGCAGGCGACCATGACTCAGCTCTCGGCGGCAACGGGTGCCTCTGCTGAGGCGGTGATTGTCGCGCTCGCCCAGACCGTGACCGCAGGCAATGTCGACCTCGGCGCGCCCTCGACGGTTTCTGCGCTCGCGAGTGCGGTCAACGATACGCTTCCGCCCGAGGAGCAGCTCTCGGCGACTGATCTCGATGCGATTTCTCAGGTCGTCCAGGAGTCCAACGCCCAAATTTCGAACAGCCTTGCGGAGACCACTGATCTCAGCCAGGTCGCTCAGGCGGCACAAGTGGCATTTGGCGGCACAACGCAGGCGCTCTCGGACGCCGCGAACGGCGCCAGCGGCACCACTTTTACCAGCGTGCAGAACGATTATACGGGCGCTGCGCTTGAGCAGAAAATCGCAGCGGCTCCGCTTACGCTGACGGGCACAGAAGTTGCCGACACGCTGCTCGGCGGCGACGGCGACGATTTGATTTCTGGTCTGGGTGGCAATGACACGCTCAAGGGCGGAGCCGGCGATGACGCGATTTCGGGTGGCGCGGGTAAGGACGCTCTGACCGGCGGGGACGGCAACGACAACCTCGATGGCGGTGCGGACTTCGACCGGGCCATATACGCTGAAGCGACCGGGGGCATTACCGTCCACCTTGGCGCGGGCACCGCAACCGGCCCGGGCGTCGGCACCGATACGCTGATCTCGATCGACGGCGTAATCGGCAGCAATTTCAACGACTACCTTGACAGCACGGGCTACACCGGCAGCACCGGCTTGCCCGGCGCCATAACTGGCTTCGCCGAATTTGAAGGCGGCGCGGGTGACGATACGATCATCGGCGGGAGAAACCTACAGGGCCATGCTCTGACGCGTGTGAGCTATCTCGGCGCATCCGCCGGCGTGACGGTCGACATCCAGACAGGACAGGCCTACGGAACGGATTCAGGCGATGTTGCTAATGTCGGCCACGATACGATCAGCAACATTCTGAATGTCTGGGGGTCGAACTACGCCGATACACTGCTCGGAAGCGACAACGGATCCGGCTCGTTCGAGGCATTCGAAGGGCGCCGTGGCAACGATTTCATCGATGGTCGCGGCGGCTATGACGTCGTCGTTTATGCGACCGACCTGACGACTACAACGGGCATCAATGTCAACATGGCTGCCGGCACTGTCACCGGCGATGCGACGGTCGGCACCGATACCCTACGCAATGTCGAAGCCGTGCGCGGCACCGCCTTCGCTGATTATTATAGCGCTTCGAACTTTGGCGCGGCAGGCACCGCCAATATCGGCTCGCTTGGCGCGTTCAACGACTTCCAGGGAGGTGGCGGAGACGACGTTATCGTTGGCAACGGCAATACCCGCGTCAACTACTCCAACGCGCTGGCCGGCGTTACCGTCACTTTGCAAACGAACCTGAATCAGGCAGGCGCTACTACGACGAGCGTTGTTGGCAGCGCGACTGGAACCACGGAAGGGACCGACTCCTTGACGGGCGTGAATGCCGCTCAGGGTTCCTCCTTTAACGACACGTTGCTGGGTAGCAACTTCAGCAATACTCTGACGGGCCTCGGTGGTGACGACTTCATCGACGGCCGCGGCGGGTTCGACACGGCAAGCTACAACAGCATGACGCTCGCCACCGGTGGCATCACCGTGATGATGACCGCTGGAACGGTGACCGACAACTACAACAACGTGATCGGCCACGACACGCTGAGATCAATCGAGGGCGTGCAGGGCACGAACTTCGACGATAATTACAATGCGGTCAATTATGGCGCTACAGGTTTCCTCGACGCCAACCTATACAATGTCGGCAACTTTACCACGTTCAACCAGTTCGAAGGTCTTGCTGGCAACGACACCATCACCGGCAACAACAATACGCGGCTGCTCTATACCAATGCCACGGCGGGAATAACCGCAACGTTCAGCGGCTCATTTGCCGGCACGGTCGTGGGCGCCGATGCATCTGTCGGCACCGACACATTTGCGGGTGTTAACAGCATCACCGGATCCGGCTTGGCCGACAGCATCACGGGTGACAACAACAACAACACCTTCGACGGTGGCGCCGGCAACGACACCATCAACGGCGGCGGTGGCAGCGACACCATTACCGGTGGCGCCGGGAACGATACGCTGGACGCCGGCAGCGGCGCCGACATGGCGGTCTATACCGCTACGTTCGCATCCTACGCCCTCGACGTCACTAGCCCCGGTGGCGGCACGATCTCCGGACCTAATGGTACCGACACCTTCAGCAATCTCGAGGTCCTGCAATTTTCCGATCGGTATCAAATGGTCGCCGCCGGGACAGGGGTGGGCGTCAACTCCATCAACGTCAGCAGCCTGGGTCTTGGCGGCAACACCAACACGTTCTTCGGCACGGCGAACAATGACTTCCTGACGATCGGTCAGAACCTTGGTGGTCATCAGATCGATCTGCAGGGCGGCACGGATACCCTCATCCTGGGCGTCACCGGAGGCTACACCCTCAATCTCGCCAACGTGGAAACCCTGGTAGGCACCGGCGGCAATGATTTCGTCGGCCTGATCAACAATGCCAATGATCTTGCGATAGATCTCGGCGGCGGCGGTAATGACGGCGTCAACCTCGCCAATGGCTTCAACACGGTCAGCGTGACCAACGTCGAGAACCTCAACGGCAGCGATTTTGCCGCCGGCAGCGTCTCGAACGATACTCTCACGCTCGGCAATGTTGTCAGCGGACTCACGGTCAACCTCGCCAACGGTAACAACACGCTGAACCTTGCGGCGGGTGGCGGTTCGTTCAACAATATTTTCAGCGTCCAGCACATCAACGGCACGTCGTCCAACGACGTCCTGACGGTCGCCAACAGCGTCTTCGAGCCGGGAAACAATCCGGTCATCGACCTCGGCGGCGGCGACAATACGCTCAATCTCGGGAGCGGCGGCAACCTGACTTTGCTGAACGTGCAGCACCTGAATGGCAGCGCGTTCGATAACTTCATTACGCTCAACAACAACGTCACCGGCATCGCCGTCGACCTCGGGGACGGAAGTAACGACAATCTCAACCTCGCCGCCGGTTCGAATTCGCTCAGCGTGGCCAATGTCGAGGGCATCGGCAGCAACGACTTCTTCGGTGGGCCAACGCCGGCATCGGACGATACTCTAACGCTGCTCAGTAACGTCAGCGGCGTGACCGTGAACCTGCAGGCCGGCAATAATACACTGAATCTTGCGGCTGGGACCAACTCGATCACTGCGTATAACGTGCAGAGCATCAAGGGCACGACGGAAACGGACGTGCTGACGATGCTCAACGACGCCGGCGGCGACACCATCGATCTTGGCGCAGGCACCGATACGCTGAACCTTGCGATGGGCGCCGGTGGCGTCTCGGTCAAGAACATCGAGAACGTGAACGGTTCTGCCGATACCGATTTCATCACGATTGCCGACTCCGCCAACCCGACCACGGTCACTGCTGGCGGCAACGTCGACTTCATCACGTTGAGCAACGGGCTGGACAACGTCCGCTACACCAGCGCGGCCGAATCTGCGGCCGGCGCCGGTGACGTCGTCACCAACTTTGACGCCGCCACGGACACCATTGTGCTCGATCATGTTGCGGGTCTGTCCGGGGAAGTGCACTTCGCAAGCAGCGGTGTCCTCAGCGGGACGCCGGCGGATCGTCATTCCGACGCGGTGCTCAATGGCAACCTGCTGCAAATCGATGTCGATGGCGACGGGCAGATCGGCGCAGGCGACATGGTGATCACGCTCAACGGCCTGACGGGAACGCTGAGCGACGCCAATTTTATCACCCTCGGCGTCAACCATGCCCCGACCGACATTTCGCTTGTCGGGTCGTCGGTAGCCGAGAACAGTGCCGCCGGAACCGTTATCGGCATCTTATCCGCCACCGATCCGGATGCGGCCGATACTGCGACCTTCAGCCTGGTCAATCCGACCGGGATGTTTGCCATCAACGGCAACAATCTGGTCGTGGCTGGCGCGATCGATTATGAGACCGGGGTCTCGCAGGAAGTGACCGTCCGTGTCGCCGACGCCGGTGGCCTCAGCTACGACACGACGTTCACCATCGCGGTGACCGATGCCGACGATACACCGACTGTGACGTCGGGCTCGACCGGCACGGTGGTGGAAAATGCCCCAACCAGCACCGTGGTCTATCAGGCCTTGGCCGTTGATCCCGATGCCACGGCACCCAACAACACCATCACTTGGAGCCTGACCGGAGCTGACGCGTCCGCCTTCACAATCGACAGCTCCGGCGCGGTCCGGCTGGTCAATTCGGCGAACTTTGAGGCCAAGAGCGCCTACAGCATCGACGTGGTGGCAACCGACGGCGGGGATCTGTCCGCCAGTCGGGCTGTCACGATCAGCGTCACCGATGCCGATGATGCGCCCACCGTGACTTCGGGCGCCACCGGCAGCGTTGCGGAGAATGCCGCAACCAGCACCGTGGTCTATCAGGCAACGGCCACCGATCCCGACGCAACTGCGCCCAACAACGCCATCAGCTGGAGCCTGACAGGGACGGATGCTGGTGCGTTCAGCATCGACGGCAACGGCCAGGTCACGCTGAACAATTCGGCGAATTACGAGGCCAAGAGCTCCTACAGCATCAATGTCGTGGCGACCGACGGAGGGAATCTGTCTGCCAGCCAGGCAGTCACGATCAACGTCAACGACGTCAACGAGGGACCCACGGTCACGTCCGGCGGCGCCGCCAGCGTTACCGAAAATGCCGCGGCGAGCACCGTGATCTACCAGGCCGTGGCGAGCGATCCCGACACGACTGCGCCGAACAACACCATTACCTGGAGCCTGTCGGGACCGGACGCGGCCTCCTTCAGCATCGACGCCAACGGCCAGCTCAGGTTGAACAGCCCTGCCAATTTCGAGACCAAGAGCTCGTATGCCATCAACGTTGTCGCAACCGACGGGGGGAATCTGTCCAGCAGCACGGCGGTGGCCGTCAGCATTACCAATGTCAACGAAGCGCCCACCGATGTCTTGCTGTCCAACGCTGCTGTTCCGCAGAGCACCGCCGCAGGCACGGTGGTGGGCGCCTTGTCCGCGATCGATCCGGATGCCGGCGATACCGCAATCTTCTCGCTGGTCGACGGCGCCGGTGGCCAGTTCTCGGTCAGCGGCAGCAATATCGTCGTTGCAGGCCCGCTGACCGCCGGCCCACAGCAGGTGACCGTGCATGTCACGGATTCCGGCAATCTGGGTTTCGACAAGACGCTCACGATCAACGTCAATGCCGGCGCGACGGTCGTTGGCGATGACGGCAACAATTCCGATCTGGTTGGCACCGCCGGCGATGACAGTATGTTCGGGCTCGGCGGCAATGACATCCTGCAGGGCCTAGCTGGCAACGATTCGCTTGACGGCGGGACCGGCCAGGACCTGGCCGTTTACAATGATGCGACAAACGCCATCACGATCAGCATGGCGGCCGGTACGGTCGCGGCGACAGATGCGGATGCCGGTATCGGGACCGATACGCTGCAATCCATCGAAGCCGTGGAGGGATCGGCCTTCAACGACACCTATAATGCGACGGGCTATTGGACTGGCGTTGGCACTCCCACCGGCACCAACCAAGGTTCGCCGTCGGTGACCGGACCGATCAACAACGCCTTCGAGGGGATGGGCGGCAACGACACCATCACCGGCAACGGCCGCACGACGGCAGTCTATTACCACGCTGCTGCCGGCGTGACCGTCACGCTCTCCACGGGGGCGAATCTGAGCACCAATGGCAGCGCCGTGAGTACAGGGCCTAACGACGCCGGCATCGGGACCGACACCCTGATTGGCGTCAACTGGGTCAGCGGTTCGGAGTTTGCCGACGTCTTCAACGGCGGAACCGGCAACGACGTGTTTAACGGCCGCGCCGGCAACGACCAGATCAACGGCGGCGCCGGATTTGATCTCGCTACTTACAACCCGACGTTCTACGACACTGTGACCGGCGGCATCAACGTCGACATGAAGACAGGCGTCGTGATCGGTGATGGGTCGATCGGCACCGATACGCTTCGCTCGATCGAATCAGTTCGCACTACCAATTTTGCGGATACCTACACGGCCGCTGGCTTCGGCGCACCCGGCAACCTGGATCCGAACAACTTCAACGTCGGCAACAACGGCACCTTCAACGAAGTCGAAGGTATGGGCGGCGACGATTCCATCACCGGCAACAATAATACCCGCGTATCGTACGTGAACGCGTCTGCCGCGGTGACTGTCAACCTCACCACCGGTCATGCATTCGGCACGGCCGCGAACGACATCGCAAATGTCGGTACGGATACGTTCAGCTTGACCGCAGGCAACCTGATCTCCCAGGTTCGCGCTTCGGCATTTGACGATACCATTGTCGGCAGCAACACGACCGCCTTCGCGGAGCTGTTCGATGGCTGGGCCGGCAACGACACGATCGATGGTCAAGGCGGCTTCGATATTGCTGTCTACCTCAACAATGTCATGGTGCAATCCGGCATCAACGCCAACATGACGACGGGACTCGTGGTCGGCGATGCCGCAATCGGCACGGATACGCTGAAGGGGATTGAGGGGATTCAAGGCACCAATTTCGCTGACACCTACACGGCGACCAATTTCGGCTCCGCGGGCTTCGTCAATCCCGCCGTCAACAATGTGGGCAACAGCGGCACCTTCAACCAGTTTGAAGGCATGGGCGGCAACGACACTATCAACGGCAACGGCAACACCCGCATCATCTATAGTTCTGCGCCGACCTCCGGCGTCACCATCAACCTGCTGGCCGGAAGCGCCAGCGGGGCTACCGTCGGCACCGACAATTTCGTCGGCGTCAACAGTGCGACGGGCAGCAATTTCAACGATACCTACAATGCCGCGAGCTTCACCGGCGTCACGTCGGCCGGGTCGTTCGGTACCTTCAACTTATTCGAAGGTCTCGTCGGTAACGATTCCATCACCGGCAACGGCAACACGCGTATCTCATATTCCCAGTCGGGGACCGGTGTCACGATCAACCTGGCCGATCCGGGCGCGGGCGCGCCCGGCGGCGCCACTGGCAAAGCCACGGGTACGGCAATCGGCACGGACTACATTTTTGGCGGCGTCAACAGTGTGCAGGGGTCGAACTCTGCTGACAGCCTGACCGGCAGCTCGGCTGATGAGACCTTCTTCGGCGGCGGTGGTAACGACACGATCAATGCCGGCGACGGCAACGACGGCATCACCGGCCAGGGCGGCAATGATATCATTGATGGCGGCGCTGGCACCGACATGGTGACCTTCACCGGGGGTCAAGGCCAGTACACCGTCACAGGCAGCGGAACCGTCACAGTAGCGAACACCAACGCCAATGGCGACGGCCAGGATACGCTGACCAACGTGGAGGCGCTGCAGTTCAGCGATGCCATCGTGCTGTTATCGGCGGGCACTGCGGGCAGCCCGACGGATATCTCCACCCAGCTTCTCAACGTCGGCAACGCCCCGGTGAACGGCACCGGCGGAGATGATTACGTCCGCATCGGCAGCAATATATTTGGCCACCAGCTTACCTTGGGCACGGGAACCGATACGGTGATCCTCAATCCGGCGGCGTTCGGTAGTTTCTTCAACCTCAACCTGAATGGCGTTGAGAGCGTGATTGGCACCAGTGGCGATGAGAACGTTTCGCTGGTGAACATTGCAGCCGGCCTTGTTATCGACCTCGGTGACGGCACCAACGACACCGTCAACCTTGCCGCCGGCACGAATACGCTGAGCCTCAGCGGCGCCGAGAACGTCTCCGGCACCGACTTCGGGACGAGCCCCGGCGTCAACGATGTCCTCTACCTGCAGAACCAGGTCGCTGGAATAAACATCAGCCTCGGCAACGGCGACAACACGATGAACCTGGCCGCCGGCGCCAATTCGTTCACCAATATCTTCGATGTCAATCACGTGAACGGCACGACCGACAATGACGTCCTGACGGTCACCAATTCAATCGCGGCGGCGAATGGCACGTCGATCGATCTCGGTGGCGGCGATGATACCGTTGTCGTCGGATCGGTCGCCTCGTTTTCCGCCCTCGGTGTCGAACATATCGCCGGCAACGGGTCAGACAGCAACGTGATCCTGACCTCAACCGTGAGCGCCATGACGGTTGATCTCGGCACCGGCAACGACACGCTCGGCCTCGCCAATGGTGCAAACTCGTTGAGCATCGTTGGCGTTGAAAACCTCAATGGCAGTGATTTTGGCGGCGTCGTTTCGGATGATGCGGTAACTTTGCAAAACGCGGTCACCGGCGTCACCGTCAATCTCGGTCAGGGCGCCAACACGCTGACGGTCGCCACCGGCAACAACTCCTTCGTCAACATGTTCGGCGTCAACCAGGTGAACGGCAGCTCGTCGGACGACACCGTGACCTTCCTCGGCAATCCTGCCGCGGCCGTCGATCTCGGCGACGGTACGGATACCGTGAACTTCGGCACCAACGTGTTGGGAATGACGGTATCCAATACCGAATACATCAACCTTAGCGCCAACTTCGATAACGTCACGATCAACAATGCATCGACCGGGAACACGACGATTACCGCGGGGACCGGCGCAGACGAGATCACCGCGAGCGCAGGCGAAGACAACTTCCGCTTTGTCAGCACGGTGGACTCGGCGGCTGGCCAAGCCGACACGATCCATAATTTCGATGCCGCCAGCGATACATTCACGTTCTCCGGCATGAGCATTGGCGGCGGTCACATCGAGTTCGTGGCTGGTGGAGGCGATCTCCTCGGCAACGGCCAAGCTTCGGCACATGTGCTGAACTCGGGGCCGGGCGCGGACATGCTCCAGGTCGACACCGATGGCGATGGCGCGTTCGACATGGAGGTCAGTTTGACAAACAGCACCGGACCCTTGCAGAACGACAACTTCTTGATCATCGCGTAAGGGGCGCCTAGCGATCGCATTTGACTGCGGCCTCAGGAAGTAGCCAAGCCGCGTGCTTCCCGCTTGCACGGAAGACGGCGCGAGACGCCTGCCGGAACCCTCTTGGCTGCCCAAGGCTACCCTGGGAGGGCTTGGCAGAGCTCCCGCTGGCCTATATGCGGAGATCGCGGGTGCTCCAGCAAACTTCTAAGCCACAGGTTTCCTCTGAAACAGCTGGACTTCTGCGCCGACCTGAGCGTGCATTCGACGACGCGAATTTGTCAGGGCGCGAGCAAGTCATGAAAACGGAAATCATCGAACCGGCCATCAAAGCCTGCCTATCCGAGATCCATTTGAAGCTGAAGGCAGCCGAACAGATCGCCAGGGCGGCCCAGGCGTGCGCGGAGGCAGGTGGCCTGGGCAAAGCAATTCAAGTCTCCATGGACATTGAGCAGCTGATCTACGAAGCCGGACGCCTTCATGATGCCGCCACGCTTCTTGCGCGGGTGGCGCAGGATGTGAAAGATTGAGATCTTACCGTCGCCAGGCCAACAGGTTTAGCCAGCCACTTTCCTTCCGTCGGCTTTACTTCGACCAATGCTTCAGGATACGTCGCTGTGCGGCCCGGACCGGCCTTTCATAGCGCTCCAAGCCAACCAGACGTTTGGCCAGCTTCGGGTGAGGGCAATCCAACAACGCCGCTAGTAACTCATGGCGGGCTTGCCGGATGCGACCCAGCAGCAGATTGGCACGGACAAGATCATCCAGGTGGAGCGAACTCTGTTCCAGCGCGAATCCTGTTGCGATCAGACGCCCTGCTGGGCTTGCACCTGCATCGTCCTCAAAATTCAGGCGCGAGAGCCCATGTCGACGAGCGTTGCGGCTCGACTTGACCTTCCCCATCTTTGTCTTGGGCCCCGTACTTCGCTTGGCATTCTGTCGGTTCGCATCGATTTTTCGCTCTGAGGTCATGCGCCGCCTTTCATAGTCTTTACTCCCTCGCAACGATCCCTCCATCCGGGCTCGGATTCAACCGCTGTCGATTTCCCGGCTCGCAGACCAGAATGCGTGACGCAACGTCGCTATTTCGTAGGCCTTCTAAAGAGATTCTTCAGAGCGCTGATCATTTTGACTAGCGGCTTGGGCGTCAACGACTTGCGCGGCGGGATCACGATCAGCACAAAAAGCAAGTTCAGCAACAGCCAGCTGCCAAGGACAATTATATAGACCCGCATGCTGAGGTCCGGGAAAAAATAGGTAATCAAAAGCTCATCGAAGTCTCAAACGCATTGATTGAAGCCTAGCCCAGACTCAAGTTCAAGTCATCGGGATGCCGATCTTGAGGTCTGGACACAGGGTCGCGTCGGGGTGCCATCTCACGACCACTTCGCTGACGCGCTGGATTTCAGCCGAGGGCAAAAGCCAACTCCCCGCACACGGGCGAGCATGATTGGCTTCGATTTGTCACTTTGCGATCGAGGCATGCGGGGCGGCCGATCGCTGCACATTCGAAGATATGAGCAACAAGATTGCTGCAGAAAGGACTGGCATTCGGATGCGATTGGAGCGTTACTGAGTCGGCCGGGCGCCAACGCCGATTATTGCGCCGGTATCTCGCCTCGCAGACGCGGGGCTTCGGGCAGTGCGGCATGTACAGCCGCTTGTCCTTGCGTAGGAGATACCGGTGACGACGGTTCAAACGAATGGCGCAGACGCGCCCAATCATATCATCAGATTCAACCCGAACGACCGCCGCCATTTCATCGGCGGCTCAGACGCCCGCATCATCATGGGGGATGACCAGGAGAGCCTCATCCGCCTTTGGCGCGAAAAGCGCGGCGAAGCGGCGCCTGAGGATCTCGCGGACAATCTTATTGTCCAGCTCGGCACGGTCACTGAGGTCTTGAACCGCGCCTGGTATCAGCGCGCGAGCGGCCACACTGTTAAGGACATCCAGAAGCGCGTTCGCCACCCGGTGCACAAATGGATGGCGGCAACGCTGAACAGGACCGTCGAGCAGACCGGCGCGGTCTTCGAGGCCAAGTTCATGTTGCCCTGGGCCTTTAACGAGGAAGCCGCAGCCGAGAAGCACATGGCACAGCTGCAGCACAATATGTGGGTCATCGCCGCCCGCAATGCAGTGCTCTCGATCATCACCGGGGGTGGCAAATGGATCGAGATCAAGATCCACGCCGATCCGCTCTACCAGCATCTCCTCCTCACCGCCGAAAAGAAGTTCTGGCGCTGCGTCCAGAGCGGCGAGCCGCCCGCTCTGTTCAACATCGAGACGCCGCGCCCGAGGCTGGAGGCCGTTAAAGTCGTTGATATGTCCACTTCCAATGAGTGGGCAGAACTGGCGGCCACCTATCTGCGAACCCGAGAGGCGCACGGGCAGCATGAGGCAGCCAAGGCCGACCTGAAGAAGCTCGTGCCGGAGGACGCCAAGGAAGCGACCGGCCATGGCATCAAGGCCAAGCGGTCCAAGTCCGGCGCGATCAGCTTCGAAGCCCGGGCGACGGAGGGGCCCCATGCATCAGTCCAGTGAGCGCATCGGAACGATCGCGGCCGCCCTCGCCCGCGCCCAGGCCGAGCTGACCAACCCCGAGAAGACCCTGACCGCGGTGATCCGGTCACCATTCCCGCGGGAGGATGATCGGGCCTTCCGCTACGCGTCCCTGGCCTCCGGCGTGGATATCGTCCGCAAGACGTTAAGCCAGCAGGAGATCGCCACCATCCAGACCACCCGGATTGAGCAGGTCACGGGTCAGATTCATCTCACCACCCTCCTTGCCCACGCTCGCCGCTGCCGATCGCGAAGCAGCTTTGGGATGGCAGCCCCGTCCATCTGGCGAACGGAACAAATCTTGATGCTCCGCCTTCGCGTCTACTATCGGAGGCACAAGGTCAATGAATGGTCCTGTCAGCCTACCTCAGCCGCAGTTTGCAGGTGCGCTACCATCCGAGTTCGAGGCGCTCTGTCCTCCGCCGCAACTTCTGCCCGGGGAGAATATCGATCATTATCAAGCGATCCAGGCCGCAATCTTCCGCGACCTCGATCCCCGATCTGCCGTCGAATGGCTGCTCGCGATAGACATCGCAGAACTCTCGTGGGAGATGCAGCGATATCGTATCCTGCGGCATAGGCTCTTGAGCACATACCGCCAAAAGGCTATCGAGATGACGCTTCGCCGCGTCGACGTTACCGGTATTGCGCCGGAATTCCAGGACGTCGCCGAAATCTACCAGCAATAACGCCCTGGACTGGCAACTGGACGCTTCTGTTGCGCTTGATATCGAAGCTCGCCTTCGATCGTACGGTTTCGATCAACACGCCATCAGTATGGAGGTGTACGTTCAAGCGCGCGAGATCCTCGTCCTGTTTGACTCGCTCCTGAACGGAGCACAACTTCGGCGCTTGATGTTGCTGAAGGAAAGCAGCAACATTCGACGTTCGAAAATGTCAAAACTTTCCGATAATGGTGGGCGCACAAATCGGCCAGGCGACAACTACCTTTCTACAGAGAGGTCTTACTGACGAGGCCCCGCTAGGTTATTTTCAATAAACGGCAGGACGGGGTAACGAGCAGGAGCAGCAGGCTCTGCCGACCGACTGTGCTGCGATCTGCCTATCTTTTGATCGTCGAACAAGCTTGATAATCCTCACGACACAAGGCCAAATGTTCGCATCTCGGCTCATTCACCGATCTCAAACTCTAGAAAACAGAAATGGCCAAACTGTATCTCGCGGCGGGATGGTTGGCTCTCGCCCTCGTGATTTTTGTGACGCTCGCTCCCATTCACGATCGCCCCATGATTGCGCCCCCTCAGTTCGAGCGATTTGCCGGATTCTTCATCCTCGGTCTCGTGCTCGTGCTGGCCTACTCGAATCGGACTATCCTCATAACTCTAATCGTCGTCGGCAGCGCAGTTATCCTGGAGGCCTTGCAGCTGCTGACTGCTGATAGACATGGTGACCTCATGGATGTGCTGGTCAAAGTGGCTGGAGGTGTCTGCGGGATCTCTGTCGTCACTCTCGCGCGCGTCGGCATAACTCAGGCAATGACCAAGATCGTATCTCGCGGATGATCGGGCACGGCTCTGAAATACGTCTGCTCCTAGCGACCGCTACAAGCTGTGGCGGCGCGAATAGCTAGGCTAACCCCAATCATGGATGATCTCTGGCTGATCGCAGCTATGTTGTCGCTCGGCTTGAGAGCCGGGTGCATTCTGCGGGTCCAACAGCCACCGCGATGGCACCGCAAATTGGGCCGGCGGCTGCTCGAAACGACGCTGGCGCCCTCAGTGTACTAAGCAGGTTTTTGGACAGCGAAGCCAATTTTTCAGGTGGAAGTCTGTCCCGCTTCTCTGGAGCGGTGATTGCATCCTTGCGACCACGTTCGCGCGCCAGCGCCGCGTTGTTGGTTAGGCAAACAGCTGCGGCAGCGACGCTTCAAGGCTAGGCATCAATTGCCCCATAATTGATATAGCGCTCCAATTTTTGCGCCTGCAATATGGAGCGATGGTGTAGTCGTTTCTGTCAGGCACCCAAGTGATGATCCGATATGCTGCAAGCACACTTGCCATAATGTATTGGATTTGCGGCCAACCGGCCTATTGCGGTCTTGAACAACAAGTCGCCGCACCCCTTTCGTTCGCGCTGTTCTGCGTCCGATATCCCGAAGATTGCCAGCAACATGGCGATCTGCGCATCACAGATTTTCGTTCTCGTAGTCAGCGGTGGCGACAGCTCAACCAGATCAATTCCATGGTCAATTTCAGCATCATGCCGAAGGCGTTAGCGGCAAGCCGGAATGACTATGACTGGCAGATCTTTCCCAGCGAGGGAAACTGCGCGGACTATGCTGTCACAAAGCGCCATCTCCTGCTGCGAGCTGGTTGGCCGAGTTCGTCTCTTCTCCTTGCGGAGGTTGGCATTCGGGCAACCGGAGAAAACCACCTGGTTCTGCTTGTCCGAGAAGGCAGAGCTATTTTGGTTCTCGACAATCTGAGTACGGCCATTCTCAACGTCAACGAAGCTTCCGACCAATACGCTTTCCTGCGCATACAATCGCGTCACGACCCGCAACTCTGGACACGTAGGCTTACCGTATCGTAAGTCCGTGGAATGGCCGAGAGTCGACGAGACCTGGTCCATGAGCGCTTTGGTCCGAAGTCAGGACGGGTTGGCTTATGACGCGCTATCAGCCGACCGCAGCTGACTGGCTCGGCCCAAGCCCACTGCTCTGCGTCTGTTGTGATTGGAGAGAATTGACGCAGTACCGCGAAGTCAGTGTCCGCGTCGTGAAATCGCCTAAAATTGGAGCAGGGATGCGCTTCCCTCACCATGCACTTGCAGGCTTGACGAGCGTATAGTCGAGAGCGATCGCGGTGATCCGGTCCTTTGAATTTGCTCTTGAAGGGCGTGCGGTAGGTCAGGCCCTCACATGCCGACAGTGACGGTCCGATCTGTGTGAACTGTCTACAGACGCAAGTTTGATACTCCGAGCCGTCGAACGATCAGCGCATCGCGAGCAAGTCTCTCACAGCTTTCACTGCAGGAACTTAAAGCATTCGTTTCTCGCCCAAATATTTCGCTCGTACCGCTCGGGGCTCTACTCGCGGAGATTTTCGATGATCGATCTTAGCGGCTACAAGCTGACGTTCGACGATGAATTCAATTCCAGGAGCATTTCACTTACTGGCGCCGGGACGAAGTGGGCGGACACCAGAGCCGAATGGCGGGGCGATGCGGCGTCCGACGTTGGCTTCGGCACCAGCTCGTTCGTCGACCCCAGCTCGGGATACGATCCTTTCTCTGTTTCCCAAGGAGTGCTTGCGATTACCGCTGTTCCGGATCGTACTCCATTCGGAGTTCCCGGAAGCTGGGAGTCCGGACTGATAACAACCCAGAGAACCTTCTCGCAACAGTACGGTTACTTCGAGATTCGGGCAGAGTTCTCGTCGTTACCAGGTGCTTGGGATGCATTTTGGCTGCTGCCCGTGAACAATCTTCCCGATCCGAATGGGCTCGGACGGTGGCAAGAACTCGATGTTGTTGAGCGCTATGGCGTCTGGAGCAAAGGGGTATACAGCACCATCCACACCACGGACCGAGCGGTGAATGACAACTGGCAGACGCAGCTCCAAGTCTACAGCGAATTGCCCAATCCTGGTGGCTATCATACCTATGGCGTAAATTGGCAGAAAGAGCAGATCAGTTTCTATGTCGATGGCCAGCTGGTTGGGAGTCGCGCAACGCCGAGCGACATGCATCAACCCATGTACCTTCTGGCGAATCTTGCTACGCAAGAGCCCGCAAGCCTCGCACGGGTGCCTATCACCAGTAAGATCGACTACATCCGCGTTTATTCTGCCGACCCATCCGCCACAGCTGTTTCTCTGGAGCCGATCTCGTCTCCAGCGGGTAATGATCCCGGGACCTACGGTGCTGCAACTGCCTCGAGCACACCCCAAGTCACACCGACATCAACATCGATCGGCGCCGGTCCCGATCAACTCGTGTTCAAGATCAGCGAAGATGCCTATCTTGGAGACGCGCTCTACACCATCTCGGTCGATGGCAACCAGGTCGGCGGGACATTGACGGCCCATGCATCGCATGCCGGCGGTCAATCCGACACGATCGCGGTGCACGGCAATTGGGGACCCGGCGATCACACCGTCCTGGTTCACTTCCTTAACGACCGCTGGGATGGCGCCCCGGCTACCGACCGTAATCTTTACGTGGACTCCGTCAGCTTCAACGGTGCGAACCTTCCGCAAGGCGCCATCGGAAACGTACTCGGACAGACCTTCAGCTTCCATGATGGGGCACCGGCCGAACCGACCACACCGGTGATAACGACCCCACCTCCGACAAATACAACCGGTACGCCTTCACAAACACAACACGGCTCATCACTATCAATCGGTGCCGGTCCGGATCAACTCATCTTCAAGATCAGCGAAGATGCCTATCTTGGAGACGCGCTCTACACCATCTCGGTCGATGGCAACCAGATCGGCGGGACATTGACCGCCCATGCATCGCATGCGGCCGGTCAATCCGACACCATTGCCGTGGACGGGGATTGGGGACCCGGCGATCACACCGTCCTGGTTCACTTCCTTAACGACCGCTGGGATGGCACCCGGGATACCGACCGCAATCTTTACGTGGACTCCGTCAGCTTTAACGGTACGAACCTTCCGCAAGGCGCCATCGGAAACGTACTCGGACAAACCTTCAGCTTCCATGATGCTGCATCGGCCGACACGAGCGCGCCAGCGACCACGCCTGTACTGCAGACAAACCCGACCGGTACGCCTTCCCAATCACAAAACGGCTCATCAACATCGATCGGCGCCGGTCCGGATCAACTCGTGTTCAAGATCAGCGAAGATGCCTATCTTGGCGACGCGCTCTACACCATCTCGGTCGATGGCAACCAAGTCGGTGGGACATTGACGGCCCATGCATCGCATGCGGCGAATCAATCCGAGACTATTGCCCTGCACGGGGATTGGGGACCCGGCGATCACACTGTCCTGGTCCACTTTCTCAACGACCGCTGGGACGGCACACCCGACACCGACCGCAATCTTTACGTGGACGCTGTCAGCTTCAACGGAACGAACCTGCCGCAAGGCGCGATCGGAAACGTGCTCGGCCAACTCTTCAGCTTCCATGATCTCGTTTGATAGATGGGTGGAACCGATAGCTCGGCCCGTGACAGCCGGCCCCCAGGGTTGAATGGCGACACCGAGAAGGGCCAATGGCAGGGCCTTATCTAGCGCCGCGAAACGAAGCGGAGGCGTCCCGATCGTCTCCGGTTTTGAGACCGGTAGGCCATCAATGCTCTGGCTGGTTCGTGAGGCAGCATGGCCGCAAGCACGAAGAAAGCAATCAGCGCAATTTTCTGAACGATCGGGAAAGGCTCAGAGCCAACACTCGCTATCAATTTCGGCAACATCGAAGCGCGTGAGCTGCTTGCCGATACGATTTGAAGGCAGAAGCTGCGCTCGCGATAGTAAAAGGCGCCCTGCGGCTCGACCAATCTTCGGCCCGGAGCCACTCGAGCAAGAATCGCGCGCAAATGCTCGGTACGTGCCACAAACCTCTTGATATCGCGCTGCAGCAACGAAGCGCTTGGAAGCTGACCGAGCTGCGAATCGTTGAGGCCGTGCACGCGGTAGTTTCCCAGCTCTTCGGAAAGGCTGACGACGTCCCCAAAGAATGGAGCAACAAACAAAATCACTCCGTCAACGGCCTTGTCATAGTCCACCTCGCGCAGCAGCTCGCAGACATCCCGACGAAATACGTTTCCAGACGTCGGTGGCGTCTTGTAGACGCCGCGTCTGAGCACCTCATCGACCAATCGGTCGCGCTCCCGAAACGATTCGAGCGACGAGAATGATCCGACGGCCCTGCCTTCGGCATCGATGAGCGTCAGCCCAAATTGAAGTTTTGCAACGCGCTCGTCTAATTCGGCCAAGATCCTGACCAGTGAACCTGGCTTGAGCTCATCATCGGCGTCGAGAAACAAGATGAATCTTGCTTGGGTCTTTTCTAGCCCAAACAGGCAGGCCCCTAGCTGCCCGCGGTTTTGGATCTTGAATGCAGTCACCGCATAGCGGGTGATCGTCTCCCAGGAGCCGTCAGTTGAGCCATCGTCCACCACCAGGAGTTCGCAGGCATCGCAGTTCTGGTCTAAGACGCTCCTGATCGCTCGCTCAACGTAAGCCTCATAATTGAAGCAGGTGATGATGACGGCGAGCTGCGGAGCACCGCTAGCCTCTGTTCTCGAGCACGTCGTCGCTGTAGCTGGGTCACTGACATCGCTTGCTTCAGGCGTGAGCATGAGTGGGACCTGACGCCTCTTCGTAAATCGCCAGCGTTTGACGAGCGACTCGCTCAATTGTAAGAAACTCTAGATTGAACTGACTTTTCTTTTTCCACTCCAGCACGGCTTGTCGGTCTTGGAGCAAACAGCGCAATACTTCGGCAAGTCTTTGCGGGTTGCCCACGGGAACGAGAACGCCTGCTTGTCCCTGTTCAAGCAATTCAGGAATTCCGTCGACATCGGTCGCGACGATGGCGCAGCCAGCTTCCCGCGCTTCCGACAGCACCAGCGGAGCGGGATCAGCGTGCGACGGCAACACGAATATGTCGGCCCCTGACAGGAACGGAAAAGGATTATCTTGAGGACCCAAGAAGGTCACCGCCGACGCGCATGCCATCGAGCTGACCTGGACGGCATACTGCTCGCGGTGCGGACCGTCGCCGACAATATATAAGCGTCCTGCTCCGAGCGCCGCGTAAACCATATCGAACGCAGAAAAGAGGTCCGATAGCCCTTTTCGCGGATGCAGTCCGCCAACGAACACAATCGCCGGTGATTGAAGCGAGGCTGGCGTGCGATCCTTTTGCTCGAAACGCGCTGCACCGATTGTTCCATTCAGAACCACGCGGATCCTCGACTGTGGGATGCCTCGTCTTCGCATTGATTTCCCAACGGCTGCACTAACCGCGATCACTCTCGCTCCGAGGCCCATGAGGACTGCGCTTGACTGGAATTCATTGTGAACGGTTGTGATGAGCGGGATTCCGAGCAACTTGCAAATTGGCCAGGCAAGGACAGCGCTGGTCATCATATGGGCATGAACCACCTCTGCCCGCCAATCGCGCATCAACCGATAGAGCGACAGCGTCGCCTGCAGCAGCTCCTTAGGTCGACGCTCCAAACCAATGCGGATGTTTTCGACATTGTTTTCCGCGAGCAAGGCATCAAAATCGCCGCCGCCGCTCACCATCGCGACCTGATGGCCGAGTTTCACCTGCGCACAGGCGAGGTCCACGGCGGCATGCACATGACCATTCAGCCGGCGTGTATGATTGAGTAATTGAACAATACGCATGCACACCTGCGGCAAATAGCCAGGGAAGATGCAAGACACCCCAGTGCTTGGTCCGGCGCGTTCACCGGGACGATTGACCTCAAGCTAAAAAACAACCAACGATGCTTGCGTTGCAAATACCCTGCCAAGGTGACATCGGCCGAAACACCAAAGCGCTGTGCCGAAAAAAATCCGTTGACGGGGGGAACCTCTAACTTGATCTGGTTCCTCTGCTTGCTATTGTGGCTCGTCGGCGGCTTTCACAGAGCTTGGCCTGGCAAGCCGACCTAATCCGTTGTTCGGATGCACCAAACTGGCTTTGGCGCTCCGAGAGTGCTGCACCGCCACAAGATCTTGCCACACTGCGAGTTTACGTTCTCGCAACAGGTGATCTGTCACTTGACGGGTTCGTCGGTTGGGCAGCGAGGCGAGGTGTCGAACTCCGGCCGGCGTGAGGGGGCGCGAAACCGATCGCAAGGACGTTGTTTCAGCTCAGCTCTTCGAGGGGACTTCGCGTATCGCGGGGCACTGTAATGGAATACGCGGCTATCGGACTGGCAATTTTCGGAGCGGTGTTGGGGCTGCGCTTCCGATTTCGGGCATTGCTCCCCTTTGCCTTGCTTGTCCTGTTTGTCACGATCTTCCTGACACTTAATCAGCGCCTCGGCGGGCTTGAAACCGTTCTTGCCGTCTTAGCCACCCAAGCCATCTTGCAAGGCGGTTACTTTGTCGGCGTCATTATCCGCGCGCTGTTTCGTGCCTATCAGCGCAAGCTGATTGCGCCAGACGAGCTGGCTGCAGCGGATAAGCGCAGCTCCAATTCAGGATCGATCGCCTCCAACTGAGGCCGATCACCCGGCTCAGCCTATGACCGCAACCCAGCCGACTTGCGCCGGTCCTCATTTTGCGAGGACCAACAGCGAGTAGCCGCCTAGCAAACGCACCGCGAGATCCGCATTGAAGGCAAACATCAGGCGGCGGGGCACTCGCATGAGACGGCTTGTGAAGGCCTGATTGGGCAATTCCAACCGACTAGCGGTGTAACAATGATCGACAATCGTGTAGCCGCAATCTTCGATCGTGGCCAACGCTGACTGTTTGAAGAAGTAGTGAATGTGTCCGACATTGCGTCTGAGGTCGGCAATCGGCCAAGCCCGCAAAATGGATTGCGCGGAGAGATCCAACGGGATGTGAAAGATCTTAAATGTTCCAAACCTACGCAACTGCTTTATGAATGAGATATAGTCCTCAACGTGCTCGATCACGTCAATCGCGAGGATAACATCAAATTCTAAATCGTGTTCGCCGAGGAGGTTGCTTAAGTGAAACTTCGTACGTTGAGTACTTTTTGCTGCTGCGCGCCTGAACGCATCGGGCGAGATTTCGTACCCCGATAAGCGCGCATCCGGAAACGTCCTTTCCAGGTTCAACAAGATCTCGCCCGTCCCGCAGCCGATCTCGCATATGCGCTGGGTCGGGATGTTGTTTCGTCGGATCATCTGCGCGACGTGACCCGCCTTCCACGGCGCATCCTCCTCATGCCATGTCGGATTGTTCTTTCCGTAAGCATCACCCTCGTATAATTCCTTCATTACGCAAACCTTCTCAAAAGATGGGGGAGCGTCGCCTATGATTTCCGCCTCATGCCGCTAAGACAAAGCCTCCAAGTTCAAGCTTGATTCCGCCGCGGTGGCTACAGCGTGATGAGCGGATCTTCGCAGACTATCTGCCAGCTCCGCGTACAGCTTCTCCGCGTTGTAGCTTTGGTGGACAGTTTCGATTGCTGCTCGGCCAAGTGATTGGTGATTGCGCCAGGCATCGAGGATGGCAGCGGATAGACCTGTTACGTCACCGACGGGAAATAGCACGCCATTAACTCCGTGCGTGACCAATTGCTCAAACGCCCGTATGCGGCTCAGAACCACCGCCGCACCGCAAGCCATTGCCTCCAGGACAGCAAGTGCCACCGCCTCGTTCGCCGAGGGCATCACGTATACGCCGCACCGGCACAGCAAGGAGCGCACCTTGGATCGGTCGACAAATCCATGAAATCGCACCCGGTGCGACAAGCCGAGCTTGGCGGCGAGCCCCTGCATCAGGTCCTTGTCCGGCCCCGTGCCGACAATATCCAGCGTCCATTCCTCTGGCAGGTTGGCGAGTGCGCGAATGAGGTCGGTCGTGCGCTTTTGCCTGTTGGTCAAACGCGTGATTGTCAGGATCGTTTTGGAACGGCTCGCGGCCGCATCCGGAAAGAACTCCGATACGTCGCAGCCGTTCGGCTGGAGACGGGATCGACCGCCATAGCGACTGACGATGCGACACTCCTGCTCGGTTTGACCATAGAGCAACGCCGCCCTGCAAAAGCTATCGCGTTTGAACAGCTTCACGACACGATCCGGCAGGCCGCCATGATCTGCACCGACTATTGGCAAATCAATTCGACCTGCGAGGTGATCGAACCTGCCGCTCCAATATTCCTGCACGTACAGCAGATCAATTCTATCCGCTGCCAGCGCTTTCCGAAGCGGCCGCATAAATGCAATCGTGTTCAACCGTTCCTCAGCATATAGGGACCAGCGCGAACGGCGCGACAGGCGCTTGACCCACACCCGTTCGATCAGCTGGTACCAATTCTCGAGCGGCAGAAATCGAACGTCGATCCCAACATCGGTGGCGAACTTTCCCGACTCCCGCAGTGAGGGGATATAGAGCATCGGCCTAATCCCGTTTCGGCTCAAACCGCGAGCATAGTACCACGCCCAATCGTTTCGATACCGCTCGAGATAGCTAGCGCGCGTCTGACCCTGCACCCACCCAAAAAACCCTTCGAAGGAACTGCAGCTGAGCAGCATCGCGACATTGATGCGCTTTGCTTCAGCCGCGGGCTCTAACGATGACATGTGCGGCATTCTTGCTCGTGCTGAAAACTCTTTCATTCAGGCTCAGTCCGGGTCTGGTCAGCCATTCGTTTTCCCGACCAACGCTACCTGCGCGGGGCTTGCGCCAATTGCCCGTCAAGATTCGTGCCACGCCGAGAGGTAATGCGCTCCGAACGCACATACCAGCCGTCCCACTGCGAGAACTCCTCGAAGACTCGCTTGTATCCGTGCGTCGCAAGAAGCGCCTGAATCGCAGCTTCCGTTTGTCGATTCTGCTCCACGCTGAGTAGATCGATGCTGTAGCGGGAGAAATCGAAGCTCTTTAGGATATCGTACTCGCTCCCCTCGGTATCGATCGACATGTAGTCAATCCTGCGAGGAGCATTGCAGTCCGCTAGCAGCTGGTTAAGCGAAACCGTCTCGACCTCGATCTCTTGTCCGGCTGAACGCACAGCTGCAAAATGATCACCCGAGGCGAATTCGGCTACCCCGCTGAGCTCCGGATCCACGTCGTTCGTTACCAAGAAGCGTACCTTCTTGCCTGAACTAGAACTGATGCACCGATGATCCTTGCGCGAAGTCCGGTTCTGTGTGAGCGCGTCGTGCCAGATTGGATTTGGCTCAGCTAGAATTCCTTGCCAGCCGTATTCCTTTTCCAACAGCCAGGTATTGCTATTCGTAACGCCGTTGGTTGCACCAAACTCAACAAAGAACCCGCCCTGCTTCTCTCCGAGCTCGTAGCTGACCCAGAGGTCTTGAAATATTTGCGATCGCGATCGATCGCGATTTAGAAAGCAATGGGCCAAGAAGCGGATCTCGTTCATTCGACCAAAACGTTCCACTTCAGGGCGCCGCAACCGGATGCCATTGAAGATCATCCTGCGCAACGACGCGCTTTGTGCAGCCCTGGAGGCAACAGAAGCGAGCGCAGACATCCCATGCTTAGTAAGCGATCGCATCATTATTCTCTAAATACCCATCGCTGGAACCATCAGCTGAGATCGTGAGAATTCGGCTGGTTATTCGCCAGTCCATACAATTCTTAAATATGAACGCCCCTCAGAGTTGGCACGCAAAATGCTACAAGCAATTTATTGATCTGAGCAACATCTAATTGCGGAGCCCGCCTAGCACAAATCAATTTGCGACCGTTACGCGTGTTTTGCGTCATTCGGTGCGTTGGAGTTTGGTAATTTATGAAGTCACATAGGCTAGCCGAGCGCGTCAGAGCCGCCGATGGAATCGATCTGATATCCGTCGACGTCTTTGATACGCTTCTGCTGCGAACCGTGCGCTCCGCTCGCTCACGTATTGTGCAAGGTGAGCATTTATTCAGCAACCTTCTTCGGGCGCGCGGCTGGCAAATTGAACCTGTTCTGCTGGCGAGAGCCAGACAAGAAGCCGAGCGAATTGCCTTCCGAGTGCTCGCCGTGCGCGGTTCCGGTGAAGTCCGACTGCCCGACGTGATCGATCGGCAACTTCGCTTGCTAGGTCTTCCGGATTCCTTGAGCGCTGCGCGATTGGCAATTGAACTCGACATCGAGAAGACCTCGCTCGTTGCAAACCGGACCTTGGCCGGGTTTCTGCGCGCACGTCGAGCGGCGGGCAATCGCGTTGTCGCCGTCAGCGACACCATGCTGTCGTCTGCAGACCTCGATAGACTAATCTCGCATTTTCATGGGCGCGATGTTGTTGATCAGATCTACAGCAGCGCCGATCAGAGATGCACCAAGCGTGACGGTGCCCTGTTTGCCCGAGTCGCCGAAGCAGAAGGGGTGTCCTTAGGACGAATTCTGCACATCGGCGATGATCCGCATGCCGACGTCCGTCGCGCCTCGGCACATGGATTAACTGTCATTCATACACCCCGGCCGGTCTGGTTCAGCTATTTGCGCAAGGCGAATGGCGGTTTGGTTGCTGCTCGGGCCGCATTGTCGCGGCCAAAGCGCGGCAACCGCTCGGCAGTGGAGCCACCCGAAAATGCGTACGCGTTTGGACGTGTTGTCCTTGGGCCCATCGTCACTCAGTTTTGTTTGCTGATTTGGCTATACGCCGCCGAAGTGAACGCATGCGACAAGGCGACCTTGCTGTTTTGCGCCCGGGGCGGTGTTGGAATAAGGGAAGTCTTCGAACGAGTCATCGCTCGGCTTTCGCTGCCGCTCGGCATGCCACGGCAGAACTTCATGGTCTCACGCCTCGTTGCGGCGCGCGCTGCGGTGTTGGTTCGCAGCGCTTCCGCGCTCGAGGAGATTGCCCGTGAGTTTCGCGGCCGTTCGTTTCTTGATGTAGCTTGTGCCCTTGGTGGAGGACGCTACGAGCTGCCAGAGGAATGGAAGCAGCCATTTCGTGCAGACGTATTCTTGACCATGTTGTTCGACGATCGCGCGAAGGCGGTTTTGTCTGACATCCGCGTGCAGAACGCGTTGTTCGAGCGGCACTTTGCCAAACTCCGGGGCGATGCTCGCCGAATTCTGCTGTGCGATACCGGTCTCTACGGAAGCACACAGCGGCTATTGGCCAGTGCCTTTCCGGCGCTGCAAATTGAAACCATTCAGTTTGCCCGATCAAACTATAAGGGACACAGCGAAGAACATTTCAAGCAGGTTTTCGGTCTCTTGGTTGAGCGCAATCGCTATAGTCCGCTCGACGTCCGTTCCTCAGTCCTGCGGTATTGGCATCTGATTGAGAGCCTGTTCGAGCCAAGGATCCCCTCGGTCACTTCTTTTGTCGACGACGGAGAGGATGTCGCGGCCAATTGCGGCGACATCCGGTTTGGGATCAGCGATGCCAGCCTCGGAAACGAATTGCTGTCCGGCGCGCTCAGTTACGTAGACAGCCTTCCGATCGACGGCGGGGCAACGGCATTACGCGATGCCGATGCCGCCTGGCTTCGGCTCAAGCGGGCCATTACGCGGCCTACCGCCGGCGAATTGCGATGCCTCGAAGTGCCGGGCCGATCCGTCGACTTTGGCAGACCCGATGTGCTGCAGGCATTGCGCGCCGAGCAGCCCCAGCCAGTGTTGAGCAGGCTGGCATCGCTGCGATTTGAACTCTGGCGTGAGGGCGCAATAGCTCGGCAATTCCCCGTTCTTAAGCACGCTCTGCTGCCGATGCTTGATTCCATACATTCTATCAGGGGCATGATGGCTCGCCAGCATTGAAAAAGCCGATGCCGAATCCAGCAGCACTTCACGTGCCGTCTCCGGTCAGCCGCACTGGCTCCGCGACTCTGGTCAGGACGTGTCGCAGCGTACTCGAGTCAAACCCCGGCGGTGCGCCATGTCGCTAGAACCGATCGGGATTTTGACCATCCTACTCGGGTTGCTCTGCCTGCCGCTCGGTTATCGCACCACTTTCGGCGTGCTGATGGGCACTGCCCTGTTTGGCGCGGCCGCCGCCATCCTCGTCGGCGGCGCAAACATTCAACCGGCACACCTGTTCTTAAGTTTTGCCATGGCGGCAGTGCTCGCTCGGCGCCACGAGGCTGCCGCTGCGATGCGAGCCATGAGCTTCGGCCAACCCGGATTCTGGCTGTTGTGCTTGGTGATCTTTGGCGTCGGCTCTGCTGTCCTGATGCCGCGCTTACTGGCTGGCGCAACGCAGATCGTTCCTCTTGGCGCGTCGGAATACGCCGACACCGGCTCAACCGTCCCGCTTGGGCCCGTGTCCAGCAATTTTACTCAGTCCGTCTACATGGCAGCGGATCTTGCCTGCTTCGGGATCACGGCCGCGATCGCAACGACTCATGCCGGCTTTCGCGCCGTTGTCGCCGCAGTACTCGGCTATTGCGCCGGAAACGTCCTGCTCGCCATGCTGGACATCGGAACGTATGCGACAGGCACCCAAAGTCTCCTCGATTTCATGCGGAACGCCCGGTACACAATGCACGCCGATGATCAGGTCAACGGCGTAAAGCGGATCGTCGGTTCATTTCCCGAAGCTTCCGCATTCGCGCGCGCCACTCTCGGAGCGTTCGCGTTCACCGGCACCCTCTTTCTGAGCGGCAGGATGCCAATGCTCACCGGCCCGATGGCGCTTGCATCGCTGGCGCTTGTCGTTCTGTCAACCTCCTCGACAGGATTTGCTGGGGCTCCACTGGTCGGCTTGATCCTCTACGCCGGACTTCTGCGGCGATCGGGCTTTCAACCGAACCGTCCGCTCAGTTCCGCGGCCGTGCTATGCACGCCGATCCTCCTGGTCATCGTGATCTTGGGCGTGCTCCTCGACGAACGAGCCAGCGAAACGGCGCGTACCTATGTCGATACGTTGATTCTCAACAAATCCTCTTCGACCTCGGCCATCGAGCGCAGCTCGTGGAATGCGGCTGCCCTACAGAACTTCTATGACTCCTTTGGTTTCGGCGTTGGGCTCGGAACCATCCGCACATCGAGTTTTCCGATCGCACTGCTTGCCAACGTTGGTATTCCGGGAACTGCCTTCTACCTCCTTTTCGCGGCAACAGCCCTGTTCGCACCATTGAATGGTCCACGGGCTTATGAGACCGACGCTCGCCTAGCCGCGCGCAATGCATGTTTTGCTCTCATCATTGGCGACACGTTGGCAGCTCCATCCGTGGAGCAAGGTCTGCTGTTCTACGCCCTCGCCGCGCTGGCTTGCGCTTCACCGCGGGATCACCTCGAAGGAGTGTTGCTCACGCCATCCGAACCCTCGGGAGCCAAAGCATGAATGCATCCAGCAGTTTTGCCGTCAATGGCCGCTATCTGACTCAGCCCACGAGCGGCGTGCAGCGCTACGCCCAGGGCGTCACGGCGGCAATGAATCAGGCACTCGTCGGGTCCGGCGCAAGCGTTCCGATCATTGCCCCCGCGGCCGCCCCCGATCCTCGGCTTCAGGCCATGCCGCTTATCCCGGCGGGGCATCTCGGCGGACACCTCTGGGAGCAATTGGTTCTTCCCGGGCGGTGGCCCGGACGGTTGCTCAATCTCGGCAACACAGCGCCGGCCGTCAAACCGGATCAGGTCGTGTGTATTCACGACGCCAACGTGTTCGACGCACCGGAGAGCTATCGACCAGCGTTTCGCGCGATCTATCGCACCCTGCAACCGCTGTTGGCAAAGCGCGCTGCAAGGATCACCACCGTTTCAGCCTATTCGGCCCGACAACTTGCCCGGCACCTGCCGCTACGCGCCGCGGACATTGCGGTGCTCCCAAATGGACACGAGCACGCCTTGGCCTGGGACCCGAGCCTTGCGCGCAAGGATTGCCAGGTTGCGGCCGGCACTCGGTTCGTGCTGGCGCTCGGATCGCGCGCTCCGCATAAGAACCTGCAGCTGGTTAGCACCATCGCCCCGGAGCTCGCCGCAATGAACATCGGCGTGATCGTCGCCGGTGGCGGGGCGGACATATTTTCCCCTGAACTTCTAACGGCAGCATACGGCCTAACCCTGCTCGGCCGCGTCACAGATGACGATCTCGCCTATCTGATGGATCGCGCCTTGTGCTTGATCTTTCCATCATGGACAGAAGGTTTCGGGCTTCCGATCGTCGAAGCCATGGCGCGTGGTTGTCCTGTCATTGCCTCGGATCGCGCCAGCATGAGCGAAGTGTGCGGCGATGCCGCCTTGCTTGCTCCCCCCGACAATCCACAACGATGGGTGCAGTGCATTCGGCAACTCTCGACATCCGACGATCAGCGCGATGAACTGATCGGGCGTGGCCGCGAGCGCATCAGGATGTTCTCCTGGGCGCGCACCGCGGCTGGATACGTCGAGCTGATGCAAGAGCCTACATCGGCTCTGAGAAGGCGTGAGACCACCGTTGGACGCATGCCCAGAGTGGCAGTGGCAATCGCGACACGAGGACGGCCCCAAACGGTGACGGCTACCCTGAGTCACTTGCTGCAGACCCAGACTCTCAAGCCGGACGCCGTCATCGTGTCTTGCGTCAACCGTGAGGATGCGGGCGATGCCGCCGAGCTGCCCGGCGTTCGGCTTGTCACCGGCCCCGGCGGCTTGCCGGCTCAGCGAAATACCGCGTTGGCCGCGCTCAGTAATGAGGCCGACGTGATCGTGTTCTTCGACGATGATTTTCTGGCGGATCCCGATTGGTTGGCCGCGGCCGCGCAAACATTTCGAGACGAACCAGAGGTCGTCGGCTTCACTGGGTATCTTTATGCTGACGGCATCCTCGGACCGGGTCTCAGCTTTGACGAAGCGCGGCGCATCTTGACGGAAAGCACGCTGTCGCCCGAAGCACCGCGCATCGAACCATTCAGCCCGTACGGCTGCAACATGGCTTTCCGCATGTCTGCGATCGGCAACATAACCTTTGATGAGCGGCTCGTGCTCTATGGGTGGCAGGAAGACCGGGATTTTGGCGCAGCGCTCGCAAAGCGAGGCGGCCGGCTGATCAAATCCCCCCGCGCCCGCGGCGTGCATATGGGACAGAAGGCGGGCCGTGTTGCTGGAGGTCGCCTGGGCTATTCCCAAGTCGTCAATCCAATCTACTTGCTGCGCAAAGGCACGATGACGCCTCGCCAGGCAACCATGCAGATCTTTCGGAACGTCGCCATCAACCTGGCGCGCGCTGCCAGACCTGAACCTTTCATCGATCGGCGGGGCCGACTTCGCGGTAACGTGCTCGGTTTCGCCGACGTTCTGAGAGGCCGTCTTGAACCCGAGCGCGCAGCGACCCTCATACCGAGCGACAAGAGCTCGGGCCCGCGACCAGCAACTCCAAGCACAGGCACTCGCGATGACGCCACTGCCTCATGAAGCCCCGCGAGCCGGCACTCTTTCCGCATCGACGACCAGGCAATGCCTCGTCGCAACGTGCAGGCATTGAGTCGTGCTTGCCCGCAAAACCCTGTTGGGCGCCGCTTGGACTGTGTCGTCCAGGCTAACAGCCCGGGCTATCGATTTCGTCACGCTTCTGGTGCTCGCACGCATCTTAACGCCCGCTGATTTCGGCCTCACCGCCCTCGCCGCTACCGTAACGATTATTGCGGACATGGTGCTGGAGGTACCAACGCTGCAGGCTCTGACGCGCTTGCCAAGCGTAGCGAAGTCGCATTTGGATACTGCCTTCACCTTGAGCGCGCTCCGAGGCCTCGTCTTGACATTGGTGCTTTTGCTCGTGGCGTGGCCCTTTGCGCAGATTTACCAGGATTCCCGCCTGGCCAGCTTGATCATCGTGAGCGCCATCGGACCCTTGGCTCGCAGCCTGTACAGTCCGGGAATGGTCGAATACACCCGCAGCCTGGCTTTCAGGCCAGTCTTTGTTACCGAGATCTTTGGCAAACTTGCCGCAGCGATCATTGCAGCGACAGCAGTCAAACTTGGCGCTGGGTACTGGGCCATCGTCGCCAGCGGCATCGCAGCGTCCTTGGGCGCCACGTCGATGTCGTACCTGTTGGCCCCTTACAGACCAAACCTCTCGCTGTCGAAGTTTCGGGAGTTCTCGGCTTTTCTGGGTTGGCTGAGCGGCGCCCAGATCATCATCGCCCTGAGCTGGCAGTTTGATCGAATCCTGCTTGGCTATTCATCGAGCAAGGCCACATTGGGTCAATACACCATCGCCAGCGATCTATCGGTGATGCCAACCCAGAGCCTGATAGGCCCGGCGATGCAGCCTCTCATGGCCGCACTGTCGCAGATCAACCAGAACCAGGACCGGCTCCGTCACGCCTATTCGAAGGCGTCCCGGCTCACGATGTCACTTGCCGCGCCGGCATGCATCGGAATGTCATTGACCTCGGACTTGATCGCCGAGGTCCTGCTGGGCCCGCAGTGGGGCGAGGCTGGAATCTACTTGCGGTGGCTCGCATTATCGACCGTCCTCAGCGCGTTCTATCAGCCTCTGCATTCGTTGGCGCTGGCCACCAATCGAACCCATCTGGTGTTTCGCCTCACCCTGGTCGAGCTGTGCGCCAAGATCCTGCTTATGTGTTTGGGTTTCTACTTCTATTCGCTTGCAGGCGTGGTGGCGGCACGGGCCGCGGTCTCGTTCATCATGTTCGCCCTCTCCTTGATGGGAGCCCGGCAACTGGTCGGGACCAGCGTCGCGTCTGAGGCGGCCAATCTATGGCCAATCGCCGCCGCATCGGCGGTGATGACCCTTCTGGTGATCAGCCTGCGATACAAGCTGCCTGAGCTCCAGCTGGCTGCGGTTTTTGAACTGGGAGTGATCTCTCTGTTCGGCGCCATTGTCTATGTCGGCGCACTGTATGGCTTTGGTGTTCGGATCAGCGGCCGCGCAGGGGCGGTGTGATGGTCGAAGTGCACGATGCAGGATCAAGGAGAGCGAGATGACCGAGAAGGGGCATGCAACAAAACGCCCGACCTGGGCAGTCACGATGGTCGCGCTCACGGTCGGGATTTCATTCGGTTCTGCGTTCGCGGCCGAGCAGCCTGCATCGTGTGAACTTCATCCCGTCTTGCTTGAAGACTTCAACGAGCTCAGTGTCTCAGCGACCCGCCTGGGCGCAGCCCGTTGGACCGCACACACCCCTTGGTCGGGCGATTTCGGCGACGCGGCATTTGCCAATCCGGGACCGAGGGGGCCATTCAAGGTGGAAGACGGAGTTCTCACCATCACTGCTTCGAAGGATCGGAACGGCAAGTGGACGTCGGGTCTTCTGGCTGCGGCCGATGCTTCCGGCGCCGGGACCGGAACCCGGTACGGCTATTTCGAAGCACGTATGAAGATGCCGCCCGGTCCGGGAACGTGGCCCGCATTCTGGCTTGCCGCTCTGAAGCCCGCCACGGTGACGGAAGGAAACGTCGAACTTGATGTCATCGAATATTATGGGCAGTTCACATCCGCTTATCAGGCCGCCACGCACATCTGGTACAAGCAACAACCGCAGAAGACCCGGGGCGAGGGGCAGAAGGTCACGGTACCGAACGATGCACTTGTGCAAGACTTCCACACTTTCGGCGTAGATATCTCGCCGCAGGCCATTGTTTTCTTCTTCGACAGAACCCCGGTCTGGAGCCAACCAACTCCACCTGAACTCGACGGTCCGCTCTACCCTCTCGTGAACCTGGCCCTCGGCGGTGGTTGGCCGATCGATCAGACACCCAATCCTTCCACGCTGTTGGTCGACTATGTCCACGTGTACGGGCGCGGGCCTGGTCCGGCCGAAGGCTGTCCGCCTGCCCCTGAAGTCCTACCACGCTGAAGCATAGATGTCCGCTCGATCCCAATGCGCAATCACAGCACATCTTTGATCAATTCGCGAAGGGCTGACTGCATGAAAGTCGCGATCATTCACTATTGGCTTGTGGGGATGCGCGGCGGCGAGAAAGTCCTCGAAGCTCTTTGCGAGATGTATCCCGAGGCGGACATCTATACGCACGTCTATGTTCCAGAAATGGTCTCCGAAACTATTCGCAAACACCGCGTTGTTTCGACCTTTATCAATCGGCTACCGCGCGCTCCACGCATGTACAAGACCTATCTCCCGCTCATGCCGCTCGCTCTGGAGCAGCTAGATTTGCGCGACTATGATCTGATTCTCAGCAGCGAATCCGGACCGGCAAAAGGCGTCATTGCTCCTCCTCACGCTCTCCACGTCTGCTATTGCCACACACCCATGCGCTACATCTGGAATATGTTTCACGATTACCGAGCCAGCGCCGGTTCGCTCGCGCGGCTGGCCATGCCCTCGCTTGCGCACTATCTAAGACTGTGGGATGTCGCTTCCGCCGCACGGGTCGATAGCTTCGTTGCCAATTCCGCAACCGTCGCCGGCCGCATCCGCCGCTACTACGGTCTCGACGCCAACGTGATTCATCCTCCAGTGGATACTGCAGCATTCTCGCCGTGCCCCTCCTCCGAACTCGGCGACTACTATCTGATGGCCGGCGAACTCGTGTCCTACAAGCGGCCCGACCTTGCGGTACGCGCGTTTAACGAATTGAAACTGAAGCTGGTGGTCATCGGCGGCGGCGAGATGTTATCCGAGATTCGCCGCCTCGCCGGCCCGACCGTTTCCGTGCTCGGACCGCAGCCGTTCGAGGCACTCAAGCACCATTACGCGCGCTGTCGCGCGCTCATCTTCCCGGGAGAAGAAGACTTCGGCATGGTCCCGGTAGAGGCCATGGCGAGCGGACGTCCGGTGATCGCTTTCGGGCGGGGGGGCGCTACCGAAACAGTCGCAAACGACCTGACTGGTCTCTTCTTCGACGAGCAGACCATTGATGCCATCAGCAATAGCATTGCCCGATTCGAGCGAATGACCTTTGAGCCCGAGGCTATCGTTGCTCACGCCCAGCAGTTTGGCCGCGAGCCATTCATCCGCAAAATGCGTTCGCATATCGATTTCCTTTTCGCCCAACGCGCCAGATCGGAGACAGCAAAGCAAGGAAGCGCTCGACATGAGCTCAACTCTCAATTGACTGTTTCTTGAGCACAGCCTGCACGGCATTTGGGCTCTGTAACATCAATTTAATGGGCGATACTGCTTTTTGTTTAAATGCCAATTCTTGTTTGCGCGAGCAGATGCGAGCCGCTCCTTTTGGACTGTACGCGTTCATAAAACGAGTTGAGTTGAGGGCGTGGAATGAACATCGCCGGCGAATTTCGGCCCTACGCGACGGCGACAGAAGCCGCCCCTGATCAGGCAAGATCTCTGCTTCTGCTACGCGACTTCTTACGTCGCGAATGGCGTCTTATTGCCTTCATGACGGCCGCCTCGTTGGCGCTTGGCTCGCTCTACGTCGGGATGGCGCCTCGCAAGTTCACGGCGCAGGCCGACATGTTCGTTGATACCAAGGGAATTACTTCGCCACGAAGTGAGAATGCCCAGGAACATCAAGGCGTAGACGACGCTGTTGTGGAGAGTGAGATCGAGACCACTAGGTCCGAAAAGGTCGGCAAAGCGGTCATAAACAAGTTGCATCTCACGGATGATCCAGAGTTCGTCGCCTCGGGCAATGCAATCACAAGCCGCTTGGCCCGATGGTTACGGCTAACGAAACCGTCCGAAGCAAGGCCTTCGTCTGCCGAGCTGGAGCGACGCGCGCTTGGCGTTCTCAAGGACAATCTGCGCGTCACCCGTTTGGGCCGCAGCTACGTCGAGCAGATCGCCTATACTTCGCTTGACCCGGACAAGGCTGCACGGATCGCCAATGCTTTCGCCGATGCCTATATCGAATACCGGCTGCAGGCAAAGTACGAGGCTACCCGACGCGCCAGCGTTTGGCTGGAACAGCGGATCAGCGAACTCCGTCAGCAGGCCAGCAATGCCTACAAAGCCGTGCAGGACTTCAAGGCCGAAAACGGCATCATCATTGGCGTCGAAGGCAAATTGGCGAGCGAGGTTGAGCTCGATCAGCTCGGCGTCGCACTGGCCAAAGCTCGCGCCGACACCAGCCAAGCTCGCGCCAAGCTCGAGCGCATACAACGCATTCTCGAACAACGACCTGAGAAGGAGAACTTCACGATCCCAGATCCGGTTGTCACGGATGCGCTCAACAGTCCGGTGATTACCAAGCTACGTCAGAAATACCTGGAGAACCAAAACAAGCAAGCCGAATGGAGCGCGCGCTATGGGGCCGAGCATGAGGCCGCCAGGAATCTGCGATCCGAAATGGCAGCGCTGCAACGGTCGATGTGGGATGAAATCTCTCGTATCGCGGAGAGCTATAAGAGCGAACTCCAGATTGCGAAGTCGCAGGAGGAGGCGATCGATACGCGAATGATCGAGATCTTCCAGCAATCCGGGGCGACGCGGCAAGCTCAGGTTCACCTGCGGGAGCTGGAAACGGGTGCAAACACCTATCGTGGCATCTACGAGGCCTTCCTGTCTCGATTCACCCAGTCGGTGCAACAGCAGTCGTTTCCGTCGACCGAGGCCCGCGTGGTGACGGAAGCGTCGGCACCTACAAAGCCAAGCTCGCCCAAGCTCGCCATCGCCTTGGCTTTCGCAGCGATGTGCGGGCTCGGCCTGGGCACGCTCGCAGCAATAGCCCGAGAGCAATTCATGTACCGGAGGGTCCACACACGTGACCAGCTCGAGAAGCTGTTGAGCACGCCCTGCCTGGCCGCTTTCCCAGCTGTTTCAAAGCTGCGGACGCGATGGCGCGGCGGTCACGCCAGCGCCTTCCAGCAGATCAACAAAGCCGCTCCTTTTTCAGCTACGGCCGAGGCGTTGCGTTACATCAAGGTCGCTATCGACCTGCATCCGGCCAAGCCAAAAGTGATCGGCATTACGTCGGCCCTTCCCGGTGAAGGGAAGACAACCGCCACCGCGGCGCTCGCCGCATTCCTCGCGAAAAGCGGAGCCCGCACGCTTCTGATTGATTCCGATCTGCGTAAACCGGCCTTATCCAAAATGCTTGGCTACGAGCGCCGGTTGGGGCTGCAACGGATGGTGGTCGATCGGTTGCGTCTCAAGGACGTGATCATCAACGACCTCAATTTCAACTTCGATGTCGTCCCCTCGCCATCCGGGGCACCGCCCTCGAACAGCTCGGATGTGCTTTGTGCGTCATCGGTCAGGCTGGGACTGGAGCGAGCTCGCGAGGACTACGACTACATCATTTGCGATTTGCCGCCGATCTTGCCCATCGCTGACGTCAGAGCGGTCGCAAGCCTGTTTGACGCTTTTGTGATGGTGGTTGAATGGGGCACGTCCACCAACGAGGTCCTCAAGGCAATCCAGTCATCGCCGCTTGTTTCGGAGCGATTGCTTGGCACCGTCCTCAACAAAACCGACGAAGCGTTTATGCGTCGCTTTGAGGGTTATTCCGATCGGCGCTATTCCTATTACCAAAACTGAAGGAAGCTAGAGGCGCCGCTTCCGCCTTTTCAAATCGCAAAGTCATCACGAGCTCAATTGATACTACGATGAAAAAATCCGCTGGCTCTGCCGAAACTTTAAACTTGTATTAATTTTGCACCGCCGTCAGAATTTAATCTGCTCGCATTGGGGGGCGATGAGACCGCAAGAAAAGAGGGGACGAGCTCGAAGGCATTTTAGTTTTGTTTTATGGAGTTCCCGCAATGGCCAATGTGGTCGATACACGCGGCGAGTTGCCTTTCATTTCCGCAAAGAGACGTTCTCCCGCCCACGTGGCACCGCGTCCCGTGGGTACAGTCGCAAAGAGATCGGTTGATCTTGTATTGGCAGCTTTTGGCATTCTGCTGCTTTCTCCTTTGCTGTTGCTCTGTTGCTCGGCCTTGATTTTGTTCTCGCCAGGACCGGTGCTGTTTCGTCATAGACGGGTTGGGTTTAATGGTCAGACCTTCGACTGTCTGAAGTTCCGTACCATGGCCCCTGACGCAGCGGAGCGGCTGCAACGGTTGTTGGAGTCGGATCCTGCGGCCGCAGCCGAGTGGAAGGCCACTCGCAAGTTACGCGCAGACCCTCGCGTCACGCTGTTGGGCGCAGCGCTGCGTCGCTCCAGCCTCGACGAATTGCCTCAGTTGTTCAATGTCATTCGCGGTGACATGAGCATCGTCGGACCTCGGCCCGTCACCGAGGAAGAACTGGCGCGGTACGCGTACAAGGTCGACGCCTACCTCGCCTGCCGTCCTGGAATTACCGGCCTTTGGCAAGTGAGCGGTCGCAGTACAACCACTTACCGCCGGCGCGTTGCCTGCGATGCATTCTACGCGCGCAATTGGTCCATGGTACTCGACAGCAAGATCATGCTGGCTACCATCCCGGCTCTATTCGAGGATGCAGCATATTGAAAGTCTACTCGCCGCCCCCCGACCGGACATCTCTGAAGACAGGAGGCCTGATACCCTCTGCGAGCACAGAAAGCCATTTGAACCGAAGATTTTGATCACCGCTCGATTGGGATCCGACTTTAAGCCGTTGCGACACTCTCGAGTTGCGAGATCGATCGAACCATTGAGGGATGATGATGAGAGCGAGCTCGACCCAGGCCACAGCTTTCGAATCCGTTTGCTCGAACTGCGCGACCCTGGCGGTTACGTTTCAGTGTGCTGACGGAGCTCTCGATGACACGCCAGTTTTTTGCACGAACTGCGGTCGCTTGCGCGGCCTCATTGGCGCGGTCAGGAAGATGGCGCATGAGCCCGCCGCCCGCACCCCCCACCCTGCTCGACCGCCACTGAGTGACGCCCAATTTCCGCTCCGAAGGCTCCTTTGCTGCCCGAATACCCGTTGATCGCGTCTTCAACAGGCCCTGTACAAAATGTTGGAATCTACCTGATGAAGTCGAGGGCGCGGCCCTCGCATCTGATCTAGACCAGGTCTGACCGACGCTGATCCGAACGAAGCGCGGCTTCGGCTTTTAAGGTGGAGTCGCGAGCGGTCGGTTGATAGTCAAATCTGCCTTGCCGTCCAATCGATTCGATGCCTAACTTGCGCAGTGCGGCCACCGTGCTTGCCGCGTGTTCGTCGGCCTGGTCGGTGTAGATCGGGTAGGCATTGCCAAGCATATGCGTGCCCTCAAGCCGAAGGTCGCCCAAAAACAGTCTGTTGTCGCAGGTGTGAGTTCTAAAGTCGCTATCTGCCGTACTAATGTCGTGCGCCACGTGCTCAGCATTGACTTCGACGGAGAAGAATTCTCGGCCGTGGCACCTGCCGTAAAAATCGGAATGAATCGTGAGGCGCTTCCACGCCCCTTCGCTTGAAAAATTGTACAGGATCGGTTGCTTGAAGCCTCTCTCACCGGAAAAGCTATAGAACAACGTCAGCAACGTCACGGTTTTCAGCTCTCGATGCGTTTGCAGACCACACAGATCTTGGATGCGTGCTAGGGGAATGGTCGAGACCAGGCGACGGCCGACGATCGCACGGTCGTTCGCCAGGACAATCGAAAACTCACCGTTCTGCCTTTGAACGCGAGCTATCTTGGTCCCCAGCACAAAGCCCGCGCCTTGGCCTTCGAGCCGCTCCATTGCCTTGCGATACAGGAATCCGAAGCCCTCCCGCGGTCGAACGAGTTGTTGATTGGGAGCCACATTGGGGGCACGACGAAAGGCCCGCCCAACAAGGTTTCGCAGCGTCGCGTGCTCCTTAATCCAAAGCATCCTTTTCTCTGCAAACTTGACGTCGACCTGATCGGCGGGAAATCCGTAGAACCGGCTCAGATAATAGCCGAGGCCTGTGCGCTCCAGTAACCGCCTTCCAATCCAAAAAGTTGCAAAGTCCTTGGCACTTCGGATCCTGCGGCGGAAGGTTCGGGCAAAGATGATCGAGCTCACCATCCAAAGCCATTCCAACGGACCGGCTGAAAGCAGATCGTCCTTGATGGATAGCGGATAGTGACTTACTGCGCCTTGCGGAGTGAGACGCCCCCACGACGGGTAGATTTGAATATAGAGCGGTAATAACTCAGGAAAGTGCGCCAATAACGGCGAATCGTCCTGAAAGATGTAGCTGCCGACATCGAAGGTGTAGTCGCCGACCTTGCAATCGATGTGGTTTCCACCGCTCCAGGCGTACTCGTCGACGACAAGGACGTTCCTCGCGCCGTCGCGCAGCAAGATCGATGTCGCTACAAGGCCGCTGATTCCAGCGCCCAACACCACTGCATCGTACCGCGCCTCGTCAAGGCTGTTCGTCATCAGCGACCATCCAGTGACCCGGTATGTATTGGATTATTGAAGCGCATTTCTGAAAGCGCGACTAGCAAATTAGATGCGTCGCGAGCAGAAGCTCCTGGTGCCGCCTGCTCGGCGCAAGTGCAGCTCGCTCGGTTTTCGCGACAAAGGTTCTCAGAGAAGCTGACTTAGGTTTGTGCAGCGAGTGCCTAGAATATGACGCGCACTTTCGGGTTGCCCGGTGGCGCTGGCAGGCTCTGAAGCTACAGAGACCTGACCCTGTGCTTTGCAAGAACCGATGTGATCGGGGAATCGTAATACTTGTCCAGACCGATCGCCAGCAGAATGCAAATTGGTACTAGTGCAAAGAGGTAACAAGAGGGTGCCTGCTCAAGATGAGTTGCCTTTAGCAGACCGACCGTCGTCATAAGGATTGGAACGTGAACGATGTAGAGTGGATACGAAAGGCGGCCTAGCACACTAAGAAGACGCTGCTTTTGCTGGAGATGGCAAGCGACGGACAGATACAATAGGAGTGGAAAGATAAGGACGATCGAAACAGCATCGAAAACAGAGCTTCGGATCGGAAGGCAAAAGACGGTCGCGAGCAGAAGGATCATTGGCCAAAGTAGAAGTGTGGGCAGGAATGGTTTGGGGCGGTAATGCCAAACCAGAACGCCGGTAAAGAAGCCGAACAGGGTGCGAACAGCACCTCCGAAGAAAGTAGTCCACGTAGCTCCAAGATCGGCGGTACCGTGTTTAAGGATCGTTAGGGCAAGGAGTCCACCAGTGACAGCGGTGATCACCCAGGCGCACTTCGTATCTACCCGCAATATCAGCGCCGCCCAAAGTAAGTTGACGGCGATTTCAAATGACAACGACCACATCGGGGTGTTGGTGGGGAATGTCGTGTCTGTGGGAGCCTGACTTACCCAGGCCTTAGGCAGCAAAGCCGCGTTGAAGGCCGTCCCGCCGAGGATGTCAGAAAGTGCGTACTGCGAATGTTTCTGAAACGCCAAACGGAGTAAGAAATACCCTGTTCCCAATAAGAGTCCCAACAGACTAAGCGGCAATAACCTCTTCATGCGAATTTGCAGGAATTTGGCAACTGTTAGCCTGCCAGACTGAAGACGCATCGCATACGAGTGCGAAAGTACGAACCCGCTAAGCATGAAGAAGAAATCCACCGCCAGATAGCCATGAGGTGCCAACTGCGGCGCACCGACGATTGAAAGGTGAAAGAACAGGACGCCAATGGCGGCGAAGCCGCGAAGCGCGTCTAGCACTTCAAACCTCTCTTCTGGCAATCGACACCTAAGTATTTTGCGTGACTATGCGCGCCCGCGGTCAATTAACGGAATTAAGCGATTAAAATCGAGGCAGCGTGAGACCCGACGTCGGGGTCAAGAAGGCATCTTCAACTCGGACAGTATGCATCCGCTCCCCCGAAGGGGCCACGCGATATAGTAGGCGCTCACGCACAAAATTGAACCATCTCCTCGGCGGTGGTCCAGACACCACGCTGCTGCCCCCCGTAACAAGCAGCCCTCCTTCTTGCTCCGACCGCATAACGACTGCGCACTGAAAGGGACGAGGGAGTGGACAGTCATTTCAGGCTGTGGTTGGCTGCGCGCTTTGGACCAAAAAAAGACATTCCCGGTTATGAATAGCGTAAACTCAAGTCGCACGTGGGCGCCCGAAGATGATAACGCGCTGAGATCGGCAATCATCAATGGCCAGTCCATCCTAGAAATCGCCGCGACCCTCTGCCGAACTGAAAACGCCGTGCGGCGGCGGCTCTATCAGCTTGGCCTTTCAACCGCTCGGCTTGGCTCTAGGCGTCGTCCAAGTCAAAGGTTCGGATAAGCCTCTACTTGAAGGGACGCTGGCCGAAGCTCCCTGAGGAGCGGACGGGGCTCGACTTTTGGTTGCGGAAGGTCAGAATGACCGGGAATTTTGCGAATCCGATATTAAGCCTTTCGGACCCGTAGTACGGACGCTGCAACATGATCTACGAAGCGTTTTTAGCGCCTACCGAATGCCCGAATTCCTCTCATGAACTGAGGCGAGCACTTCTTACTTTTTGATAAGATTTACGTTGCTGATCCTAACGACCGCGATCTATTTCCACCCCAAGCCTTTTTGATGGCGATCGGCATGCCCCCAATATTTGGATTCAAATCGGGCTCGGTTAGGCCGCTTGGTAAGCTACCCGGCTACGACGATGGCTTCGATAAACTGATGACCCCGACGTCAAGGCTTGATCGACGTGGTGTCGTCCTATGATCTTAGTACGAGCCAGCAATTACGCTCGGGGCTGTACAACTTGGCGACTATCCCTTGAACTTCGGTTCTCTACTTCAGGGACCGAAACATTGGTCGCGACATCGATACCCTTCGTGTTGCCGTCAAGGGAGACGCAGCGCTTTCTCGATTCGGAGATGAAACAATCGCCGCTACAGCATCAACTCAAGCTGCTGCGGATGGTAGCATAAATGATGACCCCGCACTGCCGTTCTTTGACGAAGAACTCGCCCGCGATCATTTGCGGTTACAAATCTCCCATATCGCCCGGGCGCGGATTGCTTCTGTCATGAAAACAATTCGTTTCAGCGTGTCCAAACAGATGGTTCCGCTATTGGGAATGCATGTTACGGCGCGGTCGCTAAGCAAATTGCCACGAGAGCGAACGCGGTCATAGACGCTTCTTCAGTCTCGGCGAACTGATAGTTTCGAGGGAAATTTCGAAGCAGTTGCGATCTTTCGCACTTGCGATCTACGGCAATCATCTTACTGTCGTTTCATAGGCCCAACCGGCTGCGCAAATGGTCACGCTCCTCGAGCAGTTCTCGGAGTCTTTGAGCATTGTCAGATTGTATCTCCTGCCACTCGATGCGATCCTCTGCAGTCCACAAGTAGGACTCGCGATTGAAACGATCTTTCTCGTTTGCATCAAACTCCATGTATAATTTTATGTCGCGTTCGACCTGGTCCAGTTGTTCTTGGAGAGTAGTTGGCATCAGCCGTTCCTTCGGCTCGCCTCCAGCCCGCTCCGATCTACGACGCAATCGGTATGGCGATCAATGGGCGTTGTCCCTCGCGGCTGATATATCCAGCCCATTTGAACTCGTTCGCCTCAAAGTGCCACGTCGGAGCAATTTTTACTAAAGTACGTAGCTCAGATCGACTGATCTCCCTCCATGAGATTATACAGACAAGCTAAACTCCCGGAGGAAGCGGCAAAGCACCCTCCAGTGCGTCAACTGCACTCTCGGAGAAGTTGTGGCCGCAATCAACCGTTGAGTTTTTCCTATCAATCCACGCACGAACTTCTGAGAGCGCCTGGTCCGGTGCCGACCGGCACCGTCGGTCTCGTCACCACCACGATGGCCGGTGTGAGGCTGCGCTATCGGGAGAGCGTGCCGACCGCGATGAAAACGGCATCGGTCGCGGCGGTCGGCTTAGTCAGGTCAATGGTCAAGGCGCTTAGCTTTGACAGTGTTCGCCACCATCTCGTCGAGACCCATGTTAGCAGATCGGGATCGCGGCGATCTCCTCGTCCTTGTGGACGCAGATCACGTACTGACCGAAATCCGCAAACAGTCGCGGGACATCGGACTCACATACTCCGGCCCGACCATCGCAATGCGCACTTCGGGTGTTGCTTAGGTTCTTTGATAGTCGTCTTCAATCCGGATGATGTCGTCTTCCCCCAGATAGCTTCCAGTCTGGACCTCGATCAGCTCCAGCTGGATCTTGCCGGGATTCTCCATCCGGTGGACGGCGCCCATCGGGATGTAGATCGACTCGTTCTCGTGCACCGTCTTCACCGTCTCGTTGACGGTCACCTGCGCCGTGCCGCGGACCACGATCCAGTGCTCGGCACGATGATGGTGCTTCTGCAGCGACAGCCGCCCGCCCGGCTTCACCACGATGCGCTTGACCTGGTGGCGCTCGCCATTGTCGACGGATTGATAGCTGCCCCAGGGCCGGTGCACCTTGAGATGCTCCTCGGTGACCTTCGGCGCCACCGATTTCAATTTCGTCACCAGGCGCTTCAGCCCGTTGGCATCCTTCTGTCGCGAGACCAGCACCGCGTCCGCGGTCGCGACCACGACGAGATCGTCGACGCCTTCGAGCGCGACCAACGCGGAATCCGTGGTGACGTTACAATTGCGGGAATCCTCGAACACGGCGGTGCCGTGCGCGGCATTGCCTTGCGCGTCCTTCTCCGACAGCTCCCACACCGCATGCCAGGAGCCGACGTCGGACCAGCCGCACGACACCGGCACGACGGCGGCGCGCGAAGTCTTCTCCATCACCGCATAGTCGATCGAGATCGCCTTGGCCGCGCCGAACGCGTCGGGCTCCAGCGTGACGAAGCCGAGATCGCGGCCGGCATTGTTGACCGCATTGATGACGGCCTCGACGCTTGCCGCATCGACCCTGCGATATTCGTCGAGCAGCACGCTCGCCGGGAACATGAAGTTGCCGCTGTTCCAGAGGTAGCCCGAATTGACGTAGTCGGAGGCCTTCACCGCATCCGGCTTCTCGACGAAGCGCGCAACCGCCTGCACCTCGCCCGCGATCACGTCGCCCGGATTGATGTAGCCATATTCCGTTGCCGGCCGTTCCGGCTTGACGCCGAAGGTGACGATGCGCCCGGCATTCGCAGCCGTGAGGCCTTCGCGACAGGCGGCGACGAAGGCGGCATTATTCTGCACGACGTGATCGGCCGCGAGCGCGAGCACGATCGCCTCGCTGGCGCGGTTCTGCGCGAACACCGCGCCGGCCGCGATGGCAGGGCTGGAATCGCGCCGCATCGGCTCGAGGATCACGTCGGCCTCGATGCCGATCTCGGCGAGCTGCTCCAGCACCATGAAGCGATAGGCCGCGTTGGTGATGACGATCGGCCGGTCGAACAGGGCGGGATCGGACACGCGCAGCAGCGTGTCCTGGAACGTCGAGCGCGTGCCGAACAGCGGCAGGAACTGCTTGGGGAGTACTTCGCGCGAAGCGGGCCACAGCCGCGTGCCGGCACCGCCGCACATGATCAGGGGGATTATGCGTTTGTTCAAAATCTGAAGCTCCAGGCCAAATTCAATTCACAAATGTCGTACGACATCCATAAAGCCAGAATTGCACAGTAGGAACACAAATTCGAAATAACCTTAGCAGAACCCCTATTGCCTATTCCGCAGACCTCAGAGCCGTTAATCTAAGCTTGCATTTTTGACCCAGCCCATCTCCCTATTCTCTTCGTTTTCGAGTACGAACGGGCCTACCGAACCTAGAGATCATTTATGACAAAGAAACGTGCACTTATTACGGGCGTGACAGGCCAAGACGGAGCCTATCTCGCCGAATTGCTCTTGGAAAAAGGATATGAGGTTCATGGCATCAAACGCCGGACCTCTCTCTTCAATACCGATCGTATCGATCACCTCTATCTCGACCCTCATGAGCCAAATCCACCGTTCCGACTGCACTATGGCGACCTCACGGATTCTTCGAGCCTGATCCGGATCGTTGGCCAGGTGCAGCCAGACGAAATCTACAATCTCGCGGCGCAGAGCCACGTTGCCGTTTCGTTCGAAGAGCCCGAATACACGGCGAATTCCGACGCCCTCGGCACTTTGCGCATCCTAGAGGCCATGCGCATTACTGGTTTGGAGAGGCAGGCGCGCTTCTATCAAGCATCAACATCTGAACTGTATGGTTTGGTCCAGGAGATCCCGCAAAAGGAGACCACACCTTTCTATCCGCGCTCGCCGTACGCGGTCGCCAAGCTTTATGCCTACTGGATCACCGTCAATTACCGTGAAGCTTATGGGATGTATGCCTGCAACGGCATCCTCTTCAACCACGAATCTCCCGTCCGCGGCGAGACCTTCGTGACCCGAAAGATTACCCGGGCTCTCGCGCGCATCCATTTGGGACTGCAGGAAAGGCTTTATCTGGGCAACCTGGATGCCCTGCGCGATTGGGGACACGCGCGCGACTACGTCGAAATGCAATGGCTGATGCTGCAGCAGGACAAGCCGGAAGATTTCGTGATCGCCACTGGCGTGCAACATTCCGTCCGAGAGTTTGTCAATGTCGCGGCGAACGAAGTCGGCATGACGGTCCGCTGGGAAGGAAGCGGCGTAGAGGAAAAGGGATATGACGCCAAGACCGGCAAGTGTGTCGTTTCGGTCGATCCCCGCTATTTCCGCCCCACCGAGGTCGCGACGCTTCTTGGTGACCCGTCAAAGGCCAAGCAGAAACTTGGTTGGGAGCCCAAGACGTCGTTCGAAAGTCTGGTTCGAGAAATGATGAAGGAAGATCTAGAATCCGCAAAGCGGGACGAACTCATCAAGCAGCACGGGTTCAGATATTATCCGCGCCACGAGTAGTTCTTGTAGATCGGCCGGTAAGGCGACCAAACCAGGCAAGTGAGCGCCCATCAGATCTCTCATTCTTTTCGGACCGCATCCGACTGCTGTCGAACGCCTCAGGGCCGTACTTTTCAAGAACGGGGAGGAGAGCGTCAAGAGCCGCGCAAGCTGCTCGCTGTATCCAATGTGGTGGCGGATTGTCTGATCAGCGTAGAAAACGGTTGCTTGGAGTTAATAGAGCTTCCTAGTTGGATCTCCAAGTTCGGAGGGCGTAATAGTAGAAGCCGGCCACGGGCACGACGGCTCCGAGCACCAATTGACCGAATGCGTCTGCGAGCCATGCACTGCAGCCTCTGATAGCCATTTATCAGCGCACTCCCGGTCGGCCTGACGCCGTTCAGTAGGGTAAGCACAGCGATCAATACGCCGGTCGTCTAAAGAATGCCCGCCACTTCAAGTTACCGACAGGAAAAGCACAACCTTAGTCACTCAGCTCGCCATCTGCTAACCTCGCGCCTTCAGGTCTTGCGCCTTGCACTGCACTGAGCGAATCGATTTCACGCGGAATGACGGGCTGACCGCTTGTCATCAGAACTGAAAAAGCGGTTCAGGAATGATCGCGCTGGTCTTTCGACGACATAGTAACTGAAGATAGCGGCCAAGAACGCGAGTAACAAAAATGCCAACCTTGGCTCCTTGCCTGCGAATGGTTGTTGCCAAAGATAGAGTGAAAAGGACCAGAGCCCGAGAGTTGTAAGAGGAGGTATCGACAGGAGTGATCGGACCAACCTTGCTGCGTTTGGCAGCGTCGCCAGCGCCAGAGACAACCCGAAGGTCCCAACAGTGTACCTCACCGGGTCGGGGACTAAGAAGCTCATGGCCAGTCCGACGACTCCCGCGACGATCGGGATTGCCGAGTGAACGTGCTTTTCACGAAAAGTGAGGAAGAGTGCTGCCGATATAAAAACGGAGGCCATTCTCACATCGCTGTGCCAGTAAACCTGGTTAAAACCGCGGTGAAAAATCCAAGTTTGTATTGCCCCATTAAGTGCGCATGCGAGGCTCAAGATCAAAAGCACTGGCACCGGCCGGATCAGAAGGCGCCTCTGCAGGAATGCAGTGATCGACAGGACAACGTATGAGTGTTCTTCGACGCAAAGCGACCAAACGTGACCAAGCGTGGTGCCCTCGGTCGGAAAGTAGTTGATGGTGAAGGTCAGAGCTACGAGCGCCGACCATGGATCCACGGCGAGATTGGGCAAGAATGTAGTCGCAAAAAGCATCGCGAGGACAAAAAGCCAAAGTGCGGGGAAAATACGGGTAACGCGCCGCCAGTAAAACAAATCGAGCGGTGCCCGCCTTACGAACAGTATCTCGGCCATCAATCGACCGCTAAGGACGAAAAAGCACTCGACCCCTAGCCGCCCGGTATAGAATGGCAAGAGCGAATAGTGCCCGGCTAAGAGCAACAGAATGGACATTCCGCGCCAGCCGTCGAGGTATGCTTCGTGCTTCATATTGTTGGGAAGGGCGGCTTGCAAGGCTGTGTCTGGGAGTGACGAGGAGGAATGCTGACCTTACCCGATGACGCGAGACCAGCCTAGTCCCCGTCCGCTCCCTCAGGGCGACCGAACGGCATCCTCCACCGGAAGCCCAATGTCCTTGGCAGCGCCCGTCAGGCCCGCATTCGTCTGCCCTGCCGCATTGCCCTGCCCTGTCATGGCCTCCGACCACCGGCGCACGATCGTGCGTCGATCCCAGCGATCAAGGGCTCGCCTTCTTCCTTCTTCGCCGTAGTGCTCACGCAGGGCGGGCGCTTCGCTGAGCTGGCAGATTGCAACCTCGAGAGCCGATGAATCTCCTGGTGAAATTACGAGGCCCGCATTCGTGACCTCCGCCGCGAGGCCGGTGCCCTCTTCAGCCATCGCAATGACCGGCCGAGCGGATGCGAAGATCGCGCCCAGCTTCGAGGGCAACACCAGGTCAGCGGCCTCGGCCTTCTGGGGAATCAGATGGAAATCCGCCGTGGCCATCAATTGATTGAAGCTGTCATTGGGCTGAAGCCCCAGGAAGTGGATATTGCGATGTCCGGCGGCAAGCTGCTCGAGCCTCATCTTGTGAGGCCCTTCGCCTGCAAGGATGAAGTGGATATGCGAATGAGTTCTCTCTAAACCAATCGCAGCCTCGATCACAAGTTCAAGGCCTTGCTTGTTGGACATCGTGCCGGAATACAGCCCGACGATATCGCCCTCACCCAGGTTCAGCTGTTGACGGTATTTGGTCGCGCGAGCCCCCGGACAGATCGCAGTGGTGTCGATCCAGTTTCTCACTTCCGCGGTTTTGTCGGGCCGCAGTCCCTTGATCCTCAACCGCTCTACCATCGCTTGAGAGATGGTTGAAACGTTGTCGAAAGATTTGAGGATCGCCGCTTCGATTCGAAGCATCCACTTTCGCAGAGAAGGGTTGCGCAGCAGACCAAGATCGAACGCCGCATCCACCTCGAAATCCTGCACGTGAAGCCATGATTTGGCGCCGACGCGACGAGCGACGAACGAGACGAAGGCTGCCGACATCAGCGATGGCGCGACAGCGATCATGACGTCGGGCCGCCACGATAGCGCCTCAAGAAGAACCGGGGCTGAACTCGTGAGCGCGAATGAAGCGTGATGGACCAACCGTCTAACGCCAGAGGGATGTCCGGGCACATAAATCGGCGTACGCGTTACTCGAACTCCATTGACATCTCTCGATCTGAAGTACGACGATTTGAATGCAGGAGGGATCTTCCAGGCGGGATAATAGGGCGGCGCCGTAATCACTCTGACTTCATGGCCCTCGGCTACCAGACTTTCGCAGAGTTCGGCGTTGTATTTCGCCACACCGATCAGATCGGGGGCATAATTGATGCCGACCAAGAGAACACGCATAAAGCCCGCCCCAATTCAAACTTCAGAATAAAAAAACTCTCTAGCAATCGAACTAGTCTACTCAGCGCGTTGCGCCGACTTCCAGATGACGCCCGTAGCCATGGAGATAATCTGCGTAGGCCGCTGCGAGGCCGGCCCGCAGGGCAACTTTCGGCTGCCAACCAAGCGCCCGGATTCTCGAGCTATCCAGCAACTTGCGTGGTGTTCCGTCAGGCTTGGATGTATCGAACACGAGCTTGCCCCCGTAGCCCACCACCTCCGCGACTGTGGTCGCGAATTCGCTAATCGACAACTCGTCGCCCGTGCCAACATTGATCGGCTGGTCACTCGAATAGTTCTTCAGAAGGAAAACGCAGGCATCCGCAAAATCATCGACATTGAGGAATTCGCGCAGCGGCGTGCCGGTGCCCCACACCGAAACGCTGGGTGCATTGGCGAGCTTGGCTTCGTGGAAGCGTCGGATCAACGCGGCCGGCACATGGCTATGGTCCGGATGATAATTGTCGCCGCGGCCGTAGAGATTGGTCGGCATCACCGAGATGAAATCGTCGCCATATTGCCGACGATACGCCTGGCACATCTTGAGGCCGGCAATCTTGGCGATTGCGTACCACTCATTGGTCGGCTCTAGCGGCCCGGTCAGCAATTCGCTTTCGGCGATCGGTTGCTTGGCGTGCTTGGGATAGATGCACGACGAGCCGAGAAACAGCAGGCGCCGAACACCAACCGCGTGACTTGCGCGGATCACGCTCAATTCCAGCGCAAGGTTGTCGCAGAGAAAGTCGACCGGGAAATTGTTGTTGGCTGCGATACCGCCAACCTTTGCGGCGGCATGAACTACGACGTCCGGGCGATTGGCCTCGAGCCACTTTAGCGTGGGCTCTTCCTTTGTCAGGTCCAGCTCACGCCGGTCGGCCGTCAGCACGGTGCAGTTCTCTGACGCAAGCCTACGGACGACAGCTGATCCCACCATGCCGCGGTGACCCGCGACGAAGACACGTTTGCCCGTGAGATCGCAGGTTGAAACCCCTGTCATCGTTATCCTCTATCAGTATCCGGTTGGCCGGATCACCATTACTCTTGCAAGATCCGGTGATCAGATCACATTACGCAATCACGCTGCCGATGCAGCCGCGCCAACCTGCTAACACAATCTTCACCATGCGACAGCCTGTGCCGGCCTGACAAAGATATTCATGGTGAACCTGCGTTGCGCGCACAAATGATCAGCACACAATGAAACAAAAAAGAGCAAGGCAGCCGCATCGGCTGTGCGACTGCCTTGAAGGACCGTTGAAAAACGGCAGCCGCCGTTTGGTTTACTTCAACCTCAGTACGCCCGGCGCAGAACCGGACCGACAGGCGCACAAACCCGGTCCATGTACCACCCATACGGCGTCTCGACGCGCACCAACGGGCAACGGCGCCATGGTACATACCGATATGGATACGGCTGCGCCCAGAACGTAACAGGCGTCCCTTGGCTCTCGCCGGTGAGTATGGCTGCCGGCGCCGGCATCTGCATTGCGGCGTTCGCCCCGCTCGCTGCACAGCAGGTAACAGTTACGGCCAAAAGCCCTGCCCGCATGATGGTCTTGAACATCCAAAAGCTCCTCGCCCCTGCGGATTGATCCCCCGACCCGCGCTTGTCAGACTCGCGCCGATCAAAGTGATGGTCAGCCACTCCGCGACTAGCCCAAATAGTGAACCGAACTTTACCAAAGCCACCGGCGGAAATGCAACTGATGCCGGCGCGGTCCAGGGCCTTTTGGGACGATATGGCGCGCAAGTGTGGCTTCTTGGTCCTATTTTTCCTCACTCCAGGCGCCGGGAGCAGCGAGGTCGGGTGAACGGCGGTACACGTCCCGGACGAACTGGTAGGTGACCGTCCGGGCCAAAGGCACGTCTTCCTCGCCGAGCTTGGCGAACAGGAGGATGTCCCGAAGCGTCCGCCAGCGACTTTCGTCGTAGTCGCCGATGCGGCCGCCTGTCGGCAGCACCAGCGAGCGCTGCTGCTGCAGCTCAAATTTCAGCCGCTCGGTTGGTAGCCCGGTTGAACCGGCAAGAACGGGCACGCTCTGTGCATAGTCTCGATAGGCAAATTGCCATCCTCGAATGATGCCTTGGAGCACGTCGGCGATCAGGGACGGCCGGTCATGGATGAGATCATTGCTTGCGAAATAGACCAACCCCGGGACGTGGATGCCGTAGTCCTGCGGTTTGATGACGTTCAGCTTCACGAAGGTCGGATTGGAGGGATCAGGCTGCTCGTCGATGGCGGCGATGATCGCATCCACCTCGCCGACCCCCAGGGCTTCGAAGCTGCCGCGGTCTGGGAGCTTGGTGATCTGGCTTCGGGGAAGCCCGAGCTGCGCCATCATGGCGTCAAAGACGACGTCTCCTTCACTCGCCCTGCGGTAGCCAACCCGTTTTCCGACCAGATCAGCCGGCCGCCGCAAGCCCGAGCCTTCGAGCGTGAAAATCGCGACAGAAGTATCGAGGAAGCTTGCAGCAAACGCAGTCACGGGGACGCCGTGCCAGCTTGCCAGCAGGAATTTCTGGCCGCTCGTCACGCCGATGGCATGTTGGCGTGCAATGGTTTGGACGAAGTCAGGGCCTTCGGGCTGCGCCGACACATCAATGCGGGAGGAGAAATATCCCTGCGTGGAGGCAGCGAGCTCGCCGGCAAACCGCGCGCCATACGGCCCATCAAGGAGAAGCTTGGTCGCGACGGGCCTGGACGCCATTGGAGCTTGGAGGGGGGCTGCATCAGGACGAAGAAGCAGAAGCACGAGTCCCACCAAAGCGACGGCTGCAAGGCCAATGGCGAGGTACCGCTTCCCTCTCGACCGGGTTCGCCGCCGGGACTGGGTGCGAGGCAACGAGGACTTCCTAACGGGTTGTGAAATTCAGCATATCAGCGAAGGCGAGATGGGGTACAATGCACGCTTGTGGGGTAAGGTTAATTCTTCGTTCGCCTTGTTTTAACAGCGATTTCGCCCGATAGCACCCTTGTTCGGGCAATGAATTTTTGCGTCAATGGGTTTGGCAGGATGACAATTCTTTCCACTCGGCCGGAGCCCGTCGCTGATTCTGCGACGAAAATCCGGATGGTCGAGCCGGTCGCATCGACATCTACAGGGTCTACGCTGAGCTGGCTGCGACCAGTGGTGGTCGAGCGGTTGCTTGGCGTGGCGGATGCAGCCCTGATCGTGGTCAGCGGCATTGGCTGCGCGGTCGGGTATCACGTTATTACCGCGGGCACGCTCGGCAAGGCGGACGTCTACGCGGCCGCGAGCGTGCTGGTGGCCATCAACTTCGCCCTGCTGACGGTCGTGCAACGGGGCTATCGCCTGAAGACGGTCACCAACCTGCCCCGCACGTTCCGGATGACGCTGACGACGTGGACCTTCCTGTTCGGCGCGCTGCTGGCGATCGCCTTCACGATGAAGGTCAGCGACGAGTTCTCCCGCGGCACCACAATCTCGTTCTACCTAGTCGGCCTGGCCGCCCTGCTCGCATGGAAGACCGTGGCGACGCGTTGGACCGCGCATGCCTTGCGCACCGGCGCCTTCGCCAACGGACGGGCGCTTCTGATCGCCGAGTTCGGCCTTGCCACCTCGTCCAACGCGGTCGACGACCTCGGCCAGCACGGCTACCGCCTGATGCGCGTGATGGAGATCCCGGCCAAGGAGCTGGCTTCGCCCCTGCTGCTGTCCTCGCTCGCACCGCGCTTCGAGGAGCTGATCAATTACGCGCGCGAGCAGCGGATCGAGCACGTTTTCCTGCTGATCAACTGGAGCCGGCAGCATGCGATCGATAGCATTCTGGACGTGCTGAAGATCCTCCCCCTCCCCGTGCATCTGGTGCCGGACCCCAACACGGCGCGCTTCCTGCGCTATCCGCTGGTCGGCACCGGCAACACCTTCACCGCCGAGCTGCGCCGCGCCCCGCTCACCTGGCGCGAACGTACGCTCAAGCGCGCGCTGGACCTCGTCGGCGCCAGCCTTGCGCTGCTCGTGTTCGCGCCGGTGATGCTGGTGACCGCGCTTCTGATCAAGCTGACCTCGCCGGGGCCGGTGTTCTTCCGCCAGACCCGCCACGGCTTCGGCGGGCGCGCGTTCAGGATCTTCAAGTTCCGCACCATGCGCGTGCTCGAGGACGGCCCGACGATCAGGCAGGCGGAGAAGAACGACCCGCGCGTCACGCCAATCGGCAAATGGCTGCGCAAGACCTCGATCGACGAGCTGCCGCAGCTCCTCAACGTGCTCAAGGGCGACATGTCGCTGGTCGGGCCCCGCCCGCATGCGGCCGCCCACAACACCGAATATGAGCAGCTCATCGGCAACTACGCCTTCCGCCACCACGTCAAGCCCGGCATCACCGGCTGGGCCCAGGTTAATGGTTATCGCGGAGAAACCCGCACGCTCGACCTGATGCAGAAGCGCGTGGAGTATGATCTGTGGTACATCAATAATTGGAGCGTGTGGTTAGACATTAGAATTGTCTTCCGAACCGCAGCCGCACAACTTTTACATCCTGCTGCCTACTAGCATCACAATGTCAGTCCAGATAGGCCCCAAACTCGTGTCGGCGTCAAACGCCAATCCCACCAGCAATAAGAAGGCCGAAGTCGTTGGCATCCAATATCTGAGAGGCATTGCTGCCATCGCGGTCGTATTCGACCATTCTGCTGGAATGGGAGCTTTCGACAAATACTTTGGCGCGACTATCTTCAACAATTTCCTCATGTACGGAGCTCATGGGGTCGACATATTTTTCGTCGTGAGTGGATTCATCATTGCGTACGTTGCCCTTGGTCCGAAGGACTTTGTCCCGGAACTGACCTTTCTAGATTTTTTAAAGAAGCGAGCGATCCGGATCTTACCGTTAATGTGGCTGGCAATTGGCTCTTATGCAATTCTTCGTATATTGGGCGGAGTATCTGCGAACTGGACGGATTACTTGCGTGCAGCCTTCCTATTTCCCGTTGGCCAAGTTGCTCCGCTCAACATTTGGACGCTGAGACATGAGATGCTTTTTTACTTTCTTTTTGGACTTACCTGGCTTGGGTACCCACTAATTCGATACGGGATTTTTCTATGGTTCGCGGGGCCGGTGCTGAGCGCAGTGCTAGGAGGGGCGGGAAGAAACGATCTATGGGATTTCCTCGTTAGCCCAGTTAATCTAGAGTTCGGCGTCGGGTTTTGCTTAGGCTTGCTATACTTAAGAGTGGGTGGCGCTAAGGCAGTTATCTCTTACCAATTCGGACTGCTGGTTTCCGCCACAGTCGTAATGATAACCCTCGCCTTTTTCTATGGTCGTGCACTTGGCACGCTCGAATCGGTTGTGTTCACCTCTCTATGTTCTGCACCCATCGTTGCCTTTGCAGCTTTCACAAGCCCAGCCAAGCGCAATCGCCTCGGCATCTTGCTTGGAGAAGCTTCATATTCAATATATCTTTTCCATCCCCATATCATCTCCGCCGTGCTTCGGCTGCTAAAGTCCGCAGTACCAAATTTGCCCCCCCACGGCGCGATCCTGCTTGCTGCATGCACGGGTATCGCTGGAGGGATGATCATCCACAGGTTCATTGAACGGCCCTTGTTGACGCGCTTCAAGAGCAATTTTTCGGACCGGCGCGCTCCGAATCTAGCCGCCACCTAATCGACTACCGAGCGGCCTTTAGAGCTCGCGCAAAGAGGTGATTAGACCAATAGACCAGCATCTTCAAAGATATCCAGTACGTTCGCCAGTGCACAACTTTCAGATTTCCGGCCCGAACTTCGGACCAAAATCTTGGAAAAGAGGTACCGTCCCCCTCTCTTGCGGAGAAAACTAACGCTCGCTCAAGCGTGCGAACAAGTTCTCTGTTTAAGAACTCCAGCAACTGCTGCGATCTTCCGTACTTCTCAAGCAGTTGCTTCGCGGCCTGAAGGCGGTTGCTACTTTGCATCGAGACACGTTCGCCTCTGTGTTGCACAAAATACACCAAGGGCTCCGAGATAGAAGCGAAATTGCACGTGCCTGCCAAGCGGTACCAAAGATCCCAATCTTGATATGACTTGAGTGCTTCGTCGAAGCCTGATGCGCCTTCAAGCGCAGATCTCGTAACGGAGACGCAGCTAGTTGTGGGTGGACAAAATCCATCGCGAAGCAACGCCGTTCTCATGTCTGAGGCCGGCGGCCTGGCCAAGCGTACGAAGTCTTGTTCAGATGATCCAAATGTGTAGACTACGCCTGAGTAAACGACCTCCGCCGCACTCTCGACGTGCTTGCGAGTGTGCTTGGCTATTTTTTCACTGTCCCAATAATCATCATCATCCACAAACATAACGATATCAGAACAACAAGATCTCCACCCCACATTTCGCGCTTCACCTCCCAACAGCAAGCGCGTTTTAGCAATGACATCTGCTTGGGTTAGACCAAGCAGATCAACCATACGTTCAATAGTTTCCTTTTCCGCTGGATCCGAGGCTACTATTTTGATTTCGTGAGCTTGCTGGGACTGCTCTTGGAGACTCCTGAGGCAGCGCTCAAGAAGTTCAGGCCGTCGAAATGTCGGAACTACCACACATGCCGTTGGGACCAAATTTCTCATCGATGCACCGTTTTGCAAAAGCCGTATTGATCATATTGGGTATCGACAACTCTGAGCGACCTGTCTTTTCATCGCTATTCGCACCTCGAATGATTCAGCTAGTATTGTTGGCCATCACACTTACTGCAATTGCTTCTCCTCGCGCTTCGGCCCGCACCATTTTTGTTCAACCAGGAACTCCCCCAATCGAGAATACATTCGCCAGCCTACTCGAAGCAGTCGAGGCGGTGCCCAAGATTCGCTCTGGATTGGCTGCTGGAGAAGAGATAACTATCGAACTCCCTCCCGGCATCCACAGGCTTTCAGAACCAATACTCTTGAACGCCATGAATTCGGGGCTTCCAAACTCCCCATTGACCATCAGAGGAGCATCAGATGGCAGCAGCCGACTGCTTGGGTCGGCCCTGATCTCAAGCCGACCTGCAATCCCGAGCGACGCCCCTGACGTTCGCATTCCCGCGGAAGTACGATTCGTTGCACTTCCAAGCCAGCCTTTTGAATTCCACAAATCACGGAGGAGCACCTACACTAAGATCTCAGGCTCTGGTCTTGAAGTCTTTCAAGGCGACCGGCGCCTAACGTTCGCCCGCTGGCCACGTCAGGGGTTCAGTGAGGATATTAGCGTTCAATTCTCTGGCCAGTTCCCTGAGGTTCGACTGTCTCCAGAGCAGACGAAACAGCTATCGAATGAAAAGGCGATGTGGATCTCCGGATATTGGGCCCGTGACTGGGCATACGAGTCCGTCCCTGTAAAGAGCTTCGATCCAGCGAGCCAGACCTTTCAAGTAGACCGACTGCAAACGCCCCTTCAAGCACGTAGTCACTTTCGATTCTTCGTCGAAAATATTCTCGGAGGCCTCAGTTCTCCAGGGCAAATGGTTTTGAATTCACCGAACCATCTATTGTTTATTCCGTATGAAGGACAAGAAAGCGAGGTTTCTGTATCCGTATCGAAGCACATCTTCGTGCTACAGAATGCAAGAAACGTCCACATTGAACGATTGCAACTCGGTCAAACCTTAGGAGAGGCTATCCGCATCGTTAACTCCTCTGACATTGAGGTACGAGAGTGCTCAATTAAGGGCACCGGAACATGGGGGGCAGTCGTTTCCGCTAGCGCTCGAGTGTCGTTCGATCGCTGCTTGATCTCGGAAACTGCGGAAGGCGGCATTTCACTTGATGGAGGAAACCGACGAACGCTTGCTCGGTCCGACAATTTCGTCAGAAACAGCGTAGTTGCGTACTTCGGACTCGAGAATCCCGCTTACCGGCCTGGCATTCAGCTTCAAGGAGTTGGAAATACGGTTGTAGGTAGTCTCATAGCGCACGGCCCGCATTCCGGAATTACAGTCTCCGGCAACGACAACACCATCGAAAGCAATGAGCTTACTGATTTGCTTACGCAAACCGACGACGCCGGCGCAATCTATATGGGTCGGGATTGGAGCATGCGCGGGAATTTGATTACTGGCAACTTCTTTCACGACATTCTCCCCAACTCGAAGAGGACAGCCGTGGGTGTCTACCTAGATGACCAATTTAGCGGCGTAACGATTGATAGAAACGTGTTCTATAAAGTGAACCTCCCGATCTTGCTTGGTGGCGGGCGTGACAACAAGATATCTCGCAATCTGTTTCTGGCTCCCACCAAAGCGGCCATTTTGGCGGACAACCGGGGCATGACTTGGCAACGGCCGATGGTCTCTAGCGAGTTAGAGAAGAAGCTCGTTGCAATGCCATTTCAATCGGAAACGTGGCGAGTTCGATATCCATCGCTCGCTGCCATTAGCGCGGAGCAAAAGGGCGAGCCCGGCGGAAACGAGATACGGTCCAATGCCGTGGCTGGCGGGGCACTGAAGCGATTCTTGGGAGACGCGACGGAAAGATTGGTCAATCTAAGTGACAATCAGGATGGACTTTCACTTGCTGACGAGATTGGAGCAAAGTCGGCTCGCGAGGCTGTATCGACATTTTTGTCGCTACACCCCGATGTTTCAAAGGCACTGGCTTTACCAGCGCTACCCAAACGAAAGGAATAGGGAGCTACGGATGACATTTGCGCATCTTAACAAACCTTGCAGGATTCCCGACAAAGACTGACCAAGGATCCACGTCTTTAAAGACCACGGCGCGGGCGCCGATAACAGCACCTTCCCCTACAGTAACGCCCGGACCAATAAACGTGTCGGCGGCTACCCACGCCTTTCTCTTCAGGAGGATGGGTTTGGTAAGAAGCTGGAAGTTTGGATCATCTATGTCGTGCGTGCCAGCGCAAAGGTGAGCCCTCTGCGAGACCACGACAAAGTCCTCCAACACAATCGGCGCTTGAGAGTAGCACAGCGCCCCCCAAGCAAGCACCGAGTGTTCACCCATTGTGAGATAAGGTGGGAACCAAATCTTGGCGGAACCATAAATACGAGCCGTTGACGCGATCTTTGCCCCGAAAAGACGAAGCAAGAAACGTCGCCACGGATTCAGTGGCGGAGGGGTCCACGACGCAAGTAGTAGCCAAGTGATGTTCCACAATGCTCGAATCAATCTATTCGACAGTGGAAAGCTCGGTTCGCCAACCACAGAATTGCTATGCTGTGCATCAAGAGGTTTCATCAGAAAGGATTTCCGTTAAGACAGAGGTCAAATCCTCAGCAGCACGCTTGACTTCAAATTGCTTCAAGAAACAATTGCGTGCCAATTCTCGCATTCTTGCTTTGTTTGCCGTGTCCAATCGTAGGAATTGCCGTAGACAACTCACCGTGCCTGCCTCTGTGTCCTCTGCGACAAGGCCACATCCTGATGCTTTGATCTCCCTCCAGATGTTAACCTTGTTGGAGATCAGCACTGGCAATCCGCACGCCAGCGCTTCAGCGACGGCAATTCCGAAATTTTCTTGATGAGAGGGTAGGACGAACGCCGTAGCGCCGCGAAAGGCCCCCCATTTTGCGTCGCCAGTCAACATGCCCGGCCAGTGTATCCGATTGGAGATTCCAAGACGCCTCGCCTCCAACTCCAGCGCCTGGCGCCAGTTTACTTGGTCCGGCCCTGCAATAACGAGATCCAACTCCTTGAACTCGGATGCGATGGCACCAAAAGCCCGTATCAGGATGTCGCAACCCTTCTTCGGATGGATCCTCCCTAGGAAGAGCAGATATTCTCGGTCCTTCAGTTCGGGCACAAGTTGCCGGAACGCTATATCGCGCTTTTCGTCAAGCCTTGGAGCATCCGCCGTGCCAAATGCAACCACGCGCTCTCGATATCGGTGCCCGTGGAAACTTTGGCGGGCGAGTCTACGCTCCTCTTCGCAGGTAAACAGCACGTAGTCGGCGTCCCTCAAGACGCGACCTTCTGCCAAATGCCAGTAGATCTGCTTCACAAAATGCTTTGTTGGGCTTGCCTTCCGAAACCAAGGATCCAGCATGCCATGAGCAAAGACCACATAAGGTATTTTCTTGGCGAGCCCCAGCCAAGTACCTACCGACGAATAATTCCAAAGCCCCTCTACAATGGCCACATCATACTGGCTGGCATGCCGACGCAGCCACGGCACAAATGTCGTCGAGTACCGAACCCGAGAGCGCATCCCGCGCTGCCCAAGCGCGTGCACCTCGAATGGAAAGGAGGGTAGGTACTGCGCATCCGGTGGATCGAGAGAGGCGACCGCGATCTGATGCCCCTGATTCCGCATCTCTTCTGCGGTACGGAGCAGTGACTCTATCGGCCCGCCGAATCTTTGGTCAACTGAGCCTATTATCCTTAAAACCTTCATACGTACACTATCTAAGACTCGACGAAACTAGACCGGTCGATCGTCCCAATGAATACGATTGGCTTTCGCGTAAGACATTAACTCTCTTTCTTTGCGGCGTCGACGCGCGAAGTGAGTTGTGTAGCATTATCGAGAGCGCGATGATGACGAACTTATCGACGGTTAGGAAACCTCCGTTCTGGATTGAAAGCGCCAGCACGTAGACCAACACTTCCATGTTTCGAAAGCTGAAAAGAATTACTCCCACCAGTAAGAAACCAACAAGGCCGTAGTTGATGATCAGATTGAACAACCCATTGTGTGTCATTTCTGCCGCGGCGAGATCACCCGAGAAGGAATAGCCCATGTTCTGGAACGGAGCCAACGGGATTCCCAGAGGATACTGCGGAAGTATCTTCGGGATTGCCTCGAGCGGACCGAAGATACGACCCATAATCGACGCGTCATAGCCGCCTTCAGTCAAGAGGCGATCTGAAATCGGATTGTCCGTCAACGTAACCGCTAGCAGGATACCAAATAGCGAGACGACGCAGCCGTAGAATATCGCCGGCGAACGTAGCGCCCCTCTCATATAGATCGAAAGATAGAGAAATATGAAGAGTATACCTGACAGCGATCTCGAAATGGCGACGATGACAACAAGAAGCGCTACAAGCAGCTGGACCGAGCGCCTTTTCTTCAAGAGAGGACTGATCGCGAAGATGAGCGATAAGCAGATTCCACCCAGATAGGAGGGCTCAGCGAAGGTCCCGCTGGGGCGAAGATTCGAATAGAGTAGAGCAAGTTCTCCAGGCAGAGTATTTGTGTTTTGGGAGAAAAGGTCCATCGGGATTCCGAAGTAGGCATGCGATCGAAGATACACTGTCTGAACGATCACCATCAACAACGTGCCGAGACCGAATAACCAGATGGCGAACAGAACTCGCGATAATATTCGCGAGTTGAAAATAGGTAGCGACCACGGCGCAGACCCAGTCACAAGAAAGAAAGCGACCGCCTCTCGGACAGTTCTGAGCATATCTTGACCTGATGCGCCGCCATATGATGCCGTGGCGAGGATCATCAGCAGGCAAGCAATTGAACGAAAGACAAGGTTTTGCCGCCACAGTGTTCGAAAATTGGACCTCCCCGCTATGAAGAGAGTCAACGCCGCCCCGCCCGTCGAGACAGAGGCATAGTAAGAGTAGCCCAACTGAATGAAGGGTAGGACGAATAGAAACGTTGATGGTAGAAGCACGCTCATCGCAGCCGGAGTATCTTAAGGTACCGGACTGCAAAATTAAGTGGCCAGAGCGGGCCACCAAATTCATAACAAAACCTATACCATTCCCGCCAAGGAATGCCCTTCGCATTTGTAGTAATGAAACGCCAATTGCTCAAAGTCAGCGAGCCGATAGAGGCCTCGAACTTTTGGTTTGGCTCCTGTTGGGCAACCGGCTGCTTTAGCTCTATGATTCTGTATCCTAATCGCCTGGCCCGCAGGCCGTAATCTATGTCGCCGAAGGCGTGACGATAATTTTCGGAATTGATACCGACCTCCTTCGCGGCGATAGCTGGAATGAGGACACAGTTTCCGTTCATCGTGTGGCATTCGGTTTCCTGTTCGGTCAAGAACCGAAAATTGAGTCGCGATACAATCCTCGACCTGACGAGTCCCCCGTAAGATACGGCTCGAGTATGAGGGTCGATTGTTCGCCCCACTACTATCGTCCGGGGATTGGATGCGTGTCGATATTCCGTCAACAGGTCTGCGATCGCTGAAGGTCGGAGAGTGGTGTCATCGTTCAGCCAAAGAAAGAAGTCGGGGCTGAGCGCAAGTGCAGTTTGCCAAGCCAGTCGCATACCGCCGTTCCAGAAAAGCGATCCCGATCCCTTTACCAATATGGCCTCGGGGTGCTCATTGCGAACTGCCTCCGACGTACCGTCGGTCCCATCATCGACAAGCACCAGCTGGGACTTAAATGAATTATTGATGGCCGCCGGAAGCGCGCGTAGGGCCTCTAGCGTGACGGCCTTGCGGTTGAAGCAGGTTACTAGAACGACGAGCTTGGGGGGATGTGTGTCGACCATTTTGATTTCTTTGGAGCTTAGTGTTCGAAGCTATCTTTATCCTTTTGATAGCCGGGGAGAAAGTAAAGCTTGATCGGAGAGAGGTGAACGGCCGCGGCCAACGCAACCCAGGGAACAAGAGATGCAGAAAGGACCATCAAGGCTTCCGCAAAAGGACCAAACGAGTTTCCGGATGCAAATCGACTCACAGCTAGCGCTGTCAGTCCGACCATCGACGCAATGAAGATGCCTGGAAAGCAGGCTCGGGCATAATCTTTGAAGCAGAAAGTGCCATCGCGCTGAGTTATCCAAACCATGATCGGAGCCGCAATCAGCAGAGTCGCGAATGAAAATCCGGCAGCCGCGGCCGTGGGGCTAAAGAATGAGCCGATCAGGGCCCCCCCGCCTCGCAGGCCAACATCAGCGAAGCCCCACCACTGGAGCTCCTTTACTCTTCCTTGGCTCATCATGAACTGACCAAATGGTCCGATCAGTCCGAGTGCAGCGAGCGAAGGAGAGAGCCACGCAAGTATCTGCCCCGCAGCCGTCCATTGATTGCCCAGCACTAGCGTTGTCGCTGCTACCGCGAGAAAGGGCAGCAGAACCGCTAACGGAACAAACAAAGTGCTGGTAAGGACAAGAAGGTCGCCATAGATTTGTCGGGTATGATCAACATCTCCTCGGACCCGGCAGAGGAGCGGAAATTGTACCTGAAGGTACGGATTTAGAACAAACGAGACAGGCATACCGTACAGAGTTTGGGCGCGATTGAAGGCCCCCATCGCAGTTGACCCTGACTGATATCCCACGGCAACTGACCCGATGTTGTTAGTAATAAAGTTCAAAATGGCGTAGGCACTAACCCTGAAGCCAAAGAGCAGATACTGGAAGCCCAACCTGCTGGTGGTATCGATCTTCGGCACCCAACGTCCAAACAGAATAGCGATTGCTGAAGTAGCAATAGCCTGGAGAATGCCTCCAATGACGACGGACAGCGCGCTCCGTGTAAAGTAGGCAAGTAGCATGGACACAATCGCCCCTACTGCTAACCCACCTATCTCAGCGAAAAAGACGCCTTTTAAATTGAAATCCCGTCTCAGGATAGCGGCATGTATCGTACCGATTCCCGATGCAAGCAATCCGAAAGAAGAAAGATACAAAAGAGGCTTGAGATCATCTTCATGATAGAAGTGGCTGACAAGCGGAGCAGCGAGCAGCACCAAGGTCGATGCTAAGACTGAAAGGCCGGCGTTGTACCAAAAGAGAGCGTTTCTATCGGCCAGCGAAAGATCTTTGGACTGTATAGCCGCTGAGGAAAGGCCAGAATCACGCAGGGATGTAAGCAGTCCGGTGAATGTGGTTATCATCGCAACCAAGCCGAAATCATGCGGCGTAAGTAGCCGCGCCATCACAGCCAATGAACCGAATGAAATGATGAACGAAGCAGCTCTATTGGCATAGGCGTAAGTAGCTGCACCTGCCAGGATACGCCTGTCCAGGAGCGCACTCGTCCGACGCCGGTCACGTCGCGACAACAAGCTCATCTCTGCTGGATAGAATAGCGAAAGAACTTCATTGCGCGCATTGTCCCCAAAATAGTGTCGGTTCGTTTGTAGGGTTGCACCGTTAGCTCGTTGCATGCCTGAGAATTGAAATAACAGACCTTAGCCTTGATAATCCGCGGACACTTGTTTCTGATGCTAACAATATGATCCAGCATTTGCGGATCACTGACGTGGCGAACGGCAGCCGCTTCAATGTCAAGGCACGGATGGCCAAGAGCATCGCGAACAATGGGGTCAGCGGATTGCTCTGCGGGTCCCTGAAGCGTAAGTCCCGACCGGTTCGGAAGGCTTGTCTGCCCTAAGACCGTAGATGCCGAGGACAAAGTAGCAAGAACTGCAACAGCACATCCGCGAAGCCTGAAGAAAGTGCTTGCCATTATCGAAACCACCTTTCGTCTGCGGCAACACCGGGTACGCGGACACTGACGCTAGCCCGAGCCAACACCTTGGCGAAAGCTTCACGCGCGGCAATATCTACCACCCCGAGGCTCGCTAACAGCCGCTCCCTCTGATCCCAGCCGACCCCTTTCATATTCGCTGCAGCCTCTTCAACGAAGCCGCTGTCGACGATGTTGGAGAATTCCCGAACAACACTCGCTTGCGTCAGGTGTTCAAGTGCCGGAAAAACCGCAAGCGCCATCCGGTTGCGGCGAAGCGCGATCCAGCCTTCTCGAGGACCGGTCGCATAGGACTGATCGAGATACCTGAGGCTCTTAGCCTGAAATCCATTGCGCGACATCTCTAAAGAATAGGCCATCAACCAAAGGAAAGAATTGTTCGGGCTGAAGGAAAGCGCGGTCCTAACCTTGACCTCAGCCGAGACTGTCTCGCGGTCAGCTTCCTCCGAATTCTTCCGCCGCAAACCCTCTTCAGCTACGCGCAACGCAATGAGCGCATCTGCTTGCGAGAAATCCGGCTGCAGGATAGTCACGCGCGGCGCAGCGTTCATGCGCACTTGCCAATCGGGAAGTACGCCGGGCCTGAAACGTTCGTCTGCGCGGATCCGGGCGGCCACGTCACGGGCCGGCCCCGTCAACCGGAATGAGGGCCAGGCGATCGACGACCAGACGAGGCAGACAAGGCCGAACAGCAGCAGCAAGGCACGCGGGTATATCCACCATCTTGGCTGGTGCCTGCTCAACATAGCCTTTACTCGACGTACCCGTAGCGGGCATAGTATTTCTGGTAGTAGTAGCGGCTATGGTAAGATTCATAGCGCGCAAGCGCCCTCGTGTCGGCCTTGTTGAGGACCACGCCGAGCAGCTTATTCTGAATCTCCGGAGCGTTGCGCAGATTGTGTTTGACAACGTCTATGTTCGTTGCGCCCCACTCGACCACGAACACATAAGAATCCACGTAGATTGACGTGACGCGCACGTCGACCACGGGGGCCATCGGTGGCATGTCGAGCACAATATAGTCGTATCGCCCACGCAGCAGACTGATCACGGCATGCATTGCCTTGGACGCGAGGATCTCGTTTGTATGTAAGAGCTTCGAAGTAGCTCCGGCAGACAGCACTGCGAGTCCGGTCTGCGGATCGACGCTGATGGCATCCTGAAGCTGCACTTTCTGGGCGACGACGTCGATTAGCCCCACCGTCGCATCCGGCCGTAACACGCGGGACAGAGAGGGGTTGCGCAGGTCGCAATCTACCAGGAGCACCTTGGCCCCCGAATGCGCCATCAGCTGCGCGAGGTTAATCGAGAGCGTGCTCTTGCCCTCGTTCGGTAGCGTCGAAGTCACTGCCAAAACCCGGTTCTCGCGCACGACAGAATTGAGATCGACCGCCACTTTCAGCGACCGCACCGCCTCTGAAAAGCGCGACAGGGGATTGTCCACGACATAGCGCAAGAGATTCGGCTCGGTAGAGGCCTTCTTGCGGCCGAGCTTACCCGAGAGCGCTATGGCTGACGCCTGAGTGATAAGCGCGGGCAGGATCGCGACGCAATTAGCGCCTAACTGCTCCTCCACCTGGCCGGTGGTACGGAACACTTTATCGTTGAGCTCGCGCGCCATTGCGGCGCCGAAAGCGAGCATCAGGCCGCCCAGCAGGCTGACGGCAAGGACAATCAGCGTCTTCGGATAGCTCTTAACTAGCGGCGTAGTCGCCGCGCTGATCACGCGCGCCTCGGTGATTGGGAACGACTGCTGCTGCACGCTCTCCATGTAGCGTTGCAGGAAATTGTCGTACATCGCTTGGTAGGACTGCGCGGTGCTCTCAAGCTCACGGAGCTGCACCTGCGCCTGATTGGTGAGTTGTGATTCCGAGACGACGTTGCTGAGGCTAGACTTGATACTCTCCTCGCGCGTCATCGCGATGTCGTAGTCGCTCTTATAGGACTCCTGGATCCGCTTCAGCTCGTCTGTAATGTTCTTCTTGATCTCCGCCATCTGCCTGCGCAAATTGACAGCGGCCAGATGGTCGGCGCCGTATTTGGCTGCCCAGATTGATTCCTTGGAGGCCATATCAACGTATTGCGCGCGCAGCTTGACGATGGTGTCGTTCTTCAGTGCGTCGGTGACGTTAGCGTCCGGAATCTCCTGCTTGAGGATGTCGTTCATGCGATCGAGGCGTGCCTTCGCCTCGGCCGTAGCAGCATGCGCCATGATCAGCTGGCTATTCACCTCCGCAAGCTGTTGCTCGTTCATCAGCCGGCCGCCGGTGTCGACGATGTTGTTGGCGGTCTTGAAATCTACCACCGCCTTCTGCGCGGCGGATGCCTGTGTCCGCAGCTCCTTGATTCGGTCCTGCAGCCAGACGCTCGCGCGGCGGGTGGCTTGGTACTTCGCCTCGAGTTGGTCGACGATGTAAGTGTCGGCGATCGCGTTGGCGATGCGCGCCGCCTTGACGGGGTCGCGCGAGGTGTAGCCGATCTCCATTACATAAGTGAGGCCGAGACGCTTGATCGTGCGGTTTTTCTCGAATCGCTCCAGCGCTTTCCGCGTCAGTTCGAACTCGGACGACGCATGCCCATCGGAAAAAAGGCTAGCAACGGTGCCGATCACGGAGCCGAGCAGACCGCCGCTCCCGCCGGTAAATTCGGGATCATCGATCAGGTGCTGATCGCGGATCACGGCGAGGCTAATGTTCTCGGACTTCAGGATCTCAACCTGGGTCTCCACCGTCGCCGAATCTATGGCGACATCGCCAAGCATCGATTGCTGCTGGAACAGCTGCACCTTGCGGGTGTCGATTACCATCGAGGCGGTTGAGGTGAACTGCGGCGCGGCGGTGAAGAGATATAGCAGCGCCAGGATCACGCAGGCTGAGACGATTGCGACCATGGTCGAGAACTGGCGGCGGACGATGTCGAGATAGGAGGTCAGCGTCTGCGACGCAGAGCCGTCGACCTCGGCGAAATCACGGTTGATCTCCGAGGTCGGCTTGTTCACCTGCAACATCTATCGATTCCTGAAATCAATTCGCGATCTGCTTATTTAGGATTAGAGGCTTGATTGGAGGCTTGGCCATTGCCTCCCGGCCTCGGAAGCAAGCCCCCTGCTCCGTCGCTGCACGTAAAGTAGCACAGGGTCATCTGAACTTGAACGCCGTTGATGCAGCGCAACGCGGCTTTCACCCGACAATTCGCGTGAACGTTAACGACCCCGAACGTGAAAGCGGCGCTCGATGGCGCCGCTCTACAACAAGCTTCACAAGGACTTCACTGATCCACGGCTCAGAATGGGCTTACCTGATTGACAGTGGTGCCGCCAACGGACCCACTGCCGATGCCGGAGCCGTTGTTGGGCGTCGTGTTGTTGCCGAACACGACAACGCCGCCGCCCCCACCGCCGGTGGGAAAGCCGTTGCCGGTCGGGCCGCCCGCGCCGCTGCCACCGCCGCCCGCGCCGCCGCCGGTCGCGGCGATCGCGACGTCGCCGGTCGCGGCTTGGTAGGCGGCGATCACGTCGGGGTTGCCAATGCCGGCGATCGCGGTCTGAATCTCATTAGCATAAGCTTGGTCCTGTTGCGCGGCCATGCGGGCGACCTGGGCGAGGCCGCCGACGATCGCACGCATCTGGTCCTTGGTGGTCGCGGGATCCTTGAGCAGTGCGATCAGGCCCGGCAGCGTGGTCGGATCGGAGGCGCCGAGGTCGCGCACGCGCGAGATCAGCTGCGGGCCGCCGGTCGGATATTGCTGCAAGAGGCTGTTGGGTGCGGCCTTGAACTCGGAAATGACGGTGGCCGGCAGCTGGCGCTGCGGCGGGTAAACGGCGGCATTGGCGGCCGAGGTGATCGTCGCAGCGAGGGCCGCGGCGGCAGCCATGCGAAGCGCGTTTCTGATAACGCTCATAAAACAACCTCCAAAAAATCAGCTGCCCCGATCTGCTTCCTCGGCCGGGGCAAAATGGCTGTGCAGTGCAAGAACCTAGCGAAAGAAAGAACGGCTGTCCATTTATACTAAAAACTTCGTAAACGGCGCAACTGCTTCAAATCTAGACACTTTTGTGAAGCTCGCCCGGCGCGCGCGGGGCTCGGGCTGCGGTTGCGGAGCGGCCCTCGCCTCGCGGTGCGGTGGCGCCGGCGCTCGCGCTCACGCGGCCCTCCCGACTCGAAAAGGACTGCGCCAGGCCCGCGCCGAAAAGCGCAAAGAACGGAATGCTGTAGCCGGGCACCTGCAGCGTGAAGTCGAGGCACGAATGCAGCAGCGACAGCGTCGCGGTCGCCGCGGCGGAAAGCGGGATGATGACGTCGCGCCGGCGGGTGAACACGCCTCTCGCCAGCACCAGCAGCATGATGGCCCAGCCGAGCGCCACCAGCAGCGCCATGGGAATGCCTACCTCGGAGGCAAGCTCCAGCGGCGTCGAATGCGCGGCATCCCAGACGCCGCGAATCGAGATGTTGGGGCTGCGGTAGGGCGGGAAGGCCCATTGGAAGGTGCCCATGCCGGTGCCGAACCAGGGGTTGTCGGCGATGATCCGCAGCGTCGATTTCCAGGCCTCGATGCGGCCCTCGTCGACTAGGCCCTGGCTGTCGAAACGGCTGGAGACGCGGCCACCGAGCAGCTGCAACAGGCCAAGCGCGACGGCAAGGCCCGAGCCGAGCGAAATCCAGATGCCGGTGCGCGGCGGCAGGTCCTTGCGCAGAAACAGCGTGAACGCGACGATCATCGCCAGCAGCGACAGGCCGACACCGGCGCGCGAGGTCGTCATGAACATCGCCATCAGGCAGATCAAGAGGCAAGCGAGCTGCGGCAGGATCTCTTTCGGCGGGATCGCGCGCAGGTCGAGCGACAGCCGCCGCCACTCGATGTGCCGCTCCGGCAGGCGGCGGCGGACGTCCTCCAGGATCAGCAGCATCCAGATCACCGCAGCCGAGCCGAAATAGGCCGCCGCCGTGTTGCGGTTGATGAAGGTGCCGGTGACGCTGCCGAGATAGGCCGTCTTGTCCCGCCACAGGATCATGGTGGGCTCGATCAGGAACGAGAGCACGCCGTAAAGGGCATAAGCCGCGCCCGAGATCGCGATCACCCAGAGCAGGCGGCGCGCACGCATCCGATCGGCGCCGACGGTGATGCCGAGCACGATGGCCAGGATGTTGGCAAGCGGCGCGCCGAGCGCGAAGAACGCCTCGTTCTTGACGATCGACGCCGACGGGGCGATCTGCACGCCGAGCAGGTCCGACGCCTGCTTCCAGATCGGCTGGAACGGCGCGAGGAAGGGATGATCGGAAAGCTGCTCGTGCAGCACGAAGGCATAGGCGGCAACGATCACGCCGATGCCCGCAAGCAGCCAGAGATGTGGCGGGCGCAGATCGCGCGTCGGCGCGAAGATCACCGCGATGCCGAGACACAGGCACCAGAACGCGATCGACAGATCATTGGTCGAGCCGAACGGAAACGGCGCGCCGGCGGCCACGAAGAACAGGATGAAGGCAGCCGGAAGGCTCCACGACCAGCGAAAGTTGGACCAGCTTATGGTTGGAGGCAAAAGGCGCATCGTCGTTCTGGAGCGAGCTTTCTTCGCGCGAGCTTTGCTTAAGCCTAGAGGAAGCAATCGATCGGATAGATCTTCAGATCCACGTTGAGGCGGCTGTTCCGGCTCTGCGCTCGGAATGCGTAGAATAATCCAAAGCTATCACTCCCCTGATCGAGTTTTATTCCGGGGGTTAGTTCGTCGGGCGGGACCAGAACGCCGATGTGCCGGTTGATGGCGGAAATCTCGATCCGCCCCTCCCCTTGCGCAAAATGCCCGCCGAGTTGGGTCACCGTGACCTTTGGCAGGCCGCGGCGCTGATGGCAGACATCCTCCTCCCAGAGCTTGGTCTGCTGCACCAGCGGCTTGCCCGGGCCATCGGGCACGACGATGTCGGGGAAGGACGGGCGCAGCATCCCGAAGAACTTGCTCTCCTTGGAGTTCGCCGAGAGGCGAACCGTGAAGGACAGCTCGCCCCTGGCGCCCTTGAGGCGCGACAGGACGGGAGCATCCGGCTCAGCGGAAATCATCACATCGATGCGGTGACGCACGCCCATCTCTGCGGCAGCGCCGAGCACCGGCCCGACCGGTGCAAGCGCGACGGCAAAAGGGACGAGAGCCAAAGGATGCCAGAATGCTCGAAAGCGCATGAAGCCCCTTGCAAAGCCGCGGGGTGACCGATGACCGGCGCGCCCGTGCCGAGTGGCGCCTTGATCCAGATCCCGGGCTTGTCGGCGCAGCAGAACCGCCTCGATTGCTAAACGAAAATGGCACCGGGACAAAGCCCCGGTGCCATCGATTTGGTCGATCAAGTCGGCGTCTTACGGCGCCAGCTTGATGTTGTTGCGGAAGATCAGGGCGTCGTTGGCGAGATTGATGCCATCGCTGCCGGTCGCCATGATCACACGCAGGTAGTTCAGGAACTTGGCAACTTCGACGTTGCGCGAGTTCGAGACGTAGATGATGTCGCCGTTCTTCATCATGACCTTGGTGGCGAGGAAGAAGCCGCCTGGATCGCGGAAGTTCACGTTGAAGATGACCGGGATCGTCTCCGAGGTGTACTTGCTCACGTCGATGCCGAGCTGGGCCGCAACCTCGCGCGGCTCGCGGCGATAGAGATACACGGCCGCCGGATCGGCCTGGCCATCCAGGAGACCGCCAGCCTTGCCGACCGCTTCGCCGAGATTGATGCGCCAGGCGTCGAAGTTGAACTCGCCGCTCTGGCCGCTGGCGCCGAACGCCAGGAACTTCTGCTGCTCGCGATAGACGTAGATGCTGTCGTCGGGCCGCACATAGACGTTGTTCTCGGGCGCCATCACGAGATTCTCGAACGGCACGGTGGCCCGCCGTCCGCCGCGCTCCAGCATGACCCAGGTCTCGAAGCCCTGGCCCTTGATGCCGCCGGCGCGGGTGATCGCATCAAGCACGCGATCCTTCGCGCCCGCCGCGCTCGCCGGATAACGCGCCGGCGAATTGACCTCGCCGAGCACGCTGATCAGCTGGGTGCGCTGCGAGGACATCGCCACGACCGCTTGCGGCTCGATGGCGCGGTTGCCGATCCTCTCGACGATCGCGCGCTGGATTTGGACTGCCGTCAGGCCCGCGGCCTTGATCTGACCGGCATAGGGCACGGTGATGAATCCATCATTGTCGACCGACTGATCCGGGATGGTCACATAGTTACCCGGGCGGACACCGGCTTCCGCCGGGATGAACAGACCGCCTGCCGCGGCTTCGAAGATGGTGACGCTGACGACGTCGCCGATGCCAAACACGATGCTGGCAGGCGGGCGGCGGTCGGTGAACACGCCAGCGAGGCCCTTGGGCTCGTGGGTGTGCAGGATCTTCACGGTCGCCGGATTGAGCGGCACCAGCTCGTAGGCCGGCGCGTTTTCCGTCTGGATCTTGTTGTTGACGTCGTCTGTCAGCGGACCCGAGCCGGGATTGGTCGAGCAGGCTCCGAGCGCCAAAGCGGCGGCCAGAAATGCTGGCTTCAACACATAGGTCTTGGCAATAGATGACATGAATCGCGCGCCCGAAGGTCCCCAATTGACGTAAATTGGTACGGCCTAGGGGGTGGTGCGACAAGTGTTCCCGGTGGTTAACGGGGCAATCCGTCAGCCAGTGTTGCGTGCGGGCCACTCTTAGGGGCCTAGTTTAACCCTTTGTGACCATTTGTTGTATTTCGTGTGCCCGGTTCGAGAGCAAATCGCCCTAGTCGAGGGTTCGGTGTGTCGAGGGCGAGGCTTCTTGGCTTCGCCGCCGTCGGCTAAAGCTGGGTCCGTTAAGAGCAGGAAACCCGTGTCTGGCCTCCTTCTGATCCCGCTGTTGGCGGGCTCCCTCTTTGGCGCCGCCGAACGCGTATGGGGCCCCGCCGTCGCCTGCCCTGGCAGCGCCCGGACGGGGTGTCGCGGCGCGGCCGTTGTTGAGGTGGCCGCCCCTGCGTCCACGTCCGTCTGGAAATTCACCCGGACCCAAGGGGCCAAGGACGGCGAGAGCTTCGCGGCCATCATGAAGACTGCCGACACCACCCAATCGGACCCGGACTTCGCCGGCCTGATCGTCCGTTGCGCTCCGAAGGGCAAGGTCGACGTGCTGGTGGCCTTGATCCGGCCCTTCCCGCCCCGGAGCCGCCCCAAGGTGACCATCGCGGCGAGCGGTGGCGGCACCCTGAGTTTCGAGGGCAGCATGGCGGCCGCGGGAGCGGCCGTGCTGTTGCCCGACGAGGTCTCGGCCTTTGCCGCCGGGAAGTGGCAGACCACGGCCTCGCTTTCCGTGGTGGTCAGGGAAGGCGACAGCGAAATCAAGGGTATGGTGGCGCTCAACGGGCTGCGGGAGGCCTATCATTCGCTGCTAGCAAATTGCGGCCAATAGACCAAATTTAGCCATACAACTTAAGGGTCTTTTTAGGCGAGGAACCTAGGGTCCGGAGCACGGAGAGTGTTTCGGATGACCGCCTTTTTGATTTTCAGCTTTCTCACGGGTGCCGTGCTGGGCCAACGCTTTCGCGTGTTCGTGCTCCTGCCGGTCACATTTGCGCTGGTGCTCACCATGTTGCCGGTCAGCATGATGACCAGCCTTGGCTTCCTTGAAGGCATGAAGGCCGCGGCGTTCGCGGCCATCGCCCTCCAGGGCGGTTATCTCTTCGGTTCGGGGGCGCGCTTTGCCCTTGCCGCCGCACGCGCCACCCGCGTCTTCGGCCGACCGGTCAAGGCCACCCGCTGATCGCAACGCAAGCCTCTGTTTGAAAACGCACCACTCGCTTGTATGGTGACCTGACCGTTTCAGGATTCGCTTCGAGCGCGCCGTTTGTCCCTCGCTTATTTTGCCCTCATCGTTTCCATCGTCTCCGCTTCCGCTCTCGAAATCGCCGGCGCCGCATTGGGCGCGCAGCTGGGGTCGATCGCCGCAGCGCTAGGCCTGCTGGCCGCGGCGTCGAGTTCGCGCAAGGCCGACTACGAGCACTATCTTCGTGCGACCTCCTGGGGCCGCTGGATTCTGGTCGCGATCCCGCTGTGCATCGCGGCCCAGCTCGCTCCGCTTCCGCTGCGCTTTGCGCATCCGATCTGGGCCAGCGCCCACGAGGTGATCGGTGGCCTGTCGCTCGGGCCGATCACGGCCGATATCGGCTTGACGGTGAACGCGCTGCTGCTGGCGCTGGCCGCGATCTCATTGCTCGGCGTCGCGATCCTGGTGGTCCGCAACCGCGGCCGTGCGGAGCTGGTTTTGTTCGTGCTGAGCGGCGTAACCGCGATCTCCGCCTTGATGTTGGACTTGCATCGGCTCTCGCCGGCGCTTGCCGGATCCGTCCCGCTTGACCTCACGACGAGCCTGGCCGGGCTCGGCCTCATGCTCAATCTGGCGGTCATGCAGCTCGCCGCAGAACGGGCGGAGACGCATCATTCGGTCCTTCGCTCGATCGCGATCGGACTTTGCGGTCTGGTCGGAGCCTTGGTCAGTGCCGCCGCGATCTTTGGGTTATCAGGGACGAATAGCGCCATCGCAGCAAGCTTCGGCGTCGTGCTGATCCTGCTGATCCTCGTGATCCGCAGACTCGATCTGTCGCCATTGGCCGCGAGCGCAGTGTCGGTGGCAGCCCTGGCCGGCGCGGCGATCGTGCTGACCTTCCTGTTCGAGAAGGGCTCCGGACCGATCCTCCTGCGGCTCGTTCCGGAGATGGGGGCCGAGACCAAGGCAGCCCTCGAGCGCATGTTGGCCGATACACGCTGGTTCGGCGCCGGCGCGGGGACTTTTGCTGCGGTGGGCAGGATCTATCAGAGCGATGCCGGAGCCGTCTTGACCGCCTCCTCGGCGGCCATATCGGTGTTCGCGGGGATGGGTTGGGTCGGCTTGGTCGCCATGATCGCGATGAGCCTATTGGCTTTGGTTCGCCTGTTCGTCGGCGCCCTGCAGCGCGGACGCGACTCGTTCTTTCCCGCTTCGGCTGCGGCCTGCGTCCTGTTTGCGCTGGTTCAGAGCTTTGCGGGTCCCGGATTGCTGCACCCGGCAACAATCCTTTGTCTTTCGGTGATCTTGGGACTGGGGCTATCGCAGAGCGTCAGCCAATCCGGATCACGATAGCGCGCGGGTGATCAGACCGCGCGGTCGCCGAGCGAGGCCCAGTAGTTCGGATTCTTGGGCGACTGGATCCGGACCCAGCGATACGGCTTCTTCGACCACGGCATGATGTGGCCGGAGAGGTTGTCCAGCACGAGATCACCGGAGAAGGTCCGCACCACGACCACGAGATGATGCTCGCCCCAGCTGGTCACGACCTCGCTCAGCAGCACCGAGCGCGCCGGAAAGCCCTTGGCGATCAGTTCGTGGCGTTTTGTCACGGCATAGTCGTTGCAGTCGCCGCTCGCCGGATGCAGCAGCCATTTCTCGCCGCGCAACCCTTCCACATTGGCCTCGGGGCGGATCGCGGTGTTGACCCGCTGGTTGACCTCCTGCATCTGCGCCATGCGCTCGGCCGTCAGTTTCAGACGGCCGCCGCGGAAGACGATCTGCTGCGGACGTGGTTTGCACTCGTCCTTGTACTTCAAGCAGAAGATGGTGAACGCCATCGGCGCCAACGTCGGCTGGTCGAACTTGATGTAGTGGATGGCACCACGCAGCCCCATGGGCGCGCCGACGAAGGCGGCTTCCGCTTTCTGCTGCACCCCCGCAGCAACCGCGATTGCGGCCACGGCCGCCAGGAACTTTACCACTTTGCGCATGTCGCGCTCCCCGTTCTTGTTGGGGAGACGCTACGCCAGACCTCTTGAAATACGGCTCAAAGGCCACGCGAGGCTTTAATCAAAATGCGGGCTCATCGATCGGAAACAATTAAGAATACCGATGTGTGACTTGTTCTGCTAAGAGCGGTCACGACGTTCCGCTCGTGACGCTGGAAGCGATTCGACCGACCTGATGGGCCTTTCCTCCCGCTTTCGAAAGAAGACCAAGCCGCGGCTTCCCGACGGCGTCCGCGTCTATGCGATCGGCGACGTGCATGGCCGTGCCGATTTGCTTCAATCGCTGTTAACCGTGATCGACGTCGATCTCGCCCGCTCGGCGCCGCAACGCGCCATTCAGGTCTTTCTCGGCGACTATGTCGACCGCGGACCGGACTCGCGCGCCGTTCTCGATCTCCTGATCGAACGCTCGAAGTCGCACGAGACGGTATGTCTGAAGGGCAATCACGAGGTCTTCCTGCTCGAGGTCCTCAAGGACCCCGCCCGCCTGCAGGAGTGGCGCCACTATGGCGGCCTGCTGACGCTGGTCTCCTACGGCATCACGCCGACGATGAACCCTTCCGCGGAGCAACAGGTCGAATTGATCGAGGGACTGAGACGTGCGCTCCCGCCCGAGCACCTCGCCTTTCTCCAGCAATTGCCCTCGTCCTTTACCTGCGGCGACTTCTTCTTCGTCCATGCCGGCGTCAAACCGGGCGTCCCGCTCGATCGCCAGAAGGATGAGGATCTGCTCTGGATCCGCGAGGAATTCCTCGCCTCCGAGGAGCGCTTCGGCAAATATATCGTGCACGGCCATACGCCGGTCAGCGCGCCCGATATCCGGTCGAACCGCATCAACATCGACACCGGCGCTTATGCGACCGGCAACTTGACGCTCTTGACGATCCAAGGCGATAGTCTTCTCGCAATTTGAAAGCTTAGGCCGCAACTTCGGTGATCACGCTTCGCGCCATTGGTATCTTGACCGCGATCACGCTGGCGCTCCACGCCGGCATGACGTTCTATGGCGATCTCGTTCGGCCGGACTTTCGCGCCCGCGACTTGTTCTCGGGCGAGATTCCGCCGGACAAGGCCAAGCTCGCGGCCGCAGGCAGCCTGGCATCCGTTTCGTGGGATGGCGACCTCCTGGCAAATCATGCGGCGGCGATGGCCGCCGACGTTCTGCATCGTCCGTCGGCCGAGGCAGGCGGAAGGGCCAGCGAGAACAAGACGGCCCAAGCCGCTGTCGTGGCAGCCTTGAAAGTCTCGCCGATCAGGCCGGCGCTCTGGCTCACGCTCGGCACGCTGCAGGCCCAGGCCGGCGAGGCGGTCACGCCTGCGGTGAAGATGTCGTACTTGACCGGGTCGGTGCCGATCGACGTTGCCTTCTCACGCGTCCGCACCGTGACGTCGAGCGCCGCTGCAACCGACGAGGAGATCAAGCTGCTGGCGCAATCCGACATCCGCTCGGCGCTGGCCAACCGCTCGCGTTACGAGCCGCTGCTGATCGCGGCTTACGTTCAGGCAACGCCGCAAGGCAAGTCGCTGCTGCTGGAGACGACGAAGGTGACCGATCCCAGATTCAACGAGATCTTGCGGCGGTATTAACTCAGCGGACCGATTTCGGGTTGACCGGCACGAAGTCCTGATCGCGGCGCGGCTGGTCGGATCGTCCCTGGTAGACGAACATGCCCTTCTTGGTGGCGACGATGTCGCCTCGCTGCAGGCTGTCGTCGCGAAGCAGACGTTCGGTCGCGACGAGGTCCGGATCTTCCGGAATCGGCTTGTAGAGCTCCGGATGCTCGCGCCGCTCGCGCGCAACCCCCTTGGCACGGCGCCGCGCATCCTCGATGCGCTGCCGCCATTCGTCGCGCGAGACTTCCGGCTCGCTCGGCGGAAGATAGTCGCTGAGGGACGGCTCCGGCTCGGTCTGAGCATGGCATGGCAGCGGCCAGGCGTAGAGAGCCAATCCGACAGCGGCCGCCGCGGCCGCCTGAACCGGAGCGCGCGCCAGTCTCCGGCGGTCTGACAGGGACTTGCAGCGGACGGGTCGCACTCCGATGACTCCGATGGGGCCGAGCGGCAGCCGCAACTTCAGCTGATACGGCTGCCAATTGCAACATTTTCGGAACGCGGCGGCCGTCCATTCAAAAAGCGAGAAAACAACCCCATGCACAGTAGCCGGCACCAACCGAATCAATGGCTTACGCATTTTCCGAAGTCTGGCTTGATCCGTCGGGCAAAACAGGGCTAATATGGCATGATCCGGAGAGAGGCCGAGCGATGATCGACCTATCTGCGATCGGCATCGGATGAGCGCCGCAAGGACAATGGCGTCGTTCTAAAGCCTCGTTAGACCATCGCTGCTAGACTTCGGCATCCATCGATGGAGTGGCCGAGAATGCGTGCAAGCCTGTTATCGTTGTTGCGTGTTGCCGTTGCGGCGTATGCCATGTCCGCCGTCACGGCTCACGCCAGTCCCCTCTGCATCAAGGAACGGACGCCGTTCGCCTTGTCCCACGATACGGTGAAATGGACGATGTCGATCGCCCCTGGAGCCGACTGCATCCAGGGACTGCGTTGGTCGTACATGCAGATCTTCAAGGTATCGGTCGTGAGCGGGCCATCACGGGGACAATTAGCGGTGGTCGGGTCCGGCTTCCGCTATTCGGCAGAAAGCGAGGCGCGCGGCTCCGACAAGTTCACGCTGCTGATTTCGGGCAAGAACCGTCATGCCGCGGGGACATCGACCCTGGAGGTCGAAGTCAACCCGCAATAACGCCTCGAAGGGTGGTCAGCGCGGCTAACGCGATGAGACCAGGACAAAATCGTCATTACGCGGAGCATGCTCCAGAGCAGCACGCTCTAATAGCGACGGCTCGACCCGCTGCCCCGCGTTGTGTTCCCGCGATAGGGCCGGGCTCGTCCGTAAGTCGTCACGGGCGGCTCGATCCGGCTCGGGATATTCGGCGTCGCGTTGGGACGCGCGGGCTGCGACGGGTTGACGATGATCACATTGCGGTTGGGCGTCGACGGATCGCTGACGCCCTGGGCCCAGGCGCCCGCAGGCACCACAAGGGCGAGTGTGATCAAGACTATTCGTTTCATGCGATATCTCCCGAGCAAGAACGTCAGGGAGGGAACACCGTTCCTTCACGACGGCATCACGGTTCGTTGCGCGACCTCACCGCGGCACGGGTGACCTCAGCGAGGCACCGCGATCAGCTTGCCATTCCTCCAGACACCTTGGGCCGCCTGTCCGGTAGAACCGCTACCCACGTTCCGGACAGCCGTAGGCCGCGAGGCAGCCTGGGTGGTCTGCTTCTTTTTGTCGGTCGTCGTCACGATGCTGGAGCTAGTCGTGTTGGCCTGATCCTTGGTCCCTTGTGCAGAAGCAGACTGAACCAGAAAGGTCAGAAACATCATTGCTGTCAAAATGCCGCGCATGGTCACACACCGGAAGAAGGAGCCGGTCGAAATCTCACAGGTTTCCGCCCAAAAGCAAGCGCTACGAAACGACCGCGCAGGACCTTTGCGGCCGGAGCATCAGCGTGTTTCACCGCAACCGACGCGATCCGGGGTGAAAAAACCTAGCGAAACGGCACTATCCGGGCTAGTTGATCGCTCTTGATGACCGAGACCGGCGACACCGCAGCCAACGCCTCGCAGGCGCAAGAGATCAAGGCCGGGCTCGTCCGCCTGTTGTCAGAGCGGATCCGCGAAGTCTCCGGCGACCCCAGGCAGATGCGGGATGTCGTCTACGAGCTGGCTCGCGTCAAGCTTCTGGAACAATTCACCCACGCCGATGCGCGGGAAGCGCGAGAGCTCCAGCAAGTCCTCGAACGCGCCATTCGAGAGGTCGAACGCGCCTTTGAGCGAAGCGAGAAGTCTTCACCGACCAGGGATGCCTCGGTCCCCGTGGCGAATTCTCCACCGGCGAACGTTCCCGTCCCCCCGCCCATTCCGACGCCCGCTGCCTCGGCGTCATCAGCCATTCCGATGGCTGCCGAGACGCCGCGGCGTCCTGCCGCACCGCCAGGATCGCCCGACCAACCCAAACGGAGCGGCGCTTTCAAGTCTCTCGTTCGATTGACCGCGATCCTCCTGCTCATTGCTGGCGCCGGCACCGCGGTCGTGTATTGGCCGCGGCTGAAGGCACAACTGACGGCATCGTCGCAGATGGCGCAGCCCGAACGTTCGGCCAAGGGCCCGGAGCCTCAGCTGACCGCGATTCCGACTCCCTCGGCCAGCGAGACCGCTGAACGAATCCCGGAGAGCGCAAAGGAGCCGGCGCCGGCGGCGCACCCCTCGATGCCTTTGCCAACGACGTTCGGCGTCTACGCCTTGAGCGAGGGCCAGCTCCACGAGCTGAAGCCGGTTCCCGGAAAAATTCCGGACCGGCGGGTCGCGATCTCGGCCGCCATCAACACGCCGAGCGCGACCACGTTGATGGACGGCGACGTCAAATTCATCGTGTTCAGGCCCGACGGGGGTATCGACGCCAGCGGGACCGAAGTTCGGGTGATCGCAAAAGTCTCGCGAGCGATGGGCGTCGATGCCAGCGGGAAAGCCACCATGGTCAGCGCCGGCGATTCCTGGGTCATCCGCAGCATGTCCTACCCCTACAAGGTAGGTCCGATCGACGACCAGTCGAGAATGCTGTTGCTGCAACCGGAGCAAGACGGCTTCACGCTCGCGCCCGGCCGCTACATCGTGGTGGTCAGGGGCATGGGCTATGACTTCACCATCGCTGGGACGATCACCGATCCCAACCAATGCGTCGAGCGCATCAATGCGGCGAACGGCGCGTTCTACTCGCCCTGCCCGCCGCCGCGGCGATAACGCAGCCTTTGTTTCCTATTTGGCCGGCTTGCTGTCCTTTGGCGCATCCGCCGGCATGTCGTCGACCTTGCCGTTGTTGGCGACGCATTTCTGGAAGTACTCGCGCTGGTCTTTGCCCGTTCCCTTGGCACTCCCCGCTGCGGGGTTGCCGATCTGCCTGGGCGGAAAGGCCTTGGCCACCGCGGCGTCACATGCCCGCGCCACTTCGGCAGTGATGGCCGACGCCGTCGCCGGCACGGCCAATGTCAAAGCGAATGCCAGCCCAACCAATGTCCGCAAATTCTTGACCGGCACGTCGTTGCTCCTTCACTCGGTGAATGCTTGCCGGACCATACCAAAAAGGAACGAGGCGCCAAACGGCAAAGCGCGCTGAATTGTGACTGCGCACTTGTTCGGACCATGCTCCAGAGCCGCGTCTCGAAGCACGGCCGCAGAGCGCGCAGAAATATCACCGCTCCTAGCTGTTCAGCTGCGGCGGCTTGAAATCCGGAAAGCGCGTGAGCATTGCCGTCTTGACGAACTTCAAGTGGGCGATGCTGCTCGCCAATTCCTTGAGCCGGCGCTGGCCGTTCGAGATGTCGGCCGCGAAGAGATCCTGATGATGATTGTCGAGCGGCTCCCGCTCGAGATACTCGTCGGTGCCGTTCCCGAAGGTGACGGAGGCACGCGCAAGCGCATCGTCGACACGCCGGTTGAGCCCGGCCTGCTCCCTCTCCGCCTCCTGCAAGGCGGTTTCGATCGCGGCCAAAACGGCACCGATCCGCCCGCGGTCGGTCTCCGCATCACGCTCGGCCGAGCGGGCCTTGAAGGTTTTGTCCTCGCGGCGGGAGCCGAGAAGATTGTGTGCGCGCGCTCTCAGGAACAGCTGAAACATCCGGGCCATCCCACATACGAGATCCAGGCGGGTACCATCGGTCAGTCGTAGTTAACAAATCCTGAATCCGGCGCCCGTGCGGTCTGGCTTTGTGCAATCCATGCCCGCCAAGCTCCCGCGTGCTTGGAATAGAGTTCGTGCCAGCGGATCTCGCCGTCGGCAGCGGCTCCTTTTCGCGCGCGGACCTCGGATGTAAATTGCCCTGTCTCGTTCGATGCGAGATCCAGCGCTTCGAACTCCGCCGTCTCTTCCGGAGACAGGCCGATCAGAACGCGATGCCCCCGGGCATCGACGAAGTATCTGCGCGGCGCGTTGTGCCTTTGATCAGTCATTCGCAGGGCCCTCGTTCATGATCCAAGGCCCCGGACGATCCTTCAGCCGCCGCTCAAAGCCACGAACAAACGCGATCAAAACGAGGATGCAAGTCGCGCCCAGCAAAGCAATCAAATACGCCATTCACGCCCACCTATGCGAGCCGCGAAAATACAGGCGGCTAAACTCTCACCATGAATTGCTACGTTCTAGGTTGCCTTTCCAAAGCTCTCAAGCGCCGCACCCCGTTAACCTAACTGCGCATGGTTATCCGACCCGGCCGCACGGCAGGATCAGTGTGCGCTCACATGGCTGTGCGCCTACGACGGATGCTCACTCTGCTTGGCGCCCATCGCCGCCGGCGTGTAGGGCGCATAGAGACGATATCGTGCCGATCGCCTGCGCGAGCGCCATGCCCGCACGCCGTAGCCGCAGCAAAAGCCAGCTGCAAAAATCGAAATCAGAACCAGAATTGCAAACATTTGGAATGTTCCCAATGATCGGAACGCTCCTCCCGGTACATTTCAACGTGATGTTCTGACGACTTCAAGATCATCGGCGCTGAAAGTTTTGTCAGAGGAAGATGAAGTTTGTGCAACGTGGTGCTTGAATTTTGGCCGTCGCGAGAACCACGAGCCCGGAGGACGACGAAATCTCGCATCGTTCGGGGGCGATATCCAGCCGGCGATGTTAACCCGTGTTCACGGCGGCAGCAGCCTCGAACGAAGCGGCTGGATGCGCTGTCATCGGGCACAGTTGCGATCTGCACGATAGGTCTTGCGAAACGTTCTCGAACGTATGGAGCGGCCTCTCGGACGAGACCGCTGACGAAGCATCCGTGCTTCTACGGAGCGCCATGCACCAACTTCATCGCGGTAAGGTTGAGAGGTTAGCTTAACCCGCGTTGTTTGTTGCGAACTTTCGGCGATTGCTTATCCATCTCGCACCGGGCTCCCCCAAGCCCGGCCCCACCCAAGCAAAGCCGTCGAGCGAACATGGGTCCGCTTGGCGGCTTTGTCGTTGTGTCGACGAGAGGATCATTTCGGTTATGGCGCGCAGGCCCTGGTCGTTCAAGGAAGATCGCCGGCTCATCGAGCTGGCCAAGTCTTCAACCTCGCTGGAGCAGGCAGCGAAAGCTCTCGGGCGCTCGCCCGATGCGATCAAGCGCATGGCGTTGCGGCTTGGTCTTTCCTTGAAGTCGAAGCCGGCAAAGAAGAGCTGATCTTAGAAGTGCCGGCGCTCGCCTCGGCTTCATGTACGGCCGCTGCAGTCCAACGGCCCCGCATCGATAGGGCCAGCCGCCCTTATCCCGGGGTCGTTCCGGTCCGCCATCGTCTTGGAGGGTGAGGTGGATTGAGCTGGTTGCCGGCGGTGCCCCGCCAGCCGCCACACTTAATTCTGCGTCCTCTTCTGGGACCCCATCCCTGGGCTGGTTCCGTAGCTGGGCGTCCCCGTTCCCTTGAAGGCGCCGCCCATCGTGTCGGATCCGGAATTCGTGCCCGTGCCACTGCGCGTCGCGGAGGTGGATTGCGTGCCCGATGGCGTGTCTTTGGTCCCCTGCGCCGAGGCCAGAGAGCTCCCGATTGTCAACGCCATCACGAGACTTAACGTCCTGATCATACTGCTCAACTTTCCATGCTTGTTTCTGACCCCGAGCCGCCAGACCATTGGCCGGGCACTGCTCAGGTGGGGCCCTTCGGGCCGGTCTTTCCGTTAAACCCTATCTTAGCCCCCGCTGGCTAGGATCAATCTCCACGCCTTGCTTGAATTTCCGCCCCGCCCTGTTTTCGCCTGAGCCGGATGAGAGTGCTGCGACCAGACCTCCCGTTTGTGGCACTCGTGCTTGCGAGCACGATGGCGTTCGCCTTGGCGGGTCATTTCGCCGCTGGCGCCGTTATTCGCCAGCACCAGGCGCATCAGCTCAATGAGCTCACCGAGGTGGTTCTGCGCCGATCGGAGCTTGCGGTCGATTTCGCTGCGGGCAGCCTGGACGAGCTCGCGCGGCGCAATTTCGCCAGCTGCGAGCCGGCGGCGCTGCAAGCCATCCGCCTGCACGTCTACCAGCGCTCGGCGATCAAGGACGTCCGCCTCGTCAAGCCGGACGGCTCGGTGATCTGCTCGGCCTATTCCGAGACGCTCGAATTCGACAAGGGATGGGTGGATCGCCGCGACATGCTGCCTTCGCGCGACAAGACGCTTTCCCTGTTCCGCGTGGAGCAGTTCGGCGGCGACGCCCTGGGCGTGCTCAGGGACGTCAATGGCAACTCCGCCCTGGTCGCCATTGTCGGTGTCAATGCCAGCCTGTTCGACATCATGCCGGCCGAGCTGCGCGCGCACAGCCAGGTGATCCTCGCCTTGAGCAATGGCGAGAAGCTCGGCGAATTCCAGACCGAGGCCGGCAAGTCTCTGCCGGCGCCGATCGGCTTCGAGCGAGCGTCCGCTCGGCTCCCGCTTCATGCCACGATCCGGCTCGAGCACGCGGTGCTGTCGAGCTGGAACAACGAGGCCTATTGGCCAACGCTTGCAGTGGCGCTCGGACTTGGCGCGATCTTCGGCATCCTGCTGGCACGCAACCGCCGCATGGAAGGGCCAGTGGCCGATCTCGACCGGGCGCTGACAGCCGGCGAATTCAAGCCATATTACCAACCGATCTTCGACCTCCGGACAGGTCGGATCAAGGGCTGCGAGATTCTGGCCCGCTGGCTGCGCCGCGATGGCTCGGTGGCCCCGCCGATGAATTTCATTCCTCTCGCCGAATCCAGCGGACGCATCCAGGCGATGACCTGGCAGATCCTGGGATCGGCGCTCACCGAGCTCAGGCCATTGCTCAGGGCCGACAAGAATTTCAAGCTGTCGCTGAACGTCGTGCCCAAGCACCTCCTGAGCGCCGGCTTCGTCGAGACACTGCGGCGCACGGTTCTGACGGCACGCGTCTCCGCGCGCCAGATCGTGGTCGAGATCACCGAGCGCGATGAATTGGATGATCTCGCGCGCGCCGCTTCGGTCGTGGCCGAGCTGCGGGACCGCGGCTTCCGCGTCGCCATCGACGATGTCGGCGTCGGCCATAGCGGACTGTCGCGGCTGAAGGGCCTCGGCGCCGATACGATCAAGATCGACAAGTTCTTCGTGGACACGATCACGGTGGACGCATCGACGACCACGATCGTGGAGATGCTGGTGGCGCTCGCGAAAGACCTCAATATGAGCGTGGTCGCCGAAGGCATCGAGACGGAGGAGCAGCTCCGCGCGTTGCTCGCCTCCGGCGTCGAGGAAGGTCAAGGCTATCTGGTTGCGCCGCCCCTGCCCGCCGCCAAATTCAATGAGCTCATCAAATCGCGTCGGGCTGCGCAGCCGGATGCGGCGACATCCGGTGCTAAGGCTTTGGTGGCCTGACGGGCCGGCCCCCAGAGGCTTTAACGATACTTTCTAACGATGTTTTCGGCTTTCGAACCGGAGCGGCGACCAACCTTGTATGTTGGCGCCATGCGCAGGAACCACCTCATAGCAGCCGCAAGCATCTGTCTGGCGCTGATCGCCTATGCCACGCTGGCGAAGCTGTCGGGCCGGCCTGCGCTCATGGGTCACCACGAGGCCTATTGGATCGTCGTGATCGAGCGCTTCAGCGCCTATGGCCTGCTCGGCTTCCTGCTGTCGTTCCTGCTGCCGGGACGGTTTAGCCTGGCTTGCTCGCTCGTCATCGCAGTCGCCATGGGGTTGGAGCTGATGCAAGCGTTGATACCCGATCGCGATCCAGGCTTTCTCGACGTGCTGCAGAAGGCGGCGGGCGGCACCGTGGGCGTGATGCTCGCCCAGATGATCCTGGCGTTCCTGCCCAGACCACCTGCCTGAAACGGCGAGCACGGCCTCGGCGGAGTGACCGGGCGACGCGGTCCTTACTTCATCATCTGGCCGCGCAACTCACCGCCTGGGTTGGCGGCCGTGTGAATGTTCGCGTACCATTTTCCGCCCAACAGATCCGCCGCCTGCGCCTCGGTGAGGGTTGCACTGCCTTCGATCGGGCTTTGCGCCGTCTTGAACGGCAGGGCGATGCCGGCATTCTTCCCGGCCTCGCCGGGGCCGTGAAAATGCGCCCCTATCGCCGGTCCCGTCAACCCGGTAAAGGTGACGAGGTAGGTCAGGACCTTCGTTTCGGTGTCGTAGCTCGCCTCCGCCTTGCCCGACCCGGTCGAGCTGTTCGGCGGCACTTCATTGCTTCCCTTGAGCTCCGCTCGCAGCTTCACGACCTCCGCACCTGCCGTTCCGCTCGTCGCGCTGACGCCTCCGACCAGCGCCAATGCCCCCAACAGTGCCACGGACCGTCGACACACGGCTTTGCTCATGCACTTCCTCCTGCGGATTTCGTTGGTCCCGCGATGAAAACACCGAGGACTGCCGGACATTCCACCGCAGAGCTTATGCTGATTCGGGACAACGCTCGCGGGAATTAGCCATCGCAAGCGCATCACGCGCCGGCTCAGGCCGCCCCGCGCCTCGTGTGACGCTCGGAGGGAACCAGGAGCTCGGCCATCTTCCGGTGGGTGTCGTGCAGCGCTTCAATGGCGCAGTCGAGATCGAAATCCGCCTCGCGGACGGATGCAAAGAACTTTGCCGTCAGCGCCAGATCGAGCTTGACGCGCGTGGCACCGTCGCGACTCCTGCGACGATCGAGCGACAAATGGATCGCGCGGTCCCTCGCCTCCACAGCATCGCAGCCGCAAAGCGCGCCGAGCTCGTCATATGTCATCCAGATTTGAGGCATGTTCTTCCACCACGCTTGATCTATCGCAGACTAGATAGCTCTCGCTTCTGAAGGCGGAGTTTCTGCAGCGCGAATTCGAGCCAACAACGTCAACGCAATGCTAAGCTCGGCGCAGACGCGAGCCGGGTGGACCGGCGCAGCTTGTTGCCGATCCACTGTCACTTGGGCGCGCCCGTCGTGAACGGATGCCGCGGCCGTGAACGGCTGTCGAGCCTCTTGGGCAGCTTGTCGGCCTTGAGCTTCACGACTGCGCCCCGGGGGTCAGGAGCCGGCGCCTCTTCCTGGCTGTAGATCAGCGTCGCTTCGAATCTCACGTCGGGCGCTTGGCGGGCCGTTCCCGAACAGGTCGCCATCGCCCCGCTATAAACGCCGGAGAGCTCGACCTCGACCTCGTCCAGCCCGAACACGGTCGGCGGCCCGTCGGCATGTCGCCGTGTGGTCAGGACGGCCGTGAAATGCCGGTCGTTGTCGAACTGATAGGAGCCGCCATAATTGAAGAAGCTGTCGCTGCCCGAGATCCGTCCCTGGGCCAGATGCACGATGCCGGTGCCTTGCGCGTGCGCTGTTCTGAACCACGCCGCGTATTTGCCCTCTTTCAGCATGGAAACATCCACCCGTAATTTCCACGTGTATTTGCAACGAAGCTTGAGGCGCGACAATGACCGACACGACGAGCATTCCGCCACGGTTAACGCCCTGCAAAATCAATCCGTTAAATTTCTGCGGCCGCACGCGGCGGCGGCGACGTCAAAACAATTCGATGCCGTCGTCAGCCGTTTCCACGACTTCGACGCGACGCGACGGCCGTACAAGGAGCCAATGCCGCTCGAGCTCGCGCGCGGCTACCTGGTCGAGAACGCCGGGCGACAGTTCGATCCTGGCTGCGTCGAGGCTTTCCTGTTGCGCTGGGACGAGGTGGTCGAGATCGCCGGCGGTCAGCGGACAAGTCCCTTGCCGGTCGCCGCGGCCCCTCCCGCTCCCGATATAGAGCGTGCAGCAGCGAGCTCGTCAGACGCGCGCCATCCCGCGTCCCGACCGCCTGACCCGATCGATCCGCCAACATCTTGCCGCGGCACCATTTTTCTCCGGTCGCCGGTTTGAACCTGTTCCTGCTAAAGTGGCACCAAGACCTGAGAGTGATTCTGGTCACACTTGCCCCGGCGCCCTGCTGCTAGGCATCGAACCAGGACGGGCACCAGAGCATCGTCGAATTGGATGAGAATTCCCATGAAAACCCTGATCGGCGCCTGTGTCGGCGCATTCTGCCTTGCGGCCCCCGCTTGGGCGGAGACTCCCGCTGCGATCGTCGAGGACGTCCAGGGCAAGGTCGACGGAATCGCGTTCATGGATTACGTGGCGCCAGGCAAGATCATCAAGCTCGGACCAAAGGCCAGCATCACGCTCAGCTACCTGAAATCCTGCCAGCGCGAGACCATCAGCGAAGGTGTCGTCCTGGTCGGCGCCGAGCAGAGCACCGTGCAGCTGGGCGAGGTCAAGCGGGAAAAGGTGCCCTGCGATACCAATGCGGCAAAACTGTCCGAGCGCGAGGCGAACCAGAGCGCCGCGACGACCTTCCGCACCATGCGCTCGGACGCCAAGGGCGGGCCCGCCAAGCTGCCGACGCTCTACGGCGTCTCGCCACTGGTGCAGGCCAAAGCCGGCAGCACGCTGGTGATCGAACGCACCGACGGCAAGGAGCCCACGATCAGCGTCCCGCTCAAGCGCGATGCTATGGTCGGCGGCAAGTTCTATGATTTTGCCAAGGCCGGAAAGACACTGACCCCGGGCGGCAGCTACCTCGCCATTCTCGGTGCCAAACGCTACACCTTCCAGATCGACGCCAGCGCCACCTCCTCGCCGACCCCGATCATCGGCCGCCTGCTGCGGCTCGAATAGGCGGACCTGGCGACGGGGCGATGCGGCGGATCGGGGGACGGGACATCGTTGCGGCAATCCTGATCGCGCTCCTTGCGGGCGCGATCTTCACGTCCCCGCCGCTGCAGACACTGCAAGGCCTCTCGCTCGACATCCTCACCGCACTGCGTGGGAAGGTTGTCGGCGAGCGCCGCGATCCCGCGACGTCGCCGGTCGTCGTCGTGGCGATCGACGGCGAAACCTACGAGACCCCGCCCTTCAAGGGATCGCCGACGCAGACCTGGACGCGCGAGATCGGCCGGGTGCTCGGCAGTATCAGCGACGGCGGCGCCAAGGTGATCGGCTTCGACGTCATCTTCAAGAACTCGATCGAGCAATCCGAGATTCCCTTTGGCGACGCGCCGCTCGGCGCCCGGATGCGCGGATTTGACCGGGACTATCTGATCGCGCTGCGGCAGATCTCCGACAACGGCAAGCTCGTGCTCGGCGAGATCCTGAGCAACGACCATCCGGAAATGCCGTACCGTGCGCAGCGGCTGGCGGTGCGAAACAACGTCCGCGCGCTCAATGTCCACACCGACGCCGACGATGTCATCCGGCGGATGCCGCTCAGCTTCTCGATCGAGGGCAAGCCGGTGCCCACAATGGCGGCCGAGCTCGCCGCCCGCGCGCTCGGCGCGAAGGTCGAGATGGCGCCATCCGGCGCGGCTGGGCTGTCCGGCTACGCAATCCCGAGCACTGTACCGAACACCCTGACGCTCAACTTCCGCGACCTCAGTCGCGACGTTCCGACCTTCTCCTTTGCCGATCTGCGCGCCTGCGTCGAAAAAGACGACCGCGATTTCTTCCGGCGCGCCTTCGAGGGCAAGGTCGTGCTGCTCGGGACCGTCCTCAACTTCGAGGACCGCAAGCTCACCTCGATGCGCCTGTCCGGCGGCTATGACGGAACGCCGTCGGCGCGATGTGCCCTGCCCGTGGCCGCCGGCACCGCGCAAAAGCCCCGCAGCGACGTCGCCGGTGTGTTCGTGCACGCCGCTGCGGTCCGAAACCTGATCGAGCGCGATGCCGTGACCGAGCTCGGCTTTCCCTCGCGCACCCTTCTCACGATCGCGTTCGCGGCCGTCATCGCCTGCGCGGCCGGCGTGTTTGCGCCGAGTGGCGCCCTGATCGCCTGGCTCGGCCTCACCATCGCCTACGCGGTCGTTGCCGTCGGGGCATTCGTCCATGCCTTGGCGCTGCCGCTGACCGAGCCGGCGCTCGCCAGCCTTGCCGCGCTCGCGATCATGATCGGCTATCGCTTCGTGCTGGCCGACCGCGACGAGCGCTTCCTGCGCAAGAGCTTTGCCTTTTACCTCGCGCCCGAGGTGATCGAGACCATGGTGGCCTCCGGCAAGATGCCGGCGCTCGGCGGCGAGATGCGCAACGTCACCATGTTCTTCTCCGACCTCAGCGGTTTCTCCTCGATCGCCGAGACGATGACGCCGGTCGAGCTGGTGACGCTGATGAACGAATATCTGTCCGCCATGACCGACATCATCGAAGGCCATGGCGGTTACGTCGACAAATATATCGGCGATTCCATCGTCGCCATGTTCGGCGCCCCGGCCGACGATCCCGCCCACGCGCGCAATGCGGTGCGTGCTGCGCTGAAGTGCCACGAGACGCTGACCGAGCTCAATCAAGGCCATCCCGCCTTCGCCGGTCACGGCCTGTCGCACCGTATCGGGCTCAACAGCGGCGAAGCCGTGGTCGGCAACATCGGCTCGCGCCGCCGCTTCAACTACACCGTGATGAGCGACACCGTGAACGTCGCCTCGCGGCTCGAAGGCGCCAACAAATATTACGGCACCGCGATCATGGCCTCGGAAACCACGATGGCGCAGACCGGCGATAGCTTCGCCTGGCGCGAGCTCGATGCGATCAGGGTGCAGGGCCGCGGCGAGGCGATCAGGGTGTTCGAGCCGCTGGCGGAAACCGGCGCGGAAAGCGCCGAGCAGGCCAAGGTCGCCGCAGCCTATGCGGAAGGGCTGGCGTGCTGGCGGGCACGGGAGTTTGCCAAGGCGGCCGACGCGTTCGAGGGAGTGGCGGAAGTTGATCCGGCGTCCGCGCTGTTCGCAAAACGCGCAAATGCATTGACTGCCAATCCGCCGTCGCCGGAGTGGACGCCGGTGAACACGCTGGAAGGAAAGTAGCGACGTCAACCGCGGGCGTACTTGCCCTCTCCCCTTGTGGGAGAGGGTGGCTCGCCGCGTAGCGGCGAGACGGGTGAGGGGTCTCTCTCCACGCACGCTCTCTCAATGAGGCCGCGGAGAGACACCCCTCATCCGGCGCTTCGCGCCACCTTCTCCCACAAGGGGAGAAGGAAGAGAACGTCCGCATCGCTCGCCTCAGAATTCAGAACGGCAGCCCCGTATAATTCTCCGCAAGCAGACGCTGCGCCGTCTCGGACGAGAGCAGGTAGTCGAGCTCCGTCTGCTGCAGACGATCCTCATATTCGATCCGGTCGGGGAAGCGGTGCAGCATCATCGTCATCCACCAGGAGAAGCGTTGTGCCTTCCAGATTCGCGCGAGCGCCTTGGCGGAATAGCCCTTGAGACCGGCATCGTCGCCGCTCTGATAATGCGCGAGCAGCGCGTGATAAAGATAGTAGATGTCGGACGCGGCGCTGTTCAATCCGCGCGCACCGGTCGGCGGCACGATGTGCGCGGCATCGCCGGCGAGGAACAGGCGGCCATAGCTCATCGGCTCGGCGACGAAGCTGCGCAAGGGCGCGATGCTCTTCTCGATCGACGGACCCGTGATCAGACGGCCGGCGACCTCGTCCGGCAGGCGGCGCTTCAGCTCGGCCCAGAACGCGTCGTCGCTCCAATCCTCCACCTTGTCGGTCAAAGGCACCTGGATGTAGTAGCGGCTCAGCACCTGCGAGCGCAGCGAGCACAGCGCAAAGCCGCGCTCGTGCTTCACGTAGATCAGCTCGGGCGATACCGGTTTCGTGCGCGACAGCACGCCGAGCCAGCCGAACGGATAGACCTTCTCATATTCGCGCAGCACGTCCTTCGGGATCGACTTGCGGCTGACGCCATGGAAGCCGTCGGCGCCGACGATGTAGTCGCAATCGACGCGGAGCGTCTGCCCGTTCGAGCGATACGTCACATAGGGCCGATCCGACGTCAGATCGTGCGGCGTGACGTCCTCGGCATTGTGCACGACCTTGCCGCCGATCCGGTCGCGTGCCTCGTAGAGGTCGCGCGTCAGCTCGGTCTGGCCGTAGACCAAGACCGAATTGCCGCCGGAATGCTTGTGCAGGTCGATGTGGGAGAGCACGCCGTCATGGGCGATCTCGAACCCGTTGTGGATCTCGCCCTCGCGGTCCATCCGCTCGCCGCATTGCGCTTCGCGCATCAGCTTCGCAAAGCCGTGCTCGAGCACGCCGGCGCGGATCCGGGCCAGCACGTGGTCGCGGCTGTATTTCTCCAGCACGATGGTGTCGATGCCCTTGAGGTGCAGGAGCTGGGACAGCAACAGCCCGGACGGCCCGCCGCCGATGATACAGACCTGAACTTTCATTTTTGCGTCCTCCCGTCGGCATTTTTTTGCATACGTTAAGGCGCAAGCCGATGGAGGGTTTCGCCTTTGTCTTGTACTATTCGAACATGAGAAGCGCGGCCCCCGCCCCGGCCATCCGGGTCTACAATCTGTTCGGCGAGTCCGGCGATCTGCCCGATGTCGTGCATTGCGAGACGATCGCCTCGCGTTCGGTGCTGCACGACTGGACGCTGGCCGTGCACCGCCATGCCCGGCTGCACCAGGTGCTGCTGATCGAGCGCGGCGGCGGCGAGGCGACGCTCGACGGGCGCGTGGTGCCGCTGAGGCCGATGCAGATCGTCAACGTGCCGGTCGGCCACGTCCACGGCTTCCGCTTCGAGCCCGACACGCAAGGCTGGGTGTTGACCATCGCCGCGGAGATCCTCGACGAAGCGCTGCTCGCCGCCGAGGGCCTGCGCGGTGCGCTGTCGCGGTCGGCGGTGGTGCGCGGCACGCCGCAGATCCGCGCCACGATGAAGCAGATTTTCGCCGAGCACGCCGCGCGCGACTTCGGCCGTGCGCATGTGCTCCGCGCCTTGTCGTCGGCCATGATCGGGCTCGTGGCCCGCGCGCTCACGGGCGAGAGCGGCGGCAACGGCACCGCGGAAAGCGGGTTGTTCCGCCGCTTCGAGGCGCTGCTGGAGCAGCATCATCTGGAGCGCTGGAGCGTCGCCGACTATGCCGAGGCGCTGTCGGTGACACCGACGCATCTCAACCGGATCACGCGGGCGGCGACCGGCGACACCGCCTCGCATCTGATCCTCAACCGCCTGATCCGGGAGGCGCGGCGCAACCTCGTCTACACCAACCTGCCGGTCTCGACCATCGCCTACGCCCTCGGCTTCGAGGACCCCGCCTATTTCAGCCGGGTCTACGCCGCCGCCACGGGGGTCTCACCGCGCGCCTTTCGCGCCCGGCTCCATGGCGGCGAAGGCTGAACCACCGGACAAGGATCAGGGCACGTCTGATCGACGCGCCCCGGATCCGCGATGTCTCTCGTTGCCACTTACCTTCGTATATAGCGCCCCATCCTTTGGATAGAGGCGCTTTACCTCCGTACAATTGAGCGGGGCACGCCCTCGCCCTAGCGTGACGGCATTCGGCGCCCTGGCGCTGGTGGCATGGAACCTCCCTAACCTCGGCGCAAGGCGGCCAACCCTGTCCGGTCGTCTGCGCCGCCTTTTCAGCAAAGCCATCGACGCCTTCAGTTATTCCCGCCGATACGCCGCGCCATTTCGGCTGGACGGTCGGCTTTCGTGCCGAACCCGGGGAGTTGTGCATAATGTCTTCGCTTGGGAAGAGCGCGCTCTTTATCGACGGCTCCAATTTCCATGCCACCGCCAAGGCGCTCGGCTTCGAGATCGACTACAGACGCCTGCTCAGTGAATTTCAAAGCCGAGCTACGCTGTTACGGGCCTTCTACTACACGACCATCATCGAGGATCAGGAATATTCGTCGATCCGCCCCTTGATCGATTGGCTCGACTACAACGGCTTCACCGTCGTCACCAAACTCGCCAAGGAGTTCGTCGACCCCGCTACCGGCCGCCGCAAGGTGAAGGGCAGCATGGATGTGGACCTCGCCGTAAGCGCGATGGAGCTTGCCCAGCACGTCGATCAGATCGTGTTGTGCTCGGGCGATGGGGATTTCCGTTCGCTGGTCGAAGCCTTGCAACGCCGCGGCGTCCGCGTGACTGTCGTCTCCACGCTCTCCACTCAGCCGCCCATGATCGCCGACGACCTGCGCCGGCAGGCGGACATATTCATCGATCTGGTGGAGTTGAAACCAAAAGTGGGGCGCGATCCACCCGATCGACCGGTATCGCGCGAAATGCGGCAGCCACCGCAATTCCTCGCGCGCGGAACGATCAGGCGCGACGACCGGGTGGAATGATCGAAGGACGGCGGCCCGACACCTCACACGTCGAAGAACACCGTCTCCTCCGGCCCCTGCAGATTGATCGTGAAGGAATACACGATCTTGCCGGCGCGCTCGCTGCGGGTTGCGATCAATGTCTTGCGGCGCACCGGCTGCTCGATGAGGTTGAGCACGGGATCGGCAGCGTTGGCCGCCTCTTCGTCCGAGAAATAGAGCCGCGTGTTGAGGCCGATGTTGATTCCGCGGGCGACGATCCAGAGGTTGACGTGCGGCGCGCATTTGCGCCCCGTCCTGTCGGTGATCGCGCCCGGCTTGATGGTCTCGAAGGTGACGAGGCCGCTCTCGAAGTCGGAGCCGGCGCGGCCCCAGCCGCGAAACTCGTCCTCCAGCGCGCCGGCGGAGCGATCAGCGGGGTGGTTGTAGCGGCCGGCCGCATTCGCCTGCCAGATCTCCAGCAGCACGTCGCGCAGCGGCGTGCCGGTGCCGTCGAGCACCTTGCCCTCCAGCGTGATGCGCTCGCCTTTGGTGTTCGGGCTCACCAGCACGTTGGAGAAGTTCTTCTCGAAGATGTCGAAGCCGGCCATGGCCGGGATCAGGCCGATATGGACGTAGGGCCCGGCGGTCTGCGAGGCGGTTTCCTTGAGATAATTGAGCGGTTGCGGCATGGGCGTTAGTTCCCCGCGGTGCGATTTTCGAAATAGGTGGAGCGCTGGCCGCGCAGCACGATGTCGAAGCGGTAGGCGAGCGAGTCGAACGGCGTCGAGGCGTTGAGGTCGAGCGGCGCCACGAGGCGGTCGAGCGCGTCCTTGTCCGGGATCGTCGTCAGGATCGGACAAACCGGGATCAGCGGGTCACCCTCGAAATACATCTGCGTGATCAGCCGCTGGGCGAAGCCCGAGCCGAACACCGAGAAGTGGATGTGGGCGGGGCGCCAGCTGTTGACGTAGTTGCGCCAGGGATAGGGGCCCGGCTTCACGGTGCGGAAGTAATAGTAGCCGGTGTCGTCGGTGAGCGCGCGGCCGCAGCCGCCGAAATTGGGATCGATCGGCGCCAGATAGGTGTCCTTCTTGTGCCGGTAGCGGCCGCCGGCATTGGCCTGCCAGAACTCGACCAGCGTGTTCGGAACGCCCCGGCCGGTCTCGTCCAGCACGCGGCCGTGGACGATGATGCGCTCGCCGACGGGATCGCCGTCCTTGGCGTAGTTGCGGATCAAATCATTGTCGAGCGGGCCGAGATCGTTGTGGCCGAACACCGGCCCCGTGATCTCCGAGATCGAGTTCTCCAAGGACAGCAGCGACTGGCGCGGCGAGCGCAGCACCGAGGACTTGTAGCCTGGCGCATGCGCCGGCGGATGGATCGCGCGGTCGCGCTGGAAGAAGCCGCCGTCGCCGAGCGGCGGCGTCAAGGGCTCGGGACGATTGAGGCGGGGATCCCGCAAGGCTGGCGCCTGGGCATTCATCGGCGTTGTCTCTCCCTGGGAGCCCGGGGTCGGGCGGCTTATCGGGAGAGCATGAGCCAGCCTATTCTCAAAATAAATAGATGAATTATAATGAATTGCATGAAGGAAATCGATCATTTGGCCCTCGACGGCCATGCCCTCGAGCTGTTCCTGGCGGTGCTGGAGGAAGGCTCGGTGACGGCGGCAGCGACGCGGCTCGGCCTCACCCAGTCTGCCGTCAGCCACGGGTTGAACAAGCTGCGGCGGATTGCCGGCGATCCGCTGTTCGCCAAGTCCGGCCGTGGCATCGTTGCGACGGCCCATGCGCAGGCACTGGCCGGCAAGGCACGCGCGCTGATCGACGAGATGCGCAGCTTTGCCGGCGGCGTCAGCTTTGAGCCGCCCCGCGCACAGCTGTCGTTGACGATCGCGGCCAACGACTTCCAGCGCGACCTGCTGCTGCCGCGGTTCTTCGATCACGTCGCCGCACAAGTGAAGAGCCTGAATCTGCGCGTGATCCCCTCGCAATCGCCCTCGCCCGCGATGCTGCGCGAAAACCGCTGCGACCTGCTGGTCACGCCGCTGCCGCCGTCCGGCGTCGACATCGTGCAGAAGCGGCTGCTGAGGGATCACTACGTCTGCTACTACGATCCCAAAGCGCGCGCCGCGCCGGCCAGCCGCAATGCCTATCTCGCGGCGCGTCACATCACCGTGGTCTATACCGACAATGAGCGGCTCGACTTCGACCGCCGGCTGGCAGCGAACGGGCTCCACCGCGACATCGCGATCTCCGTGCCGAGCTTCTCCGGCGTGCCGTCGTTCCTGCGCGGCTCACAGATGCTGGCGAGCATGCCGAGCCTGCTCGCGTCCGGCGTAATGCGCGGCTTTGCGCAAACACCGATCCCGCTGGCGTCCCGCACGAAGACCCTGGCCGAGCTGCCGATGTTCATGGTCTGGCACCAGCGCTACCAGAAGGACCCGGCCCACCGCTGGGTCAGGAGCCAGCTCGAGGCCGTCGCGGCCACGGCCGCCACGTTCTGACCTGCCGTTCTCATGTCCTGATATCAGGCGCCGCGCTCCGCAAGACTGCCTTTCCCAAACCCACTGGTTGCGCAGGGGGAGCCGCGCTAAAATCCCCCCATGACAGTGACTGACATTGCGAACCGGACCTACAATCACAGCTGGCGGCTGGATCCCATCATCCGCAGCCTGCTCGATACCGACTTCTACAAACTATTGATGTTACAGATGATTCGGGAGGATTACCCGAGTCAGAATGTGACCTTCTCGGTCATCAACCGCTCGCGCCATGTGCGCCTTGCCGAGATCATCGACGAGGGCGAGCTGCGCGCCCAGCTCGACCATGCCCGCACCATCCGCTTCACCAAGAAGGAGCTGATCTGGCTGGCCGGCAACACCTTCTACGGCAAGACCCATATGTTCTCGGCGGATTTCATCCGCTGGCTGGCGGAATTCCGCCTTCCCGAATACGAGCTGCGCAAGGTCGAGGGCCAGTACGAGCTGCATTTCCACGGGCCCTGGACCCACACCACGATGTGGGAGATTCCGGCGCTTGCGATCCTCAACGAGCTGCGTTCGCGTGCGGCCATGAAGGGCCGCGGCCGCTTCGAGCTCGACGTGCTCTACGCCCGCGCCAAGGCCAAGTTGTGGACCAAGGTCGAACGGCTGCGCCAACTCGAGAACCTGCGGCTCTCCGACTTCGGAACGCGTCGCCGCCACGGCTTCCTCTGGCAGCGCTGGTGCGTCGAGGCGGTGAAGGAAGGCCTCGGCCCCTCCTTCATCGGCACCTCCAACGTGCTTCTCGCGATGGACAACGATCTCGAAGCCATCGGCACCAACGCGCACGAGCTGCCGATGGTGGCCGCCGCGCTCGCCAGGGACGACGAGGAATTGCGCTGGGCGCCCTACCGCATTCTCGACCAGTGGCGTCAGACTTACGGCGGCAACCTCCTGATCGCGCTGCCCGACGCCTTCGGTACCAGGACCTTCCTCCGCGATGCACCGGAATGGGTCGCCGATTGGACCGGCTTCCGCCCCGACAGCGCGCCGCCGATCCAGGCTGGGGAGGAGATCATCGCCTGGTGGCAGAAGCAGGGTCGCAACCCCAAGGACAAGCTGCTCGTCTTCTCCGACGCGATGGACGTCGGCTCGATCGAGGACACCTATCGCCACTTCGCAGGGCGCGTGCGGCTCTCCTTCGGCTGGGGCACCAACCTCACCAACGATTTCGTCGGCTGCACGCCGGACGGCTCGATCAGCCTCGATCCGATCTCGCTGGTCTGCAAGGTCTCATCGGTCGACGGCCGTCCGGCCGTCAAGCTCTCCGACAATCCGGAGAAGGCGACCGGCCTGCCCTCGGAAATCGAGCGTTATCTGCGCGTGTTCGGCGACGCCGGTCGCGTGCGCAAGCCGGTGCTGGTGTAGGACACACGTCCACGAAGAGCGTGTAGCGCCCGTCCGCCGCTACGTCGTCATTGCGAAGAGCTCTTGCGACGAAGCAATCCAGAATGAAGCCGCGGAGGCAAGCTGGATGCTTCGCTGCGCTCGCAATGACAAGGCATTGGTTCGCGATATCGCATCAGCTCCGATTTCGCGGCATTTGAAACGATCTGCGTGCATCCACGTCACATTACCTTCACCGTCCGTCACAATCCCTCGCAGTTTTCAGGTCCAGTTAAGCAACCATCTCGTCTACTTTGCGTTGCAGGCGCAACGCCCCTGCCGGGCGCGTCGATCGACTTGGGGACTGGTGTGTTTCGCAGAACAGCGGCGTCGGCGGAGGGCGGCAACCTCCTTCACGTCATCAAGCTCGTCTCGCCTTTCGTGATGGTCGTCGTGCTGCAGGCGGCGATCGCCGGATTCAGTCTCGAGGTGATGTCGTCGGTCCGCGCCTATGTCGCCGGCGAAGCACTCTGGTCGCGCTCGCAGAAGAACGCGGTCTACTTCCTCAATCTCTACCTGCATTCGGGCGAACCGAGCCAGTTCGCGCAATATCAGGCTTCACTCGCCGTCCCCATCGGCGACGAGTTCGCGCGCTGGGCGCTGGAACGCGATCCGGTCGACGTCGAGGCCGCCCGCGTCGGCTTTCTGCAAGGCGGCAACCATCCCGATGACGTCCCGGGACTGATCTGGCTGTTTCGCTATTTCAATCGCGTCAGCTTCCTCCAGGACGCGATCAGGGAATGGACCGCCACCGATCCCATGCTGCTGGAGCTCAGCGTGTTCGGCGAGGTCATTCGATCCGAGCTGAAGAAAGGTCCCATTCAGGACGACGACCGCCTGCAATTCCTGTCGTCGCGGCTATCGGAGCTCAATGCCCAGTTCACGGTGCATGCCAAGCAATTCTCCACTGTCCTCGGCGAAGCATCCCGGGCGATCAAGCTGACGCTGACGGGCATCAACATCCTCACCGCCGCGGCGCTGATCCTGCTCCTGATCTGGCATACGCGGCGCCTGGTGCGGCAACGGCAGGTCTTCGAAGACGCCCTGCATGCCGAGAAGGAGCGCCTGGCCTGGCAGGCATCGCATGATTGGTTGACCGGCCTCTCCAACCGCCGCGCCTTCGAGGCGCGCCTGCAAGCCGAGTTGGACAATGCCGCAGCGGGTGCGCTCGCCCTCATCCTGCTCGACCTCGACCAGTTCAAGAGCGTCAACGACAGTTGCGGCCACCTCGCCCGCGACAGCCTCCTCTGCCAGGTCTCGCGCCTGCTGCAGCAGGACCGGCATGCGCATGATCTGGTGGCCCGGCTCGGCGGTGACGAATTCGGCCTGATCCTGCCGCGATGCTCGCCCTTCGACGCCGTCGACATCGCCGAGCGTCTGCGCCGGTCGCTGGAGCTGTTCAATTTCGCCTGGGACGACCGTTGCTTTGCCGTGACCGCCAGCATCGGCGTCGCCTGCATCGCCGACGGCAACATCACGCTCGAGGATGCGATGCGGCGCGCGGATGCCGCCTGCTACCGCGCCAAGGAAAAGGGCCGCAACCGCGTTCAGGTCGAGAACAGCCGATCGGACGTTGTCGTCGTTGCGCCACGCCCGCGCGAAGCGGTCGCTGCACGAGGGTAATGGCATCGTCACCGCAGGGGCAGAATTCCAAGTCCTGCGAGATGGGTGTCGACGAATTGTTCGATCTGCTGGCGCAGCATCTGCGACGGCACGGCCACCATGCGCTCCTCGAGGCCGAGCGAGATGATGCCATGCACGGCGGAAAACAGCGTGCGCGACAGCAGCGCAATCTTCACGTCGTCCGCATCCGGCAATAGCCGCACCAGGGGCGGATGCATCAGCGCGAACGCATCCATCACCATCTGGAGGATGTCGTCCGGATAGGGGCGATCGTCCTCCATCCGATGCTCGAACAGGGAACGCAGCAAATTGGCGTGCGCGGCGAAGAAGTCGAGATAAGTCTCGGCGAGCCCATAGAGCTGGCGGACCGGATCCTCGGCGGGAACACCACGGAGCCGGGCCGTGAGCGCCTGAACCGTTTCCCGGTTCACCGTCAGAATGACCCCGTCGAAGTCGCCAAACTCGTTATAGACGCTGCCGACCGAGCAGCCGGCAGCCTCGGCAACATCCCGAACCTTCAATGATCTCAGCCCCTTAGCTGAGATGATGCCGCGGGCGATCTCGACGATCTGGAGCCGGCGCCGAAATTTTTTCTGATCGCGCAGCGATTCTTCTTGAACATTGTTCATTTTCAAGCTACTCATGTGAACATTGTTCAATTTAACCTGGAGACCTGGAAAATGCAAACCCTTGCTGTCGATATCGCCACCACCTTCGTCGATGACGCCGCCGCCCTCGTCGCCGGCTTTTGCCGGGCCCTGCTGCGGCTGGCCATGGCCCCGGTCAATCGCATCGCCAACGCCTGCGACGTTGCCGGTGTGCTCGCCGAACGCCGGGCGACTCTTCGGATGTGGCGGGCGAGCCGTGCGCGTGCCCGTCACGAGGGCCGCCGGTTCAGCCTGCTCGGCCGCTTCTCGCCGTTTCGCCACCTCGCCCATCTCACCTGAGGCGCGCACGCGGGTCGGCTCGAATGCAAGCGCCGGCTGCAAGGATGGACTTAACCATGTCCGGACGGGCGTGGCCGATCCGGCGGATTTCGACGATGCGGTTCAGCCTTTCCTTCATCGCCCGGCGCCATATCCGGGCGAGCGAGGCCGCTCCGCCCGGCCTCGACCGGATATTTGCGAACCTAACGATGCCGATTGGAGACCAACAGGATCGGAGGAACCGAGGGGACAGAGCAGGCCAGCAACTTCGTTGCCGCGCAATCGTTCGCCCTATGCTTCCGGTCGTGACGTTTCACAGACAACGTAACAACCTCAGTCTGCCTTGCCAAAACAGGACCAGTCATGATCAGGGAATTGATGTCGTCACGCCGCTTTGCACCGCTGTTCTGGGCGCAATTCTTCTCGGCGCTCAATGACAACGTGCTCAAGAATGCGCTCGTCATCATCCTGCTCTACAGCGCGGCGACGAGCCACGGCGATGCGCTGGTGACGGTGGCAGGCGCCGTCTTCATCTTCCCCTACTTCATCCTGTCCGGGCTCGGCGGCCAGCTCGCCGACAAATACGTCAAATCCGTCGTCGCAAGGCGGCTCAAATTCGTCGAGATCTTTGCAGCCTGCTTCGCCGCTGCCGGCTTCTTCCTGCATTCGGTGCCGCTCTTGTTCGCAGCGCTCGCACTGTTCGGTACCATCGCCGCGCTGTTTGGCCCGGTGAAATACGCGATGCTACCGGACCAGCTCGAGCTCGGCGAACTCGCGACCGGCAACGCGCTGGTCGAAGGCGCGACCTTCATGGCGATCCTGCTCGGCACCGTCGCGGGCGGCCAGTTCGTCGCCGGCTCCGCGCATATGGGCTGGGTCGCATCCGCCGTGGTCGTGCTGGCCGTGTTGTCCTGGGCGTTCGCGTCCCGCATTCCGCAGACGACGCCCTCCGCGCCTGAGCTGCCCGTCGACGCCAATCCCTGGACGTCGACGGTGAGCCTGCTCAGGACGCTTCGTGCCGACCATCGCCTCTGGGACGGCACCGTGATCGTTTCCTGGTTCTGGCTGGTCGGCGCCATCGTGCTGTCGCTGCTGCCGGCGCTGATCAAGGACGTCGTCGGCGGCACCGAGGGCGTCGTGACGCTGTGCCTTGCCATCTTCGCGATCGGCATCGCCATCGGCTCGCTGTTTGCCGCCAGCCTCAGCCACGTTCGCCCGAACCTCGCGCTGGTGCCGATCGGCGCCATCATCATGGGGTTTGCGGGCCTCGATCTCGCCTGGGCCATCGGCGTCACCGCAAAGGGGCACGAGATCACTGCGCTCGGCTTCGCGACTTCGTTCGGTGGCCTGCGCATGCTGGCCGACTTCGTCGCCTTCGCCTTCGGCGGCGGCCTGTTCGTCGTTCCGTCCTTTGCCGCGGTCCAGGCCTGGTCGCAACCTTCCGAGCGCGCCCGCATCATCGCCGCCGGCAACGTGCTGCAGGCCGCCTTCATGGTGGTCGGCTCGCTGTTCGTCGCGCTGTTGCAGGCGGCAGGTCTGCATATCGGCTGGATCTTCTTCGGCCTCGGCGTCGCCAGCTTCGGCGCGGTGTGGTTCGTGCTGACCAAGTGGGGCAAGGAAGGTGTGCGCGATGCTGGCGGGCTTCTGTTCCGCGCCCTGTTCCGTACCGAGGTGCGCGGCCTCGAAAACCTGCCGCCTCCCGGCACGCGCATGCTGATCGCGCCGAACCATGTCAGCCTGATCGACGGCCCGCTGCTGCACGCCGTGCTGCCGATCGACGCGAGCTTTGCGGTCGACACCGGCATCGCCAAGGCCTGGTGGGCCAAGCCGTTCCTGCGCGCCGTCAAGCACTACACGATGGACCCGAGCAAGCCGCTGGCCGCGCGCGACCTGATCAAGCTCGTCGCCGCTGGCGAGCCCGTCGTGATCTTCCCGGAGGGACGGATCACCGTCTCGGGATCGCTGATGAAGGTGTATGACGGCACCGCGATGATCGCGGACAAGGCCGACGCCGTGGTCGTGCCGGTCCGGATCGAAGGCGCGCAGCGCTCCTATCTCAGCTATCTCAACTCCAGCCAGATCAAGCGGTCCTGGTTTCCGCGCGTGACGGTGACGATCCTGCCGCCGGTCAAGCTTCCGGTCGACGAAACGCTCAAGGGCAAGGCACGCCGCAACGCTGCCGGCGCCGCGCTGCAGGACGTCATGATCGACGCCCTCGTCAAGAACGCCATGCTCGATCACACGCTGTTCGAAGCCCTCGGACACGCCTATCGCGACCGCGACACCGGCAAGGTCATCATCGAGGACGCGCTCGGCACCAAGCTGACTTATCGCAAGCTGATCCTCGGCGCGCAGGTCCTGAGCCGCAAGCTCGAGAACGGCACCGCAACCGGCGAGAATGTCGGCGTGCTGCTGCCGAACTCCGCGGGCGTCGCCGTCGTCTTCATGGCGCTGCAGAACAGCGGCCGGGTGCCGGCGATGCTCAATTTCTCGGCCGGTCCGGTCAACGTGCTCGCCGCCATGAAGGCCGCGCAGGTCAAGACCGTGCTGACGTCGAAGGCCTTCATCGAGAAAGGCAAGCTCGACAAGCTGATGACTGCGATCTCCGCGGAGGCACGCGTCGTCTATCTCGAGGACGTCCGCGCCTCGATCGGCCTCGCCGACAAGATCAAGGGCCTGCTCGCCGGCACGACGCCGCGCGTGCCCCGCCAGGCCAACGATCCCGCCGTCGTGCTGTTCACGTCGGGCTCGGAAGGTACGCCCAAGGGCGTGGTGCTGTCCCACCGCAACATCCTCGCCAACGCGGCGCAGGCGCTGGCGCGGGTCGATGCCAACGCGAATGACAAGGTGTTCAATGTGCTGCCTGTGTTCCACTCGTTTGGACTCACGGGCGGAATGATGATGCCGATGCTGGCGGGCATTCCGATCTACATGTATCCCTCGCCGCTGCACTACCGGATCGTGCCCGAGCTGATCTACCAGACCGGCGCTACGATCCTGTTCGGCACGGATACGTTCCTGACCGGCTATGCGCGCTCGGCGCACGCTTACGACTTCCGCACCCTGCGCCTCGTCATCGCCGGCGCCGAGGCGGTCAAGGACCGCACGCGGCAGGTCTTCATGGAGCGCTACGGCATTCGCATCCTCGAAGGCTATGGCGTCACCGAGACGGCGCCGGTGCTGGCGATGAACACGCCGATGGCCAACCGCCCCGGCACCGTCGGCCGTCTCTCGCCGCTGATGGAAAGCCGCCTCGATCCGGTCCCCGGCATCGAGGAAGGCGGACGCCTCTCGGTGCGCGGCCCGAACGTGATGCTCGGCTACCTCAGGGCCGAAAATCCCGGCGTGCTCGAAAGGCTCCCCGACGGCTGGCACGACACCGGCGACATCGTTTCGATCGACGCGGCCGGCTTCATCACCATCAAGGGCCGCGCCAAGCGCTTTGCCAAGATCGCGGGCGAAATGGTCTCGCTGTCCGCGGTCGAAGCCATCGCGGCGTCGCTATGGCCGCAGGCGGCATCCGTCGCCGTGTCGATCCCCGACCAGCGCAAGGGCGAGCGCATCGTGCTGCTGACGACCGAGAAGAACGCCGAGCGCAGCGCGATGCAGGCCCAGGCCAAGGCGATCGGCGCCTCCGAGCTGACCGTGCCCGCTGCGATCATGGTGGTCGACAAGGTGCCGTTGCTCGGCACCGGCAAGACCGACTATGTCACGGCCACGACGATGGCCCGCGAGCAGGGATCCCCGCCCGAGCGCGAGGTCGCGTAAGAGGTTGCGAGACGGGCGGCGCGGGGTCACGCCGCCGTCCGCCGCTCCTGCGCGTAGCGCACCAGCGCGGCAAAGCGATAGATGCCGTGCATGAACTTGCCGTAGGGCATAGTGATGAACAATGCGAACACCGCGCCGAGATGCAGCGCCAGCAACGGGCCCATCGCGGCGGTCTCGCGCAGCACCAGCAGCAGCATTCCGGTGAGGCCAGTCAGGAACAGCATGGCGATGAAACCGACGTCCATGCCGTAGCTGTATTCGTCGAGCAGCGCGGGATCGCTCCGCATCTTGGCCGCGAACAGGCCGATGGGCCCGACGATCAGGCCGATGCCGCCGAGCGTGCCGAGCACCACGGGCAGGTCCCACCACGGATACGGCGCCTCGCGGCCGAGCAGATAATGATAGAGCGTCGCCACCGAGGTCGCTGCAAAGCATAGGAGGAAGCCGTAGAAGGTCAGGTGGTGATAGAGCTTGCGCCGGTCGGTCGGCTTGTCGTCCTCATTGTAGCAGCCGACGCCGCCGCCATGGAGATAGCGCAGCTCGCCGGCGTCGCGGATCGCCTGGAAGATCGAGCCGTTATCGGCGCGGCCGCCAATCGGCGGGCTGATGTCGCGCCAGAAGGCGCGCACGCTCATGACGAGGGCAAGGATCGCGTAGAGGAATGCGGCGCCGAACAGCGCGACCATCGCATTGTGCGGCATCAGCTTGTAGAAGGCGCCGGGGCCGGTATGCACGCCGAACAACACGCCGCGGTCATTCAAGGCGGCAAAGCCGAGAATGAAGATCGCCATGCTGAGCGCGGCGGTGAGGCTGATGACGAGGCCGTTGCGCGCGAAGGCGCCGGAGAGCGGCCGCGGCCACGCATAGGCCGCATAGGACTCCGCGCGCGCAACCGCCAACGTCTTCGGGACGTTGACGTTGAATTCGTGCGGCGGCGAGAACTGGCAGTCGACGTAGCAGGCGCCGCAGGAATGGCAGAGATTGGCGAGATAGTTGAGATCGCCGTCGGAGAAGGCGCGCCGCATCTCCATGGCCGGAAACACCGCGCACAGGCCCTCGCAATAGCGGCAGGAATTGCAGACCGTCATCAAACGGTCGGCTTCGTCGAGAATCCTAGTTCCGTGCATGTTTCGCCGCTTCCCGTCCTGCGATCCGCCCGAACACGCTGCCGATCGTCATGCCCATGCCGGCCGCATAGCCCTTGCCGAGCACATTGCCGGCCATGATCTCGCCGGCCGCGAACATGTTGGCGGACGGCTTGCCGTCCTTCATCAGCATTCGCGCCTCCTTGTTCACGCGCGTGCCGAGGTAGGTGAAGGTGATGCCGGGCCGCACCGGATAGGCGAGAAAAGGCGGCGTCTCGATCCGGCGCGCCCAATGCGTTTTGGGCGGCGTGATGCCCTCCGTCACGCAATCATCCAGAATGGTGTGGTCGAAGGTCCCGGGCCGCACCGCGGCGTTGAACTCGGTGATGGTCTGTTCCAGCGCGGCCGGATCGAGCGCGAGCTTGCCGGCGAGCTCCGCGATCGTCTGCCCGGCGATCGGCGGAAACAACGTCGGCATGAAGCTGGTCACGACGGTGGAATCGAAGATGATGTAGGCGATCTGGTCGGGCTGCGCCGCGACCAGCCGGCCCCAGATCGCGTAGCGCTTCGGCCAGATGTCCTCGCCCTCGTCGTAGAATCGCTGCGCGTGCTTGTTGACGACGATGCCGAACACCACGGAGTCGTGCCGCGTGATGATGCCGCCGTCGAATTTCGGCGCGCGGGCATCGATCGCGACCGCATGACACTGCGTGGGATCGCCGACCTCCTGCACGCCCTTGTCGAGCAGCATCTTCAGGATCGAGCCGCGATTATAGGGCGTGCCGCGGATCAGGAAGTTGTCGGCCGCCTCGCCCCAGTATTGCTTCAGCCATTCGATGTTGGCCTCGAACCCGCCCGCAGCGGCGACCAATGAAGTCGCGCGGATCTCGCTCTCGCCCTTGACCGGCCGCTTGAGGCGCGCGGCGAGGAACATGCCGTCCTCGATCACGAGATCGACGACTTCGGCGTCGTATTCGACGTCGACACCGAGCCGCTCCGCGGTGAGATAAAGCGCGTTCAGCATCGCCCGCCCGCCGCCCAGGAAGAAGGAGTTGGTGCGGCCGAGGCTCAGCGTGCCGCCGAGCGAGGGCTGCCAGCGCACACCCTGCTCCACGATCCAGTTCAGGATGTCCTTGGATTCGCGGATCATATGTCGGGCGAGCACCTCGTCGGTCTGCCCGCCGGTGACGCGCAGCAGATCCTCCCAGAATTCCTCCTCGGTGTAGGGGCCGGTCAGGATTTCGGTCGCCGCATCATGGGCGCAGCGCATGTTGCGGGTGTGGCGGGTGTTGCCGCCGCGATAGAATTTCGGCGCGCCTTCGAGCACGAGCACCGAGGCGCCGCCGCGCCGCGCGCTGATCGCCGCGCACAGGGCGGCGTTGCCGCCGCCGATCACCAGCACGTCGTATTTGCTGCTCATCCCGTCTGCCCGATGCGGCCAAATTAGAGACATTCTTCCAGCGGGGCCTCGATCGCGCCGATCGGCCATTGCGCACCTTTGTATACAAAGATATACATCAGCTACGCAAGCGGCATCTCTGCATGGGCAGGGTACGCATCGAGGGACAATGGCCAGGCGTCCGGCAGGCTCAAGTGGAACGATCGCGCGCGGCGGCGGCGTTGCGCTCGGCGAAGCCGTGTTCCGCTCGCTGTGCGAAGCGCTCCAGGCCGGCAGCTACCGCGCCGGCGACCGCCTTCGCGAGGAAGAGGTCGCCCAGCGGCTGAAGGTCAGTCGCACGCCGGTGCGGGAAGCGCTGGGCCGGCTCGCCGCGCGCGGCTTCGTCGCGCCTGCCGGCGGCCGCGGGCTGATCGTCCGCAATCTCGACATCTCCGAGGTGCTTGAGCTCTACGCCATGCGTGAGATCATGGAAGGCGCCGCCGCGCGCCTTGCCGCTGAGCACGCCTCACAGCCGGAGATCGACGCGCTCCGCGATATTGAGCAGGCCTTTGTCGAGGCATCCGCGACGGATGCCGCCGAGATGGCAAAAGAAATGGCAAGGCTCAACCGCGCCTTCCACGAGGCCATCTGCCGCGCAGCGCGCAACCGCTATCTCGACAACGCCTCGCGGGAATTGCAGGACTGGATCGCCCTGCTCGGCCCGACCACCTTCACGGTGGCGGGACGCTCGACGACCAGCCACGGCGAGCATCGGAAGATCCTCGATGCGATCGCCACCCGCAACGGCGACAAGGCGGAGCAGCTCGCGCGTGCACACATCCGCGAAGCTCTCCGCTGCCGGCTGAAACTGTTGCAGAAGCAGTAAGTCGTCTGCCCGATCACGCCTCGAACACTCGCGTCAGCAGCCAATAGCCGCCGAGCAGACCGATCATTGCGGAGATGGCATAGACCAGCCTTGCCGCTCGTGCCGGCTTCTCTCGGCCGGCCGCAGTCACGCGGTCCAGCAGGCCAAGTACCGGCAACATCAGCGCGACGATCGCGATCTGCCCGATCTCGACGCCGACATTGAAGGCGGCCAGCGCCGGAACGATCGCATTGGGCGGCAGGCCGATCTCGCGCAGCACACCGGCGAAGCCGAAGCCGTGGATCAAGCCGAACAGAAAAGCCACCCGCCAGCGCCGGTCGACATCGCGCGAAAAGAAGTTCTCGACCGCGACGAAGACGATCGAAGCCGCAATCGCGGGCTCCACGATGCGGCTCGGGATGACCAGGATGTTCAGGGCCGCCAGCGACAGGGTGATCGAGTGAGCGATGGTGAAGGCGGTCACGATCTTGACGACCGGCAAGAGCCGCCGTGCCCACAAGACAATCGCGACCAGGAATGCGACGTGATCGTAACCGAGGAAGATATGCTCGACGCCGGTGACGAGATAACGCTGCATCGTCGAGAACAGCGACGGCGGCGCCGTCGAGAGGGTCACCGTCGTGTTGTCGGCGTCGAGCAAGGCCTGTGTCTCGGACCTGCCCTGCGCGATCAGCACCACCTGCCGCGCCGCCCTGTCTTTCTCCGTCAGCACGGTGGAGCGATAGATGATATCGCCGGCAGCGTCGGCACAAGCAAAGCTGTTGCGGTAGACGATGCCGTCACCATCCGCCAGGATCGCTGCATTTCCGGCGGAGCAGGCCCTGGCACCTCCTGTAACAGCCAGATGCGTGACCATATAGGCGAGGATCGCGGGCTTGGCCGCTTCGACGGCGGCGGGATCGACCGCGTCCCGTTTCGGATCATAGATCTTCGTACCGATCAGGCGATCGACATCGCTGCCCTTCAACCCGAGCTCGACGCTCACCGAGCGATCAGGGCTCAGCCCCACGCGCGCGGTGACGAGATTGACCTCATGTGCCTCTGCCGGAAACGCGAGGCCGAGCAGCACCGCGAGCCACGCCAGAAGCGGCCACCTCATGATCCCGTCCCATCGCCTTCAAGCCAGCACATCCGCCACGATCGCCTTAAGAACATCCCGCACATCGGTGGGCTTGAGCCGGACCTGCAGGCCGCGCTGGCCTCCATTGAGATAGACGAGATCATGCGCAAGCGCGCTCTGCTCGATCACGGTGCGCACAGGCTTGCGCTGCCCGAACGGGCTGATGCCGCCGACCTTGTAGCCGGTGACGCGCTCGGCCTCGGGCGGCTTCATCATCTGCGCCGACTTGCCGCTCGCCGCCGCCGCCAGCTTCTTCATCGAGACTTCCTGGTCGGACGGCACGACCACGCAGACCGGCTTGCCGTCGACTAGCGCCATTAGCGTCTTCAGGACGCGCGCCGGGTCCTCGCCGAGCGCGGCCGCCGCCTGGAGCCCGATGCTCTCGGCGTCGGGGTCATAGTCGTAGGTGTGAACCGTGAAAGCAACACCGGCGGCCGTGAGTGCGCGTGTCGCGGGGGTGACTTTGGACATGAACGGTATTTACCACCGTCATTGCGAGGAGCGAAGCAACGAAGCAATCCAGAATCTTGCCGCGGAGGCAGTCTGGATTGCTTCGCGGAGCCTGTCATCGGGGCCGCGCTTCGCGCGGACCCGGTGGCTCGCAATGACGGTGTGGGTGGAAATTTCCCGCCACACTCCAGCCGTCGTTCCCGGCGAAGCCTACTCCGCCGCGTCCTGCATCACGGCGCGCTCGGCCCGCGCCGCGCAGAACTTGAACTCCGGGATCTTGCCGAACGGGTCCAGTGCCGGGTTGGTGAGCAGGTTCGCTGCCGCCTCGGCGTAGCAGAACGGCATGAACACCATGTTCTCCGGCACGTCGCGGTCGGAGCGGACCTTGACCTCGACGGCGCCACGGCGGGTCTCCAGGCGAATGAAATCGCCGGGCACCAGCTTCTTGTTGCGCATGTCCTTTGGCGACATGAACGCGACCGCCTCGGGCTCGATCTGGTCGAGCACCTGGGCGCGGCGCGTCATCGAGCCGGTGTGCCAGTGCTCCAGCACGCGGCCGGTCGAGAGCACCATCGGATATTCGTCGTCGGGAATCTCGTCCGGCGGGATGACCTTGGCCGGCACGATCTTGCCGCGGCCGCTCGCGGTCGGGAAGCCCGTGGTGAAGATGATCTCGTTGCCGGGCTTGTTCGGATCGTCGACCGGATAGGTCACCGCGCCTTCGCGCACCAGCCGTTCCCAGGTGATGTTCTTCAGCGACGGCATCAGCTCTGCCATCTCGGTGAAGACGTCGCCGGGTCCGGCATAGTTCCACGGCAGGCCCATGCGCTTGCCGATCTCCTGGATGATCCAGAGATCCTGGCGCGCATCGCCGGGCGGCTTGATCACCTGACGCGCCAGCTGCACGCGGCGGTCGGTGTTGGTGAAGGAGCCGTCCTTCTCGGCGAAAGCCGAGGCCGGCAGGATCACGTCGGCGTGGAACGCAGTCTCGGTAACAAAGAGATCCTGCACCACGAGATGATCGAGCATCGCCAGCGCATGGCGCGCGTGCTGCAGATCGGGATCGGACATCGCGGGATTCTCTCCCTCGATATACATGCCCGTGATCTCGCCGGCATGGATCGCGTTCATGATCTCGACCACGGTCAGGCCGCGGACGGGGTCGAGATCCTGCTGCCAGAGCTTTTCGAAGCTGCCGCGCAGATCATCGCGCCCCACCGGCTGGTAGTCCGGCAGGAACATCGGGATCAGGCCGGCATCGGAAGCGCCTTGCACGTTGTTCTGGCCGCGCAGCGGATGCAGGCCGGTGCCGGGACGGCCGACTTGGCCGGTGATCAGCGCGAGCGCAATCAGGCAGCGTGCATTGTCGGTGCCATGGACGTGCTGGCTGATGCCCATACCCCAGAAGATGATCGACGATTTCGCGCGCGCATAGGTGCGCGCCACCTCGCGCAAGGTCTGCGCCGGGACGCCGCAGATCGGCTCCATCTTCTCCGGCGTGAACTCCTTGATCTTCTCCTTGAGGTCCTCGAAACCCTCGGTGTAGCCGGCGATGTACTGGTCGTCGGTCAGGCCCTCAGTGATGATCGTGTTGATCATCGCGTTCAGCATGGCGACGTCGGAGCCGGGCTTGAACTGCAGATGCTTGGTCGCATGCCGCGACAGCGACTGCCGGCGCGGATCCATAACGAACAGTTTTGCGCCGTTCTGCTTGACCGCGTTCTTGATGAAGGTCGCCGCAACCGGATGGTTCACAGTCGGATTGGCGCCGATCACGATGATGACCTCGGCGTCCATGGCGGCAGAGAACGGTGCCGACACCGCGCCCGAGCTGAGGCCTTCGAACAGCGCCGCGACCGACGAAGCGTGGCAGAGGCGCGTGCAGTGATCGACGTTGTTGGAGCCGAAGCCGGTGCGCACCAGCTTCTGGAACAGATAGGCCTCTTCGTTCGAGCCCTTGGCCGAGCCGAAGCCGGCCAGCGCCTTCACGCCCTTCTCGTCGCGGATCTTGACGAGGCCCTTGGCGGCGATGTCGAGCGCTTCCTCCCAGCTCGCCTCGCGGAAATGCGTGAACGGATTGGCCGGATCGACCTGATCGTTCGCATCCTTCTTCGCGTTCGGCAACCGCACCAGCGGCTTCGTCAGGCGATGCGGATGGTGGATGTAGTCGAAGCCGAAGCGGCCCTTCACGCAGAGACGATTGTGATTGGCGGGGCCGTCGCGGCCTTCCGCATAGATCACCTTCTCGTCCTTGACCTCATAGGTGACCTGGCAGCCGACGCCGCAGAACGGGCAGAGCGAATCGACCTTCTTGTCGGCATAGGTGACGCGCGTCTGCTTGTCGTCGAGCATCACGGCCGGCATCAAGGCGCCGGTCGGGCAGGCCTGCACGCATTCGCCGCAGGCCACGCAGGTGGACTCGCCCATGGGGTCGTCGAAGTCGAACACGATCTTGGCGCCGGCATTGCGGTAGGCCATGCCGATGACGTCGTTGACCTGGACCTCGCGGCAGGCGCGCACGCACAGGCCGCACTGGATGCAGGCATCGAGATTGACGCGCATCGCCGGATGGCTGGCATCGGTGGCCCAGCGCTCGGCGGCTGGAAAGCGGCTCTCGGTGACGCCAGTGGTCTCGGCCCAGTGCCAGAACTTCGACTCCGGATCGTGGCTGGTTTCGCGCGCCGGCTGGTCTGCGACCAGCAGCTCCATCACCATCTTCTGCGCAGCAGTCGCGCGGGCGCTCTCGGTCTTCACCTTCATGCCGACCGACGGCGTGCGCTTGCAGGACGCGGCGAGCACGCGCTCGCCCTCGATCTCGACCATGCAGGCGCGGCAATTGCCGTCGGGGCGATAGTCCGGCGCCGGCGAATAGCAGAGGTGCGGAATGTCGCGGCCTTGGCGCTTTGCGACCTGCCAGATGGTCTCGCCGGGCTTGGCCTCGACCTGCTTGCCGTCGAGTTCGAACGTAATCTTGGTCATTCGGCGGCTTCCTTGAACTCGTCAGGGAAATATTTGATCACGGAAGACAGCGGATTCGATGCCGCCTGTCCGAGCCCGCAAATAGAGGCATCGCGCATCGCCTGGCTCAATTCTTCCAGCAAGGCACGGTTCCAGACCGGCCTTTGCATCAGCAGCGCCGCCTTCTGGGTACCGACGCGGCACGGCGTGCACTGGCCGCAGCTCTCGTCCTCGAAGAACTTCATCAGGTTCAGTGCGGCCGACCGCACGCTGTCCTTGTGCGACAGGATCACGATCGCAGCCGAGCCGATGAAGCAGCCGTATTTCTCCAGCGTGCCGAAATCGAGCGGGATGTCGTCCATCGCTGCAGGCAAAATGCCGCCAGACGCACCGCCCGGCAGATAGGCGTAGAACTGGTGGCCGTCGGCCATGCCGCCGCAATATTCCTCGATCAGCTCGCGCACGGTGATGCCCGCGGGCGCGAGCTTCATGCCGGGATTCTTGACGCGGCCCGAGACCGAGAAGCTGCGCAGGCCGTGACGCTCGTGGCGGCCATGGCCCTTCCACCAATCGGCGCCCTTCTCGACGATGTCGCGCACCCACCACAGCGTCTCGATATTGTTGATCAGCGTCGGCAGGCCGAAGAGGCCGACCTGGAACGGGTAAGGCGGCTTGTGCCGGGGCAGGCCGCGCTTGCCCTCGATGCTCTCCAGCAGCGAGGATTCCTCGCCGCAGATGTAGGCGCCGGCGCCGCGCCGCAGATGCAGCGTCGGGCCGCCCGACGGAAGCTTTGCGATCTCGCGCTGGAGGATCTCGCGCGAGGCCGGATATTCGTCGCGCAGATAGATGTAGACGTCGCTCGCCTGCACCACGTGGGCGCCGATCAACATGCCCTCTATGAAGCGATGCGGATCTGTTTCGAGATAATAGCGGTCCTTGAACGTGCCGGGCTCGCCCTCGTCGCCGTTGATCGCCATCAGCCGCGGCCCGGGCTCGCCCAGCACGGCGCGCCATTTACGCCCGGTGGGGAAGCCGGCGCCGCCAAGGCCGCGCAGCGAAGCGTCGTCGAGCGCTTTCAGGAGATCGTCCTTCGACAATTCGCCGGAGCGCAGACGATTGAGCAGCTTGTAGCCGCCACCGGCGAGGTAGGCATCGTACTCGGTATATCTGGGCAGATGCGCGTGCGTGTCGCCGGCCTTCGCCGCCGCCATGACGTTGGCGATTGTTGCGTGGTCGACGAAATTGTGACCGACTTCCGCGGCGGGCGCAGTATCACAACGTCCGACGCACGGCGCGCGCACGACGCGGATGCCGGGACCTGACGCGCTCTGCAGATCTTCGAGCAGCTTCTCGCCGCCAAGCATCGCGCAGGTGAGCGAATCGCAGACGCGGATCGTCAGCGGGGGAATGTCGGGCTCGCCTTCCTTCACCACGTCGAAATGCGCGTAGAAGGTCGCCGTCTCGAACACCTCGGCGAAGGCGAGCTTCATCTCGTCGGCGAGTGCGGCCAGATGCGCCGCCGAGATCTGGTGATACTTGTCCTGGATCAGGTGCAGATATTCGATCAACAGATCGCGCCGCCGCGGCCTGTCGCCGAGCAACAGCTCGATCTCGTGCGCGGCCGTGGGATCGACCTGCCGCCCCTTGGGGGTCGCCTTGGCGCGTCGGCGTCCCTCACCGGGATGCTCGAAGGAGCGGACCTTGTGCACGTCCTCGTGGCTCATCGCTTCGTCTCGATCTCGTCCTTATCAGGACTCCACTTCTATCCTCTGGCATGCCAGATGCCAAGAAAATTATCACGCTCGCGGAAGTGGTTACGCTGCACGGCTCAACGGAGCCCAGCACGGCCCTGCGTTCTTGAGCAAGGCCGAGCCAAGCCCGATTTGACCGGAAGATCAATAAAGGCGTCTCATGCTGCGATTGCGAAGTCCTATCGACGTCGCCTGAGGCGCGGCGGAGCGCAAAGGCCGCCGCCGTGAACATTCGCCTTTCTACGGGGCGTCGCTCTTTTCGACCAGGAACACGATGCGCGCCTCGTTGCGCTCGGTGATCTCGACCTTGTCGCCGGTCTCGCGGATCAGATTGGGAATATCGATAACCGAGAGCGGATCGGTGCAGTGAACTTCGAGCTGGTCGCCTGCCTTGAGCGGCTTGAGCGCCTTGCGCGTCTTGAGGGCCGGCAGCGGGCATTTCAGCCCGGTGAGATCGAGTGTCGTCCTGGTCATGGCCGCACCATGGCGAGGCGGAGCGGCTGCGTCAACGTTAGGAGGCATCAGATCAGGCTGGCGTAGGGCAGGAAGCCGACATCCTGCCCCGGCTCGACATTCGTAATGTTCTCGCCGAGTTCGACGAGGCCATCGGTCTCGACCAGCGAGGATAGGAGCCCTGCCCCTTCGCGCGGGAACTTGATCGCCTCGAGCCCGCCGTCCTGCGCGCGCCGCAGCGAGGCGCGCACATATTCACGTCGGCCGGACTTCTTCTTGTAGGTGAACGCCGCGCGCAGCGGGATCGCCAAGAGCGGCTCCGGCAAGGCGCCCGCCAGCGCCAACACCGTCGGGCGCACCACGTGGACGAATGTCACGAAGCTCGCGACGGGATTGCCGGGCAGTCCGATCAACGGCGTGCCGTCGATGATGCCCATCGCCACGGGACGGCCAGGCTTGATCGCCATCCGCCACAGCACCAGCGAGCCGATGCTCTCCACCGCCGCCTTGACGTGATCCTCCTCGCCGGTCGAGACGCCTCCGGTGGTGAGGATCAGGTCATGGTCGCCTGCGACCTGCTTCAGGCCGCGCGCCAGCGACGCTCGCTCATCGCGCAGAATGCCGAGATCGCTGACCTCGCAGCCCAGCCGCCGCAGCATCGCCATCAGCATGAAGCGGTTGGAATCGAACAATTGCGAGGCGGCGCGCGGCTCGCCGGGCGAGGCGAGCTCGTCGCCGGTCGAGAACACGGCGACACGGATGCGCCTGACGACGTCGAGCCTTGTCAGGCCGAACGCGGCGGCAAGGGCGACATGCTGCGGCCGCAGGCGCTGGCCGGCGCGCAGCGCGACCTGACCTTGGGGAATGTCCTCGCCTGCGGGCCGGACATTGGCCCCACGCTTCAGCCCCGGCGGCAGCACGATCCTGCCTGAAGCATCGATGCGGACGTCCTCCTGCATGAAGACGGTCTCCGCATCCGGCGGCATCGGGGCGCCGGTGAAGATGCGCGCGGTGTGGCCGGGCTTGATCGGCGCTTCCGCAAGGCCGCCGGCCTGGATGCGGCCGTCGAGCGGGAAGGCCTGCTCTGCGCTTGCCGGAAGGTCGGCGTTGCGCACGGCGTAACCGTCGACGGCGGAGTTGGTGAACGGCGGCAGCGGCAAAGGCGCGGCCACATCGCGCGCGAGCACGCGCCCGTCGGCATCGACCAGCGCCACCGTCTCGAGATCGACGATGGCGTTGACGCGCGTCGTGATGAGGCCGACGGCTTCGTCGACCGACATCATCGGGCCGCCGAAGGCAAAGCAATCGTCCGACAGTTGCGCCATGGTGCCTCGTCAGCGCGTCGCGGCGCTTCTTGCTACCGCTTCCTCGACCGGCATCGCCGCCCGTAGCATCAATGCCGCCGCGCCTTCGATATCGTCGAGATGGACAGTCGGGAGCCTCGTGTCAATCGCGACGTCGGTCGCAATCCCGGCAATTCCGGGATCGTCCGGAAACAGCAGCGGCTTGCCGTTGGCGGCACGATGCACCTCGATCTTGCGATGCGGCTCGCGCTTGAAGCCCTCGACGACGACGAGATCGACCGCGGAGAGCTTGTCGAGCAGCTCCGGCAGCCGCGGCTCCGCCGCCCCGCGCAGCTCATGCATCAGCGCCCAGCGTTTCGACGAGGCCACCAGAACCTCCGCCGCGCCGGCCTCGCGATGGCGCCAGGAATCCTTGCCGGGCACGTCGACGTCGAACTGGTGATGCGCATGCTTGATCACGGAGACGCGCAGGCCCTGCGCGTTGAAATGCGGGATCAGCCGCGTCAACAGCGTGGTCTTGCCCGCACCGCTCCAGCCTGCAAGGCCGATGACTTTCATTCCAGCTCTCTTTTCCAGCAACCAGCGCTCGCCGATGGAACCACCATCCCCTCCCCTCCTATTGCGAGCGGAGCGAAGCAATCCGGACTGCCGCTGCGGAAAGATCCTGGATTGCTTCGCTGCGCTCGCAATGACGAGCCAAGGCATTTCGCTCTCTCCCCGCCATGCATATATCGGCTTGACCCGAATGTCATGCTAACCTCGCCGCCATGATGAAGATCGACAAAGCCCCGGTGCCTCTGATCATTCCCAACCCGGACGACCCGCGCCTGACCCAGAGCGTGACCGGTACCGACCAGACCGGCGCCAGGGTCGAGATCAAGGTGCCGATGGAGCGGCCGCTGACGCTCTATTTGAACGCCCAGGAGATCGTCACCATGATGACGATCGGCGACTATCCGGAATATCTGGCGCTCGGCTATCTGCTGAACCAGAACATGCTGAAATATAACGACGTGGTCACCGAGGTCGAATACGACGACGACCTCCAGGTGGTCGTCGTGCGCACCTCACACCACACCAATTTCGAAGCCAAGCTGAAGAAGCGCACGCAGACCTCCGGCTGCGCGCAGGGCACCGCCTTCGGTGACCTCTTGGAAGCGGTCGAAAGCGTCGCACTGCCGAAGGCGGAGCTGCGCACCTCCTGGCTCTACCAGATGACGCAGACCATCAACACCATGCCCTCTCTGTACCTCGAGGCCGGCGCGATCCACGGCTGTGTGCTGTGCAAGGAGGGCACCCCGCTCTGCTACACCGAGGACGTCGGCCGCCACAACGCCGTCGATAAGATCGCGGGCTGGATGTACCGCCACGGCGTCGACGCCTCCGACAAGATCCTCTACACCACGGGGCGCCTCACCTCAGAGATGGTGATCAAGACCGTCCGAATGGGCATTCCGATCCTGGTGTCGCGCTCCGGCTTCACCGCCTGGGGTGTCGATCTGGCACGGCAGGTCGGCCTGACGCTGGTCGGGCGCACCCGCGGCAAACGCTTCATCGTGCTCGCCGGCGAAGAGCGCATCGTCTACGACCAGAACCTCGCTTATGTCGAAGAGGAATCGGCCAAGCACAAGCGCAAGGGTGAGGGCGGTGACGACTGACCTGTCCGCGGCGCATGTTCCGCCGACTGTCGGCGTGCTGCTCGCCGGCGGGCTGGCGCGGCGCATGGGCGGCGGCGACAAGCCGATGCGCACCATCGGCGGCCGCACCATTCTGGAACGCGTGATCGCGCGCCTTGCGCCCCAGTGCAGCGGACTGATCCTCAACGCCAACGGCGATCCCGCCCGCTTTGCCGCGTACGGCTTGCAGGTCGTCGCCGACGACGTGCCCGGCTTCCCGGGTCCCCTCGCCGGCATCCTCGCGGCGCTCGACTGGACCGCGGCGAACCGGCCGGAGATCGAATGGGTGCTCAGCGCCGCCGGCGATTGCCCGTTCCTGCCGCGCGACCTCGTCGCGCGCCTGCATGAGGCGCGCGCGCGTGAGAATGCGCAGCTTGCGGTCGCCGCGTCAGGCGAGCAGTCGCATCCGGTGATCGGCCTGTGGCGCGTCGCCTTGCGCGAGGAGCTGCGCCACGCGCTCGTGGACGAAGACCTCCGCAAGATCGACCGCTGGACCGCGCGCTATCCGCTTGCGACGGTGACCTGGCCGAACGAGCCGCTCGATCCGTTCTTCAATGCCAACACGGTCGAGGACATTGCCGAGGCCGAGCGGCTGGCGGCGCTGGATGACGCATCCTAGCGACTCTATGATTTCGGAAACTCGTTGAGAAGCTGCGCCCAGATGATCGCGAAGGCGATCAGGCCGCAAATGCCGACGGCAGTGGTGAAGCGCGGCAAACGGCCGATCGCAACGAGCACCCAGGCCGGCAGGAAGAACGCCCCGAAGACCATGCCCAGCGGAAACACCGCGAGCCATTGAAAGCCGCTGCCGTCTCCGGGCGGGACATTCGCGATGTAATGGAAGGTGTAGAGCCAGAACAGCGTTCCGGCCGCCGCGACGAGAGCAGCGATCTTGCGGAAATTGAGGGGCGTCGATGCAGTCATGACCTGGCTCATGTTCCTTGGTCGCTGCGGCGCCCCGCCAAGTTCATGACCTCTTGAACCGGACCTGGAACGGGAGCGACCACAGGTCTGGACATTCCCCGGACGAAGCCATGGCCGCCCCTCTCTTGAATACGATCTTCGAATTCGTCGACTTCGTCTTCGATCTCTCCGAGACGATCGATCGCACGAGGCAGCTGAGCAAGCCTGACATCGTCGAGGTGCCGCCGGATCCGAAGCCGCTGCCGCCCGCCGCGCAGCGCGCGCTTGCCGAGGCCGAGGATCGTGAGCGCAAGCGAGAGCAGGCCGCTCAGGCCGCCAGCCGTACCGACCAGGCATCGTAGCCGTAGACCTCTCATGGCTCGAACGCCGCGTCGTGGTCCCTCGTCTATGCGGGCCGGAAGCCCGCTCGCGCGAGCGACGCGCGTACCTCGTTCGAGCCGAGTGCGTCGAGAAACGCCTGCACTGCCGGCCGTTGCTTTCGCGCACTCACCACCGCGAAGTCATAATGCTCTTCGGCGAGCGGAATGAAATCGAGGCCGGCCGCATGGGCGACCGGCGCAATGGTCATGCCCCAGTCGGCGCGGTGCTGCGCGACGGCCGCCGCCACCGCATTGTGCGAACGCGGCTGGTTCCAGTAGCCTTCCGGCCGCGCGCCGCCGAGCAGCCGGTCGATCAGGATGCGGGTGCCGGCGCCCTGGTTGCGGTTGACCATGATGCAGGCGGGATCAGCGAGCGCCGCCGCAACGGCGTCCTTTGCACCAAGGCCTTCGAAACGTTTGTCGTCCTTGCGGAAGACGATGCCCTGCATCCGCCGCCAGCCTGGCACGAGCTCGAGACTTTCGACGAGATAGGGCGTGTTGTAGGTCTCGCTGCGATCGTCGAACAGATGGATCGGCGCGAGATCGCATTCGCCACGTTTGGCTGCTGCAAGCCCGCCGAGGCTGCCGACCGCGATCGAGCGCACGGTGAGACCAGCATGCGCGAGCTGTGCCGTGACGAGATCAAGGCCGGTGCAATGGCTGCCGACGATGACGAGATCCGGCACGCGCACATGAGGCGTGAACAGCGTTACCTCGGTTTCGGTGCCGGCCGGCATCTGGTCGGCAAGTGCATCGATGCGCAGAAAGCCGTCTGCCTGCGCAAAGGACGTGATCGCACCAGATCCCTTGCCGGAGGGATAGGCGATGAGGCCCTCCCTGCCCTCAACCAGCGAGACCATGACGAATTCGGTGCGGCCGAGCTCGGAAGCGATGCGCACCGGCACCGTTGCGTTCACCTTGGCATCGGAGCGCGGCGGCAGTCCGGCCATCCGGCGCAGCACCGGCACGATCATGTCGTGCAAGGTGAACATCGCCGAAGTCGGAAAACCCGGCAGGATCACGACAGGCTTGCCGTCGCACACCGCAAGACACAACGGCTTGCCGGGCTTGAGCGCGACGCCATGGGCGATGATGCCGGGTGCGCCGAGCCGGCTGATGATGCGATGAGAGAGGTCGCCCGCGCCTTTCGACGTGCCGCCCGAGAGCACCAGCATGTCGGCTTCCGCAAGCGCGTTGCGCATGGCGGCTTCGAGCCTGGCTTCGTCGTCCGGAACAGCGCCAAGGAAGACGGCCTCGCCACCGTTTTCGTCGACCGCGGCCGCGACGATGGCGCCGTTGGTATCGTAAATCTCGGCGGGCCCAAGCACCTCGCCGGGCTGAACCAGCTCGTCGCCGGTGGAGATCACGGCAACCCGCGGCCTGCGCGCGACACCCACCTCGGCGATGCCGCAAGCCGCCAGCATGCCGATCTCGCGCGAGCCGATGATGGTGCTGGCGCGCAGCAGCGCCTCGCCCCGCGCAATGTCGGACCCGGCATACGAGACGAATTGCCCCGGCGAGACGGCGCGACGGACATCGATCGCATCCTGGCCGGCCGGCTGGGTGTGCTCGACCATCACCACGGCATCGGCGCCGCGCGGCAACGGACCGCCGGTGGCGATCGCCGTTGCGGTTCCGGCCGCCACCTGCAGCGTCGGCGCGGTCCCGCAATGAACGGTCTCGCCATTCAGCGCGAGGCGCACGGGCGCGCCCTCGCCGGCCGCCGCAAGGTCGGCGGAGCGCACGGCAAAGCCGTCGACATTGGAGCGGTCGAACGGCGGCACGTCGATCGTTGCCGTGATATCTTCGGCGAGGGCAGCGCCCAGCGCGGCTGCGAGCTTGCGCGTTTCAGTTCGAAGCGCGCGCGGGAACAAGGCCGCCTCGAAGCGCGCCAAGGCCTCTTCGCGCGACAGGATCTTGAGGAACTGCTCCTGCTCGAGCGCGCTGCGGTCCGGTGATTTCGGGATCATCGTCATGCCAGAACCCTTATCACGCCCGCATCAGATACGCATCGATCGGCGCACCTGCCGCAAATCCCTCGTCGCTGGCGGAAATGAGCAGCCATGCGTCCGCACGGGCGATGGCCTGAAGCGGCCATTCGCCCACGGCAAGCGGCATCCAGGCACGATGTTCCTCAGCCAGCAGAGCGATCTCCGTGATGCCGACGCTGGAGGCGATCTTTCGCGCAAGCGGCAGCGACACTTTTCGACGCGGCCGACGCGCCGACAAACGGTCCGCGAGCGGCAGCGCGAGTGCAAGCCAAGCTGCAAGCGCTTGATCGGGCGAGCCGGGCAAGGCGATGACGGGAACCCGTCCCAGCCGTCCGACCGCCGCGGTGCGCCCCGGCTGCAGCGCAAGGCCGTGCGCCATCACCTCGCCGCGCCGGGCCAGGGCGGTGACGGCGGCGTCCTGGCGGCCGACGCCGCTACCGCCGATGGTCAGGAGGACATCGCAGGAGGACGCATCGAGCACATCGGCAATCGACGCTGCATCGCGCGCACGCACTGGACGCGTTTCCACATCCAGTCCCGCTGTGTGCGCGATCCCGGCAATCATAGGCGCCGTGACCGTTCCGCCCGGCACATTGACGATGCGCAGCCGCGGCCGCCTCACGGCGATTTTCTCCACGCCCGCCACACGCGCCAGCAACAGGTCCGCCGCACGGATGGGATGGCCGGCGTCCCCCACGGCCCTGCGCGCGGTGATGTCGCTGCCTGCGCGCCTGACACCCTGCCCCGGCGCGCCCTCTGCGAGCACCTGGGCAAGCGGCCCCGACGTCTCCACGGCGTCGGCATCGAGCACGCAGTCGCATCCCGCCGGCATCGCCTCGCCCGCCTCGACCCATGCAGGAGCCATTGCCAGCGGCACGGGCGAGTAAGCGGACGCCCCGACGAGATCGTTGGCAGATAGCGCCCAACCATCTACGGCCGCAACATCCCGCGAAGGATAGGCGGCAAGCAGCGGCGCACCCGCCGCGATGCAGCCGATTGCGTCCGCCAGCGGCACCTCCATCGGCGCGACGGGATCAACGCCCCGCAGCAGCGCGGCGAGCGCGGTGTCGAGCGGCGTGAGTGAAGGCGGCAGGCGCTGGGTCATGCGCCATGAGGACCATGCATCGTCCGGTTTGGCAACCGCCGGCGGTGCCGGCCTCACCCCTCAGCCGCCCGACCTGTCCGAATTGGGGAAGAACAGCTGCTGTCCGTCCACCTTGTAGCCGGCGATCGCCGTCTGCCCCTCCGGCGAGGTCAGCCAATCGACGAAGGTCTGCGCGAGGTCCTTCTTCACGTTCGGGAACTTCGCAGGGTTCACCAGCATCACACCATATTGGTTGAGCAGCCGCCGGTCGCCTTCGACGACGATGTCGAGATCGCCGCGATCGCTGAACGCGATCCAGCTGCCGCGATCCGCAAGCACATAGGCATTGGCGGCGCGCGCGGCCCCGAGCGATGCGGCCATGCCGGGCCCGGCCTCGCGATACCAGGCGCCCTTGGCGCTCGCGATGTCGATGCCGGCGACGATCCAAAGCGCGAGCTCCGCGGCATGAGTGCCCGACCGATCGCCACGCGTCACGAACGGCGCGCCTTTGGCTTCGATCGCCTTCAGCGCCGTCGCGATGTCCTTGCCCTTTACGCCCGCGGGATCGCTCTTCGGCCCGATCAGCACATAGTCGCTGTACATCACGTCGTAGCGCTTCACGCCAAAGCCGTCGGCGACGAACTTCTCCTCCTGAGGCCGCGCGTGCATCAGCACGACGTCGACCTCACCCCGCCGCGCCCCATCGAGCACTTCGTCGGCGCGCCGCGCGATCACGGTGACGTCGATGCCGGTCTTGTCGCGGAAGATCGGCAGCAGATAGTCGAGCAGCCCGGATTCCTGCGTCGCCGTCGTCGAAGCGAGGACGATGCTGCGGTCCTCCGCGGCCGAAGCCGCAACGCCTGCGGCAAGGCCGCAGAGAAGCGCAAGTGCAACGGACAGGCGGCCCATGATCGGGTTCCCTCAGGTTTGACGCCGTCATGATGATGATCGATTGCGCCGCACTCGTGACGCGTTTTTGCGCTGCTGGCCGGGAAATTTCGGCAACTTCATCGCGGCGCACCGGGCGCGCGATCTCTTTAGGATCGTTCACCAAAGCAGAGATCGCGCGTGCGGATGTGTTGCAAAGCAGCGAGATGATCGGGCATGGTTCCCCGCGACAAATATCTGAAATGCAGAATTCCACCTGCGTCGGACGTCAAAAAGAAGCAAGAAGTTGCATAGGAATGCAGGATGGAATTCCTGACCACCAGCGAAGCCGCCGATTACCTTCGGCTCGGCGAACGCAAGCTTTACGAGCTCGTCACCACCGGTGCGATTCCCTGCAGCAAGGTGACGGGGAAATGGCTGTTCCCACGGCACGAGCTCGACCTCTGGGTCCTGTCGGGCCTCGCGCGCCCGGCCGGCATGTTGATCGCCGAGCCGCCGCCGGTCGTCGGCGGCAGCCACGACGAACTGCTCGATTGGAGCCTGCGCGAGTCCGGCTCGGGGCTCGGATCGATGAGCGAGGGCAGCGCGCGCGGGCTCGAGCGCTTGCAGCGCAATGAGGTGATGGCTGCGGCGGTGCACTTCCACGCGCTAGACGCCGGCGACAATTTCGCCAGCGATGCCAGCATCGAAGCGCTGCGGACCACGCCGGACCTGCATGATGCGGTGCTGATCGCGTTCGTGCGCCGCGAAGAGGGTCTCCTGCTGCCGCACGGCAATCCCAAGCACCTGCACAGCCTGACCGACGTGCTCGCAGCCGGGGCCCGGATGGCGATGCGGCAACAGGGCACGGGCGCGCAGATGCTGCTCGACGTGCTGCTCAAGCGCGCCGGCGCCTCGATGCGGGACCTGCGCCGGATCGAGACGCCTGCGCTGACCGGCCCGGATCTGGCCGAGCTGGTTCGCGCCGGCCAGGCCGATTGCGGCATCGCAACGCGCGCCGCGGCGCGCTCGGCCGGTCTCGATTTCGTGCCGCTGGTCTGGGAGAATTTCGACCTCGCGATGCGGCAGCGCAGCTATTTCCGCCCCGCCATGCAGGCCTTGCTTCGCTTCCTGAACGAGCGGCGGCTGCGCCAGCGCGCGGAGGAGCTGACCGGCTACGATCCCTCCCCCGCAGGACAGATCCGCTTCGCAGCCTGACATTGACGCCAGCCCCCTAATAGTTGCAAAAGAAACCAATTCGACCGGGCCATACCCGGACAAGCAACACCGGCCAATGAGCCGGATCAGGGAGGACGAGCGTGAACCCAATCAGATTTGGAGTGCCCGTCGCGGCCGCCTTGCTGGCGACCCTGCTGTCCGGCGCGGCGTCGGCGCAGGTTTCCGACGACGTCGTCAGGATCGGCGTGCTCACCGACATGAACGGCCCGGCCTCGGCGCCGACCGGCCAGGGCTCGGTGACCGCGGCGCAAATGGCGATCGACGATTTCGGCGGCAAGGTGCTCGGCAAGCCGATCAGCGTCGTGATCGGCGACCACCAACTCAAGGCGGACATCGGCGCTTCGCTGGCGCGGCGCTGGTTCGACGTCGAGCAGGTCGATCTGATCGTGGACGTGCCGGTCTCGGCGGTCGGGCTCGCGGTGCAGACGATCGCCAACGAGAAGAAGCGGCTGTTCATCACCCACTCCACCGGCACGGCCGATTTCCACGGCAAGTTCTGCTCGCCTTACGCCATCCAATGGGTGTTCGACACCCGCGCGCTCGCGGTCGGCACTGCGGATGCGGTGGTCAAGCGCGGCGGCGACAGCTGGTTCTTCATCACCGACGATTACGCCTTCGGCCATTCGCTGGAGCGCGACGCTTCCGCCGTCGTCACCGCCAATGGCGGCAAGGTGCTGGGCTCGGTGCGGCCGCCGCTGGCAACACCTGATCTCTCCTCCTTCGTGCTGCAGGCGCAGGCCTCCAAGGCCAAGATCATCGGCATTGCCGCCGGTCCCCCCAACAACATGAACGAGATCAAGACCGGCGCCGAGTTCGGCGTGTTCAAGGGCGGCCAGCAGATGGCGGCGCTGCTGGCGCTGATCACCGACATCCACGGCATCGGCCTACAGGCGGCGCAAGGCCTGCTGCTGACCACCTCGTTCTACTGGGACATGGACGACAAGACGCGCGAATGGTCGAAGCGCTACTTCGCCAAGATGAACCGAATGCCGTCGATGTGGCAGGCCGGCGTCTATTCCAGCGTGATGCACTATCTTAACGCCATCAAGGAGACCGGCACCGACGATCCGCTGAAGGTGGCGGCCAAGATGCGCGAGAAGCCGATCGAGGATTTCTTCGCCCGCAACGGCAAGCTTCGCGAGGACAATCTGATGGTGCACGACCTCTGGCTGGTGCAGGTGAAGACGCCGGAGGAGAGCAAATATCCGTGGGACTATTACAAGATCCTAACGACGATTTCCGGCGACAAGGCGTTCGGCCCGCCGGACCCGGCCTGTCCGCTGGTGAAGAAGTGAGATTGGCGAGTGGCGAATAGGGACTAGCGAATGGAAGCTTCCATTCGCTATTCGCAATTCGCCACTCGCTACTTCACCACCCCGATCTCGCGAAAATACTTCATTACGCCCGGATGGATCAGCTCCGGCCTCGGCGCGGCCGCGACCGTGTTCGCGGCGGTGGTCTCGCAGGCCTGGGCGAGCTTCTTGCAGAACGTCGCCTCATTGCCGTGCAGCGTCTTGGCGAGGCGGTAAGCGACGTCGTCGGGCAGATCCTCGCGCGTGAGGATAAAGCTCCAGGAACCGAGCGAGGCGATCGGCTCGGTCTGCTTCGGGTAGGAGCCGGCCGGCACGGTCAGCGGCTTGAGGAACGCATGCTTGGCGCGGATGCGGGCGATCTCGTCCGCACTCGGCGCGATGAAGCGCGCGCCCGATGCGCTCGAAGCGACGGCGGCAAAGCCGGGCCAGCCGATGCCGGCACCCCAGAGTGCGGCGACGCGGCCGTCCGCGACCATCGCGGGGCCGTCGCCGACGCGGTCGAGATAAACAGCCTTGAAGTCCTCGTCCTGCTTCAGGCCGAGACCATCGAGCACATAGCGCGCCAGGATCGGCAGGCCGGAGCCCCTGGCGCCGAACGCGACGGGCTGACCGACGAGATCGCGGAGGGTCGTGTACGGGCTGTCGGCGCGCACCACGAACATGCCGGGGTTGGAATAGATCGCGGTGAGGATCTTCAGCGCTACCTTCGCACGGCCGATGCCGGCGAAGGCCTCATAGGCCGGCTCGCCCGCAACCAGTGCGAGATCGAGCTCGCCCTTTTCCAAGAGCGGGATGTTCTCGTTGCTGCCCTTGGTGTTGCGCGGGGCGATGATGATTTGCGGATCGGCCGCGTTCATCAGCTCCGCGAAGGCGTTGCCATAGAGCGGGAAGCCGCCGCGGGGCGTCGCTGTTCCCAAGCTGATCGTCGTGGTCGGAATGACCGTGCCTCCGGTCTGGGCGGCGGCGGGGCTGACGAGCAGCGCCGCACCGAGAAGGATCTTCGCGAATCTCATGGGCATCCCTGACGGACCTGCGTCAACACCGACTTGCGGCGGTGTAGGCAGCGCGCTGATTTTGTGAAAGCATGCCGCGCAACGACAATAGAACAATGGGAGGTGTCATGTTGCGAATTTTGCGTCACGGTGTTTTCGGACTCGCAGTCCTGTTCGGTCTTTGCAGCGCTACCCCTCCCGCCGCCGCAGCCTATCCCGATCGTCCCGTACACTGGCTGATCGGCTTTTCCCCCGGCGGCCCGGTCGACATCGTGGCGCGGATCATGGCGCAGTGGCTGTCGGAGCGGCTCGGCCAGCAATTCATCGTCGAGAACCGCACCGGCTCCGGCGGCAACATCGCCGCGGCCGCGGCGATCAACGCCCCGCCGGACGGCTACACGCTGCTGTTCGTCGCGCCCAACAACGCGATCTCGACCTCGCTCTACAAGAAGCTGCCGTTCGACTTTTTGCGCGACACCACCCCGGTGGCCAGCATCATGCAGCTCACCAACATGCTGGTCGTCTCCAACGCGTTTCCGCCGAAATCGGTTCAGGAGTTCATCGACTATTGCAAGGCCAATCCCGGCAAGATTTCTTATGCCTCCTCCGGCAACGGCACCTCGGTGCACATGTCGGCGGAGCTTTTCAAGGTGATGACGAAGTGCGACATGGTGCACGTGCCCTATCGCGGCTCGGCCATCGCCTTCCCCGACATCATCTCCAACAAGGTGCAGCTGATCTTCGACAATCTGCCCTCGGCGATGGAGCAGGTGAAGGGCGGCAACGTCCGCGCGCTCGGGGTGACCTCGCCGCAGCGCTGGCCCAGCGTGCCCGACGTGCCCGCGATCGCCGAGACCGTGCCGGGCTTCGAATCGGTCGGCTTCTACGGCATCTCCGCGCCGAAGGGCACTCCGCCCGAGGTGATCGAGATCCTCAACAAGGCCGTCGGCGAAGCGCTGAAGGACCCGAAGCTGGTGGCAAAGCTCGCCGAGACTGGCGGCATCCCCAAGCCGATGACGCCGGCCGAGTTCGGCAAGCTGGTCGCGGACGAGACCGCAAAGTGGCGCAAGGTGGTCGAGTTCGCCGGGGTCTCGGTGGACTAGGCAGCGGCCGTGCCGCCGAGCGCAGCCGCACCATGTTCGAGGGGGCCAACAGGCCCTCTCAAACAAAGTTGCGAAAACAACCCCATGCACAGTAGACGAGGCCAGTGATTTCAATGGGTTACCGCCCACCTCGAAAAACCTGCGAAAATGCGGTTTGCTTCGTCGGGCAAAACAGGGTTATACAGGCATCATCGCCAATTTCGGTTATTCGAAATTTATCAATGATGCCGTGCCGGCGTTCCCATCCACCAGCGCCAGCATTGCACCCCCGCCTCAGGCCCTGTAAACGAACCGCGCACCGTTGCCGGCCGCGCTACCTGCGGCCGCCTCGCGGCGGGGCCTGTAGCTCAATGGTTAGAGCCGGCCGCTCATAACGGTCTGGTTGCAGGTTCGAGTCCTGCCGGGCCCACCAATAAAATCAGCAACTTATCAGGCCCCGTTTCGTCTGATCGGAATCACCGCACCAGAAACCGCACCAGATACGACCGCTTTTCGTTCGCCCGCGGGCTCGCGCTTGGCGATTTTCTCGACGGCGTCGGACAAATAGTCGGGATGGTGATGGCCATACGTGTTGAGCAGAACCTCAAGCGACATTCCGAGATAGCCTGCCGCCTGCCAAGGATCTGCCCCTCTCTGCATCAGCCAAGTAGCCGCGGTGTGTCGCAGAGTGTGAGGCGAGATGCCCGGACCAAGCCCTGCAAGCCTCACAGCACTCTTGAACGCCGTTTTGACCGAGGTAATCGGCCTTCCGTTGTACTCGACGAAATGCTTCGCCTCTGGATTAATCCGATGCCAGCGCCGCAGATGAGCTAGCAAGCGAAAGGGGATGGGCACCGTCGGTTGCCGCTTGTTGGTTTTGGCGCTGCCCTGTTTCAGACGGTAGTAGCGACCGCGCTCCAGGTCTACATAGGAGCGACCGATCGCCGGAATTGGAGACGAGGCTGCGATAGCTCCCGCACGGGTTCCGCTGTAGATGCCCAGCAAAATGAACCGCGCAAGATGGCGAAGGGGACGCTTGCTTGTGGGGACCTTCACGTCCTCCATCGGTCGGCGAGAGCCTTTTTGCATTTCGCGATAGCGCCAGCAGGTCCAAACCAATTTGGCCGCATCGCTGCGCGTCAGCCACTTGTCTCGGGGTTGCCCCTTCTCAGGCAGCGACACCTTCACGATTTCCCGATGATATCCTTCACCTGCATGGTGACCAATGGCAGCGCGGAGGTCTTCAAGGTCTCTGCGCGCGCCTCCCCTTTTGCCGCGCTTCTTGGCGTACGAGCGACATGCCTCCCCATTTACCTCGCCCAGCATTTTTGCTCCCCACCACTCGTTCAACCGTTCGATCCGCTTCTTGAACTTGCGGATATCGGGAATCGTATCTTCGCTCTCGCTATCGACCTTGAAACGACCGCGAAGCTTGTCCAGCTGCGCGTCCAAATAAATCGAGAGGACATCCGCAATAGCGATATCGTCTATGTGGCGAATTCGTCGCTTCGGGGTGTGTTTAGAGCTTATGTAGTCTCTTAGCTTTTCCTCCGCGGCCGCAATCTCATCTGCAGCGCAGCCTGTGCTGACATCCCGGCCGTTGTCTCTGATGATCCAGGTTGGCTGGTGAGTGATCTTTCCGCTCTTGTTTCGGCGGGCAGCCTTGAGCTGAAGTCGGGCGCCCTTGCTTCTTCGCGGCATAGCTCTCTCATCCGTTCTATATGAGCCAGCGTTGTAAATCTTTGCCGGCAATCTTCTGAATAATCAATTGACTCCGATCGCGCTCGCGACGCAAACCCGCGACCGTCATTCCCCTAAAGGAAATGCGATCTTCACGGCATCAGCAAGGCGAACAGAAGTACCAGGTGTAATTTCAGGTTGCGCTCGATCCTTTCGGACCTGTAACCGTGTGCGGTGTGGCGAGCCTTGCAAACGACTGCCTCGAAATGAAGCCATCACTTCGCTCATCGAACGATCGGGCATGCTAATCGTGCAATCGCGCAAGTACCTGGACGGGATCAGCGAGAGTCGCGTTGGATGGTAAGCGCTCCAAGCATCGATTACCTGCTCCGGTGGGAATGGGTCTTTCCCATTCGGCCACTCATGGTAGGAGGCTGCAGGCTGCTCGAAAGGCCAGGTTCCTGCACTCGAATTCAGCGCGTTAAAACATGGGAGGCTCTGCCGAAAAGAAGAGTCGTTTGCCTGACGACATCATCGGCATTTGGTTGAGCAGACGGCCCGCCTCTATCGCGATGACGCGACGGAATGTCTGGTTTCGGGCTTCTCACCGCTAAGAAACCAATGCCATGGTTTGTCGTCCAGGCGCGCCCTCAATCTCAGTCTCAATGTAGTGAGGCGTGAGTCGAAATGGTTGCCTTACTTGGTCGCGCCCTCGATGATCCACGCTTGGACCCGAGCTGGCGCGACCGAATAATACCAACACTCGCACCTGCAACGCGCGGTGTGAGGCGTCTATCTCGTAAGCGCCATCCAGAATAGACGAGGCTGATCAGAGGAGCCGCCGGTGATCTGCTAGCAGAGCTGGAAGAAAGCAGGCATTGGCACCAGCTTTTTCAAACCCTATCCGAGCAGTGATCGAGACATGCACTTCCCATCTATTGCGGATTACAGAGAAGGATTGATACAGCCATAGTATAAGACCGCCAATGCGCTAACTATACGGCGCACCGAAGACATACTTTTCCCGGATCGCGCCCTCCGCCGCTGGGCGTTGTAGATGCTCCTTGAACGAGCTCCTTAGCACGCGAGCTGCGAAGAGAGGTGGTCGCCCAACTGCGTCGATACCGGCGGCGATGCGGGACTATTTTCTTCAATTGATGTAATTATTGCTGCAAGCGTCGCATAGATGTTTGATTTGCTCCGGTGTAACTTTCGGGAGCGAGAATGATGGCCAACGCGCTCGAGATCTATAAGGCTCATCCGGTACGATCGCAGCTCGGCATGAGAGCGGCACAATATGTCCGCATGTCGACACAACGGCAGCAATACTCGATTCAGAATCAGGCTGCTGTGATTGCAGCATACGCGCACGCCCATAGCCTGACCATTGTACGAACCTATCGCGATGAGGGAGAGAGCGGCCTGCTCATCAAGAACAGGGCCGGTCTTATACAGCTCATCAAGGATGTCCAAACAGGAGCAGCCGATTTCGGTCATATTCTGGTCTATGACGTAAGCCGGTGGGGCCGCTTTCAGGACGTCGATGAGAGCGCGTATTACGAATTCGTGTGCAAACAGGCAGGCATCAACATCGTGTATTGTGCTGAGCAGTTTGATAATGACGGCAGCGTGCTCTCCAGCATCATCAAAAACATCAAGCGCGTAATGGCGGCCGAGTACAGTCGTGAGCTTTCGGCGAAGGTTCACGCTGCGCAGTGCCGGTTCGCCCGACTTGGCTTCAAGCTTGGAGGTCGCCCTGGTTATGCTCTCTTGCGAGAACTTGTCGATCAGAGTCAGCGGTCGCGAGGCGTGCTGAAGAACGGTGACCAAAAATACCTCATGACTGATCACGTCCGAGTGCGCCCCGGCATTCCCGAGGAAGTAGCCGTGGTCAAGTGGATCTTCGAGCGCTTTCTGCAGATAAAGTCGGAAGCGATTATCGCCCGGGAGCTAAACCGGAGGGCCATACTCACGAGCACGGGAGTTCGGTGGACGCGCGCAGCGGTTAACATGGTGCTTAGAAACGAGAACTACATTGGAAACCTGACCTTCAACCGCCGATCACGCAAGCTGCGGCGGACCTGCACCTGCAATCCTCCCGAGCTTTGGATCACCAGCGAGAGATGTATCGAGCCGATCATCGAACGCGAAGTCTTCCTGAAAGTAAACAAGATCATTGAGGAACGGCGTGTCGATATCACTGAAGAGGAGATGCTTGCCCGTCTACGCAAAACGCTGCTCAAGGAAGGGCGCCTGAGCTCTGCTATCATAGCCAGCACGGTCGGCCTTCCCTGCGCTTCCACCTATCAAACTCACTTCGGCAGCATGATGAACGTGTATCGCTTAATCGGCTACACTCCCAAGCGAAACTATGCATTTCTCGAGTCGCGCCCGCGCTGGGCAGAGCAAGAGGCCAAGCTCGGCTCTCACATCGCCATGGCCATCAGGAAAGCTGGTGGTCGCATCATCTCTAGCAACCGGACCGATTACTTGCGCGTGCGTGGATCGGTCAACATCTCAATTCGATCAGCCCTCTGCTGCGGAAGGCAAAATCGAGCGCCGTATTGGTCGATCAAGCGCAGGGCACGCCTGCCTCAGGGCTGGATCGCCGCCATCAGGCTGTCTGAGCATAACGAGTCAGTGCTCGATTACGTGCTGCTGTCGGCCGACGGGAAAGCGAAACGAACCATAAACTTTTCTGAGAGGGCTCGCGTTCGCCGTGGAATCGCTCGCTTCGATACCCCTGACGCTTTGGCTCGAGCGATCGCCAAGCTAGTAACACTTAAAGACCGTTGTGCGCCAGCACCACAGGACAAGCGATCGAGACCAAAGCAGCTCAACACCAAGAACGCCCGCACGCGGCGCTGATCAGACGCAGGCACAAAACTCCGCAAAGCAGTGCTTCTTAATATTTAGAAGCTTGTCCAGATTTCGAGCGCCTTCGCTCTTGCCGCGTGCCGCATCATGTTCCACTCCAAGTCCGTGATCATGCCCTGACCGATTTCCACGCCAGGCTGGCTGAACATACGACAGCCGATCCGACGCTCTTTGTTCAGCCGCATTTTCGGGTTTGCTCGCAATCCGGCGCCATTCACAGCAGTGGAGCACAGGGTGACCGAGCCGCGTGGCATCTCTAAAAAAACAAGCTGCGGCTTACGCTGGCTGCGAGTCGCTTTCGGCGTTCACCGAATGGGTTCGACGCGGAATCATGCCTAGACCGATTCCCGGAACCACGCAAATGGGATAGAAAAGCTATTGACGCGGCCCTTGACCGGCTATCTGGTTTACAGCCTAAGATTGAAGCTCAACTAACACCATACGACGCATGGAAGGCTTCCCAGAATGCGAGTGCGGCTGAAAGGGATCAACTGGTCCATAAAAAGCTCGCTGACGGTACATCGAAGACCTACTGGTACGCTTGGAAAGGAGGCCCGCGCATTGACGCGGAACCCGGCACACCGGAGTTTATGCGGCTCTACAACGAAGCAGTGTCGTCGTACACAACGAAGACTGCCGAGACGTTCAGCTCGCTCATCGACTACTTCAAGGACTGTAGCGAGTACAAAGATCTCGGCGACAAGAGTAAGCGCGCTTACGACGGATATCTCAAGCTCATCGAGGCCAAGTTTGGATCGATGCCAATCGGCGCTCTCGAAGAGGGGTGACTTCAAAGAGTTTCGTGATTCATTCTCCGATACGCCGCGCAAGGCGGACTACGTTTGGACAACGATCGCGCGTGTTCTGTCGGTTGCGAAGGATCGCGGCAAGATCGCAGTGAACGTTTGCGCGCGGCTTTACGACTCTGATCGATCGGAGATCGTGTGGAGCGCCGAGGACATCCGGGCCTTCTGCAGCGTTGCGTCCGTTGAGCTGCAGGCGGCTCTACTGCTTGCACTGTGGACGGGCCAGCGCCAAGGGGACCTGCTGCGCCTAACTTGGAAGGACTACGATGGCACGTACATCCGGATGCGTCAGTCTAAGGGACGCGGCAGCAAGGGCAGGCGCCGTGTAACCATACCGGTGGGGCCGACGCTAAAGGCGGCGCTTGATGCTGCGCTCAAGGAAAAGCGCTCTGCAGTGACCATTTTGGTCAATTCGTTCGGACGGCCGTGGACGGAGGACGGCTTCAGGACGAGCTGGGACAAGACCTTTAAGAAAACGTCCTTGAAGGACCTGCACTTTCATGATTTGCGCGGCACTGCTGTTACGCGCCTCGCGCTATCCAACTGCTCGGTGCCGGAGATCGCCTCGATCACCGGCCACTCGATGAAGACCGTGCAGGAGATTCTGGACGCGCACTACCTGGGTGGCCGGCTCGAACTCGCGGAGTCAGCGATCAAAAAGCTGAGCGAAGTGTACGGGTAGGAACCACGGATTGGGATCTCGGTCGCCAAGGCTTCTGCGTGAGAGAGTGCTCCACGCCGCCGCGGAAACGAGCTAGCCGCTGCGGTAACGCGCAGCCATCCCGCCATCGGCGTACGGACAATGAACAGATTTCTCAAACCGGACGTCAAACCGAATGGTCCGTTCTGACGTGCACTGCTGTAAGTGCTTGATTTGCTTGGTGGGCGCACCAGGGCTCGAACCTGGGACCCGCTGATTAAGAGTCTCGAATTGTCCGTTTTGCACTCGGGAACCGCCAATTGCCGCATGTAATGAGAGGCGCGCTTCTCGAAGAGCAGATTTCGCATACACCTTGGACGGGTGGCCGATCCGAAGGGCCTCGCGCACTCACAAGTACCGCGTTCAAGATATGCCGAAGCGTAAGATCGATAGACTCGCTCGCGCCAAAGCCCGGCCCGATCCTGCACAGTGGGGGGAGGACGAAGTGATGACGCTGATCGAGGCCGTTACCGTATTTTTTCCGCACGGTCCATTGACCTTATCATCGTTGCGCAGGGCCGCAGCGACTGGGACTCTTGAAATTGCCAAAGTGGCAGGCAAAGATTTGACCACACCTCGCGCCATCCGCAAACTGGTCAAGCCGTCATGCCGGGCCGCAAAGCCAAGCCACCACGACTCTGGTTCCGAGACGACGATGAGACCTGGATCATCCTCGACCGCGGCCGGCAGATCCGCACAGGCTTCGGCCGCGACGACATTGATGGCGCTGCGAAGGCACTCGAAACCTACATCGGCGGGCGACATACAAGTACAATCGGCGCCACTGACCCGGGCGCCCTCGCCATAGCTGATGTTCTCACTGCTTACGAGATTGCAAAGCGCCCCAAGGATAAGAGCGACCAACGCGCGTGGGCACAACACGATCTGCTGCTCATTCGCTTGCTCGACCTCAACACCTTCTTTGGCGACAAGACGGTCAGCGAGCTCAAAGCCCAACTCTGTCGTGATTTCGTAGACTGGTCTACTGGCACGCCGAACGAGAACAACAGAAAGGCAGGCATCAAGCCCCGCAACAGCTCGGTCTCAGATCAGACCGCGCGACGCCGACTTGAGGATTTGCGGGCTGCGGTCAACGTCTATCACGCAGAACACACACTTAGCGTGGTCCCAAAGATCACCCTGCCTCCAAAGGCGGAGGGGCGTCACCGGTGGCTAACACGCAATGAAGCCGCTCGCTTACTCGCAGCAGCGATTGGTTACGTGTGGGACAATGAGCGAGAGACCTGGAAGCGTGGTGAAGATGGCAAGCTTTTGAGACGTGAGCGGTGGATCATCCGCCGTCGCTATCCGGCGGCGCGTTTCATGTTGGTCGGCATTTACAGCGCGCGCCGCGAAGAGACGATCCGCCGCACACAGTGGCTATCGACAACGACTCATCCTTGGATGAATCTGGACGCGATGGTGTACCAAGGCAAGGGAGCCTTGGAGCGGTCGACCAAGAAGCGACGCCCGCCCGCGAAGATCGCCAGCCGGCTGCGCCCTCACCTAGTCCGCTGGCGTAAGATCGACGAGAAGCGTTCCTCCGAACTCAGAGCAGCGGGCGTCATGAGGAACGGCGAGCAGATACGATTCATCGTCAACCGCATCCACGATGGCCAGCCGCTTGCCGGCAAGATCAGGTCGGCTTGGGAAGCAATTCTGGAGGATGCGGGACTGGGCGATGATGTGGTTCGCCACTCCTTGCGCCACACCGCCGCGACTTGGCTCATGCAAGCTGGCGTCGATATGTGGGAAGCCGCTGGCTGGCTTGGGATGACCGTGGAGCAGCTGGAAGCCAACTATGGCCATCACCATCCAGATTTCCAGGAAGAGGCGGCCGAAGCGTTTGGGGGACGACGCTAATTCCCCTTGCGGTTAGCAACGTCTGTCAGAAAATAGAGCGACCAAAATACAGTCACCGACAAGAACGATAAAAGCATAGACAGGATCAAGCTACCGATTGCCCAGACCGCTGTTCGAGCCAACGGAGCACTTGCTGTCCAGCTGATAACCGCGTCCCTCATCAAGCCAGCGCCCACGACAGCGAATAGCGTCACAAGGCCCAAGAAGCTCAGATAACCTAGCAGAAAGCAAAGGAATTGGCGCATAGTCAGGGCGTCATTGTCCAGCCAAAGCTCAGCTCCCATTGGCCTTCGATCAATGTTGTTACCTGGCGCGCCCATCGATACTGCCGCCAGCGCCCCCACCATAAACGGTACAGCCATGATCAATAGGTCTCTGGCAAACCGCAATAACCCAGCATCGCCGAACAGTGGGGCGCGTGGTTGGACGCCTACGTAAACGATCCATGCCACCAGTGCGACGGATAATGGAACGATCACGTCATACCGGCGCTTCTCTGGATGACGGATAGAAAGGTAGCGGATAGGAGCAAGCAGGCGCAGTCGCGAATGCGTCCCGCCCTGTTCCACGTCCAGATACTCTATCCGTGACCTTTCCATAGCGAGTCTTTGTCCAGCAAGGCTTCCATCTGCTTCACGACATCGCGGTTGACTGTCGTGTACCACTCTCTGGCTGCCTGGAGAGATATTACATCTTTTGTGCAGATCATCAGATCCGAAGCGCCGGCAAGTGCATCCGGCAACGACCCGGTGATCATCGCACCGTTTACGTGCCGGAATGACACCTTAATCTTGTACCCGCGCTGTGTGTAGTAGGTTCGCAGGGCGTTCATCCATTCGAAACGTGCTTTAGGGTCGTTTGGTCCCTGCTTGGCGGACACCTTCAATTGAACTTGGGCGTCAAATTCCTCATTGATCACATGGGTTTTACCGGCAATCGATTGTTTTTCTTTGCTCTTGGTAAAGATTAGATAGGAAATTTCAGCACCTGGACCAGTGGCAAACCCGACGTTCCGTCCAACATCGGCGTGGAGTTCCAGGCGGGGATTGAATCGGTAGGGCTTGAGCACATTTCCTCGTTTCGGATCTGGCACCGGTACGTCAAATGAGAGTTCGTCCTGCGTTGCCCATCGGCGAAGCTGCCGACACAGGAAATCCTCAATCATTTTCGGTTTATTGAGTGTGCAACTTCGATCACACATCGGTAGTCGCCGCTATCAACGGCCACGACCGGGGTGCGAACGACCACATGGGCTGACACGCACCCGCGTTCATTTTCGTGGCCGGAGATATCCCGTCCGTTCAAGTTTGCCGTGTCGACGACGGAGAATGTTGTCTTTTGCTGATCAACGTATTCCAGCAGAAGCTGATAGTATCGAAAACCGTCGCGTGTATGAGACTTGAGATCTCGGAGCCAGATGAAGTTCAATCCGGCGCACCGGATTTTCCGCTCATCGTCCGTCTCTTCGGACTCTCTCTCGGTCTCTGACTTTCCGAAAAACTCAATAGCCCACGCTGCTTTTCGTCGCTCCTCGAGAGCGTCGAACATGCTCTTGCCGGAGACGATCGGAACTTTGGCGTGGCTCGGAGCCTTTGAAATCGACCGAGCAACCAATCGATTTAAAAGAACAATCCTCTGAAATGGACTCGACACTCAGCCCTCCCTGCGGAAGCTGATATGTCACAACCCACGCTTGAGGAAGAGGTCGTGAGCGCGTTATCCCCGGAGGCAAGAGGCTTTTCATTGCGCATTTCATTGCGGAACGACGCCCCGGAAACTATAAGTAGTTGAAATCTTGGTCGGAGTGGCAGGATTCGAACCTGCGACCCCTGCGTCCCGAACGCAGTGCTCTACCGGGCTGAGCCACACTCCGACAAGAAGGCGGCTTATAGCGTCGGGCTTGACGCACTGCAAGCGGCCGAGATGAGGAATTTTATCCCTGTGAAGACGGGTGTCGAAACGCTGATATTGCCGGCCGGCGAAGCCGGCGCGGAAGCCGCCGCCCGGCGACTTGCGGCCGGCGGGCTGGTCGCGTTTCCGACCGAGACGGTCTACGGGCTCGGGGCGGATGCTGCCAATGCGGTCGCGATCGCCCATCTCTACGCCGCCAAGGGCCGGCCGGCGTTCAATCCGCTGATCGCGCATGTCGCGGACCTCAAGGCCGCGCGGCGGATCGGGCGGTTCGATGCGCGGGCGCTGGCGCTTGCGGAGGCGTTCTGGCCGGGGCCGCTGACGCTCGTGGTGCCGAAGGCCGAGGACTGCACGGTGGCGGATCTCGCCACCGCTGGCCTCGACACGGTGGCGATCCGCATCCCCGCCCATCCCGTCGCGCAGGCGATCCTGCGCGCCTTCGGCGGCGCCGTGGTGGCGCCCTCGGCCAACATCTCCGGCCACGTCTCGCCGACGCTGGCCGCGCATGTCGAGAGCGACCTTGCCGGGCGGATCGACCTGATCATCGACGGCGGGCCTGTTACGGTCGGCGTTGAATCCACGATTGTCGGCTGCTTCGACGCGCCGATGCTGCTTCGTCCCGGTGGGCTCTCGCGCGAGCGGATCGAGGCGGTGCTGGGCGCGAAGCTGACGCGGCCGCCGGCGGAGGCTGGCAGCGACGACAGCCAGCCGCTGGCCCCGGGCATGCTGGCCTCGCACTACGCACCGCGCGCCCATGTGCGGCTCAATGCACGTGAGGTCGCGCCGGGCGAAGCGCTGCTGGCGTTCGGCCCGGAGCGCCTGCCCGGCCTTGACGCCGCCTCGGCCGTCATGAATTTGTCGCCCACCGCCGATCTCGATGAAGCCGCGGCCAATCTGTTCGGCTATCTTCGCAGCCTCGATGCGAAAGCGCCGCGGGCGATTGCGGTGATGCCGATTCCCGAAGATGGTCTGGGCGAGGCGATCAACGACCGGCTGCGCCGCGCCGCGGTAGCGCGTTGAAGCAAGAGACGAGGACATGAACATCAACAAGCCTGCCACCCCGCCGCTTGCGCCCGAATTGATCGAGCAATTCCGCAAGATCGTCGGCGACCGCCACGCCATCACCGACCCGACCGATATCGAGCCTTACGTCACCGAGGAGCGCAATCTGTTCCACGGCCGCTCGCCGCTGGTGCTGCGCCCGGGCTCGACGGCGGAGGTTTCCGCGATCTGCAAGCTCGCCTCCGCGCACAACATCGCGCTGGTGCCGCAGGGCGGCAACACCGGGCTCGTCGGCGGCCAGACGCCGCACAATGGCGAGGTGGTAGTGTCGCTGCGCCGGCTCGACAAGATCCGCGAGGTCGACACCGCCTCCAACACCATGACAGTGGAAGCCGGCGTGGTGCTGCAGATCGCGCAAGCCAAGGCCTTCGAGGTCGACCGGCTGTTTCCGCTGTCGCTCGGCGCGGAAGGCAGCTGCACCATCGGCGGCAACCTCTCGACCAATGCCGGCGGCACCGCGGCGCTCGCCTATGGCGTCGCGCGCGAGATGGCGCTGGGCCTCGAAGTGGTGCTCGCCGATGGGCGCGTGCTCAATTCGCTGTCAAAGCTGAAGAAGGACAACACCGGCTACAATCTACACAACCTCTTCATCGGCGCCGAAGGCACGCTCGGCATCATCACCGCGGCGACGCTGAAACTGTTTCCGAAGCCGCGGGCGATCGAGACCGCCTTCGTCGGGCTGAAATCGCCGGCGGCGGCGCTGAGGCTGCTCACCATCGCGCAAGGCGAAGCCGCCAATGCGCTGACGAGCTTCGAGCTGCTGTCGGAGCTGGCGGTGGATTTCTCGGTCCGCCACGGCATCGACGTGCGCGATCCGCTCGCAGAGAAGCATCCCTGGTACGTGCTGATGGAATTGTCATCGCCGAGCGAGGATGCCCGCACGCCGCTGGAGACGATCCTGGGCCGTGCCATGGAGGAGGAGATCGTCGACGACGCCGTGATCGCGGCGAGCCTCGCCCAGCGCGGCGCGTTCTGGAAGCTGCGCGACGAGATGTCGGCGGCGCAGAAGCCGGAAGGCGGCTCGATCAAGCACGACATCTCCGTCCCGGTTGCGGCCGTGCCCGAATTCATCGCGGAAGCCGATGCGGCCGTGGTGAAGCTGATCCCAGGCGCCCGGCCGGTGCCGTTCGGCCATCTCGGCGACGGCAATCTGCATTACAACGTCAGCCAGCCGATCGGCGCCGACACCGCCGATTTCCTCGCGCGCTGGCATGATGTGAACGCGGTGGTGTTCGAGATCGTGCTGCGCATGGGCGGCTCGATCTCGGCCGAGCACGGCATCGGCGTGCTCAAGCGCGACGAGCTCCCCGAGGTGAAGGACAAAACCGCGATCGAGCTGATGCGCTCCATCAAGACGATGCTCGATCCGCTCGGCATCATGAATCCGGGGAAGGTGCTGTGAGCGCTTCCCTTGCGATCGATGCGATCACCGATGCCGACGTCGAGGGCGTGGTCGCGCTGTGGCAGCGCTGCGGCCTGACGCGCCCCTGGAACGACCCGCATGCCGACATCGCACTAGCGCGGCGGCGCGACAATTCCACCGTGCTGGTCGGCCGCGACAATGGCGCGATCGTCGCCACCGTGATGGTCGGCCATGACGGCCATCGCGGCTGGGTCTATTACGTCGCCGTCGATCCCAGCTGTCAGAAGCACGGCTTCGGCCGCATCATCATGGCCGCGGCCGAGGACTGGCTGCGAAGCGCCGGGATTTTGAAGCTGCAGCTCCTGGTCCGTCGCGAGAACGCGCAGGCCAACGCGTTCTATGGCTCGCTCGGCTTCGAGCTGTCGACATCCCTGATGTTCCAGAAGTGGCTCGACGGCCGTGCGACCACGCCAAGCAATTGAGATCGAGGCATGACCCTTTCCGACCGCGTCCGCATCAAGGACGTCCGCGTGCTCTCGGACGGTTGGACCACGCTGAAGACCACGACCTTCGAATACCGGCGCGCAAGTGGCGAGTGGCAGACCCAGCATCGCGAGACCTATGAGCGCGACAACGCCGCCGCCGTGCTGCCATATAATCTCGCGCGACGGACCGTGATCCTGGTGCGCCAGTTCCGCCTTCCGGCCTTCATCCGCGGTTACGACGACCTCTTGATCGAGGCCGCCGCCGGCGTGCTCGACAACGCCGAGCCCGAGGAGCGCATCCGCGCCGAGGCAGAGGAAGAGACCGGCTATCGCCTGCACCATGTCCACAAGGTGTTCGAGGCCTTCATGAGCCCCGGCGCCATCACCGAGAAGCTGCATTTCTTCGTCGCCGAATACGAGCCCGAGATGCGGGTGAGCGACGGCGGCGGCCTGGAGCACGAGGGCGAGGACATCGAGGTGCTGGAGCTGTCCATCGACGAGGCTCTCGCGATGATCGCCGACGGCCGCATCATCGACGCCAAGGCGATCATGCTGCTGCAGTATGTGGCGCTGCATGTGTTCAAGTGACCTTGCGGCTGTCCTTCCTTCTCCCCTTGTGGGAGAAGGTGGCGCGAAGCGCCGGATGAGGGGTTCTCTCCACTTGTGAGATCGTTCGTGAGGATGGATACCCCTCACCCGTCTCGCCGCTATGCGGCGATCCACCCTCTCCCACAAGGGGAGAGGGGAGGAGCGCAGCTCGCTCTATCAAGCCTGCAATTCAGACCTGCGCCGCCGCTCCCCCCGGTTGAGCAACCGCAAAACTATCTCTAGTCTGTCGTCAACTAAGAACCAGGAGACGCGCCATGTCCGCTCCGCGCGACGATGAATTCGGCTTTGCGCCCGACTACGATTCCCCCGTCCCCTACATGCAGCGCACCCGGGATTATTACGCGGCGATCGGCTACACCACGCCGTACCGCTGGGCGCATTACACCGAGGCGCCGTTCCAGCCGCTGAAGAAGCCGTTGTCGCAATCGCGCGTCACCATCATCACCACCGCGGCGCCCTACGATCCGGCCAAGGGCGACCAGGGGCCGGGCGCGGCGTATAATGGCAGCGCGAAGTTTTATCAGGTCTATGACGGCGACACGTCGAAAGAGCACGATCTGCGCATCTCGCACATCGGCTACGACCGCAAGCACACCTCGGCCACCGACAGCGGCACCTGGTTTCCGCTGCCGCAGCTGTTGAAGGCGAGCGCCGCCGGCCGCATCGGCGAAGTGAGCCAGCGCTTCTTCGGCGCGCCGACCAACCGCAGCCATCGCGTGACGCTCGACACCGACGCGCCGGAGATCCTGGCGCGCTGCCTCGCGGACAAGGTCGACGTCGCGGTGCTGGTGCCAAACTGCCCGGTCTGCCATCAGACCACGGCGCTGGTGGCGCGGCACCTGGAGCGCAACGGCATTGCCACCGTGGTCATGGGCTGCGCCAAGGACATCGTCGAGCACGCGGCCGCGCCGCGCTTCCTGTTCTCCGACTTCCCGCTCGGCAATTCCGCCGGCAAGCCGCACGACATCGCGTCGCAGGCCCAGACGCTCGAGCTCGCGCTCCGGCTGCTGGAGAGCGCGAGCGGTCCGCAGACCACGATGCAATCGCCGCTGCGCTGGAGCGAGGACGCCTCCTGGAAGCTCGACTACAACAACGTTGCGCAGCTCTCGCCCGAAGAGCTGGCTCGCCGCCGCGCCGAGTTCGACAAGCAGAAGGAGATCGCGCGCGGCAACCGCGCCGCCTGACGTCCTCCAACAACAATAAGCCGAGGGAGAGCGAGGTGACGCGACCGTTCGAGGGCGTGAAGATCCTGGATTTCACGCAAGTGCTGGCCGGCCCCTACGCGAGCTACCAGCTCGCACTGCTAGGCGCCGACGTCATCAAGGTCGAGCGGCGCGAGGGCGAGGACATGCGCCGCACGCCGCTCAGCCGCGAATGGGCCGAGCGCGGTCTGGCGCCGGCATTCCAGGCGGTCAACGGCAACAAGCGCAGCCTGACGCTCGATCTGCAGAAGCCGGAGGCGATCGCGATCGTGAAGAAGCTCGCAGGCCGCGTCGACGTGGTCATGGAGAATTTCCGCCCCGGCGTGATGGACAAGCTCGGCATCGGCTATGAGGCGCTGTCCGCGATCAACCCAAAGCTGATCTATTGCGCGGTGTCGGGTTTCGGCCAGACCGGGCCGGATCGCCTGCGGCCCGGCTATGACGGCAAGATGCAGGCGCTGTCGGGGATCATGGCGATCACCGGCCACCCCGAGACGGGGCCGACGCGCGCGGGCTTTGCCGTGTGCGACGTGCTCTCGGGCGCCACCGCTGCGTTCGGCGTCTCGAGCGCGCTCTATCAGCGCGACCGCACCGGCAAGGGGCAGCTGATCGACGTCTCCATGCTGGAGGCGACGCTGGCGTTTCTCTCGGGCCAGATCGCCGACTGGTCGGTCGCCGGACATCGGCAACAGCTATCGGGCAATCAGGCGGTGAGCCGCCGGACCACGGCGAATTTGTTCAAGTGCGGCGACGGCCATATCCTGCTCGCCGTCAACAACGAGAAGCAGTACCGCGCGCTGATGGCTGCGCTCGGCCGCGAGGATACGCTGTCAGATCCGCGCTTCGCCGACTGGTTCTCGCGCAACGAGAACGAGGGCGCGCTGCGCGCCATCATCGAGCAAGCGCTGGCGAAACGGCCGGCACGCGAATGGGAGACGATCTTGGAGGACGCCGGCGCGCCCTGCGCCAGCATCTGGAAGGTCGAGGAGGTCATCGACCATCCGCAAATCAAGGCGCGCGGCGCGATCCAGGAGCTGGACACGCAATACGGCCGCCTGCGCTTTGCCGGCAGCGGCTTTAAGCTCGCTCATGGCGGCGGCCGGCTGGATCGCATGGCGCCGGAGCTGGGCGCGGATACGGACGCGGTGCTGGGCGAGCTGGGATTCGATGCGGCGGAGATCGCGGGCTTGAGGGCGCGGGAGATTGTGTGACGGCAGCGCCTCACACTCAGTCGTCGTCCCGGGGCGCGCGTAGCGCGAACCCGGGACCCATAACCACAGGATCGCGTTTGACGAAGACTCGTGGTGAACAGTTTGCGCCATAACCTCATCCTGTGGCTATGGGTCCCGGATCGGCGCGCGCTTTGGGCGCGCTTGTCCGGGACGACAGCGGAGTGAGTGGCGGCCTAGAACAACGACCCCTGCCCGTCATCCGCCGGACTAGCGGCAACCTTCCGCACCGCCTTCTTCGGCTTCGCCGCCTCGGCTTCCGCCTCGATCTCCTCCGCACTGATCGGCAGCACGAGCTGCTCGTCGTCATTGGCGACACGGTTGACGCGAGTGGAGACCGGGTGCCAGGCGAATTCGCCGACGCGCGGGGGCCTCATCAAGGGCAGGATCGCGTCGATCTCGTCGCCCTTGCTGTCGAGCCAGCGCTCGAAGTCGTGTGGGCTGATGGTGACGGGCACGCGGTCGTGCAGCGCGGCGAGATCCTCGCCCGCCGCGGCGGTGACGATCGCGACCGTGTCGAGTTCCTCGCCGTTCGGTCCGACCCAGGTCTCGAACACAGCGGCAAAGCCGAGCGGCTCACCATCGGCGCGGTGGATGAAGAACGGCTGCTTGCGGCCGGCTTCCGTCTTCCACTCGTAATAACCATCGGCCGGAATCAGGCCGCGCCGGCGCCGAATCGCGTTCTTGAAGGCGGGCTTCTCCAGCACCGTCTCGGAACGGGCATTGATCAGGAGCGTGAACCCGCGGGGGTCCTTGACCCAGCCGGGCAACAGGCCCCAGCGCATCAGACGGAAATGGCGCGCGCCGTTCTCGAGCAGCACCACCGGAATCGGTTGTGTCGGCGCGACATTGTACCGGGGCGGGAAATTCGGCTGCTCGACATAGCCGAACAGTTGCCGCAAAGCCGCGGGGGCCGAAGTTATGACGAAGCGTCCACACATCCTTGGAAGCCTATATAGGGTCCGTTCAGGTCCTTTTAACCCCGAACGTTAACACTGCGGCAGATGAGCTCAACGGCCTCCCAACCCGCGCGGACGCATGTACAGACGGGCCCTGAGGCAACCGCCTGGGCCGAACGGCTGCGCGTGGCCAACATCAATCCGCGGACCGGGCTTGCCACCGACTATCTCAACCATTTCAATGAAGCCGTGATGCTGCTCGAAATGGTGCCAGATATGCCGGAATGCGCCGAGGACTTCCTGACCTGGACGCCGCTGTCCTATGCCGAGCATTTCACGGCGTCGAATTTCAAGGCGCGGGATTTGGCGATCGAAGCCTATGAGAAAGCCGATCCCAACGTGCGTGCCCAGTTCGACCACTTGACGGATACCATGACCTCGATCCTGACCGCGGTCGGCTCGGCTATGCGCGAGGTCGAGAAGGACACGACGCGGGTCCGCCTCGCCGAGCAGGCCACGCTTTGGGTCAAGCCCCTGATCGCAGCCTGCGGCGGCATCATCAATGGCGGGGCGGAAGCCGACGTCGACACCATCATGGCGAACTCATCCGGATAGGTGACGCGATTGGCCGCAATCGTCCATCCTGCCCATCCCCAGCTTGCGGTCAGCGCGGCGATCTTCCGCGACGGCAAGGTGCTACTGGTCCGCCGCGCCCGCTCGCCGGCCAAGGGCTTCTATTCGCTGCCGGGTGGCCGGGTCGAGTTCGGCGAATCGCTGCATCAGGCCCTGAGCCGCGAGGTCGACGAGGAAACCGGCCTTTGCATCGAGATCATTGGCCTCGCCGGCTGGCGCGAGGTGCTGCCGGCCGCGGCCGGCGCCGGCCATTACCTGATCATGTCCTTTGCCGCGCGCTGGACGGCCCGGGAGCCGGCGCTGAACGACGAGCTCGACGATCACCGCTGGATCGCCCCTGGCGCCCTGGCAAGCCTCGGCGACCTCAAGCTGACCGGGGGGCTGGAGGAGGTCATCCTGTCCGCTCACCGGCTGCTTGGAGCCTGACCGCCCGCCTTGCGCCAGCCGTCCCGAGGGGGCATACAGCCGCCGATGTCGTCGCGATTTCTGGCCATTTTTGTCCTGATTCTCGCCTGCGCCTCCGTGCCTGCGAGGGCCCAGGACGTGGCGGCGCCGTTTGACGGCGAACTGCAGCGGCTGGCCGAGATCCTCGGCGGCCTGCACTATCTGCGCGGCATCTGCGGGGCCAACGAGGGTAACAAATGGCGCAATGAGATGCAGGCGCTGATCGATGCCGAGACCCCCTCCGGCGAGCGCCGCACCCGCATGATCGCCGGCTTCAACCGCGGCTATAACGGTTTTCAGCAGACCTATCGCAGCTGCACGCCGGCCGCGATGGTGGCGATCCGCCGCTACATCGAGGAAGGCTCGAAGATCTCGCGCGATCTCACGGCGCGCTACGCGAACTAGCTACCCCGTCATTCCGGGGCTCGCGCGCGAGAGCCCGGAATCCATTCATCGACCGTCGCTGATGCCCGATGGATTCCGGGCTCGCGCGAGGCGCGCCCCGGAATGACGGCGCGGTCGACGCATGTGCGGGCCTGGAACCCTGTCATCGACTTTGTTCACAGCCGTTAACCGTTCTTAAAGATGTGGCCTAGCGGTCGTTAACGCCCGTGCTACACCTCTCGCACAGCGCATCGCCGTGGATCGCGCCCCAGCCTGACCGAGTTTCATGAGCCAGCCGATTTCCTACGCCCCCGCCCGCGCGCCGCTGCCCGATCACGAGCAGAAACAGGCGGCACTGAGCTATCTCAACGAGGCCTGGGCCGAGGCGCGTCATGACGGCGTCGACGGCGACTGCCTGGCGCAGGCGAGCCTGTTCGCGGCCCTCGCCGAGCTCGTCGGCACCTATGGCGAGGACGCAGTGGCAAAGTTCGTCGAGGGCTTTCCCGGCCGCATTCGCAACGGCGAATTCTCGGTCGGCATCTGCAGGCAGTAAGCCGTCCTGAAAATGACCCCGCCACGCGGGCGGGGCCAGTTGACGGATGAATGACTTGGCGAAAGGCGTCGCGAAGTCTGCCGCTCTTATCGCATGGAAGCCGTTGCCGACGGACAAGCATTAGTCTCGCGATGACCGGGACATGTTCCCGACAGAGCCGGGAACGCACTCCCTCCGTCGGTCATGGCTCGATCTTGAGCGTCGCTTTCATGTTGGGATGATAGCGGCAGTAATACTCGACCACTCCAGCCTTCTTCAGAACTGACGTCGCCGATTTCATCGGCGGCAGCATCACGTCGAAATCGCCGTTCCCGGCGGTGGCGGTGTGGGCGAAGACGTCCTTGTTGACCCAGGTGATGGTATCGCCGATCTTCGCCGATACCTCAGCCGGAGCAATCACGAGATTGTCCATCGTGATCTCTATCGTCACGGCGCGTGCCGGGACGATCGTCGACAGGAGGACGACCGCAAGCGCGATCGAAGCGAGACGTCCCGGCATCATGCGAGGCTCCTATTTCAGCTCGGCCGCAACATGCTCGGCGTGCTGCTGATGACCCTGGAAGATCTTCAGCCCGGTCTGCAGCAGGCTCTTCAGCTCGGCATTGCTCGCAGACGGAATGAGTTGCGTCTCCAAGGCGCCGTTGACTGCGTTGTGGTAGGCGACCTCGTTGTCGACGTAGGCCTTGTCGAACGCCACGCCATCGAGCTTCTCGAGCTCGGCCAGCTTGTCTGCCGCCTGCTTCGACAGTGCCTTGCTGGTGTCGTTGTCCTCCGGCGTGACGTTCAGTTTCTTGACGAGCGCGAGGGCCTGCTTGTTGACTGCTTCGTGGTCGCGCAGCATGTCTTCGGCGAACGCCTTGACGTCCTTGCTCTTGGCCTTCTTCTGCGCCTGCTTGGCGGCATTGATGTCGATCACGCCCGCGGTGTAGGCGATATGCGCGATCTGGGGATCGGTGGGCTTGTCGGCTGCGCTGGCGCCTTGCAGCGCTACGGGACTCGACAACATCATCGCCGCGACGGCCGCCGCGCTCCATCGGATCAACATGGCTTGACACTCCTGTGGGCCGGATACGTTCCGGACTGTTGCTTGCACAGGTTGGATGCCAATTTCGCGCGAACGTTCCCGAAAAATTACGCCCCTATGCCAAAGCGCCTGAGCACGGCCTCCGTCAGGCGCTCGCAACGCTCGCCAGCGAACGGAAACGCATCCATGACCACGGGACCGATCTTCTGCTCGACGTTCTCGCGCAGCATCGTGCGCGCACGGTGCAACCGAGTCTTCACGGTCTCGGGCTTGATGCCGAGCAGCTCGGCGGTCTCCTCCGCACTCATCCCCTCCATTACCCGCGCGATGAAGACCATGCGGAAGGTCTCGGGCAGTTCATCGACCGCGTGTTCGACGACACGCTGGATCTCGCGTTGGGCCATGGACTTTTCCGGATCAGTTGCAGCGGACGAAAGCGGAAACTGGATGATTTGCGCTTCGAGCGTCGCCTCCGGCACCGATCCCAGCTCGACCTGCGGCTTCCGACCGCGCGCGCGTCCGAGCGCTTCGTTGATGGCAATGCGCGACAGCCACGTCGACAGCGCCGACTCGCCAAGAAAGCCGTCGAGATGCGTGAATGCGCGGACATAGGTCTCCTGCACCACGTCTTCCGCGTCGCTGTCGCTGCGCAGGATGCCGCGGGCAAGCCTGAAGAGCCGGCGGTTATTGGCCTGCATAATCTCGCGCAAAGCGGCCTCGTCGCGGCGCCGCGCGCGGTCCACCAGCGCGGCTTCCGAAGTCTTGACGCCGGCGGTCAGGCCGGCTGCGGCCCCTGGCATGGCGGATATCCTGTCTCCATTGGTTCCGGACATTGGATGCAGGCGCAGAGAAAAGGTTCCCGACTGTCTTACCAGGGACTTGCCTTTTCCGGAGGGGAAGGACGGCCTCCTAATCCGTCTCGATCGGCAGCGCCGGATCCCTCGCCCATTCGCCCATCGAAGCGTCGTAGAGCGTCAGCTTGTCGTAGCCGAGCTGCGTCAGCAGCAGGAGGTCGATCGTCGCCGAGATGCCGCCGCCGCAATAAAGAATCACATTCTTGTCGCGTGTGACGCCCTGGGAGGCGAACTTCGCTTGCGCATCCGCAAGATCCGCCAGCGTCTTGTCGGCATTCACGAGTGTGGCTGCGGGAACGTTGACGCTGCCGGGAACGCGGCCCGGCCGGCCATAGCGGCTCGGCTCGAGGCCGCGGTGAAACTGCGGCCCGAGCGCGTTGACGATGATGGTCGCGGGATCGCCGATCCGCGCCAGCACGGCTTCCTTGTCGACGAAGCAGCCTGGGCGCGGCGCCGCCTTGAAGGCCGTCACCGGATAGCCTTTCGGTGCGCCCGTCTCGGTCGGCCGTCCCTCCTGCTGCCATTTGTCGAAGCCGCCGTCGAGCACGTGGGCATCGACGCCGAGCGCGCGCAACATCCACCAGAACCGCGTCGCCCACATTATCGTCCCTATGCTGTAGAGCACGATGGTCTTGCCCGCATCGAGGCCGTGGCGGCCGAAGGCGGCCTCCAGCTGGGCGAGATCGGGCATCATGAAGAAGTGTTGCGACGAGGCGTCGGAGAACTCGCCTTGCAGGTTGAGGAAATCGGCGCCGGGGATGTGGCCGGCCGCGAACGTCTTGTCGCCGGGCACCGCGCGATACGGCACGTCGCTGCCTTCCGGCGCGGGCTCAAGATAGGTCGTGCAGTCGTAGAGGCGAAGGTTGGGATCGCCGAGCATGGCGGCGAGCTGCTCGGTGGTGATGAGGGCGGCGGGTTGGGACATCAGGCTGCACTCCCGTTCGAGAGGAAGTGTAGACCGCTCCTCTCGTCATTGCGAGCGCAGCGAAGCAATCCAGAGTCTTTCCGCGGCGACAGACTGGATTGCTTCGCTGCGCTCGCAATGACGGTGGAAGCTCCGTGCGTCCCCCACATCACTCTACTGCTTCAGCGTCTCCAGGAACCGCACCGGCTCGCCCTGCGCGGCCGTCACCAGCTCGCCCTGCCACATCACGCGACGGCCGCGGATAAAGGTGCCGACCGGCCAGCCGGTGACGCGAACGCCATCATAGGGCGTCCAGCCGGCCTTGGACGCCACCCATTTGTTGGTGATGGTCTCGCTGCGCTTCAAATCCACGATGGTGAAGTCGGCATCGTAGCCGGCGGCGATCCGGCCCTTGCAGGCCATGTTGTAGAGGCGCGCGGGACCGGCACTAGTGAGGTCGACGAAACGTGCCAGCGAGAGCCGGCCCGCATTGACGTGATCGAGCATCACAGGCACCAGCGTCTGCACGCCGGTCATGCCGGAAGGCGAAGCGGGATAGGTCTTCTGCTTCTCCTCCAGCGTATGCGGGGCGTGGTCGGAGCCGAGCACGTCGATGATGCCCTGTTCGATGCCGCGCCAAATGCCGGCACGATGATCGGCGCCGCGCACCGGCGGGTTCATCTGCGCCAGCGTGCCGAGCCGCTCGTAGCATTCCGGCGCGACCAGGGTGAGATGGTGCGGCGTCGCCTCGCAGGAGGCGACATCCTTGTGGTCGCGCAGGAACTCGATCTCCTCCTTGGTCGAGATGTGCAGCACGTGAATACGCTTGCCGGTCTCGTGCGCGAGCTTGACGAGGCGCTGCGTCGCCATCAGCGCCGCGGTCTCGTCGCGCCAGACCGGATGCGAGCGCGCATCGCCCTCGATGCGCAGCGATTTGCGCTCGTTGAGGCGGTATTCGTCCTCGGCGTGGAAGGCGGCGCGGCGGCGGATCACCTGGAAAATGCGGCGCAGGCTCTCGTCGTCCTCCACCAAGAGCGCGCCGGTGGACGAGCCGATAAACACCTTGACGCCGGCGCAGCCGGGTGCGCGCTCCAGCACAGGCAGGTCCTGCACGTTCTCGCGGGTGCCGCCGATGAAGAAGGCGAAATCGCAATGCATGCGGTGATGGGCGCGCTTCACCTTGTCGGTGAATTCGGCCTCCGTCACGGTCAGCGGCGAGGTGTTCGGCATCTCGAACACGGCGGTGACGCCGCCCATCACGGCGCTGCGCGAGCCGGTCTCGAGGTCTTCCTTGTGCGTCAGCCCGGGCTCGCGGAAATGCACCTGCGTGTCCATCACGCCGGGCAGGATGTGCAGGCCCTTGCAGTCGATCACCTCGGCGGCCGAGCCTTGCGACAGCGGACCGAGCTCGGCGATGCGGCCGCCCGTGATGCCGATATCCCGCACGCCCTCGCCGTCCTGGTTGAAGACGGTGCCACCCTTCAGGATCACATCGAAACGCTGGGTCATTGGGCCTCTCTCATCCCCAAGCGCAGGGCTCGAGGTCTTGTCGTTTATGCGTTGCGGGCTTACGTTCCGGAGCAACATGTCGCAAGAGATTTTCGCATGAAATCGGCGTTTCTTCCCGACCGGGGCGTGATCAAAGTCGCGGGTGAGGATGCGCGCAACTTCCTCAATGGCCTCATCACCACCGACCTGGACAGGCTGAAACCTGGTCTGGGGCGATTCGGCGCATTGCTGACGCCGCAGGGCAAGATCATCGTGGATTTCCTGATCACGGAAGCGCCCGCCGGTCACGGCGGCGGGTTCCTGATCGACTGCCCGAAAGCGCTGGCGGACACCCTCGCCACCAAGCTGAAATTCTACAAGCTGCGCGCCAAGGTCACGGTGGACAAGCTCGACCTCGGCGTTCTCGCGGCCTGGGACGGCGAGCCGGCGGCGCAGCCCGACCTTGCCTTTGCCGATCCGCGGGCTGAGGGGCTCGGCACCCGCATCCTGGTCCCGGAAGATCTCAAGCAGAAGCTGTCCGATCTCATCGGCGCCGAGCTGGTCGATGCGGCGGCCTACGAGGCCCACCGCATCGCGCTCGGCGTGCCCCGCGGCGGGCTCGATTTCATGTACAGCGATGCGTTCCCGCATGAGACCAACATGGATCGCCTCGCCGGCGTCGATTTCGACAAGGGCTGCTATGTCGGCCAGGAGGTCGTCTCGCGCATGCAGCATCGCGGCACCGCGCGCACGCGCAGCGTGAAGGTGCTGCTCGAGGACGCCTCGCCCGAGCCTGGCACAACCATTCTCGCCGGCGACAAGCCGGTGGGCACCATCGGCTCGACGGCCGGCGGCAAGGGAATCGCGCTGGTGCGCACCGACCGTGTCGCAGACGCGCTCGATGCGGGCCAGCCGCTCACCGCTGGGGGGCTGGCTTTGACACTCGCTGAACCAGACGTCGTTCGCATTCCAGCCAAGCAGCCGATCGCATGAGCCGCGCTGCCCGCTTGCATCCCGATGGTCTGACCCGCTGCCCCTGGCCGGGCGAAGATCCGCTTTATGTCGCCTATCACGACACCGAATGGGGCGTGCCGGAATACGACGACCGCGCGCTGTACGAGAAGCTGATGCTGGACGGCTTCCAGGCCGGCCTGTCCTGGATCACGATCCTGCGCAAGCGCGACAATTTCCGCAAAGCCTTCGACGATTTCCAGCCGGAGAAGATCGCGCGTTACAATGCCAGGAAGGTTCACGCGCTGATGAACGATGCGGGTATCGTGCGCAACAAGGCCAAGATCGAAGGCGCGATCCTGAGTGCAAAGTCATATCTCGACATCATGGAGAAGGGCCCGGGCTTCTCGAAGCTGCTGTGGGACTTCATGGACGGACGGCCCAAGGTCAACCAGTTCAAGACCACGGGAAGCGTGCCGGCCTCGACGCCGCTGTCGGTACAGATCTCCAAGGAGCTGTCCTCGCGCGGCTTCAAATTCGTCGGCCCGACGATCGTCTACGCCTTCATGCAGGCGACCGGCATGGTCAACGACCACCTGGTCGACTGCCACTGTCATGCGACTTGCAGTAAGACCCAGCGCAAGCTGCGCCTCAAGGCCAAATGACGGCGAAGAAGGCAGCGCGCAACGAAGAGGTCCGCGCCTGGCAGCGCATGCTGTCGGGCCGGCGGCTCGACCTGCTCGATCCTTCCCCGCTCGACATCGAAATCGGCGACATCGCGCACGGGCTGGCGCGGGTGGCGCGCTGGAACGGGCAGACCCTCGGCGCGCACATCTTTTCGGTCGCACAGCATACGCTGCTGGTAGAGACCGTGCTGCGCCATGAGATACCCCGCGTCGACCAGCGCGTCCGGCTCGCGGCCCTGCTGCATGATGCGCCGGAATATGTGATCGGCGACATGATCTCGCCGTTCAAGGCGGTGCTCGACGGTCACTACAAGGCCGTCGAGAAGCGGCTGCTCGGCGCCATCCATATCCGCTTCGGTTTGCCGCCGGTATTGCCTGATGACATCACGCAGGCCATCAAGGCCGCCGATCGCGGCGCGGCCTATCTCGAGGCAACCGAGCTCGCCGGCTTCAGCGCGAGCGAAGCGCGGCGCCTGTTCGGCAAGGATCCGGGTCTCTCCGACAGCGTCCGACGCGACTATCTGACGCCCTGGACCGCGGCGCGGGCCGAGAAGCAGTTTCTGGAGCGGTTTGGCGCCGTGTTTGCGTAGCATTATTCCTTCGTAGGGTGGGCAAAGCGAAGCGTGCCCACCGAACCAAGCGACATGCGCGCAATTGCGAAATGGTGGGCACGGCGCGATGCGCCTTTGCCCACCCTACGAGCGCTCGCTATAATCGGGCGCAAAAAGGTTCGCCATGATCCACGTCTGTTCCCTCGCCGCGCTTCCCGAAACCGTCCGCCTCACCAAGGCCAGCCACGTGCTGACCGTGATGGCCAATGTCGAGCAGGTCGCGCGTCCCGTGTCGGTGCTCCCGGCCAACCATCTCAAAGTGTCGATGGACGACATCACCGAGGAGATGGACGGCTTCGTCGCGCCGTCGGAGACGCATATCGAGCAGGTGCTCAACTTCGTGCGCGGCTGGGACCGCAGCGCCCCGCTGGTGGTGCATTGCTACGCCGGGATCAGCCGCTCCACCGCCAGCGCGTTCGCGGCCGTTTGCGCGCTCAATCCGAATCGCGACGAGATCGAGATCGCCAGGAAGATCCGCGCGGCCTCGCCGATCGCCTCGCCCAATCGGCGCATCGTCGGCCTCGCCGATCGTGCACTCGGACGCAACGGCCGCATGCTGCGCGCGCTCGACGAAATGGGCCCCGGCGCGATGATGGTGGAAGGCCGCCCCTTCGCGATCGAGCTCGAATGAGGCGGGAGTCGAATAGCAGCTGCGACGGGACTGCACCCCCTCTCCCGCTTGCGGGAGAGGGTTTCTCCGCATTGGGACAACCCCCTAGAGGAGAAAGCCCTCACCCGGCGCTACGCGCCGACCTCTCCCGCAAGCGGGCGAGGTTACAGCGAGCCCGCGGCGAGATCTGTTCAACCAACGAAGATATTCTTTCCGCAACACCTGCGATCGTCACCACATGAGCGACACGCAGCTGACGCCAATCGAAATCGGCCTCACCGCCGCTATCGTCGCGATCGAGAACCACGAGCCGTTGATCCTCACTGCGCATAGCAGCGACGGGCTTGCCGGCCTGCCGTTCGGCCCGTTCGACGCGGTGAGCCATCGCACATTCGAGATCGGCCTGCGCGCTTGGGTCGAGCAACAGGCGGGGCTGCGGCTCGGCTACGTCGAGCAGCTTTACACGTTCGGCGATCGCGGCCGTCATGCCGAGGCCGGCGACACCGGCGCCCACATCGTTTCGATCGGCTATCTCGCGCTGACGCGCCCGGCGGGCGGCGAGCTCGCGACAAACGCGGCGAGCTTCGCGCCCTGGTATCGCTTCTTCCCCTGGGAAGACTGGCGCGACCAGCCGCCGGCGATCATCGCCCGCGACATCATCCCTGCGCTGACCGAATGGGCCGAGGAGGAGACGGCGGAGACGATTCGCGCACTGCCGCGGAAGGATCGCGTGCGGTTCTATTTCGGTCTCGACGGCGCACCCTGGGACGAGGAGCGCGTGCTCGACCGCTACGAGTTGCTCTACGAGGCCGGGCTGATCGAGGAGGCCCGCCGCGATGGCCGTCCTGCGGCATTGGCGCGCAAGACGCTTCCCCCGCTCGGGACCTCGATGCGGTTCGACCACCGCCGGATTCTCGCCACGGCAATCGCGCGGCTGCGCGCAAAGCTGAAGTATCGTCCTGTGGTCTTTGAACTTTTGCCGACCGAATTCACACTCACTGAACTGCAGCACACGGTGGAGGCGATCTCCGGCCGGCACCTGCACAAGCAGAATTTCCGCCGCCTGGTCGAGATGGAAGCCCTGGTCGAACCGACCGGGGTGATGTCGACACAGACGGGCGGACGGCCGGCAGCGCTCTACCGCTTCCGCCGCGAGGTGCTCCAGGAGCGGCCCGCGCCGGGCTTGCGCGTTCGCTCCCGGCGCTAGAGCATGATCCGGAAAAGTGCGTTGCGGTTTTCCGGTAAGATCATGCTCAAGAAATTAAGTTCCTGATATCAGTGGTATCGGCCCCTGCCCGCCGATTGCCTGGAGGCTTCATGCTCGACGGCCCGTTTGACGTCTTTGCGCTGATCATTGCGATCATCTCCTTCCTGATCGCGATCAAGGCGTCCAGCCAGGCGACCGAGTTGCGCCGCCGGATCAGGTCGCTCGAAGAGATGCTTTACGCGCAGCGGCCGGTGCAGCCGCCCCCGCTGATGCCGGCGCAGGCCGAAGCCCCCGCCACGACTGCAGCCGCAGAGCCGCCGCCGCTGGCCCCGGAAGCCGAAACGACGCCGCCTCCGCTCGTCACGGAAGAGATTTCGCCGCCCCCGCTCGAGCCGGGCACGGGCGCCGCTGCGCCCCCTCCGGTGCCGGAGGCAGCACCCGGCTTCGAGGAGCGGCTCGGCACCCGCTGGGTGGTGTGGATCGGCGGGCTTGCGCTCGCGCTCGGCGGCTTCTTCATGGTGCGCTATTCGATCGAGGCCGGTCTGCTCGGCCCCGGCGTGCGCGTGTTCCTCGGCGGCCTGTTCGCCGCTGCGCTGCTTGGCGCCGGCGAATGGACGCGGCGCAAGGAGAGCATCTCGAGCATCGCGGCGCTGCCTATCGCCAACATTCCCGCGATCCTCACCGCGGCCGGCACGGCGGTGGCGTTCGCGACCATCTACGCGGCGTACGCGCTCTACGACTTCCTCGTGCCTGCGACAGCCTTCGTGCTGCTCGGCATCGTTGCGATGGGCACGCTGGCCGCAGCTCTCCTGCACGGCCCCGCGCTCGCCGGCCTCGGCGTCGTCGGCGCCTTCGTGACGCCGATCCTCGTCTCCTCCGGCAAGCCGGATTATTGGGCGCTCTACATCTATCTTGCGGTCGTGACGGCCGCGAGTTTCGGGCTCGCCCGCATCAGGCTATGGCGTTGGCTTGCGGTCACGACCATTGCCTTCGCGGTGCTCTGGATCTTCCCGGGTCTCGATACCGAACAGGTACAGGTCGCGCCGCACGCCTTCCATGCCATCGCCGGCTTCGTGCTCGCCGCACTGCTCGTCGTCTGCGGCTTCATGTTCGGACCCAGCATGGAGGACGGCGAGATCGAGCCGGTCTCATCGGGCGCGCTCGGCGCCTATTTGTTCGGCGCGATGCTGGTCGTGCTGTCGAGCGCGCATGCGGATCTCGCGCTGATCGCCTTCACGCTCCTCGTCGGCGGCACGCTGTTCGTCGCCTGGCGCGCACCGGCGGCGACCGGCGCGCTGGGCGCGGCCGCGGCGGCCGTGTTCATCGTGTTCGCCGAATGGGCGGTGCGCGCCAACCCCGATATGCTGGTGCTGCCGGGCGGCCCGATGCCCGGCGTCGGCCCGGTCGCGATTGATAGCGCGGTGACGCTGCATCTGGTGACGGCCGCGATCTTCGCCGCCGGTTTCGGCGTCACGGGCTTTTTCGCGCAAGGCCGCTCGAACTCGGTGATCATTCCCGTGGTGTGGTCGGCGGCGGGCGTCGCGACGCCGATCGCCATCCTGGTTGCGCTCTATGCGCGCATTGCCCATCTCGACCGCTCGATCCCGTTTGCGATCCTCGCCGTGCTGCTCGCTGCGGCCTTTGGCGCTGCGACCGAAGCGCTGATGCGCCGCGAAGAACGGCCCGGCGTTGCAACCTCGGTCGCGCTGTTCGCGACCGGTACGCTCGGCGCGCTGGCGCTGGCGCTGACCTTCGCCCTGGAGAAGGGCTGGCTCACCATTGCGCTCGCGCTGATGTCACTCGGCACCGCCTGGATCTCGTTGCAGCGGCCGATTCCGGTGCTGCGCCGGCTGGCTGCCGTCTTCGCTGCGATCGTCACCGCGCGCATCGTCTATGATCCGAGCATCGTCGGCGATGCCGTCGGCACCACGCCGATCTTCAACTGGCTGTTGTGGGGCTATGGCCTGCCGGCCGCCTCGTTCTGGGGCGCGAGCATCTTCCTGCGCCGCCGCGCCGACGATCCGCCGCTGCGCGTGGTCGAGACGGCGGCGATCCTGTTCACCGCGCTGCTCGCCTTCATGGAGATCCGGCACTTTGCGACCGGCGGCCGCATGACCTCGCCGCCCTCGCTGCTCGAGTTCGCGCTGCAAGTCTGTGTCATGCTAGCCATGGCAATCGGCCTGGAGCGCCTGCGGCTGCGCAGCCACAGCATCGTGCACAATGTCGGCGCGGTCGTGCTGACGGCGATCGCCGGCCTCATCAGCGTGTTTGGCCTCCTGATCCTGGAGAACCCGATGCTGCTCTCCAGCGTCAATGTCGGCAGCCTCGTGTTCAATCTGCTGCTGCTCGGCTATGCGTTGCCGGCCGTGCTGATGCTGCTGCTCTCCTACGCAGTGGCGGGACACCGCAGTGTCGCATATGCAAACACGATTGCGGGTGGCGCCCTGGTGTTCGCGCTCACCTATGTGACGCTGGAGATCCGCCGCTTCTATCACGGCCCGGTCCTGCTCTACGGTGGCACCACGAGCGCCGAGCAATATACCTATTCGATCGGCTGGCTCGCTTTTGGCGTGGCGCTGCTCGGCGTCGGCATCCTGGTCAATTCGGAGCGTGCGCGGCTGGCGTCCGCCGCCGTCATCGCGCTGACGATCTTCAAGGCCTTCGCCGTCGACGTGTGGACGCTGACCGGCGTCTATCGGGCGCTCTCGTTCATGTGCCTCGGCGTCGTGCTGGTCGCGATCGGCTGGCTCTACCAGCGTATCCTGTTCCGGCGGCAGATCGCACCGACGCCGGCTGCGCCGCAGACGGGCAGCTAGACTGGATCGTCAGGCGGGCACTCCACCTCTCCACAGCGGGGAGAGGTCAACAACGATCGAGCGGGGTGCCTCTACGCCGCGCGGACCGATTCCAGGAACTGCGCGACCTCGACCTTCAGGCGGGTGCTGTCGGTCGCCAGCGACTTCGCCGCCGACAGCACTTCACTCGAGGCCGAGCCGGTCTCGATCGCACCGCGCTGCACGTTGGTGATGTTGGACGACACTTCCTGCGTGCCGAGCGAGGCCTGCTGAACGTTGCGCGAAATCTCCTGCGTGGCCGCGCCCTGCTCCTCGACGGCGGCGGCGATCGCCGCGGACACCTCCGACAGCCGCTCGATGGTGCCGCCGATCTCCTGGATGGCGTTGACGGATTCTTGCGTCGCCGCCTGGATGCCCGAGACCTGCGCCCCGATTTCGCCGGTCGCTTTCGCGGTCTGCTCGGCCAGTGCCTTGACCTCGGAGGCGACGACGGCAAAGCCGCGGCCGGCTTCGCCCGCGCGCGCCGCCTCGATGGTCGCGTTCAGCGCCAGCAGGTTGGTCTGGCCCGCGATGGTGTTGATGAGCTCGACGACGTCGCCGATGCGGGCGGCCGCCTGCGACAGCGCGTTGACGCGCTCGTTGGTCCGCGCCGCCTGCTCGACCGCTTCCGCTGCCATCCGCGCCGAATCCTGCACGCGGCGGCTGATCTCGGTGATAGAGGACGACAGCTCCTCGGAGGCCGAGGCCACCGCCTGGACGTTGGTGGAAGCTTCTTCCGACGCCGCCGCAACGACGGTTGCGAGCTCCTGGCCGCGCTGCGCGGTGCCGCTCAGCGTCGCCGCGGAGGCCTCGAGCTCGGTCGAGGCCGACGACACGGTCTCGACGACCTCCCCAATCATGACCTCGAAATTGCGGGTGATGGCATCGACACGTCGGCCGCGTTCGATCTTGGCCTCGGCGTCGCGCGCCGCCGCAGCGTCGGCCGCCTTCTTGGCGATCAGCGCCTCCTTGAAGATCTGGAGCGCATCCGCCATCGAGCCGATCTCGGTCTTCTCGCCGCGATGCGGCACCTCCACCGCAAGGTCGCCCTCGCCGAGCGACTGCATCGGGCGGATGATCGAAGCGATGCCACGCGAGACGTCGCGCACGAGATAGTAGGCGGCGCCGATCGCGATCACGACGGAGGCCACGATGATCCCGACCAGCACACGGAAGATCGTAGCGTAGCTGTCGGCGGCCTGCTTCGTCTCCAGCTCGGCGCCCTGATTGTTCATTTCGATGCCCTTCTGGAGCAGCGGATCGGCGGCCTGAGCCATCTTCGCGACCTTGGTCTGCAACATCTCGTTGGCATCGGTCGGGAAGCGGCCGACACTCTTGCGCGACAGCGCCATTACATCCTGCACGCCGTTCAGGTACTCGGCCCAGGCCTTGGTCCATTGCTCGTAGAGCGAGCGCTCCTCTGCGCGCGTGATCAGCGGCTCGTAGATCTTGCGGGTCTTCTCGATCCGTTCGCGCAAACCTGCCAGGCGCTTCTCGGCAGCCTCCTTGCCTTCGGCAGTATCCTGCATCAGGTGCAGACGCAGCGCGACGCGGAGCTCGTTGATGTCAGCACGCATCGAGCCGAGCGCACGCACGCTCGGCAACCAGCCCTGCGCGATCTCGACCGTATGGGCGTTGATGTTCTGCATCGTGCCGATCGCCATCACGCCGACGCCGGCGAGCGAGAGCACGAGGACCGACAGCACGGTCAGCAGCTTGAAGACGATCGACAACTTCGACATCACGACAATCCCGATGATTACCCTGCAACGCGCACATCGCCTGCGCCACAGACGTCACGACGGACGACCCGGGCGAAGGTCAGTTCAACAATGCTGGCTGGTTCTTTTCCCGAAGGATTGCGCCAATAATCGCAAACAGGCGTTAACAGGAGGCTACGTAAAAATACGGCTCGTGCGCAGCGATCGTGGTTTCTCTGCAACTCTCTGTTGCAGCCGCACCGGCCGTTACGATGCGGACGCTCGCGAAAAGGCACGTGTCAGGCCGCGCGCACGGTATCGAGGAACTTTCCGACTTCGAGCTTCAGCCGGTTGCTGTCGCCGGACAGCGATTGCGCGGCGCCCAACACCTGCGAGGATGCCGAACCGGTCTCACTCGCGCCGCGCTGCACGTCGGTGATGTTGGACGACACCTGATGGGTGCCCGTCGCCGCCTGCTGCACGTTGCGGGAGATCTCCTGCGTTGCGGCCCCCTGCTCTTCCACCGCGGCTGCGATGGTCGAGGAGATCTCCGACAGCTTCTCGATGGTGTGGCTGATGTCCTTGATCGCGCCGACCGAATGCTCGGTGGCGGTCTGGATGCCGGCGATCTGCTGGCCGATTTCGCCGGTCGCCTTCGCCGTCTGCTCGGCAAGCGCCTTGACCTCCGAAGCGACGACGGCAAAGCCGCGGCCTGCCTCGCCGGCGCGCGCGGCCTCGATGGTTGCATTGAGCGCCAGGAGATTGGTCTGGCCGGCGATGGTGTTGATCAGCTCGACCACGTCGCCGATCCGCGCCGCAGCAGCGGAGAGCTCCCCGACGCGATCGGTCGTGGTGCGAGCCTGGTTCACCGCATCGCCGGCGACGCGGGCGGATTCCTGCACCTGCCGGCTGATCTCGGTGATCGACGACGACAGCTCTTCGGTCGCCGACGCGACCGACTGCACGTTGGTGGACGCTTCCTCGGAAGCGGCAGCAACCATGGTCGTGAGCTCCTGGCCGCGCGCCGCGGTCGCGGTCAGCGTCGAGGCGGAAGCTTCCAGCTCGGTCGCGGCCGAGGACACGGTATCGACGATCTCACCGATCGCGGCTTCAAAGCTGTCAGCCAGCTTGTGCATCTCGGCCTTGCGCTGCGCGGACGCAATCTGGTCCTGCCTGATCTTGGCTTCGGCGTCCTCGCGCGCCTTCTGCTCCGACACGACCTTGAACTTTTCAACGGCCGCCGCGACGCCGCCGACCTCGTCCTTGCGGCCGAGACCGGGCAGAACCACGGAGAAATCGCCGCCGGCGAGCTTGTCCATGGCGACCGTGAGCGCACGGATCGGCCGCGCGATGGTCAGGAACGACATCAGCCAGGAGCCGACGAGGACGAGCATGGCGAGTGCGCCGACCAGGATCGCAAGCTGCTCGCTCGATCTCATTTGTGCCGCGGCCGCGGCATTCTTCTCCTCGGATTTGTGCCTTGCGTAGTCGGCGATCTGGCTGATCAGCACGTCGAGCTCGCCGGCAATCGGCAGGGTCACCTCGCGTGCGATGCGAACGACGTCTTCATTGAGCTTCGCAGCGCGGGCCGCTCCGTCTGCACCGCTGGCGGCCAGGGCTTCGCCGCGCACGCCGGCGATCTGCTGCGCGGCCTTTTCGTAATTCGCAGCCAGCGATCTCAGTTTCTCCATCCGAGCGCGGTTCTCCGCCTCGTGAGAAAGCTTCAGCATTCCATCGACCAGCGCATTCGTCGATTTTTGCTGGTCGCCCAGGTTCTGGACGGCCTTCTGAATGTCAGCCGGGCTATTGGCAAGACGAAGGTCTCGTACCGCGAGCTGCATGCCGCGAACCGCAGCCTCGGCCTTGACTGCGTCGCGCGCGATCTGCTGCTGCGCAAGCGCGCTCTGGCTGCTCTCGCGAATTCCCGCATTGCCGAGCATCTGGCTTGCAATCATGGCCCCAACCAGGAGCACACCGAGCGCCGACGCAATCGCCAGCTTGGTCCCGATCCTCAGATTCTGAACTAGGCTCAACATGGGCATGCTTCCCCCGAAGGAACGCGCAGCCGAGTCATTGTCGGCTTCCCCTGACTGCGCCATTGCCCAAAAAATGAGCTTCTCACATTCCGATTTGGTTAACGAAATCCCTCGCAGAAATACTGACTTTGCACGCTAAATGATTGAGCGCGAAAGGAAATGATCCCGTCATAGTTGTAAATTGCAGCTTCAAGTCGGAGCTAGGACGCTTTACATCCGATGGCCTCGCCGACGAGGCTGATTCGAAAGACCGGCTGCTTGTCCTCATCGAGCAGCTCCATGCACCACTCGGCGTTCGGCTTCAGGCCGCGCGCGATGCCGCTGAGCAGATTGGCGCACACCTCGGTCATCTCGGTCCAGGCGGCTGCGCGATCCTCGAACTCGTACGGCAGGTCGGCGGCGCCGGAATAACGGCCGGTGCTGATGCGGAAGAAATAGAGCGACATGGTTGAACCCTTGCGTGGGACCGCCCCCCGGCGCGCGCAAACTGCGGCCCGAACAGCTACCAAGGCATGAAAGCCGCCGTCCGTATGACTACGGCGCAGGCGGCTTGATGTTCGATGATGCCTTCGACGATCAATGGCGCGGGTTGTCTCGCGCAGGCGAGCTCACTGCGTGGAGCGGCGCAGCTCCAGCGGTCCCTCGTTCTTCGCCGGCTCGGACTTCACCGGCTCGAGCCGGCTGCCCTCGACACGCGGCGTCTCGACGCGCGCGGCAACCTCGGTGTTCGACGCGGCAACCGTGCCGGTGTGCTCCGGCTTGTGCAGCGAGCGCGGCCGCGCTGCAGCGCGCGCCATCAGCATTTGGTTGCCGCCCTGGTGACGGAAGTCGCAATAGGCGAAGCCCATGCCGGACACCGAGCCGCGGAAGCTGCGATCGTCGGTCTTTTCGAGGTTGAAACAGGGCTCGAACGGAATGCCCTTGATCGAGGCGCAAACATTCTGGCCGCGGATCTGGAGCGTATTGCCGGGAAGTCGGAGGTGCTTGACCGGGCCCGAGCCCGAGAATTGCACCGCACCGGCGGCGCCGAGATCGTCGAGGATGCGGCCTGCACCGCGGGTGCCGTCGAAACAGGTGAAGGCGAACACCTTGCCGGCCACGAAGCGGCGCGCCTCGTCGGCGTTCATGCTTCCAGCGATGGCCGGCGCAAACGTCGCTGCCGCCGTGACAGCCCCCAACACAATACGCGCAAGCATGCTCAACTCCGAACCAACCCCCGCAGCGGGCGATGCCTTTATCTCTTTACCCGCTGCTTACCATACGAACCATGGCGAGATTGAAGCAGCTTGGTTGGTAAAGTCTGAACGCCGTCAGACAATTTTTACCACGACGCGGCCGCGAACCTGGCCGGCGAGGATTTTCGCGCCCCAGCCCTGAATCTCGTCGAGCGAAATTTCCTCAGTAATTTCAGAGAGTTTTGTTCGGTCCAGGTCGGAGGCCAAGCGCTGCCAGGCGGCCTTCCGGGGCTCGATTGGGCACATCACCGAATCGATGCCGAGAAGGCACACTCCGCGCAAAATAAACGGCGCCACCGAGGACGGCAGGTCCATGCCGGCGGCCAGGCCGCAGGCCGCGATCGCGCCGCCATATTTCGTCATCGAAAGCAGGTTGGCGAGGGTGGTCGAGCCGACGCTGTCGACGCCGCCGGCCCAGCGCTCCTTGGCGAGGGGTTTTGCCGGCGCCGACAATTCGTTGCGGTCGATGATCTCGGCAGCCCCCAGCTGCTTCAGGTAGTCGGCCTCGGAGGCCCGCCCGGTCGAAGCGATGACGTGGTAGCCGAGCTTCGAGAGCACGGCGATCGCGACCGAGCCGACGCCGCCGGCAGCGCCCGTCACCACGACCGGGCCGCTCTTCGGCGAGATGCCGTGCTTCTCCAGCGCCAGCACCGAGAGCATCGCGGTGAAGCCGGCGGTGCCGATCGCCATGGCGTCGCGCGCCGATAGCCCTTGCGGAAGAGCGACCAGCCAGTCGCCCTTCACCCGCGCCTTCTCGGCATAGGCGCCGAGATGGGTCTCGCCCATGCCCCAGCCGGTGCAGACGACCTTGTCGCCCGCCTTCCACTGTGGATGCGAGGAGGCTTCGACCGTGCCGGCGAAATCGATGCCGGCGATCATCGGGAAGCGGCGCACCACCGGCGCCTTGCCGGTGAGCGCAAGGCCGTCCTTGTAGTTCAGCGTCGACCATTCGACACGGACGGTGACGTCGCCCTCCATCAGCTCGGTTTCGTCGAACTGCGCGAGCTGCGCGGTGGTGCCCTTGTCCGCCTTGTCGATCCTGACAGCCTTGAATGTGGCCACGACTGAACTCCCTGACTTTGTTTGTCGGGGATGTTTAGCTGATCAGGCCGGCTGCGCAACCACCCGCTGGACCGGTTTCTCGACGATTGGAAGATTGATCAGCGCCGAGAGCACGCCGAACAGGATCGAGAGCCACCAGATCGGCGTGTAGGACCCGAACTTTTCGAACACGATGCCCCCGAGCCAGACGCCGAGGAAGCCACCTACCTGATGGCTGACGAAGGCAAAGCCGTAGAGCGTCGCGAGCCAGCGCGTTCCGAACATCAGCGCCACCAGCGCCGAGGTCGGCGGCACCGTCGACAGCCAGGTCAGGCCGGAGATTGCACCGAACGCGATCGCCGAGAACGGCGTGATCGGGAACGAGATGAAAGCGAGGATCGCCAGCGCGCGCGTGAAGTAGATGGCCGAGAGGATGTAGCGCTTGGGAAGGTAGTTCTGGAGATACCCCACGCTGAGCGATCCGATGATGTTGAACAGGCCGATCGCCGCGATCACCCAGCCGCCGGTTTGTGCGGTGATACCGCGATCGACCAGGAACGCCGGCAGATGCACGGTGATGAAGGCGAGCTGAAAGCCGCAGGTGAAGAAGCCCAGCACCAGGAGCACGTAGGAGCGATGACCGAAAGCTTCGGCAAGCGCCTTGGTGATGGTCTGGTCATCCGCGGGCGTTGCGCTGTTCACGCTTGTCACCGGCGGCGTCGAGAGCGCCAGCGACAGCGGGATGATCAGCAGCATCAGGAAGCCGAACACGGAGAGCGCCTGCTGCCAGCCGAAATTGTCGATCAAGGCAACGCCGATCGGTGCGAACAGGAACTGCCCGAACGAACCCGCCGCCGTGCCGGCGCCGAGCGCGATGCCGCGCTTCTCCGCGGGCAAGAGCTTGGTGAAGGCCGACAGAACCAGATTGAACGAACAGCCGGCGAGGCCAAAGCCGATCATCACCCCGGCGCCGATGTTGAGCGACAGCGGCGTCGAGGAATAGCGCATCAAGAGCAGGCCGCCGGCATAGAGCAGCGCGCCGACGCACATCACCCGGAACAGGCCGAAGCGATCCGCGACCGCACCGGCGAACGGCTGGCCCAGTCCCCACAACAGATTCTGCACGGCGATGGCGAGGCCGAACACGTCACGGCCCCAGCTGAATTCGTGACTCATCGGCTGCACGAAGAAGCCGAGCGCCGAGCGCGGACCGAAACCGAGCATGCCGATGGCACAACCACAGAGGATGATGACGGCCGGGGTACGCCAGTTGGAGGAACGCGAGGCCGGAGCGAGCTCGCCGATCTGTGTCGACATGGTTGTCCTCGTCTTGTCCTTGGCGGAGCCGCAAATCAGCAGCCGCGGGACAGCCCGTTTAATGCATATGCATGAAAATCCCAAGGCAAAAACGATTGCATTCCACGAAGAGCTGACGCGGGAGCATTGCGTTTCAATCCGACCTCGCCTGACAGGTGCGCGGTGACGGGAATGTGTGCGGCAGGCCCTAGCGATACTCGCGCGTGCGTGCTATCCCTGATTTACTCATATTGAGTATATATGGCTTCTGTCCGGCCTGCTCGGCCGGTTTTCTCGGGCCCATTATATTCTCAAACTGAGCATAATGCCACGCATAATGGCCACACTTGGGAGGCTTCAATGCCGATCACTGCAATTTACGGTCCCGACGACTTTGCCAACCGGCCGCAAGGCCAACCCACCGTCTCCCCGCGCCCCGTCCCGGTGCCTCCGGGACTGACATGGCCGATGCCGTCCCTGGAATGGTCGCCGGCGGTCGAACGCGCCACCGCGCCGCTCTATGACCGCGTCAAGCACGTGATCCCGCCGATCGAATGGCCGCTGATGGCCCCGACGATTCACGCAATCAACGAGCTCAAGCGCGCGCGGGGCGCGGTCATCCTCGCCCACAACTACCAGGCTCCGGAGATCTTTCACTGCGTCGCCGATATCGGCGGCGACTCGCTCCAGCTCGCGGTCGAAGCCACCAAGGTGAAGGCCGGCATCATCGTCCAATGCGGCGTGCACTTCATGGCGGAGACCTCGAAGCTGCTCAATCCGGACAAGACCGTCTTGATCCCGGATTCGCGTGCGGGCTGCTCGCTCGCCGCCAGCATCACCGGTGCGGACGTGCGGCTGCTGCGGGAGAAGTTCCCCGGCGTGCCTGTTGTCGCCTACGTCAACACCTCGGCGGAGGTGAAGGCCGAGGTCGACATCTGCTGCACGTCCTCGAACGCGGTGCAGGTGGTCGAGAGCCTGAACGCCCCGACCGTGATCTTCCTGCCCGACCGATACCTCGCCACTTACGTGGCGTCGAAGACCGACGTGAAGATCATCGCCTGGAAGGGCGCCTGCGAGGTGCACGAGCGATTCACGGGCGAGGAGCTGCGGAGCTTTCGCGAAGCCGATCCGTCCGTGCAGATCATCGCGCATCCGGAATGCCCGCCGGACGTGCTGGCGGAAGCCGACTTCACCGGTTCGACCGCGCACATGATCAACTGGGTACGCGCGAAGCGGCCGCGGCGGCTCGTCATGATCACGGAATGCTCGATGGCCGACAATGTCCGGGCCGAGCTGCCCGACGTGGAGATGCTTCGCCCCTGCAATCTCTGCCCGCACATGAAGCGCATCACGCTCGCCAACATCCTGGAAAGCCTGCTGACGCTTGGCGAGGAGGTGACGATCGACCCCGCGCTCGCGGAACGCGCGCGGCGCTCGGTCCAGCGCATGATCAATCTGAGCAATTGAGGGCGAGCAACATGCAATACGACATCCACGACCCCGCCAGCACCGACGACGTCGTCATCATTGGCGGCGGTCTTGCCGGACTGTTCTGCGCGCTGAAGCTCGCGCCGCGGCCGGTGACCTTGATCTCGGCGGCACCGCTCGGGCGCGGCGCGTCCTCGGCATGGGCGCAAGGCGGCATAGCGGCGGCCGTCGCCGAAGGCGATACGCCGGAGGCACACGCTGCCGATACCGTCGCGGTCGGCGGCGGCCTCGTCGACGAAGCCGTTGCGCTCGGCATTGCGCGGGAGGCTGCGCCGCGCATCCACGATCTTCTCGCCTATGGCGTGCCGTTCGACCGCGATCTCGACGGCAGGCTTGCGGTCGGACGCGAAGCTGCGCATTCCGCGAGTCGCATCGTGCATGTGCGCGGCGATGGCGCCGGCGCCGCGATCATCGCGGCCTTGAGCGAGGCCGCGCGCCGCACGCCCTCGATCCGCCTGATGGAAGGCTTCGTCGCCGAAGCACTGCTGACCGAGGACGGCGCGGTCACCGGGCTTCAATTGCGCGAGGCCGGCAATCCCGCGGCACGGCCGCTCGTGCTCGCCTCGCGCGCGGTCGTGCTTGCGACCGGTGGGCTCGGCCATCTCTACGCCGTCACCACCAACCCGTCGGAAGCGAGCGGCTCGGGCCTTGCGATCGCCGCCCGCGCCGGCGCCGTGATTGCCGATCCTGAATTCGTGCAGTTCCACCCGACCGCCATCATGGTCGGCCGCGACCCGGCACCGCTCGCCACCGAAGCCCTGCGCGGCGAAGGTGCAACGCTGATCAATGGCAACGGCGAGCGCTTCATGAGCGCCCGCCACCCGCTCGCGGAGCTCGCGCCGCGCGATATCGTGGCCCGCGGCGTGTTCGCCGAGATCGCGGCCGGGCGCGGCGCCTTCCTCGATGCGCGACAGGCGCTGGGCGCGCGTTTCGCGACGAGTTTTCCGACCGTGCATGCGAGCTGCATCGCTGCCGGCATCGATCCCGCGGCGCAGCCGATTCCGATCGCGACGGCCGCGCATTACCACATGGGCGGCATCGCGGTGGACGCGCGCGGTCGCAGCTCGATCGACGGTCTCTGGGCCGCCGGAGAAGTCTCCTCCACGGGCGCGCATGGCGCCAACCGGCTTGCCTCGAATTCCCTGCTCGAAGCCGTCGTCTATGCCGCCCGCATTGCCGATGACATCGCCGGCCGCACCGTGTCCCCGCCGGCACGCCTTCCCGACTCTTTGGTGACACCACGCGCCGGCACGCCGGATGCTGCGGAGGTGAAGCGGCTGCGCGCAATGATGAGCGCGCATGTCGGCGTGATCCGCGACGGTGATGGGCTTGCGCAAGCCGTGCGCCATTTCGCCAGACTCGAGCGCGAGGCCGGACACGGCGTCCTCGGCAACATGGCGATTTCGGCCCTGCTCGTCGCCGCTGCGGCCTGGACACGGCGCGAAAGCCGCGGTGCGCATTGCCGTTCCGATCATCCGGCCGAAAACCCAGCGCTGGCGCAGAGAACGATGACCACGCTCGCCGCGGCGCGCGAGGTCGCGGAGAGCCTCGACGAGCGCCCGCGGCCACGCCTTGCGCAATCCATGATCGCCTGAAGGAGGCCCCATGATCACCCCGACCTCACTGCTCTATCCCGATGCCTTCCTCTCGCCGCTCGCGATCGAGGCGGCCGTTGAGCGCGCGCTCGACGAGGATCTCGGCCGCGCCGGCGACATCACCTCGCTGGCGACGATCCCGGAGGCGACGCGCGCGCAAGCCATCCTGGTCGCGCGCCAGTCCGGCGTGATCGCCGGATTGCCGCTGGCGCTCGCGACCTTGCAGAAGCTTTCGCCCGAGATCGAGGTGCGCGCACATGTCCGCGATGCCGCGCGGGTTGCGCGCGGCCAGCACGTGCTGACGATCTCGGGCCCGGCGCGCGCCATTCTCACGGCGGAGCGCACCGCGCTGAACTTCGTCGGCCGGCTGTCGGGCATCGCCACGCTCACCGCGGACTATGTCGCCCGCACCGAAGGCACCAGGATGCGCATCTGCTGCACGCGCAAGACCACGCCGGGATTGCGGGCGCTGGAGAAATACGCGGTGCGCTGCGGCGGCGGCTTCAACCACCGCTTCGGGCTCGACGATGCGATCCTGATCAAGGACAACCACATTGCGGTGGCCGGCGGCATCCGCCCGGTGCTGGAGCGCGCCCGCGCCCATGCCGGCCATCTCGTCAAGATCGAGATCGAGGTCGACACGCTGGCGCAGCTGCGCGAGGTGCTCGAGAGCGGGATGGCCGATGCGGTGCTGCTCGATAATATGGACCTTGCGACGCTGCGCGAGGCGGTGAGGCTCAACGCGGGCCGCGTCGCGCTGGAGGCGTCCGGCGGCGTCACGCTGGACACGATCGCCGCCATCGCGGCCACCGGCGTCGACTATGCGTCGGCCGGCGCCCTGACGCATTCTGCGCCGAATTTCGATTGTGCGCTGGACATCGAGGCGTGATGGCACCTCTCGCGTCATGGCCGGGCTTGTCCCGGCCATCAACGTCATGCGTTACGAAGAACGTGGATGCCCGGGACAAGCCCGGGCATGACGATCACTTGTAGGAGCTACCGCCGCTCGCCCAACTCCGCGGAGCTCTTGGCTTCCTGCGCGAGCGCGGCGGAGAGCGCGGCGGTTTGCGCCGGCGTGCCCCAGCTCGGCAACTCGCTGCCGTCGCCCCAATTGCGCGGCCGATAGAAGGTGTGCACGCCGGTCTTGTACAGCTTCTTCATCTCGGCGACCCAGGACGGGCGGACCCAATAGGCATGGTAATGCGTGGACTTGCCGACCTCGGGCAGCCAGATCTGTCCGTCGAGCATCGCCTTGGAGATCTTCTTGGCGCGCTCCCACATTTCGGGTTCGCGGATCACGTCGGCATTGTTGTCGCAGGCGAAGGTGAACTGACAGGCCAGGTGACGGTGCTTGTTCTGATAGACCGCGCCGCATACGGTGTCAGGATATTTGCCGGAGAAGACGCGGTTCATCACCACTTGCGCCACCGCAATCTGGCCGCGCACGGCTTCGCCGCGGGCCTCGAAATAGACGGCTTCGGCAAGACACTTCTCGGACTTGGCGCGCGACTTGTCGTCGAGCGCGAGCCGCTCCGCCGGCGACTTGCCGCGCTGGTTGTCGGCGTTGACCTCGCCCTTGGGCGCGACGCTCTCGCCGCTCTCGATGTCCTTGGCGATCTCCGCCGTCGGCGGGGTCAGCGAGGCCGTCACCTTCATGTCGGGGTCGGGCATCACGATCAGCGGCTCGGCGCCGGGCTGCCAGCTCTCGATGGTCTCGATCTGGCCGCCCAGCGAGGAGCTGCCGAAGAAAAGGCTCGATGTCTTGACGCTGAAAGGATCGCGCGCGGGAGCAGCCGGCGCCGTGGCGTGCTTCAGCGCTTCCAGCGGCTGCACCGCGAACGCGCGCGCAGCCTCGCTCGCCTGCGGCGGATTGGAATATTGCGGCAGCGGCGGCGCGCGCATCGCCTCCTGCAGCTCGGGATCGAGCGGGGCCGCGGATTCCGGCGACATCGCCGGCGGCCATGCGGCGGTCTTGGCGCCGAACACCGAGCTGTTCGAGGTAGCGGGATCTTCCTTGGCTGGTGCTGCAGCCGGCGCGGCCGTCTCAGGCGACTGCGTCGGCGCGACGATTGCGAGGCGATCGCCCTTCAGGGCGCGATCGACCTTGGGAAAGTCGGATGCGTGGTAGCGCGGCGGTGCCTGAAGCGCCGGATTGCGGCGGATTGCGCCGGTGACGTCGCCGCCGTCGAGGCTCGCGAGCCGAACCATCGCGCTCTGCGGAACCGAGGTGCCGATGGGGCGGGAAAAACTGTAGGTGGCAAGCTGGATCGAGGACGCAGCGGAGAACACCTGCTTCTGCCACCGCTCGGCGACGCCGGGTTGGCGCGCCAGCAACGAGGCAATGTCCTGATAGCCGGTCTCTCTCGGCATCAATGCGAAGATGCAGAGACCGATGCCAAAGGACGCGAACCGCGCGCCCTTCGGATGGTTACGCAACACAGACATCGATACGCTCACGCTACGCTTACGCTGGTTCGATCGAACTCAGTACATCCGTGCAATTCGATCTTTATTGTGAGTATCCAATTTAGGTTGCCGGGGCGTTAATCGGCGTTGCGCAGGCGGCACACTCAAGCGAATGCAGGTGTTTTCACGGGGCGACGTCGCGCATTGGTAAATGCGGCCTCACGTGAAGCGGTAAACATCGGGTCAACGCGAATGGTGAAGGAGCTCTTGCGCCCCCGCGTACCATCACGGGAAGCTGTTGGGGGAGCGCCTGTGCGATGACGACGGTTGCGAGGGGCCAACGCGCCCCTCACTCGGCGATCAGCTTCAACCACTCGTCTTCGGTCAGCACCTTGACGCCGTGCTTGTTGGCGTCCGCGAGCTTCGAGCCGGCGCCGGGGCCCGCGACGACGAGATCGGTCTTTTTCGAAACCGAGCCCGACACCTTGGCCCCGAGCCGCTCGGCCGTCGCCTTGGCTTCATCCCGTGTCATCTTCTCCAGCGAGCCCGTGAACACCACGGTCTTGCCGGCGACGGCCGAATTGCTCTTCGGCTTCTCGGCGTCGACGATCTCGACCTCCTTGGTCAGGCGTTCGACAATGCCGCGATTGTGACTCTCGCCGAAATAATCGGCGATGCTCCTGATCACGGTGTCGCCGATCTGGTCGAGCGCGTCCATGTCCGCGATCGCCTCCTCGTCGCCCTTGGCAACCTTGAGGCAGGCATCATGGAAGGCGTCCCACGAGCCGTAGCCGCGCGCCAGCGCCAGCGCCGTGGTCTCGCCGACATGGCGCATGCCGAGCGCGAAGATGAAGCGCTCCAGCGCGATTCTGCGCCGGCTCTCGATGGCGCCGAACAGGTTGCGCACGGAGGTCGCGCCGTAGCCTTCGATCTCCTCGAGCTTGAGTTTCGCGTTGCGCTTCTCCAGCGTGAAGATGTCGGCGGGCTCCTTCACCCAGCCCTCGTCGAAGAAGTACTGGAGCTGCTTCTCGCCGAGGCCGTCGATGTCGAAGGCCCGCCGCGACACGAACAGCTTCAGATGCTCGATCTTCTGATAGGGACATGCGAACTCGCCAGTGCAGCGGGCGCGCGAGCCCTCCTCGCCCGTCGCCGTCTCCTCGCGCACGACGTCGGTGTGCAGCGGACACGGGCACTTCTTCGGGAAGTGGAATTCCCTGGCGGTCTTCGGCCGCTTGTCGAGGACGACGTCGACCACCTGCGGGATGACGTCGCCGGCGCGCTGAATCACCACGGTGTCACCGATCCTGATCTCGCGCCCCTCGCGCAGCACCTCGCCCTTGTTGCCGATGCCCTTGATGTAGTCCTCGTTGTGCAGCGTGACGTTCTGCACGATGACGCCTCCGACGCCCACCGGCTCGAGCTTGCCGACCGGCGTGAACGAGCCGGTGCGGCCGACCTGGATCTCGATGTCCCGCAGCACCGTCATGGCGCGCTCGGCCGGGAATTTGTGCGCGATACCCCAGCGCGGCGTGCGCGAGACGAAGCCGAGCCGCTCCTGCCAGTCGATGCGGTCGATCTTGTAGACGACGCCGTCGATGTCGTAGTCGAGCCGCGCGCGCTGCTCCTCGATCGCATGATGAAAGGCGAGCAGTTCCTCGACCGAGTGACAGAGCTTGGTGAGCGGATTGGTCTTGAAACCGCAGCGCTCGAACCAGCCGATCATGCCGCTCTGCGTGTCTTCCGGCATCGCGCTCATCTGCCCCCAGGCATAGGCGAAGAACCCGAGCGGACGGGAGGCGGTGATGGTCGGGTCCTTCTGGCGGAGCGAGCCGGCGGCCGAATTGCGCGGATTGGCGAAGATGGTGTCGCCTGCCGCCTTCTGCCGTTCGTTGAGCGCCAGGAACGCCTTCTTAGTCATGTAGACTTCGCCGCGCACCTCGCAGATGTCGGGGATGTTGCGGCCCTTCAGCTTCTGCGGCACGTCTTCGAGCGTGCGGATGTTGGCGGTGACGTCCTCGCCAACCGCACCGTCGCCGCGCGTCGCGGCGGTGACGAGCTCGCCGCCCTCATAGCGCAGCGACATCGAGAGGCCGTCGATCTTCGGCTCGGCGGAGAAGCCGATCTTGTCGTCGTCGAGCTTCAGGAAGCGCACGATGCGGCCGACGAAGTCGCGCACGTCCTCCTCCGCAAAGGCGTTGTCGAGCGACAGCATGGGCACGGCATGCGGGACTTTCTTGAAGCGCCCTGACGGCGCGGCGCCGACCTTCTGCGAGGGCGAGTCCGCGGTGACGAACTCGGGAAAACGCGCCTCGATCGCGTTGAGGCGCTGGCGCAGCGCGTCGTATTCGGCGTCGGTGACGGTGGGCGCGTCCTCCTGATAGTAGCGATCGTTGTGCCCCTCGATCTCGAGGGCGAGCCGCTTATGCTCGACCTTGGCCTGCGCCTTGGTGAGCTCGGCGACGTCGCGTAGCGGTGTTGCTTTGGATTTTGCTGCTCTGGCCATGGTGCTTGGATACGACGGAGCGGGCGGGAGGGTAAAGGCTTGTGGAAATCTCGTGCCCCGGGCGCAGCGCAGCGCTCCTTCAGCGGTGCGCTGCAGAGCCGGGGCCCATGCCGCGGCAGGCATTCTGGGTCCCGGCTCGCGCTACGCGCGTCCGGGACACAAGCCTAAGCCGTCGCCGCCTTGAGCAGCCGTTCCGCCGCAGCCCTCGCCTCGGCCGTGATCTCGGCGCCGGCGAGCATGCGGGCGATCTCCTCGCGGCGGTGGTCGGCGGCGAGCGCATTGACGCGGGTGGCGACGCGCTTGCCCTTGTCGAGGGCGTCCTTGGAGATGAGCAGGTGCTGGTCGGCGCGGGCGGCGACCTGCGGGGCGTGGGTCACGGCCATGACCTGGACCTTGCCGGCAAGCCGCGCCAGGCGCCCGCCGATGGCGTCCGCGACCGCGCCGCCGACGCCGGTGTCGATCTCGTCGAAGACGAGCGTCGGCGCCGAGCCGCGGTCGGACAGCACGACCTTGAGCGCGAGCAGGAAGCGCGACAGCTCGCCGCCGGAAGCGACCTTCATCAAGGGCCCCGGTCTGGTGCCCGGATTGGTCTGCACCCAGAACTCGACGCGATCGAAACCTTGCGGCCCGGGCGCAGCCTCGTCGGTCTCGACCTGGGTCATGAACCTCGCGCGTTCGAGCTTGAGCGGGGCAAGCTCGGCATTGACCGCCTTGTTGAGCTTCTCGGCCGACTTCTGCCGCGCCAGCGACAGCTTCTTGGCGGCCGCCGCATAGCGGCTGTCCGCCTCGATCGCGGCCTGCTCCAACTTCTTCAAGCGCGAGGCGCCGGCATCGATCAGGACGACGTCGGCGGCGTATTTGGCGGCCAGCGCGGCGAGGCCGTCAACCGGGGTCGAATATTTGCGAGACGCCGCACGCAAAGCAAAAAGCCGTTCCTCGATGCGCTCGAGCTCGGCCGGATCGAAATCAGTTGCGGCCAGCGCCGCCTGGAGATGCTGATCGGCCTCCTCCAGCGCGTTGATCGCCGCGTCGATTGCCTTTACCGCGGGCTCGACCAGCGCCGGCGAGTTGACGCCGCGGCGCTCCAGCCGGCGCACCGCCGCCGAGAGCGCGGCAACCGGCGAATGATTGCCGCCGACCGCCTCCTGCGCCTCGCGCAGGTCGGAGGCGATCTTCTCGCCCTGCATCATGGTGGTGCGGCGGGAGGCCAATGCGGTTTCCTCGCCGTCCTTGGGCGCGAGCTGCTTCAGCTCGTCGGAGGCGTGGCGCAGATAATCGGCCTCGCGCGCCGCGCGCTCCATGGCGGCGCGATGCTCCTCCAGCGCGGTGTTGGCGGTGCGGCGCGCATCCCAGAGCGCTTCGACGGCCGCGACGTCCTTCTCGAGGCCGGCAAAAGCGTCGAGCAGGCGGCGGTGGGTGGCGGCATCGACCAGCGCGCGCTCGTCGTGCTGGCCGTGGATCTCGACCAGGGCGGTGCCGACCGCCTTCAGCGTCTGCACGCTGATCGATTGGTCGTTGATGAAGGCGCGGGTGCGGCCGTCGGCGAGCTGCACGCGCCGGAGAATCATCTCGCCGGTGTCGTCGAGGCCATTCTCGGCCAGTATCTTCGTCGCAGGGTGATTCTTCGGGACATCGAACACGGCCGTGACCTGCCCCTGCTCCGCGCCGTGACGCACGAGGCCGGCGTCGCCGCGGCCGCCGAGCGCCAGCGCAAAGGCATCGAGCAGGATGGATTTGCCCGCACCGGTCTCGCCGGTCAAAACCGCGAGGCCGGAGGCGAATTCGATATCGAGCCGTTCGATCAGGACGATGTCACGGATCGACAGACGCGCCAGCATGGAACCAAATTTCCTAGCCGAGACCCATCTTCTTGAAGGTCCGGCTGATCCAGGACCCCTGATTCTCGCTCGGCTCGAGACCGCCGGATTTTACAAGATTATAGGCGTCCTTGTACCAGCGGCTGTCAGGAAAATTGTGCCCAAGCACCGCCGCCGCGGTCTGCGCTTCGCCAACGATGCCGATCGCCATATAGGCCTCGGTGAGCCGGAACAGCGCCTCCTCGACATGGCGAGTGGTCTGGTACTGCGTCACGACGGTCTTGTAACGATTGATGGCGGCCGTGTAGTCGCGCTTCTGGGCGTAGTAGCGGCCGACATTCATTTCCTTGCCGGCGAGCTGGTCGCGCGCGCCCTCGATCTTGGCCTTGGCCGAGGTCGCATATTCCGAGTTCGGATATTTGCGCACCACCTCTTCCAGTGCGGCGATCGCCTTTTCGGTGCGGGTCTGGTCGCGGCTGATGTCCGGGATCTGGTCGTAATGGGAGGCGGCGATCAGGTATTGCGCATAGGCCGCATCCGGGCTGCCGGGATGCAGCGTGACGTAGCGGGTGGCGGCACCGATGCAGCCGTCATAATCGCCGCCCTGATAGGACGCATAGGCCGACATCAGCAGCGATTTGCGGGCCCAGTCGGAATAAGGATGCTGACGGTCGACCTCTTCGAACTTCTTGTTCGCCGCCTTCATGTCCTTCTTCTCGTTCATGAGGTACAGGCCCTCATTGTAGATCTTGTCGGCGGGCTCCTCGACGAAGGTGTCATCCTTGGCGGTGAACTTGTCCCAGAGCGCGCCCGTGCCGCATCCGGCGAGCGGCAGCGCAAGAACGATGAAGGTGACGGCCTGAATCAGCCCGCGGGCTCGCGACGAGACCGAAAAAAATCCGCGCGTCATACGCTGTGCCGACATGAGTTTAAGCCCTGACGCCCTGTGATGCGGTGTCCGCCAGCCCACGAACCCCTCATGGGCGCGAAATGTAACCGTGGTGCCTGCCACGCGACCACGCCGATGTATCCGAAAAACGATCGTTAACGAACCGGATAGGGAGGCATTTCGCCCGGATTAAGGCGAACCTGCCGCAATGCTAGCCGATCATGGTTACCAGGAGTTTCCCGGGGCCGCCAACCACGTTCCGAAGGCGACAGGCCGCGTCAGGACACATCCGGTCCGAAGGCCGCAGCGACCCGGCCGCCGACGATGCCACGACCGACCTCGCCCACGGCACGCGTGGTGCGGCGGGCAGCCTCGCCCTCGACCACCCGCCAGGCGGTCCGGTCGGCGAGCAGCGCCGTCAAGACGGCGTGGTTGAGCTTATGACCGCCACGCACCGAGCGGTAGGCGCCAAGCAGCGGCAGGCCGGCCAGCGAAAGGTCGCCGATCACGTCCAGCACCTTGTGACGGGCGCATTCATCGGCGTAGCGCAGGCCCTCGGTGTTGAGCAGCCGCTCGTCGTCGAACACGACCGTGTTGTCGAAGGAGGCGCCGAGGGCATAGCCGGCGCTCCAGAGCCGCGCGACGTCGCACATCAGGCCGAAGGTCCGGGCCCGGCCGACTTCACGGCGGAAACCTTCCGGATTGAGGTCGAAGGCGTAAGCCTGCTGGCCGATGACGGGATTGGTGAAATCGATCTCGACCTCGACGCGGAACCCGTTGGTGTGGGGCCTGACCTCGCCGAAGGAGTCGCCGATCTTGACCGAGATCGGCTTCAGAACCTGGATGAAACGGCGCTGCGCCGGCTGGGTGACGATGCCGGCCTGGTCGATTGCCGCGATGAAGGCGGCGGCGCTGCCGTCCATGATCGGGACTTCGGGACCGTCGATCTCGATCGTGGCGTTGTCGACACCCATTCCCCGCAGTGCAGCAAGCACATGCTCGGCAGTGGACACGAGCGGACCGTTGCGGTCGCCGAGGACCGTGGCAAAGTCAGTCGCAATCACTTGCTCGGCGGTGGCCTGAACTTCGCGGTCACTTCCCTCAAGTCCGGTCCGGACAAAAATAAAACCCGCGTCGACAGGCGCAGGCCCAAGCGTGAGAGTGACGGGAAGACCGGAATGAACGCCCACGCCTGCCACAGAGGCTTGCGCACGAAGCGTTGTTTGCCGGCTAAATTTCATCAGGAACCCGCCCCACTAAGACCCACTGCGACTTATACGAGACCTGCTTGGCCGGCCAGAGCCGACGCTACCGAATCTCCGTATCCCCAAGTCACGGCAAACCATAGTTGCAGCCTCAAACAGCGCCAACTCACGCTTTTTTACCGATTGTTACCCCAAACCTGCCGTATTCGCGCCAAGGCTTAACCAAATTGCGCCGGGTTTCGGGACCGCTATCGGCAGTTCTACTGAACCACCGAAGCCGTAATTAATCATTTAAAATCAGTTGTTTGGCTGCTCAATCCGGACATGCCCGGGACAAAAGGAAAGGTCCCGGCGAGCTCCTCGCCGGGACCTTTTTTCGTCTGCCTTATTGTAACAATCCTCAGGTCGCCTGCCGCCGCAGGAAGGCCGGGATATCAAGATGGTCGTCACCCTGTGGCGCCGGCGCAACAGGCGCGGGGCGGCCATGGACATCCAGACCCTGCGGCGCGGGACGGCGGGCATACTCCGATACCGGCTCGTTGGACGCGATCTGCTGGGCCACGGTCTTCTGCGGCCGGCGTTCGGGCAGCGGCGGCATGGCGGGACCGGCGGTGCGGGCCGCGACCGGTGGCTCGCTTTCCTCGTCGCGACGGCCGAGGCCGACATTGGCGAGGCGCTGCAGCAGCGACAGGCGGGTCTTCTGCGGGGTCTCCTCCTCAGCCTCGCCGCGGGCCTGCCGAATCTCGGCTTGCGCCGGCATCGGCAGCTCCTCGATTCGCGGCATGCGCGGCGCGCGGGCCGGACGCTCGGCCTGCGGCGGGATGAAGGTATCAGGCGTCATCGGCTCCTGCACCGCGACCGGGGCCATGTCGGCCTCCGGGAACAGGGTCGGCTTCTGCGCGATCGGGCGCACGGTGACGTCGCCATAGGTCTGTGGCGCGGGCGGCTGCGGCACCTCGGAAACGGCAGCGGCGATCGCGGCGAGCGCAGCACGCTCGACGTTCGGACGGGGCGCGGCGGCAGCCGGAGCCGGCGCGGCGGCCGGGGTCTGGGCTTCCAGCTTCTGAGCGCGCTCGGCCAGACGCTGATTGTCGGCACGCAGCCGGGCGGTCAGGTCGGCGAGACGGCTCTCGGCGGCGGCGGCCGGGGCGGCAGCCTGCTGCATCTGCGGTGCCGGGTTGGCGACGGGCGCAGAGGTGGCCTGGCTGTTGCGGGCGATCGCGGCCTGCTCGATGCCGGTGGCGACCACCGAGACGCGGATCAGACCGTCGAGCGCTTCGTCGAAGGTGGCGCCGACGATGATGTTGGCGTCCTGGTCGACTTCCTCGCGGATGCGGGTCGCGGCTTCGTCGACCTCGAACAAAGTGAGGTCCTTGCCGCCGGTGATGGAGATGAGGAGGCCCTTGGCGCCCTTCATCGAAGAGTCGTCGATCAGCGGGTTGGCGATCGCGGCTTCCGCGGCGGTCAGCGCGCGCTTGTCGCCGGAGGCTTCGCCGGTGCCCATCATCGCCTTGCCCATCTCGCGCATGACGGCGCGGACGTCGGCGAAGTCGAGGTTGATCAGGCCTTCCTTGACCATCAGGTCGGTGATGCAGGCGACGCCCGAATAGAGCACCTGGTCGGCCATCGCGAAGGCGTCGGCGAAGGTGGTCTTCTCGTTGGCGACCCGGAACAGGTTCTGGTTCGGGATGATCAGGAGCGTATCCACGACCTTGTGCAGCTCGGAGATGCCGGCTTCGGCCGTGCGCATGCGGCGCTGGCCCTCGAAGTGGAACGGCTTGGTCACCACGCCGACGGTGAGGATGCCCATGTCGCGCGCGGTCTTGGCGATGACGGGAGCTGCACCCGTGCCGGTGCCGCCGCCCATGCCGGCGGTGACGAACACCATGTTGGCGCCCGAGAGATGGTCGCGCAGCTCGTCGATCACCTCTTCCGCTGCCGCGGCGCCGACGTTCGGCTGCGAGCCGGCGCCGAGGCCTTGCGTGACGGCCGTGCCCATCTGCACAATGCGCTGCGCCTTCGACATCGTCAGCGCCTGCGCGTCGGTGTTGGCGACCACGAAGTCGACGCCCTGCAGGCCCGCCGTGATCATGTTGTTGACGGCGTTGCCGCCGGCGCCACCGACGCCGAACACGGTGATCCGGGGCTTCAGTTCGTGAATATCAGGAACATTGATGCTGATGGTCATGGTTGCCTCTCGATCACGCGCGCGTGGGTTCGCCCCGGCCGGTGGCCGCGGGAGTTGGTGAAAATCGAAGATTGCGGAAAGGGGTCATCAGAAGCCCTCGCGTAGCCATCGTCCGACCTTTCCGAAATATCCGCCGGTCCCTGTCTTGATCTGCTGCCGCGTATGCCGCGGTTCGACATGTTCGAGGTGAACATATTGCGGGTAGACCAGAAGTCCGGCCGGCACCGCGAACGCGGCGTTCTTCGCCTCGTTGGGAAGCCGGCCGAAACCGAGCGGACGACCGACCCGCACGGGCCGGCCGAGAATCCGGGTGCCGAGATCGACGAGGCCGGTCAGCTGCGAGGCCCCGCCCGAGAGCACGACGCGGCCGTTCGGCTCTGCGGCGAAGGGCGAATCCTTCAGCTTGTCCCGAACCATTTCGAAGACTTCCTCGGCACGGTGCTTGACGATGTTCGCGATGGTGGCGCGGGAGACGATCTGCGGCAGATCCTGCTCGTCACCGGCTGTCGGCACAGACATCAGCTCACGCGAGTCCGATCCGCCGGTGATGACGGTGCCGTATAAGGTCTTGATTCGCTCGGCATCGGCAATGGTCGCCGAGAGTCCGCGCGCAAGATCCATCGTGATGTGTTGCCCGCCGACCGCAAAACCCGCCGCATGCACGAAGCGGCCGCCCGAATAAACGGCAATCGTGGTGGTGCCGGCGCCCATCTCGACGACAGCGGCGCCGAGATCGGCCTCGTCGTCGGTCAGCACCGAGAGTCCGGCCACATAGGGGCTCGCTGCCATGGCTTCGACATTGATGTGGCAGCGCTCCACCGCCAGCATCAGGTTCCGCGCCACGGTGGCGTCGCAGGTGACGACGTTCATGTCGACGCCGAATTGGTGCGCGACCATGCCGCGGGGATCGCGGATGCCTTTGACACCGTCGAGCGTGTAGCCGACCGGCAGGGCGTGCAGCACGGTGCGGCCTTCGCCGGTGGCGTGGCGCATGCCGGTGGAGGTGACGCGGCTGACATCGGCCGGCGTCACGGCGCCGCCACGAATGTCGGCGGCAGCCTCGACCAGCTGGCCGGCGAGCCGGCCGCCGGAGACCGACAACAGCACGGACTCGACCCGCACCTTGGCCATCTTCTCCGCAAGCCCGACGGCCTGGCGCACCGCCTGCTCGCATTCGCCGAGATCGATCACCGCGCCGGCCTTCATGCCGCGCGCCTGGATCTGGCTGTAGCCGATCAATTCCACCGCATGGGTGCGGCCGCGCAGCGCATCGCTCGGCGGCGACGGCTTCAGCCGCGCGATCATGCAGGCGATCTTGCTGGTGCCGATGTCGAGGCAGGCGACGATGCCGCCGCGCTTGTGCGGCATCGGGCGCGTCTTCGGCGTCTGGGTGCGATCGAGACCGGTCATGCGGAATCCCCGGCCTTCTTTTTCTTCTTGTCCTTGAACAGCTCCTCGCGCGCCTTGGCGGCGTCCTCGGAGAGCTGCACCACCAGCCGGTCCGGCAGGCGCATGTCGACGGCGACGATATCGCGCGAGAACAGCCTGTCCTCCTTGTCGAGCTTCGACAGCATCGCAAGCGCGTTGCCGACGTCCTGCTCGGGCAGGCGAATGTCGAGACCGTCCTTGAGCCGCAGGTTCCAGCGCCGCTCGCCGACGTAGATCGCGGCCTTGGTCACCGAATGGACCTGCGGGTAGCGCGCCAGCAGCGCCAGGAAATCGCGGGCCTGGGTCTCGGCGCCCTTGCCGACCACGAGCGGCAGCGACAGGAAGCGGCGCGAGACATAGGGCTCGAGCACGGCGCCGTCGTCGGCGATGACGGAGAGCCGGCCGGCCTCCTGCCACAGCGCGAACGCCTTGCGCTCGGTGAGCTCGATCATGAGCTGGCCCGGATAGAGCTTCAGCACGGTCGCATCCGCGATCCAGGGATTGGCCTTGAGCTTGTCGCGCACCGCCTCGGCATCGAGGAACAGCAGCGAGGAGCGGCCGCTGACGCCGCCGATCGCGAGGATCTCGTCCTGGGTCAGCTGCTTGCGGCCGTTGATGACGACGGAGGTGATGCGGAAGCCGGCGGAATTGGCCAGCGCATTGCGGGCATCGCTGACCGCGGTGACGAAATCCTGGAGGTGGCCGCCCTTGACGATGCCGAAGCCGCAGCTGCCGATCAACAGCAGCACGGTCATGCTGAGGCCGACCCGGCGCGGCAGATAGCGCTCGACCAGCGCGACCAGGCGCGGCGGCGGCTCGCGTTCGACAGCGGCATTGGCCTGGGCTTTGGCTTTGGCCTTGTCCCTGGCGGCGGCGCGCGCCGCTTCGCGCCTGACCTGCACCCACTCGCGCAGAAGCACGACCGCTCCGATAGCGGCCGCCTTCAGGTCAGCTTGAGGCCTCAGCGATCTCAAAACCGATCGGGTGAGGCGTCCTGCACCATCCATTGCACGAGCTCGTCAACAGTTTGCCCGCGACATCGCGCGGATCCTGGCGAACATGACGTCTCGGACCTGCCGGGCCGGGTGCTGGTCTTCAGCAGAAGAAAACCTCTCCCCTTCAAAGCGTTCGCTGGGGGTGACATCACCCGCGACAGCTCACGCGCCGGCAGCCAAAGCGCCATATGCGCCGCCAGCGTTAACCTTCGGACGTCCTGGTAAACAAAAGGTAAAATTCGTTAACGACCTGCGCATTTTGCCTCGCGATATCTGGCATTTGCGCCGCGATGTCCGGCATTTTACCGGTTTTGGCCACCAAACCGGCCCGTTTCGCCGGTCCGGCCGTTAACCAGTCCTGACTATTTCCGCACGCGCTGGCAGGCGAGCTCGACCAAGCCGCGCAGGAAGTCGACGAATTCGATGCCTTCGGCTTTCAGCGCCTTGGGGTAGAGCGAGGACTTGGTCAGCCCGGGCAGCGTGTTGGTCTCGAGATAGACGAGGCCCTTGTCCGAGACGATGAAGTCAGAGCGGGAATAGCCGGTGCAGGACATTGCGCGATGGGCCAGCATCGCCTGCGCCTGGAGCGCGGCGGTGATCTCGGGTGCGAAGCGGCCGGGGCAGATCTCCTGGGTCGACTTCAGAAGATATTTCGCCGCGTAGTCGAAATTGCCCTCGCCCGGAATGATCTCGATCGGCGGCAGCGAGATGATCGAGCCGTCGGTGCGCTCCAGCACGCCACAGGTCGCCTCCACGCCGGCGATGTAGGGCTCGATGACGTACTCTTCATGCTTCGCTGCGTTGCGGACAGCGACGAGGTCCTGCTTGGCATTGACGAAGATCAGGCCGTAGCTCGACCCGTCGCGCGCGGGCTTTGCGATCAGCCTTCCATACTCGGCGAAAGCCTCGTCGATATCATCGAGCGCAAGATTTTCCGGCGGCGTCACGCCGCCGAGCGCGGCGAAGCGCTTGGCTGCGATCTTGTCGAAGGCCAGATGCGACGACGCCGAGCCCGAGCCGGTGAAGGGCACGCCGCGCGCCTCGCACATCACCTGCAATTCGCCGTTCTCGGCACGCCCGCCGTGCAGGCCGAGCACCAGCACGCGATCCTCAGCCTTGGCCCGGTCGAGCGCCTGCGCGAGCGGGACGCCGCGCGTGCCCGGCTTGAATTCGTCCTCGAACGGGCGGGCATGCTCGAGCAGCTGCTTCGACTGCACGACGTGCACCTTGTCCTCGACGTCCCACCACCAGAGGTCAGCCTCGGGCAGCGCCTGATGCAGCGCCTGGGCTGTGGCAACCGAGACGAGACGCTCGCGGTTGGAGCCGCCGAAGAGGATGGTGATGCGCATGTTCATAGTCTCTCTCGTTCCGTCATTCCGGGGCGCGACGTAGTCGCGAACTACGGTGCGCAATTGCGCACCTGAGAATCCATTCATCCACGAACTCCGCCGCCCTATGGATTCCGGGCTCTCGCTTCGCGAGCCCCGGAATGACGGAAATCATGAAACCCCGATCCGCTTGATTTCCCAGTGTAGCTCGATTCCGGAATTCGCCTTCACGCGTGCACGTACCGTCTCGCCCAGCGTCTCGATGTCGTGCGCGGTGGCCTCGCCGGTGTTGATCAGGAAGTTGCAATGCATCTCCGAGACCTGCGCGCCGCCGACGCGCAGGCCGCGGCAGCCGGCGGCGTCGATCAGCTTCCAGGCGGAATGGCCGGGCGGATTCTTGAAGGTCGAGCCGCCGGTTTTCTCGCGGATCGGCTGCGCGGTCTCGCGATGGCTCTGCACCTCCGCCATGCGCGCCCGGATCGCCTCCGCGTCCCTGATCTCGCCGCGAAAGCGCGCGGAGGTGAAGATGATGGAGGGATCGACGCCGCTGGAGCGGTAGACGAACTTCATGTCGGCGTTGGAGAAGACGTGCTTGGTGCCGTCGCGCCCGACGCCCCTCGCCTCGACCAGCACGTCCTTGGTCTCGTCGCCATTGGCGCCGGCATTCATGCGCAACGCACCACCGATCGTGCCGGGAATGCCGAAATAGAATTCGAGCCCACTGATATTGGCGGAGGCCGCAACTTCGGCCACGCGCTTGTCGAGCGCAGCCGTGCCGGCGGTGACGATGTCGCCGCTCGCAGTCGCCTCGCCGAAGGCGCGCGGCGCGAGACGAATGACGACGCCGGCAATGCCGCCGTCGCGCACGATCAGATTGGAGCCGACCCCGATGACGTAGACGGGAATGGCGGAGGCGAGATGCGCCAGGAAGTAAGCGAGATCGTCCTCGTCCGCCGGCGTGAACAGCACCTGCGCGGGACCGCCGACGCGAAACCAGGTGAGCTCGGCCAGCGACTGGTTCGCCAGCAGCCGCCCGCGAAGCTCGGGCATCGCGGCTTTGAGTGAAGGGGTGATGTCGGGAAATCCCACCGCGCTACCCCAGCGCCTTCAACTGGTCCGGCAGCGCATACGCCCATTGCGTGATGTTGCCGGCGCCGAGACACACAACGAGATCGCCGCTCTTGGCGATGCCATGAACGATTTTGGCTAGTTCGCCGGCATTGGGCAGCGGGATCACCTCGCGATGGCCGTGGGCGCGCAGGCCGGCGACGAAATGGTCGCGGTCGATGCCTTCGATCGGCGCCTCGCCGGCAGCATAGACGTCGGCGACGACGACCGCATCGGCATCGTTGAAGCAGGTGCAGAACTCCTCGAACAGAGATTGCAGGCGGGTGTAGCGATGCGGCTGCACCACCGCGATCACCTTGCCGGTGTAAGAATCGCGCGCGGCCTTCAGCACGGCTGCGATCTCCACGGGGTGATGGCCGTAATCATCGATCACGGTGACGCCGTTCCACTCGCCGGTCTTGGTGAAGCGGCGCTTGACGCCGCCGAAGCCGGCCAGCGCCTTGCGGATCGCCTCGTCCGACACGCCGAACTCGTGCGCGACCGCGATCGCCGCCGTCGCATTCGAGGCATTGTGCCGGCCCGGCATCGGCAGCGCGAGATCGGCGATCTCGTGCGTGGTGCCGTTCTTGCGGTCGCGGATCACGACCTTGAACTTCGAGCCGCCGCCGCCGGCGGTGAGATCGACCAGCCGCGCATCGGCCTGCGGATTCTCGCCATAAGTGATGATGCGGCGGTCCTCGATCTTGCCGACGAGGCTCTGCACGACGGGATGATCGATGCATATCACGGCAAAGCCGTAGAACGGCAGGTTCTCGACGAAGTGACGAAACGCGTCCTGCACCGCCTCGAAGGTCTTGAAGTGATCGAGATGCTCGGGGTCGACATTGGTGACGATCGCGACATCGGTCGGCAGCTTCAGGAACGTGCCGTCGCTCTCGTCGGCCTCGACCACCATCCAGTCGCCGGCGCCAAGCCGCGCGTTGGAGCCGTAGGCGTTGATGATGCCGCCGTTGATCACGGTCGGATCGAGCCCGCCGGCGTCGAGCAGCGTGGCGACCATCGTCGTCGTGGTGGTCTTGCCGTGGGTGCCGGCGATGGCGACGCAGCTCTTCAACCGCATCAGCTCGGCCAGCATCTCGGCGCGGCGCACCACGGGAATGCGCCTCTCGCGCGCCGCCATCAGTTCCGGATTGTCGCGCTTGATCGCGGAAGACACGACCACGACCTCGGCGCCGTCGATATTCTCGGCCTTGTGGCCGACCGAGACTTTCGCGCCCTTCTTGCGCAGACGGTCGAGATTGTAATTGTCGGCGGCGTCCGAGCCCTGCACGGCATAGCCGAGATTGGCCAGCACCTCGGCGATGCCGCTCATGCCGATCCCGCCGATCCCGACGAAGTGGATGGGTCCGATCTCGCGCGGCAGTCTCATGTGGTTTCCTTGGGGTCATCGTCCGCGAAGGCGGACGATCCAGTACTCCGCGACGCCAGAGATTCAAATCAACTGCGTCGGATACTGGATGCCCCGCTTTCGCGGGGCATGACAAGTGGCTTTTTTGGCCATTCGGGCCGGAACAGGCGTCAGATTCCCGCGGTCTTCACCACGAGATCCGCCAGCCGCTCGGCCGCATCGAGCCGCCCCGCCCCCTTCGCCGCCGCCGCCATGGCGGCAAGCCGTGCCGGCTCGGCGGCGAAGCCAGAAATTTCGGATGCCAGCCGGTCGGAGCTGAACTCGGTCTGCGGGATGCGGATCGCGCCGTCGACCTTGGCCAGCACGCCGGCATTGGCGAACTGGTCCTGGTCGATCGAGCCCGGCAACGGCACCAGGATGGAGGGCCGGCCGATCGCGGCGAGCTCGGCCACGGTCCCCGCACCGGAGCGCGATACCACGAGATGATTGGAGGCGAGCCGCGCCGGCAGATCCGTGAAGAACGGCGCGAGCTCGGCCTTGATCTTGAGCTTGTCGTAGACGGCGCGCACGCGGCTCATGTCCTCTTCGCGCACCTGCTGGGTGAGGACGAGACGGCTCCACAGCGCAGGCTCGAGCCGCTCGATCGCGCTAGGCACGATGTCGGCCATGATGCGCGCGCCCTGGCTGCCGCCGACGACGAGCAGACGCAGCGGACCGTTCGGCTCGGGCGCGGCATACTTCACCGCGGCGGCCGCGAGGATCGCCGGACGCATCGGCGTGCCGACGGTCGTGGTCTTGCCTGCCAGCGCCGGATCGCGATCGAGCACACCGGGCAAGGACGTCGCGATGGCGCGCACGCGGCTCGACAGGAACCGGTTGGCGCGGCCGAGCACGGCGTTGGCGTCGTGGATGATGCCGGGCACGCCGGCGAATTTCGCCGCGACCAGCGGCGGCAGCGTCGGATAGCCGCCGAAGCCGACGACGGCGACGGGCTTCAGCCGCTTGATCAGCGCGTAGGCCGACAGCGTGCCGGCGGCAAGCGTGAGGCCGGCATAGGCCAGCTGAAGCGGATTGCGGCCGCGCGCGGTCTCGCTTCCGACGACGTCGATCATGTCCTTGCTGAATAGCCCGCTATAGCGCAGCGCGCGCTCGTCGGTGACGAGGCGGACGCGATAGCCGCGCCGGATCAATTCGACGCCGAGCGCCTCGGCCGGGAACAGATGGCCGCCGGTGCCGCCCGCGGCGAGAAGAATCAGGGGGGACGTGTCCATAATGAGGGAGTTTTACAGGGTCTTTCTCGTCATTGCGAGCGAAGCGAAGTAATCCAGACCACCTCCGCGGAGACAGCCTGGATTGCTTCGTCGCTTCGCTCCTCGCAAATGACGGCTCACGCGTAACTGCGCATCGCCTCGGCGTGGCCGCTCGCCTCGACCTCGGTGCGCGGGCGCAGCCGCGTCAGCGCCAGCATCATGCCTATGCCATAGGCGAGCGAGACCATCGAGGAGCCGCCATAGGAGATGAAGGGCAGCGTCATGCCCTTGGCGGGGATGAGCTGCAGGTTCACCGACATGTTGATCGCCGCCTGCACGCCGAACAGGATCGCGAGCCCGGAGGCCGCAAAGCGCGAGAACATGTCCTCGTTGGCATAGGCGCGCGACAGCGTGCGCATGACGACGAAGGCGAACAGCGCCAGCATCGCAAGGCACAGGATGATGCCGAACTCTTCGCCCGCGACCGCGAAGACGAAGTCGGTGTGGCTGTCCGGCAGGCTGCGCTTGGCGATGCCCTCGCCCGGTCCGAGCCCGAACCAGCCGCCGTTGTAGAAAGCCTCCATGGCGGTATCGACCTGGAAGGTGTCGCCGGAGGCCGGGTTCATGAAGCGCTTGATGCGCCCCGCGACGTGCGGAACGAACAGATAGGCGCTGAACAGGCCGGCCGCGCCGAGACCTGCGAGGCCGAACACCCAGATCATCCGCATGCCCGCGATGAAGAACAGCGAGCCCCACACCATCAGGACCAGCATGGTCTGGCCGAAATCCGGCTCCATCACCAATAGCGCGACCAGCATCAGCAGCAGCATCACCGCCATCGAGGTCGCCGGCATCTCCGGGCGCCTCGTCGATTCCGCGAACAGCCAGGCCGCGATCACGACGAAGGACGGCTTTGCGATCTCGGAGGCCTGGATGTTGACGCCGAGCAGCGTGATCCAGCGGCGCGAGCCCTTCACCTCCGGGCCGAAGGCGAGCGTGAGCACGATCAGGACGATGCTCGCCGCGAAGATGATCAGCGCCGAGCGGCGGATCGCGCGCGGCGACAGGAAGGACACCCCGAGCAGCACGATGCAGGACGGCACCAGGAACAGCACGTGGCGGCTGAAGAAATGGAAGGCATCGAGCCCGATGCGGGTCGCAACCGGCGGGCTCGCCGCCAGCGACAGGATCACCCCGGTCAGCATCAGCCCCAGGATGGCGCCCATCAGCGGCTTGTCGACGGTCCACCACCACTCGGAAAAGGGGGTGCGTTCTTCACGGGAGAGCATGGGCGGCCGCTTTCGGACAGAGGTCCGTTCATTGGTCGCCGAGGTTGGTTACCGCAGGGTTAAGGAAGTGCGGATGTTTGGAATTGTAGAATGGATAGAGCAAAGCGAAACCGGTCAATAGACCGCGAGAACGATGGGTTTCGCTTCGTTCTACCCAAGCTCACACCACCGGCTGCACACCCGGCAGCGCTTGCACCAGCTCGCGGAACTTGGTGCCGCGGATCTCGAAGTTGCGGTACTGGTCGAAGGAGGCGCAGGCGGGCGACAGCAGCACGACGGCATCGGTGAGGCCAGAGGCTTCCGCATCGCGGGCCGCGTGTTCGACCGCAACGTCCAGGGTCTGGCTGATCTCGTGCCCGACCTGTGTGCCCAGCGTGCCCGAAAACTCCTGCGCGGCTTCGCCGATCAGATAGGCTTTGCGGATGCGCGGGAAGAACCCGGTCAGGCTCGTAATGCCGCCGGCCTTCGGCTTGCCGCCGGCAATCCAGAAGATGTCGGCGAAGGACGACAGCGCATGCGCGGTGGCGTCCGCGTTGGTGCCCTTGGAATCGTTGACGAACAGCACGTTGCCGCGGCGCCCGACCTGCTCCATGCGATGCGCCAGGCCCGGAAAGCTGCGCAGGCCGTTCTGCAGCACGTCCTGGCTGATGCCCATCGCGAGCGCGGCAGCAGCCGCGCAGGCCGCGTTTTGCGCGTTGTGCTGGCCGCGCAGCGAGCCGATGCCACCGAGCGCGGCGACCTCGCTGCGGGCGCCGCCCGCGGCGCGCACGATGGTGCCGTGCTCGACGTAAATGCCCGACGCGAGCGGATTCTTGACCGAGATGCGCACGACGTTCTTGCCGGCGCGGTCGAGCCGGTCGGCAATATCGCGGCAATAGCCGTCATCGACGCCGACGATCGAGGTGCCGCCGCCTTGCACGCCGGCCACGAGGCGCTCCTTCACCACGGCGTAATGCTCGATCGTGCCGTGGCGATCGATATGGTCCTCACTGACGTTGAGCAGGATGCCGACGGAGGGATCGAGCGAGGGCGCAAGGTCGATCTGGTAGGACGACATCTCGATGACGTGGACGCGGCCCATGCGCGGCGGCTCCAGCGACAGGATTGCGGTGCCGATATTGCCGCCCATCTGGGTGTCGTAGCCGGCGACCTTGGTCAGATGAGCAATCAGCGCCGTCGTGGTCGACTTGCCGTTGGTGCCGGTGATGGCGACGAACGGCGCGTCCGGCGCATGGCGGCGCCGCTCACGGCAGAACAGCTCGATGTCGCCGATCACCTCGACGCTTGCCTCGCGCGCCTTCAACACGCTCCAATGCGGCACCGGATGGGTCAGCGGCACGCCGGGCGCGAGCACCAACGCGGCGAACTGCGCCCAGGAGACGTTGCGCAAGTCCGCGGTGATGAAGCCGGCCTGCGCGGCCTTGGCGACGTTCTCGGCATTGTCGTCGGCGGCTATCACGTCGGCGCCGCCGGCCTTCAACGCATGGCAGGAGGCGAGCCCCGAGCCGCCGAGGCCGAACACCGCGACCGTCTTGCCGGCGAAGGACGTGACGGGGATCATCGATCGGTCACCGCAGCTTCAGCGTCGAGAGGCCGGCAAGCGCCAGCATCACCGAGATGATCCAGAATCGGATCACGATCTGCGGCTCGGTCCAGCCCTTCTGCTCGAAGTGATGGTGGATCGGCGCCATCGCGAACACGCGCTTGCCCGTGAGCTTGAAGGACACGACCTGCACGATGACCGAAACCGCCTCGAGCACGAACAATCCGCCGATCACCGCGAGCACGATCTCGTGCTTCACCGCGACCGCGATCGCGCCGAGCATGCCGCCGAGCGCGAGCGAGCCGGTGTCGCCCATGAAGATCGAGGCCGGCGGCGCGTTGAACCAGAGGAAGCCGAGGCCGGCGCCGAGCAACGCGCCGCAGAGCACCGCGAGCTCGCCGGTGCCTGCGACATATTTGATCTGGAGGTAGTCGGCGAACACCAAGTTGCCGGTGAGATAGGCGATCATCGCGAAGCTCGCGGTGGCGATCATCACGGGCACGATGGCGAGGCCGTCGAGGCCGTCGGTGAGGTTCACCGCATTGCCGGCGCCGACGATGACGAAGGCGCCGAAGACGACGAAGAACCAGCCGAAATGCAGCACGGTATCCTTCAGGAAGGGAATCGTCAGCGCGGTGGAGGCGGGATCGCGGTTGAGCCGCACCAGCGCATAGCAGGCGACCAGCGCGATCACGGCTTCGATCAAGAGGCGCAGCTTGCCGCCGAACCCGGTCGTGGTCTGCTTGGTCACCTTGAGGTAATCGTCATAGAAGCCGACGAAGCCGAAGCCGAGCGTCACCGCCAGCACGATCCAGACATAGGGGTTGAGCGGATTGGCCCACAGCACGGTGCCGACCGTAAGTCCGGACAGTATCATCAGCCCGCCCATGGTGGGCGTGCCCTTCTTGGAAAGATGCGATTGCGGACCGTCGGTGCGGATCGGCTGGCCCTTGCCCTGACGGATGCGCAAATGATCGATGATCCAGGGTCCGAACAGGAACACGAACAGCGCGCCGGTCACGATGGCGCCGCCGGTGCGGAAGGTGATGTAGCGGAAGACGTTCAGGAAGGTGCGAACGGCACCGAAGCCCGGAAATGTGTTGGAAAGCTCGATCAGCCAGTAAAACATTCAGACGGTCCTATGGCGCCTTTGCACGTCCAGGTGCTTCACGCGCATTCGCTGGTCTTCGTCATGGGCCGCGCGTTTCGGGAAACGGACGGCTTCCGCCGCAAAGGGTGGGATTCGGGAACGGCGTCTTCCAAGCAGTTTACGCCTTTGCCTGCAAGGCGGCCACCAGCCCCGGCACAAACTTGTTGACCCAGAACATCTTCTTGCTGCCCTTGACAACCACGACGTCGCCTGCCTTCAGCAGATTTGCGACCTCCGCCGGCTTCAGCGTGGCGGGATCGTCGTGCCAGCCAAGACCCTTGCCCGAGGGCAATGCGTCGAACAGGTGGCGCATCAGCGGCCCGACGCAATAGACGCCGTCGATGCCGTCGAGGTGGCTGGCAAGGCCGGTGTGATAGCTCGTTGCGTCCGCACCGAGCTCGAGCATGTCGCCGAGAATCGCGATGCGGCGGCCGCCGCTCATGTTGCGCGCCTGCAGACTTTGCAGCGCCGCGGCCACGCTGGCCGGATTGCCGTTGAAGCTGTCGTCGATCACGGTGATGTCGCCGACCGCCTGCTCGACGCCGCGGCCGGTCATGATGCCGACGCGGTCGAGCTTGACCGCGAGCGTCGCGACGTCGAGATGCGCGGCATGAACCGAGGCGAGCGCTGCCAGCGCATTGTGCACCCGGTGCGGCGCGCCAGGGGTGAGGCTGAAGGCGATCTCCTTCCTGCCGATCGCGGCCACGACCTGCCAGCTCTCGCCGTGCGGCGCGTGCGCGACCTCGTGCACCTCGGCATGCTCGCCGCCGAAGCGCACGACCTTGCCCTTCCACTCGGAAGCCTTGATTCCGGCGGGCAGCACCAGCACGCCGTTCTCGGGCAGTCCGAGCGCGATCGATACCTTCTCGCGCCGGATGGCCTCGAGCGAGCCGAGCTTTTCCAGATGCACCGGCTGAACGTTGACGACGAGCGCGACGGTCGGCTGCGTGAGCTCGCTCAATCGCGCGATCTCGCCCTTCTGGTTCATACCCATCTCGACGACCCAGAGGCTGGCGTCCCGCCTGGCATTGCACAGCGTCAGCGGCACGCCCCAGAAATTGTTGAAGCTTGAGGGGCTCGCATAGGCGTTCGGATAGGCGGCGATGAATTCCTTGGTGCTGGTCTTGCCGGCGCTGCCGGTGAGCCCGATCACCGGGCCGTTGAAGCGCGCGCGTGCGGCGCGCGCGAGGCCCCAGAGGCCGTCGATCAGCGTGTCCTTGACCACGATCTGGGGGATGCGGATGCCCGCGATCTCGTGCGGCACGATCATCGCCACTGCGCCTGCGGCTTCCGCCTTGTCGGCGAACTCCCAGCCGTCGCGCGCGCTGGCGAAAGCCGAGATGAAGCCGCCGCTCGGCGTGCCGCTCAGCGCAACGAACAGGCTGCCCGGCTTCACCAGCCGGCTGTCCTGGGTGACGAAATCGATTGCCGTCTCCGGGAACGATCCGGCCACGCCCAGCGCGCGCGCGACCTCGGCAACCGTCCATATTGGCCCGCTCATGCAACCCTCGACGCTAATGCGGCGGCGACCGCCTCGTGATCACTGAAAGGCAGCACCTCGCCGCCGACGATCTGCCCAGTCTCGTGGCCCTTGCCGGCGATGAGCAGCGCATCGCCCTCCTGCAAGCCCTCGATCGCTGCACGGATCGCCTCGGCGCGGTCGCCGATCTCGCGGGCGCCTTTGGCGCTGGCGAGGATCGCGGCGCGGATCGCTTCCGGCTTCTCGCTGCGCGGATTGTCGTCGGTGACGATGACGGCGTCGGCGTTCGCCGCCGCGATCTCGCCCATGATCGGACGCTTGCCGGCATCGCGGTCGCCGCCGGCGCCGAATACGACGACCAGCTTGCGCTTCGCATAAGGCCGCAGCGCATGCAGCGCCTTCGCGAGCGCATCGGGCTTGTGCGCATAATCGACGAAGATCGGCGCGCCGTTGCGCTCGCCGACGCGCTCGAGCCGGCCCTTGGCGCCTTCGAGATGTTCGAGGTTCGCAAACACGTTTTCAGCATCGCTGCCCGTGCCGATGGCGAGGCCGGCCGACACCAGCGCATTCTCGATCTGGAATTCGCCGACCAGCGGCAGCCGGATCGCGTAAGCCCTGCCGCGATGTTCGACCGTAAGCTTTTGCGAGAAGCCTTCGACTACGGCCTCCGTGAGGCGAATGCCCTCGCCGGCGCCATCGCCGTTGCGGCCGACCGCCATGACGCGCAGGCCGCGCAATCTCGCCGCATCGATCGCCTCCGCCGAGCAATCATGATCGGCCGAAATCACCGCCGCGCCATCAGGCGGCACCAGCTCGCGGAACAGGCGGAGCTTGGCCGCGAGATAATGCGCAACGGTCGGATGGTAATCCATGTGGTCGCGCGAAAGATTGGTGAAGCCGCCGGCCGAGACGCGCACGCCGTCGAGGCGATATTGGTCGAGCCCGTGCGAGGACGCCTCGAAGGCGAGATGCGTGACGCCCTCGCGCGCGATCTCGTCGAGCTGCCGGTGCAGCGCGATCGGATCCGGCGTGGTCAGCGAGCCATAGACGGTGCGCTTCTGCGACACGAGACCGATGGTGCCGATGCTGGCGGAGGCGTGCCCGAGCCGCTCCCAGATCTGGCGCGTGAACGCGGCGACCGAGGTCTTGCCGCTGGTTCCGGTCACCGCGGCAATCGTCGCGGGCTGTGCCGGGAAAAATCTGGCCGCGGCAAGTGCCAACGCGCGGCGTGGATTGGCGACAGCGATGAACGGCACCTTGCAGGCGTCCGGTGCATGGTCGCCGACGACGGCCACCGCGCCCGCCGCAATCGCGGCATCGACGAAGCGGGCGCCGTCGGTCTTGCTGCCTGCGAGCGCGAAGAAGAGATCGCCCGGCTTGACCACGCGGCTGTCGAGCGCAAGGCCGCTCACCTCGAGCGCCGCAGCGGCGGGCTCGATCGCGGCATCATTGCCCTTGACATCCTGACCCAAGAGGTCGCGCAGCTTCATGGTGTTCCAGTCGACATGCCGTGCCGGAAAGCCGAATCCTCCGGGGAAAATCCCGACTCAGCAGCGGCGATGGCCCACCCGGTTGATTACTGGGTTGTCCTGGATGCTGCAAGAATAAGGCGCTCCGCAGGCGGCAGCTCGAACCGCGGCTCGACCCCCAGAAGCGGCGCGATCCGCTCGATCACCTTGCCGCCGGTCGGCACCGCGTTCCAGCCCGAGGTGATGAAACCATGCGTTTCCGGCAGTGCCTGCGGCTCGTCCAGCATGATCAGGACGTGATATTTGGGATCATCGCAGGGCAGAATGGCGGTGAAGGAATTGAGCACGCGCTTCTTGGCGTAGCGGCCGTTGACGACCTTCTCGGACGTGCCGGTCTTGCCGCCGACGTAATAGCCCTTGACGTCCGCCTTTCTCGCCGAACCGACTTCGGCATTGAGCCGCATCAGGAACCGCATCTTGTCGCTGGTCTCCGGCTTGATGACGCGCTTGGCCATCGCCTGGGCTTCGGATTCGCTGCGCTTCAGGAACGTCGGCGGAATCAGATAGCCGCCGTTCACCAGCGCGTTGATGCCCATCACCGCCTGCAGCGGCGCCACCGACAGGCCCTGGCCGAACGCGGCGGTGACCGTGTTCAGCTCGCTCCAGCGCCGCGGCAGCAGCGGCGCCGCACTCTCCGGCAATTCGGTGCGCAGCCGCGTCATCTGGCCCAGCTTGGCGAGGAACGCCTTGTGCGCCTCGACACCCTGATTGAGCGCAATCCGTGCCGCCCCGATGTTGGACGAGTAGGTGAACACTTCCTTGGTGTTGATGAAGCGCCCGACCGGATGGCTGTCGTGGATCGTGAACTTGCCGTAATGCAGGTTTCCGCGCGCGTCCCACATCGAGTTCAGATTGATCTTGCCGGAATCGAGCCCCATCGCCAGCGTGAACGCCTTGAAGGTCGAGCCCATCTCGTAGACGCCGGTGGTGAGGCGGTTGATGCGGTCGGGGTCGTGCGCTTCCTTCGGATTGTTGGGATCGAAGTCCGGCAGCGAGACCATCGCCACGATCTCGCCGGTCTTGACGTTTGAGACGATGCCTGACGCGGCCTTGGCGCGGAACTTGTCCTTGGCCTTCAACAGCTCGTCGCGCAGCGCGTGCTCGACGCGCAGATCGACCGCGAGCTCGATCGGCTTCTGCAACCGGTCGGTGGCAAAGCCGGCGCGGTGGAGGTCGGCGAGCCCTTGATTGTCGAGCCACTTCTCGAGGCCGGCGATGCCCTGGTTGTCGATATTGACGAGACCGATGAGGTGAGCGACCTCGTTGCCGGTCGGATAGACGCGCTTATTCTCGCGCAGGAATCCGATACCGGGAATGCCGAGCTTGTGGACGGCCTGCTGCTGCGCCGGCGTGACCTCGCGCTTGAGCCAGACGAAGCCCTTGCGTGTCCTCAGGCGCTCGCGCACCTCGGCCTCGTCGAGGTCGGGAATGGTCGCGGTGAGGAGCTCGATCGCCTCGTCCTTGTCGATGATGCGGCGCGGCTCGCCGAACAGGCTCGCCGCCTTGACGTCGGTCGCAAGGATGGCGCCGTTGCGATCGACGATGTCGGGCCGCGCGGTCGCAACCACCTCCTGCGCTGCGGCGCGGCGCGCGCTGTGGGCGTCGGCGCCGATCGCGAACATCACGAGCCGCCCGCCGATCAGGGCATAGACCGAAGCGAAGGCGAGCATGGCGAGGCCGACACGCGCGCGCGCCTTCGCGGCGCGATCGACGTTGCGCCCGTAGAGCAGGCTTCGGATCAGCCGCCGCCGCCACGGCTCAGTTGGCTTTTCGGCCAGCTTTTGGGCGGGTTTTGCAGGCGTTGCCGGGCTCATTGCTTGTCCTCGCGCTGAGGCACGGAGCCCGTCACCGCATCAGGGTCGCTCGCGGCTTCGATGGTCTTGAGCATGGCCCCGATCGGATCGGGCTCGCCCGGCCTGAACATCCGGGGCGGACGCTCCGGCAGGCTCTTCAGCGAATCATATTGCGTGCCGTTGACCGGCTTGAGGTGCAGATGCCGGTCGGACAGGCCCTGCAGCCGATGCGGCGCATCGAGCTTGGCCCATTCGGCCCGCAGCCCTGCGATCGCATCGCGCTGCTCGCGGATTTCCGCACGCAGCCGCAGCACCTTCTCGGTACGCGCCGTGGAGTCCATCTTGATCCGGTAGACATGAGCGGCTGCGAAGATCAGCGCCCCGATGACGAGGAGGTGAATGATGCGCATGCGCTAGCCGCCCCTCATCACGTCGGCGAGCTTCGGCCAGGACGATGCCTCATTGGTCTCATGCGCCGGCGCCGAGCTGCGCTCGGCCGCGCGCAGCTTTGCCGAGCGCGCGCGCGGATTGTGCGCAACTTCGTCCTCGCCGGCGACGACCGGTCGCCGCGTCAGCAGCTGGAAGCTCGGCGCAATTTGCGCGACTTCCGGCAGATGCCGCGAGCCACCGCCGGTCTTGGAGCGCTCGGAGAGGAAATTCTTGACGATGCGGTCTTCCAGCGAATGGAACGAGACGACGACGAGGCGGCCGCCGGGCTTGAGCACGCGCTCGGCCGCAGCGAGCGCGGTCTGGAGCTCCTCGATCTCTTCGTTGACGAAGATGCGCAGCGCCTGGAACGTCCGTGTCGCCGGGTGAATGTCGCCGGGCTTCGATCGCACCACCCTGCCGACGAGATCGGCGAGCGCGCGCGTGGTCGTGAACGGAGTTTCCTGCCGGTCCGCCACGATGGCGCGGGCGATGCGACGCGAATGCCGCTCCTCGCCGAAGAGATAGATGATGTCGGCGAGATCGCCTTCCGAGGCGCGCGCGACGATTTCGGCCGCGGTCGGACCTGTCTGTCCCATCCGCATGTCGAGCGGACCGTCGAGGCGGAAGGAGAAGCCGCGGCCGGCCTGGTCGAGCTGCATCGAGGACACGCCGACATCCATTACGACGCCGTCGACGCCATCGACGCCTTGCGCCGCGCAGACTTCGGCGAGGTTGGAGAAGCGGTCCTCGACCAGCGTCAGCCGGCCCGCGGCGCGTTCGACCAGTTCGGCACCGCCGGCAATCGCGGTGCGGTCGCGATCGATGGCAATCACTCGGGTTCCCGGCACGTCCAGGATCGCGCGGCTATAGCCGCCAGCGCCAAACGTGGCATCGACATAGACGCCGCCCTCGCGCGGGGCGAGATGCGCGATGGCCTCACGGCCAAGAACGGGGATGTGCGGAACCGAACTCATGCGCGACGCCTGCCGGCCGCCGGCCGAGATACCCAAGCGGAATCGAGGCCGAACAAGCCCATAACGCCTCGAATCATTGCGCGTCGCGGCGGTTCCACGACAAAGCCCTCGTCCAGCATGGTTACCGAGCCCGATCGTCCCGGGCCACAAACCCAGTGTTCCCAGCGGAATTTGTCGGGCAGCCATGGGATTTCGAGCCAAAATACGCTTTGGCCGCCTCCGGACGCGGGTCGGCTCTTCATCTCTCAGTAACGGCCCTTAGCGTTAAGAAAGCGTTGCTCGGTTCGTGACAAGTGGAAAAGGTGACGAGGGGAGTGATGCGTCATCCACACACATTGCCAAAATGAATCCGTTAACCGCGCCGCGCGATTGCGCGCGATGAAGGGTAAAGGAATAGTAAAGAGAAGGGCTTGCCCCACTCTCCGTCCATTTGAGCTGCTCATGCCCTCGGGTTCGTCCACGCCTGGATCTGATTCGAAGCGTCACCGCGTTCTCCCGGTTCCCAAGACCGTGGCGGGCCTGCGCACCTTCGAGCCCGATTCCTCGATCGTCTCCGACATCATCCCCTCCCCGAACCATGGCGAGCGCAACAAGGGACGGCAGCCGGACATGATCGTGCTGCACTACACCGGCATGCCCGATGTCGAAGGCGCACTGGCGCGCCTCTGCACCGCCGGCACCGAAGTGTCGGCGCATTATGTCGTGCTGGAGGACGGCCGCATCGTGCAATGCGTGCCTGAGGCCAAGCGTGCCTGGCACGCCGGCGTCTCCTCTTGGGCCGGCGAGGACGACATCAACTCCTGCTCGATCGGAATCGAGATCATCAATCGCGGCCATGACTGGGGCTATCCGGAGTATCCGCTGCGCCAGATCGCCGCCGTGATCGCGCTGTGCCGCGGCATCATGCTCCGCCGCAAGGTGCCGGCGCACCGGGTGCTCGGCCATTCCGACGTCGCGCCCGCCCGCAAGAAGGATCCCGGCGAGAAATTTCCGTGGCATTCGCTGGCCAATTCCGGCGTCGGCCACTGGGTGACGCCCGCGCCGATCGTCCGCGGCGAGACTCTCATGCTCGGCACCATCAGCGACGCGGTGCTGAGCATGCAGCAGGCGCTGGCAAGATACGGCTATGGCGTGCCCCTGAACGGCAAGTACGACGCTGCGACGATGGAAGTCGTCACCGCCTTCCAGCGCCATTTCCGCCCGGCGCGGCTGGACGGCGTCGCCGATCACTCGACGCTGTCGACCTTACAGGCGCTGCTGTCGAGCCTGCCGGCGGAAGGAACGCCGGTGGCGTCGAAGTGACGGAGTAGCCGTACACGCCGTCATTGCGAGGAGCTCTTGCGACGAAGCAATCCAGACTGTCTCTACGATGACAGTCTGGATTGCTTCGCGGAGCCTGTCATCGGGCCGCGCTTCGCGCGGACCCGTTGGCTCGCAATGACGGCGTGTGAGGCTCCTAACCCATCTCCCTCATCCTTCGCGCATAGAGCCTTCGCAACGGCTCGAGCTGCGTCGCCGCCGTCGCTGCACGATAGGCCTCGCGCGCCTCCTCCATCCTGCCGAGCCGCCGCAACAGATCCGCGCGCACGGCGGGCAACAGCTCATAGCCGCGAAGCCCGCCGCGCGCGGCGATCGCATCGACGAGATCGAGCGCTCGTGCCGGCCCATCGACCATCGACAGCGCCGCGGCGTGATTGAGCTCGATCACCGGCGACGGATTGATGCGCAGCAGCACCTCGTACAGCCCCGCAATCTGCGGCCAATCGGTCGCCTCGAAGCTCGGCGGGCGCGCATGCAGCGCTGCGATCGCGGCCTGCACCGCATAGGGTTGCGGCCGGCCCGGCACGCGCAGCGCGTGCTCAACCAGCCGTAGCCCCTCGTCGATCTGCGCGCGGTCCCACAGCGAGCGATCCTGCTCTTCGAGCAGGACGATGTCGCCGGCCGGCGTCTGTCGCCCGGCGCGGCGCGCGTCGTGCAGCAGCATCAGGGCCAGCAGGCCCTTGATGCCGGCGCGGTCGGGCATCAGCCGGTTCAGCAGGCGGCCAAGCCGGATGGCTTCGCTCGCCAGATCAGGCCGCATCAAGTCCGCGCCATCGGTCGCGACATAGCCTTCGGTGAAAACGAGATAGATCACGGCGAGCACGCCATCGAGCCGCGGCGCCAGCATCTCGCGTTCCGGCACCTCATAGGGGATGCCGGCAAGCCTGATCTTCTGCTTGGCGCGGACGAGCCGCTGCGCCATCGCCTCCTCACCGACGAGGAAGGCGCGTGCCACCTGCGCCGTCGACAGTCCGCACACGGTGCGCAGCGTCAGTGCGACCTGCACCTCGGGCGCGAACGCGGGATGGCAGCAGGTGAAGATCAGCCGCAGCATGTCGTCGTCGAGCGTTGCGGTCGGCTCGTTCGGGCCCAGAGCATTGAGCTCGAGCTCATGCACCAGCGCCTGCTGCTTGCCGCGGAACACAGCCTGACGGCGGATACGATCGATCGCCTTGTGCTTGGCGACGTTGACGAGCCAGGCGCGCCGATTGTCGGGGACCTCACACGCCCAGCGTTCCAGCGCGACCGCAAACGCATCCTGCAGCGCGTCCTCGGCGAGATCGAAATCGCCGACGAGACGGATCAGCGTGGCCAGCGCCCGCCCCGCCTCGTCGCGGAAGATCTTGTCGATCTCGCTCGAGGTCATGTCACGCGATCCCCTCTCGTCATTTCGGGGCGCGGCAAAGCCGCGAGCCCGGAATCCATAACCACGATTCGGGGATATGGATTCCGGGCCTGCGCCTTGCGGCGCATCCCGGAATGACGAAGGCGAGAGCCGTCACTTGTCATAGACCCAGATCGGCCGCACCTCGATCGAGCCGATGCGTGCGCTCGGAATCCGCGCCGCGATCTCGATGGCGGCATTGAGATCCTTGGCTTCGATCAGGTAATAGCCGCCGAGCTGCTCGCGCGTTTCTGCGAACGGACCATCGGTCGTCAGCGTCTTTCCGTCGCGCACGCGCACCGTTGTCGCGGTCGTGGTCGGCTGCAGGCGGTCGCCGGCCTTGAAATTGCCGTTCTTGATGATGTCTTGCGTGAAGGTCTGGTACTCGGCCAGGATCTTCTGGCTGGTCGCCGCGTCGTTCTTCGCGTACTCGACCTCGTTCTGGTAGATCATCAGCAGATATTGCATTGCTTCACTCCTGTGTTCGGCTGGATCGCCGACAACCAGTCGAACGGGCGGCGCGCCAAACGACATCTTCAGGATAAAATATTTCGGGCGGGCCGTGCGCGGCGATATCGGCTTGACGAAACCGTCACAAATGCCCATGCCTTATCAGTCAGTCGGCCGGACGGCCGCTCCGGCAGGTGCCGAAAGGCCGCCGGGGAGGAAAGTCCGGGCTCCCTTGACATGCGGTGCCGGATAGCGTCCGGCGGGGGTGACCCCAGGGAAAGTGCCACAGAGAACGAACCGCTCCGCTTTGCCTTCGGGCTTCGCGGAGTAAGGGTGAAAAGGTGCGGTAAGAGCGCACCGCGGCGCCGGCAACGGAGCCGGCATGGCAAACCCCACCGGGAGCAAAACCGAATAGGGACGGCATAGCGGGCCGTTCGCGAAAGCGATAACGCCGCGGGGCGATGTCAGGCCCGCCGTCCGGGTAGGTTGCTCGAGGCCGTGTGCAAACATGGTCCCAGAGGAATGGCCGTCACGTATCGTTCGCGCAAGCGGACGGTGCCCTACAGAACCCGGCTTACAGGCCGGCTGATGTGCGACGAGGGGTTCGGTGCCACCGCATCGGACCCCTCACCATTTTGGCCGATCACCTCGCCAGCCAACCGCCGTCATTCCGGGGCTCGCGAAGCGAGAGCCCGGAATCCATCAGGCGGCCGGCGCGGAGGAGAAATGGATTCTCAGATGCGCAATTGCGCATCGTAGCTCGTGCTGCGCACGCCCCGGAATGACGGCTGCGACCTATGCGACGATCTCGTCCAACACCGCCATCAACGCCTCCGGCGCCGTCACATTCGGCGCGTGGCTAGCGTCGAGCTCGACATAGCGCCAGCCCTCCTCGCTCTTCGTGCGCTGGGCAAACTGCCCGAACACATCGCCGGGCGGAAGGCGCGTGCAGTAGATGTAGCTGCGCGGCATCGCCGGCTCGCCATGTTCGAGCCTCAGGCGCGTCTCGAAGCACTTGATCGGCATCGGAACACGGCGCGCGTTGAGCCAGTCGAGATCGGCCGGCGAGGTGTCCGGCGGCGGCGGGTTCGGCGGGATGCGATAGCCGTCGCCCGAGCTGACTGCCTTGCGCATCGGCTCGCGCCCGCCCTCGTTGAGGTCGAACAGCGACTGGCCGTCACGCGGCACGAAGGCGTCGAGATAGATCAGTTCCGTTACGCGCTCGCGCGCACGGTCGGCGACGCCGGTCGCAACCATGCCGCCATAGCTGTGCCCGAGCAGCACGATGTCGCTGAGATCCTCGAACGCGATGACGTTGAGGATGTCCTGGATATGGGTGCCGAGATCGACCGACGGATTGGCCAGATGCGCGCGCTCGCCGAGCCCGGTGTAGGTCGGCGCCACCAGGCGGTGGCCGGCCTGCGCCATCAGCGGGTGCATCTTCTTCCAGGCCCATCCGCCGGACCATGCGCCGTGACAGAGCAGGAAGGTCTTCGCGCGCGGGGCCATGGCGTTTCCATCGTTCTTGCTTGATACGATGGAGTGTAGCGGCATGCCGCGCGATGTAAACGCCGCCTCAGGCGGCGCGCGTGTCCTTCACCAGCACCGGCGCAAGCTCGCCGGCCTCGCGCCGCAGCTTGCCCGCCTCGAAACCGTGCATGCCGAGCTGCCATTGCAGGCCGACGATGGCACCCTTGGTCGGTTGCAGCAGCGCGAGGGAGGCGAACAGCGTCACCGGCAGCCACACCGCGAGCTGCAGCCATTCCGGCGGCGCGTAGGCGGTCTCGACCGCGAGGATTGCCGGCACCACGAGATGGCCGACCACCACCATCACGAGATAGGCGGGAAAATCGTCGGCGCGCTGGTGGAACAGCTCCTCGCCGCAATGGTCGCAAGCCTGCGTCACTTTCAGGAAGCGGCCGAACATGTGCCCTTCCCCGCAATTCGGACATCTGCCGCCGAAGCCGCGCCACATCGCCTTGGCCAGAGAGACCGTCGCCAGAGAGACAGACATGACCACACCTCTTCCTTATCGATGATCCATGCAATAATATCTTGCATCCATACATTCAAAGGTTATGGGCCTAAATTGCATGGAATGGATCCCTACAATCTCGGAGCTTTCGGGCCCGCGCTACCAGCGCATCGTCGACGCCATGGAGGCCGATATTGCCGCCGGCAGGCTGGTGCGTGGTCAGCAGCTGCCGACGCAGCGCGCCCTGGCAAAGGCCCTCGGCATCGACCTCACCACGGTGACGCGCGCCTACACCGAGGCGCGGCGCCGCGGCATCATGGAAGCCAGGGTCGGACAGGGCTCGTTCGTCTCGGAGACCAGCGCGCGGCGCGCGGTTGACCTGCCGCACCCGGTCGCGATCGACCTGTCGATGAACGTGCCGCCGCACCCGCTGGAGGCGCAGCTCGACGAGCGCATCATCGCCGGGCTCGAAGCCCTCCGCGCGCAATCGGGCCTGACGGCGTATCTCAACTACCAGCCGCCCGGCGGCAGCGCGCATGAGCGCGAGGTCGCGGCGCGCTGGATGCGCGCCCGCGTTCCGCATGCACAGGCCGACCGGCTGGTGATCTTTCCCGGCGCTCAGACGATCCTCTTCAACCTGCTCGCCCATCTTGCGCGACCCGGCGACACCGTACTGACCGAAGCGCTCACCTTCCCCGGCATCAAGGCCGCCGCGGCACTGCTCGGTGTCAAGCTCGTCGGTGTCCCCATGGATGAGGACGGCATCCTGCCGGATGCGCTGGCAAAGGCGTGCCGCGTGCATACGCCGAAAGCCGTCTATCTCATTCCGACGCTGCACAATCCGACCACGGCGACGCTTTCCGCCGAGCGGCGCGGCACTATTGCGAAGATCATCCGCGATGTCGGCACCATCCTGATCGAGGACGACGCCTACGGGCTGCTCGACCGCTCGGCCTCGCCCACCGCGAACCTCATTCCGGAGCGGACTTATCTTGCAACCACGCTGTCAAAATGCATCGCGCCGGCGCTGCGCGTTGCCTATCTGGTGACGCCCGACAGCGGCGCGCAGCGGGACATGCGCACCTCCTTGCAGGCGACCGTGCAAATGCCGGCGCCCTTGATGGTCGCGCTGGTGACGCATTGGATCGAAAACGGCATCGCCGATCGCATCATCAGCGCCATCCGCAACGAAGCGGTCGGGCGCCAGCAGCTCGCGCAACGCGCGCTGAAAGGCTTTCAGTTCCTCGCCAGGCCCGCGGCGCATCATCTCTGGCTGCGGCTGCCGGAGGAGCGGCCCGATCTTGCCGCACATCTGCTGCGGAACGGGCTTGCCGTCGTCGCCGGCGATGCCTTCACCGTCGACGGGGCACCGCCGCATGCGGCACGCGTCTCGCTCGGCGCGGCCCGGAACAGATCGGAATTGACGGAGGCGCTGCGTATCCTGGTCGGCGCGCTGCAGAAGCCTCCCGATACCAGGCAGATCGTCTAAAGCATGATCCGGAAAAGTGCGAAGCGGCTTTCCGGAAAGATCATGCGCAAACAATAACCTAAAGCGCGATGACGATTCATCCAAATTTCATCGCGCTCTAAGTCTTTGACGATGGCGGCGCTGGAACGCCGCAGAGCACGCTTGCATGCGGCATGGATTGACCTCGATGGCGGCAGGCATGTTATGCGAGCCGTGCGATCAACCGTTCGGGGTCGCCGCTTGCGACAAGGACAATCCGTTGGAAACGCTCACCTACGTCCTGCTGCTGCTCGGCGCGCTCGCCGGCGGCTTCGTCTCGGGACTGGCCGGCTTCGGCACGGCGCTGATGGCACTCGGCATCTGGCTCTACGTGCTGCCGCCCTCGCTCGCGGTGCCCCTGGTGCTGATCTGCTCGGTCATCGCGCAGACCTCGACGCTGCCCTCGATGTGGAAGAATTTCGATCTCTCGCTGGTCTGGCCGTTCCTGATCGGTGGACTGATTGGCGTGCCGCTCGGGACCATGATGGTCGCCTCCGCGGACCCGGAGGTGTTCAGGCTGAGCGTCGGCGTGCTGATCCTGATCTTTTCGAGCGCGCTGTATCTGAACAAGAGGCCGCTCGCGATCAAGATCGGCGGCCGGATCGCAGACGGTGCGATCGGCTTTGCCGGCGGCATTCTGGGCGGACTTGCCGGATTGTCCGGCCCGCTGCCGATCCTGTGGGCCAACATCCGCGGCTGGAACAAGCACGAGCGGCGCGGCATCTTCCAACTCTTTAACTTCACGGTGCTCGCCACCGCGCTGGTGTTGCAGACGGCATCAGGTCTCGTCGCCCTCAAGGTGGTCTGGCTCGCGGCCGTCGCGTTTCCGGGCACGCTGATCGGCGCATGGGCGGGCGCGCGCGTCTACCATGCGCTGAACGACAAGCATTTCGGCGATGTCGTGCTCGGCCTCTTGTTTCTGTCGGGCCTCACGCTCGTCTGGAACAGCCTTGGCGCGCATTAAAGCGCCGCGAACTCGCGGGAGGTCACTTTCGCTACGCGGGAGCGGAAGGCGCGACCGGCTTGGCTTCCACCGTCTCCGCGGCCTGGTCCCGCGGCGCGAAGCGCTTGCCGAACTCGCGGCGCAGCAGCCATAGGCTCAAGCCGGCCTGCAGCGTCGTCGCCGCGATCGATAGATACCAGACGTGCTCGATGCGGAATCCGGGTCGCATCGACAGCCAGAGCACCGGCAGCGAATAGGTGAGCACGCGCGTCATCGAGCTCAGCAGCACAGGCTTGGTGTTGCCGAGGCCCTGGAACATGCTCGAGCAGGTGAAGATGAGACCCTGCGCCACCATGTTGAGCGAGATGATCCGCAGGAACAGGTAGGCGATCTCCATCGTCTCCCGGTCGTTGGAGAATCCGGCCAGCAGCAGCTCCGGCTTCAGCTGCGCGAGGATCATGAAGCCGACCGCCACGATGGAGGTGATCAGCACCGATTTGACGAAAGTCTCTCGCACCCGCGCGGCGTCGCCAGCGCCGAAATTCTGGCCGGCGATCGGCCCGGCCGCCAGTGCAACCGCGAGCGCCGGCATCTGGATGAGGGCGAGGACGCGCTGACCGATACCGAATCCTGCCTGTGCCGCCGCGCCGAAGTCGCGCAGCACGTAGTAGACTACCGCCATGAAGATAAACATCATTGCGAACTCGCCGCCGGCCGGCAGACCGACATTGAGGATGCGCTTGAAGTGGCGTGGTTGCGGACGCCACTGCACCGGATTGAATGCAACGTAGCGCTCGACCTTGCGAAAATACGCCAGCAGCATCAGGACGCCGGCGCCCACCGCGATCGTGCTCGCCAGTCCGGCGCCGGCAACACCGAGCGGATAACCCGTGCCCCAGCCGGAGATCAGGACCGGCGCCAGTGCAATGTTGATGATGACGGCAAGGACCCGCACCAACATGGCGGGGCGCACGATGCCGGTCGCGCTGAGCGCGGAGGCAATGACTTGCATGACGAATTCCAGCGCGAGCGCCGGCATGAACCACAACAGATAAGTGGTCCCCGCCTCGATCGTGGCCTGGTCAGCGGCGATCGAACGCATGTAAAGACGCGACAGCACCGCTCCCGTGACCAGGGTCGGCAGGCCGAACAGCACCGACAGCGCGACCGCCTGATTGAAGATCAGATTGGCGTCCCGCCGGTCCTTGCGTCCCACCGCATGCGCAATCAGCGCCACTGTCCCGACGCCGAGCACCTGTATCAGGCCGTTGACGAGAAAGCCGGCATTTCCCGCGGCGGCCACGCCTGCCACTGCGGCATCACCCAGCCCCGACACGAAGTAGAGATCGACCAGCTGGCAGATCATGATCGAGATCATGCCGGCCATGATCGGAGGCGCCATGCTCAGGATGTGGCTAGCGATGGAGCCGCGCGTCAGGTCTTTCATCTCATTCCATCCCTCGACGCCGTGACGGCGGTACTTCGCCCCGCCGCCGCGCGCCTCACTCCGCTGCTGCGATCTGTCCGAGCTCCACCACCTGACGCTCGAACAGGCCGCGATAGATGCCCCCTTGCTTGGCTGCGAGCACCGTATGCGTGCCCTGCTCGACGATCTCGCCGCGGTCGAACACCAGGATGCGATCGAGGCTCCTCACCGTCGACAGCCGGTGCGCGATCACGATCGAGGTGCGCCCCTTCATCAGCCGCTCCATCGCCTCCTGGATCAGCGCCTCCGATTCCGAATCGAGGCTCGAGGTCGCCTCGTCCAGGATCAGCACCGGCGCATCCGCCAGGAAGGCGCGCGCCAGCGCGACGCGCTGCCGCTCGCCGCCCGACAGCTTGACGCCGCGCTCGCCGACCAGGGTGCCGTAGCCCTTCGGCAAGCGCAGGATGAAGTCATGCGCGTTGGCGAGGCGGGCCGCCTGCTCGATCGCTTCAAGGCTGGCACCGGGCCGGCCATAGGCGATGTTCTCGGCGAGCGTGCGGTGAAACAGGATCGGCTCCTGCTGCACGATCGCGATCTGGCTGCGCAGCGATTGCTGCGTGGCGAGCGCGATATCCTGCCCGTCGATTAGCACGCGGCCGCCGGTGACGTCGTAGAGCCGCTGCACCAGCTTGACGAAGGTGGTCTTGCCGGAGCCGGAGCGGCCGACCAGGCCGACCCGCTCGCCGGCGCGGATCCTGACCGACAAGCCGTCGTACAGCGGCACGCGATGGCCGCCATAGTGGAACGTGACGTCGTCGAACACGATCTCGCCGCCCTCGATCGCGATCGGCCGCGCGTCGGCCGCATCGGCAATGCCGATCGGCTCGTCATGGATCGCCACCAGCTCGTCCATGTCGTTGACCGAGCGCTGGAGGTTGTTGATGTGCATGCCGACGTCGCGCAAATAGGCGTGGATGATGTAGTAGCTGGTCAGCACATAAGTGACGTCGCCGGGCGAGGCGTGACCTGACATCCACAGCAGCACCGATCCGCCGATCACGGACGCGCGCAGGCACAGCAGCAGCGAGAGCTGCGACATCGCCGTGTAATTATAGCGGTACCAGGTCCGCCGCACGCGCACGCGCCAGCGGTTGATGACACCGGCGAGCCGCGTGTCCTCGCGCGACTCCGCGCCGAAGGATTTCACCACGGCATTGCAGGTCAGCGCATCCGCCAACGTGCCGCCGACCTTGGTGTCCCAGGCATTGGAGACGCGGGCCGCCGGCGCGATGTAGCGGGTCGAGAGCACCACCGTGATCGTGACGTAGAAGATCGCCCCGATCGCGATCACCACGCCGAGCGAGGCCCAGTGCATCCCGATCAGGATCATCGAGCCCACCAGCACCAGCAGCGAGGGCGCCAGCGCCATCAGGATGGTGTCGTTGAGCAGGTCGAGCGCCCACATGCCGCGAGTGATCTTCCGCACCGTGGAGCCGGCAAAGGAGTTCGCATGCCAGTCGGTCGAGAAGCGCTGCACGCGGGTGAATGCCTCTTGTGCGACGTCCGACATGGTTTTGAGCGTGAACGGCACGATCGCCTGCAACCCTGCGAGCCGCAGCACCACCGAGGCCGCGCCCAGCGCCACGATGGCGCCGAACGCGACCAGCGCGGCATGGCGCGCATCGGGATCGGACGGTCCGCGGGTCAACGCATCGACCAGATGTCCGGAGAAGACCGGCATGAACAGGTCGGCGACGGTTGCGCCCAACAGGCCGCCGGCCACGACGAGGCCGCGCACCGGCTGCTTCAGCCAGTGCCGGAAGACGAAGGGCAGCACCACGCGAATGGCGGCGGGCTTCTTTGACAGAGCGGTCATGGCATCATCCGGCCGCTTCGCGCGGGCCGGCTCCATCGGTGGACGCAGGCCGGCCGCGAAGGCCGCGACGGCGTCACGTAAGACTGACTTTGACTTGGGAAACGAAGCGATCGGGCCGCTTGGCCAACACCTTGGCCCAATCGAAGCTGGCGGAAGAGGCCTCTAACAGGCCGCGTACATACCGAGCCAGAACGAGATCGAGGTCATCATCGAGCGCGGGCGTACGATCTGCGATTGCGACGACATCATGCAAATCTCTCCCCGGTTCGAATGAATGAGGTGCGCTTTATAGATGTGTCGCCAGCCGATTGCAACGGGGCGAGCGCGAGATCACGCACGAGTGTTGCAAATTAGTGCGCGTCGCCGGCCGCGCCGAACGGCGAAGCCGGCTTGTTCAGCAGCGCGACCAGCAGGCTGAGACCGAGATAGAACAGCGCCAGGATGAGGAAGACATCGCCGAAGCTCATCACCACGGCCTGACGATGCACGATCTGACTGAGCTGCTTCATCGCCATCAGCGCGGAATCGCCGAGCCCCTGGAACTTCTGCATCAACATGGTCAGGGTTTCAGTCGCGGTCGCGTTGCCCCAGGTCACCCGCTCCTGCAGGCGGACGATGTGCAGGTCGGTGCGTTCGTTGAGCACGGTGTTGATGACGGCGAGGCCGACCGCGCCGCCGAGATTGCGCATCAGGTTGAACAGGCCGCTCGCGTTCTTCACCTTCTCGGGCGCGAGCGTGCCGAGCGCGATGTTGTTGGTCGGCACCATCGCGAACATCATGCCGATGCCGCGCAGGATCTGCGGTACCAGCAGCTCGTAGAAATCGTATTCGCGCGTGATAAAGGTCATCTGGTAGGAGCCGATCGCGAACACGATGAGGCCGAATGCGATCATGTAGCGCATGTCGACCTTCGCCATGAGCCGGCCGACCAGCGGCGCGACCAGGAACATGGTGATGCCGGAGACGAACATGGTCTCGCCGATCATCAGCGCGCTGTAGCCGCGCACTTCGGCGAGATAGCGCGGGTAGATGTAGGTCAGGCCGTAGAGGCCGATGCCGATGCAGAATTGCAGCGTGCATCCGACGGCGAAATTGCGGTCGGAGAAGGTGCGCAGATTGACGATCGGCTCGGCCGCCGTGAACACGCGCCAGAAGAAGGCGATGGCCGAGAGACCGCTGATCCAGGCGCAGATCGCGACCGACGTGTCCTGCATCCATTGATGTTGCGATCCTTCCTCCAGCACGTATTCCAGCGTGCCGAGGAAGCTCGCCATGAACAGCAGGCCCCACCAGTCGAAGCGGTCGAGCAATTCGAAATGCGGCTCGTCGAAATCGACCAGCGCCAGCACACCTAATGTAATGCCGATGCCGGGCACGACGTTGATGAAGAACAGCCAGTTCCACGACATCAGGTCGGTGATGTAGCCGCCGACCGTCGGCCCGATGGTCGGGGCCAGCGTCGCGACGAGGCCGATGATGGGTCCGACGATGTGGAATTTGGTGCGCGGGAAGACGGTGTAGGCCGAAGCGAACACGGTCGGGATCATGCCGGCGCCGAGAAAGCCCTGCAGCGCACGCCAGAGGATCATCTCCTCGATCGTCGTGGCGAAGCCGCAAAGCAGGCTTGCGGCGGTGAAGCCCGCCGCCGAGATCGCGAACAGCAGCCGCGTGCCGAAGGCGCGCGACAGGAAACCCGACAGCGGGATCGCGATCACCTCGGCGATCAGATAGGCGGTCTGAACCCAGGACACCTCGCTGGAGCTCGCCGACAGCCCGGCCTGGATTTCGCTCAAGGAGGCCGAGACGATCTGGATGTCCAGGATCGACATGAACATCCCGAACACCATGATGATGAATGCGAACAGCCGCTTCGGCGCAATGCGCTCCGAAGCGGGATCTGCCATCAATTCGGGCGAAGCGGTGGTGGCGGTGGCCATCGTCGATCTCGCAGTGCTAGGGCTGGCTACTGCGGATGGACCGTGGGATCGTCGAGATCGACCTCGCTGTCGGCGTCGGCCGCGCCCTTGTTAGTGTCGACCGTGGCGTAGACCGACATGCCGGCGCGGAGCAGGTTCTGCTTCGCCACCGATTTGGGCACGCGGATGCGGACCGGCACGCGCTGCACGATCTTGGTGAAATTGCCGGTGGCGTTGTCGGGCGGCAGCAGCGTGAACACCGAGCCCGCGCCCGCCGCGATGCTGTCGACCACGCCGGAGAACTTGCGCATGCCGTAGGCGTCGACCTTGATCGTCACGGGCTGCCCGGGACGGATGCGCTTGAGCTGCGTCTCCTTGAAATTCGCATCGATATAGACCTCGTCCAGCGGCACGATGTTGCCGAGGCGCTGGCCGACCGCGACGAGGTCGCCGGTGTTGACCAGGCGGTTCGAGAACGTGCCGTTGACCGGCGCGCGCACCAGCGTGAAGCCGAGGTCGCGCTCGGCCTTTGCCAGCGTGGTCTTGAGCTCGGCAAGCTGAGCCTGCGCTTCGGCCTGCTGCGCCCTGGCGACGTCGACATTACTGACGGCGACCTCGTAGGCGGCCTTTGCAGCCTTGACCGCGGCGGCGCCCTGGTCGCGTCCGGCTTCCGAGCTTTCGAAGGTGGCGCGCGAGGCAAAGCCCTTGCTGCTCAGCGCCTGCTGGCGCTTGTAATCGAGGTCGGCGCGCTTGAGGCCCGCTTCCGCGGAGACGAGCTGCGCCTTGGCCTGGGCGACCTGGCTATCGAGTGCGGCGACCTGGCGGCCGATGCGATCGATGGTGGTCTGCTGGGTCGCGATCTTGGTCGCGGCGGCTTGGACCGCGATCCTGTAATCGCCGTCGTCGATGCGGAAGATGATGTCGCCGGCCTGGACGGGCGTGTTGTCGCCGGCGAGGATCGCGGAGATATGGCCGGCAACGCGCGCGCCGAGCATGGTGTTGTTGGCGCGGACATAGGCATCGTCGGTCGAGATGTAGAAGCGGCCGACCAGCGTGTAATAGCCGGCATAGCCCGCAACGGCGAACGCGAGCGCGAGGCCGAGGCCGGTCAGGACGAATTTGCGCTTGCCGGATTTGGGCGCAGCGGCGGCGGGCGCTTCCGCCCCGGGTGCCGGCGGCTTGTCGGTCACCGGACTCTCCGGCGCCTCGCGGGTCGGACGCTTCGCCTCCTCGGCGACATGAGGGCGCAGTTGCTCGGCAGGGAGTGCGGATGCCTCGGAGCCAGGATCGCCGCCCGCCTGGCCCTCCACCGCTTCCTGGCGAAGGACGCGAGCCGTCTGGTCTCTCGATGCGGCCATCCAGGCCTCCCCACAAACGCAACCGAGGGCGCCCGCTGTTGCGGGCGGTCTCCTCGCTACATCTCAAATACCATTGACCGAACGGTTCGGTCAATATAGAGATTATGTCCTGCAGACCTTAATGCCGCGAATCCTTCGTTGGCGTTTCATGGCCCTGATCCGAACCAAAAAGCTGCCGAGACCCTAAACCAATGGTTGTAGCTGCCGGCGAACAATTGCACATCGTCCCGGACGAGGACAATTCCAAGCGCCGCCAGATTCTGGACGGCGCCCGCAAGGTGTTCATGGATCTTGGCTTCGACGGCGCCAGCATGGGCGAGATCGCCCGCGCCGCGCAGGTCTCCAAGGGCACGCTCTACGTCTATTTCGCCGACAAATTCGCGCTGTTCGAAGCCATCGTCGAACAGGAGGCGCTCCAGCATGGCCAGGTCGTGTTCAGTTTCGATCCCGAGCGCGAGGCCGAGACTACGCTGAAGGAGTTCGGCCTCGCCTATCTTCACCTGGTCTGCCGCCCCGGTGGCGGATCGGCGATCCGCACCGTGATGGCGATCGCCGAGCGCATGCCGGATGTCGGCCGCCGTTACTATGCGCGCGTGCTGGACAAGAGCATCAACCGCCTCTCCGACTATCTCAAGGCCCGTGTCGCCTCGGGCGATCTCGCGATCGACGATTGCGATCTCGCCGCCTCGCAGTTCATGGAGCTCAGCAAGGCCTCGCTGTTCCTGCCCTTCGTGTTCCAGGCGGCGCCCGCGCCGTCGGAACAGCGCATGAGTGCGGTGGTCGAGAGCGCAACGCGGATGTTCCTGGCGGCGTATAAGGCGAAGTAGCCGCGCGTTGCGCCTGTGGGCCGGGCGGCTATATTGCGGCCATGTCTCGTGATCTTCGCCCGCCGGTCGACATCCTCCACTACGAGATCGTCCAGGAACAGGCTTCGGCGCTTGGACGGATGGGCCGCGCCCTCGAACAGAGCCTGTCGCGCTTGCGCGAGTTCGACGCCGCCCACGCAGCGACCGATGTGCCGGAAGCGATGCAACCGGCCAGGCGCAAGCTGGTGCTGGAAGCCGGCCAGGCGCTTTGGATGTTCGTGGTGCAACGCGAGGCGTCCGGCTTGCGCGACAGCCGCCACATCATGCGCACCTACAACGTCCCGGGTGAGGTGCAGCGCTGCATGGGATTGGCACCCGCGCCGCGGAAGCCGGCCGCCGGATGAACTCCGGCTCCGCTGAGCTCAAGTCCCGACTTCTTCCATTGCGCGCCACCCGTGCAGGACGCGCCGCCCCTCCCGCGCGAACGCAAAGCAGTTGCCGCCGCCGGCGGGCTGATCGTGGATGCGGGCGATGGGATGGCCCGCAATGTGGCAGAACAGCAGCGTGCCGACTGCGCCGTGGCCGACGAACAGGACGTCGCCGGGACGATGTCGCGCCAGCACCGCCTCAGCCTCGCGCACGATCCGCGCCTGTGCATCCGCGGCACGCTCCCAGCCGCGCACGCTGAGATGAGGCGCGGCGAAGAACTGGTCGGCGACGGCTTCGAACTCGGCCGGCTTCAGGAAGCCGGTCGCCGAACGGTCGTTCTCGTGCATGGCCTCGCGGATCTTGATCATCAGTCCGAGACGAGCGGCAATGATCTCGGCGGTCTCGATCGCCTTCCGCTCGCCGCTGGAGACGATCTGCGTCGTGCTTGCAAGCCAGCCTGCATTCGCCAAGGCTTCGGTGCGCGCGCGACCGACCGGGCTCAGGCCCCATTGCGGCACCGGCACATCGGGATCGATTTGCACCTGCGGGTGGGTGAGATAGCGGACGATAGACATTGCCTTTGACGCGATCGTAGCCCGCATGGAGCGAAGCGGAATGCGGGGACAGTTTTTCCCGGATTGCGCTTCGCTCCATCCGGGCTACTGGCAAATCGGGCTATTCGTCGATGTAGTCGTCGTCTTCCCGCTTGTGCATCGTGCTCTTGCGAGCACCGAGCGAACCGGTCACCGACGGCTCGCGCCCGCTCGCATAGGGTCTGCGCGATTGCGCGCGCGAGGCAACCTCTTCGCCCGACACCGCGGCCGGCTGGCAGATCAGGCGGCGGCTGGCACGGCGCATCAGATCGACATGGATGTGATCGTAGTGAAAGACGTTGGAGCCCGGCGCCAGCACGGTCGTGAAGTGCGCGCAGGCCCCAGCCTGCACGTCGCGCAGGAAGCCCTGCTCTTCCGGCATGCCGCGCCAGCCGTCCTTGATGGTGATGCGGCGGCCGTCGGCGAGCACGAAGGCGGAAATGTCGAGGGCGTTGCCGAAGGCGTGCTCCGAAATATGGGCCCGCGAATTGCCGTTCATGCCGCGGCAGGAATAGGCGGAGATCTGCTTGATCTCGGCGACGCGCACGCCGAACCAGCGCATCGCCGACGGCTGCACGGTGTCGGCGAGCCAGCGGTCGAGCTCGGACACGATCGGACAGGCGAGCGTCGCGGTCGGCTTGATCGCGACGGGACCGACGCTCGTGACGGGATTACCCTGCGCAGGACCAAGACGCGGCAGCGGCTGCTGCGCAGGCGCCTGCGAGTAGGGCGCCGGACGAGCCGGATAGCTCGGTGTGTTCATGTAGCGCGCCGCCCCCGCGGCATCGGTGCCCTCCGGCGGCAGATCGATCTCGTCCTCCTGCGCGGCCACGCCGGGAGCGTTGAGCGACATCGGCCCTGACGACGTGCCGTAGCCGGCGGGCTGGCGCACCGCGCTCTCGGGATAGTTCGAGCGCTGCGGATAGGACGATGCCGGATAGGACGATGTTGGATAGCCTTGGCTCTGCGGATAATTCGACTGCGGCCGCACCGGCCAACGCGGCTGGTTGCCGATGCTGCCGGGCGGACGCAGCGCCTCGTCGGCAAAGCCATAGGTGCCGGAGGCTTCGCCGATGGCGGCGACCTTGAGCGGAAACTCGGCGCCGCAGCTGCCAGGCCCGGAGATCGGGTCGATGCGGACGATGTCCGCACTTTCCTTGACTGCGCCCGATTTCAGGCATGCGGCTTCTGCCTCGGCCCGCCAGGGTTCGCGTTCGGCCTGGAAGAAGCCGCGACCGCAACCCGCTAGCGAAACAAGGACGATGGAGCCGACGAGATACAAACGAACTCCGCGCGTCATGCACGGACGTTCGATGAATTTACTTAAAGACTCTTCAACGTGTTGATTTCAGTGTTCTTTAACCATACCGGGCGCGGCGGCACCGGTTGCTGCCGATGACGAGCGACAGCGAGCCTGACTTTTTCGAAAAGAGACTTTCTGTTAACCATAAGGGCTGCGCGCCAAGCAGCGCGCACCGAGGGAGCGACCTCATGACGTTCGCCGGCAGATTGAGCGTGATCACCGCCTACCTCGCCATGGCCTTCGTCGGCGCCATCGTGCTCGGGATGATTTAGACTCAAAGCACACAGTGACTCTCTTCCCTTCTCCCCTTGTGGGAGAAGGTGGCGCGCGAAAGCGCGACGGATGAGGGGTTCTATCCTCGCGGCACAGTGCTTGTGGAGACAACCCCTCACCCAAGTGAATTCGTGTCGACCAGCGGAGCTGCCCTCTCCCACAAGGGGCGAGGGCACAACAATGCGCATCGCCGCGAGCTACGACCGCGCGCTCCATTGAGGTGACGTCGTGATCAGCTCCTCCCGCGGCGCTTCGACCCGCGTCCAGTCGTTGCCGGAGCACCAGAAGCGGCCGAGCGCGCAGGCTTCGACGTGCAGCTGGCCGGAGCTCTTCAGCGTCATCGTGGCGTAGTAGGTGTTGCCGCTGGAGCGGCTGTAGATGCTGGCGGTCCAGACATTGTGCTTCTTCGGCTTCATGTGGACGAGCACGCTCTCGCCGCGGCTCGACGCTTCACTGAGCGCGTAACCGCACAACGCAGCTCCACAGCGCTCGATGCGGACCGTGCCCTTGGCACCTAGACTCTCCCATTCGCCGAGCAGCGCGTGGCCCGGGTCAGTGCTGATCTGCGCCACCGCTGCAGTCTGATTGATCTCGGTGCTCGGAACGATGACCGGCGGCTCGATGCGCGGCGGTTCGAGCGCGGCGGACTTCGGCTGGTCGATGCGCTCCAGGTCAACCCGCGGCGGACCGGGGCTCAACGTCTCCAGTCTCGAAATCTCCAAGCTTGGCGCCGGCGGCGGTGCAACAGGCTGCGACGACGCCGCGGCAAGAACGGGAGGCGCCGGTGGCGGCACCACCACAGCCGCTTGTGGCGGCTTGACCGCTGCCGCCGGACAAGCCGGCTGCGGCGCCTGGACCATCGGCGCGGGCGCCGGCTGCACAGTTCGTGCCGTGCCGACATCGTCCGTCGGCCTGAGGCTGCGCCTGGAGGCCACCGTGATACAGGACGCGGATCGGCAATTGCGCGGCGCCTCGACATGAAACCGGCTGCCGCCGATCGAGAACGTGTAGGAGCCGGCCTGCGCCGTCGGCGCGACCGCCAGCAGCGCGATCGATGTGCCAAGACAGGTGGCAAGACAGGTGGCAAGCCAGGTTGCAAGCCGCTGCATCTGCGTTTCCCTCGGTGTCGCGACGACGTTACGCAGCGCAGGCGCGGCTGAATGTGCGCTGCATCACCCAGGCGTTGTTCGCTCGTTGTGACGCCCATCACAGAACGCCCGACCGCCGCGGCGTAGGGTCGAACCACGCTTCATTCACCAGCGACACCAGTCCATATCGGGACCGCGCTATTTTCGGAGGTTGTCATGAACAAGCTCTCCATCGCCGCCACCGCCCTCTTCCTGGCTTCGACCGCCGCCGCGCATGCCGGCAATTCGATCTCGTTCCAGATCGAGGGCCAGCACATCCGCATCGAGACGCCGCGCAACTGCGCTTCGCTCAATTGCGTGACCATCGTCGCGCCGGGCCTGTCGGACAAGCCGATCAAGCTGAACAACATCAACCTCAAGGGTCTTGGCGGCTCCAAGGACGATGACGACGACACCACGCCGGCTCCGGCGCCCACGACGGCGCAACCCACGCCGGCTCCCGTGCAGCAGCAGCCCGTGCCGCAAGCGACTGCGCCGGCAGCGCCAGCCGCGCCCGCTGCCCCAGCCGCGACCGCTGCCGCCGCTCCTTCTGTCGGCTACGACAGCTCGCAGCCTGCTCCTGTTGCTGCGCCTGCCCCTGTTGCCGCCCCCGCTCCGGTCGCCGCGGCTCCCGCGCCGGCTCCGGTGGCTGCCGCGCCCGTGGCCGCAGCGAACTCGCCGATCGGCATCTGGGCGACCGAAGAGAACAAGGGCAATGTCCGCGTCGAGCAGTGTGGCGCCAATCTCTGCGGCTTTGCCGAGAAGACAAATGAGCGCATCCTGATCAACATGAAGCCCGAAGGATCGAAGTGGAGCGGCCGCATTCGCGATCCCAACTCCGGCCGCAACTACGACTCCACGATCTCGATGAAAGGTCCGAATACGATGCGCGTGCAAGGCTGCGCCTTCGGCGGCATGTTCTGCGGCGGCCAGACCTGGAAGCGCGTGAGCTGACCCGCGGAGCGCATCGCGAAAAGTAGACAACTCTTCGTCATGCCCGGGCTTGTCCCGGGCATCCACGTTCTTCGTACCGCAATTGTCAACATCAAGCTCTATCCCGACGCCGACGGCCGGGTCGGCCACATCGATGTCGAGGAACGCGCGAGCGGCGCGCGGCTCGGCGCGCTGACGCAAGCCGCGAGCGGCTTTGCGATCCGAGCGGGCGCAGCCACGGCCGGCGGCATGCGCTTTGCTGCCGTGCCGATCATAATTCCCGCGCAGCAGATCGCGCGCGACCGCGGCTTCGTCGGCCAGGTGCATCTGGCGCAGACTGCGGGCCGGCAGATCGTCATCGAGCAGCGCGACTTCCGTCGCGCCAATCCGGCTGCGCTCAGCCGCATTCCGCGGCCGGCACAACCGCCGCAGCAGCAACAATTGCGGCCGACGACAACCCCAGGCCGGCAGCCGCAACGACCGAACGTCCAGCCGCGACAGGACAATCGTCCGGGTCAGCAGCAGCCGGGCACGCCGAGCCGGCAGGGACGACAGCAAGGTACGCAGCCGCCGCAGCGGCAGGGACAAGGACAACAAAGCGGCACGGTTCGGCCGGGCACGCCGCGTGCCGGGCAGCAGCAACACTTGCAACCGCAGCCCAGCCAGCCGCAAGGTGCCGGCCGTCCACGCGCACCACAGATCCTGCCGCAGCGTGATGGACAGATTCAGCCCGGAGGAATCGTGCCGCCGCAACCGGGCGGGAGACAGCAAGCAGATCCGCAGCAGCCATTGCCGCGCACAGGATTGCAACCGGGCCAGCCTCCGGCTCAACAACCAGGTATGCAGCGCCCCGGCGGCTTCCAGCCACGCCTCCCCGCCGCGCAACGTCCCGCAGCGCCGCACAGACCCGCGCCCGCTCCGAAGGAGAAGGAGCGGCGATAGTCTTCCTTCTCCCCTTGTGAGAGAAGGTGGCGCGAAGCGCCGGATGAGGGGTTCTATCCACTCGCCGGACCCGCTCGTGAGGATAGAGACCCCTCACCCGTCTCGCCGCTATTGCGGCGAGCCACCCTCTCCCACAAGGGGAGAGGGTGCACCTTCAATGCCGCACTGAAATTGCGCGTAAATAACTCACGCTTCGCCGCGCAGCCAGGCCTTCACCTTCCGCAACAGGCCATGCCGCAATTCATCGACGGAAGCTGCTTCCGCTTGTGTCAGCGTCTGCAATGATGCATGGATGTCGTCTTTCGCCAACGGCGACACCGGCTCGGAAACCTGCTCCGGGGCGAACAGAGGCGCCAGCCCTGCCGCCGCGAGCGCGATCGGTCCGATCTGAGTCAGGAAGACGCGTTCGTATTCGCGCGACAGACGGGCGATCGCGTCGTCCAGCGTCAGCCAGTCGACCGCCTTGATGTCGTTCATCAGCTTGCGGACCGGCCCGCCGTCGGCCTCCATCCGCCAGTAATGCACGACCTTGGAGCGCCCGCCGGACTGATAGACCAGCGTGCCTAGAAATTCGTGCACGGCCACGTCGTGGCCGGTCTCCTCCAACACCTCGCGGTGCGCGGCTTCCCTCGGCGTCTCGCCGTCGTCGAGCTTGCCCTTGGGCAGGACCCATTCGTTGCGCTTGCGCTGGCGCACGACTGCAACCAGCGGCACCGGCGCGCGCCGCAACACAATACCACCCGCCGCCATGACCGGCGCCCGCGCCATCGTCACATCCGTATCGATCGAATCGTCCCCGCCCGACGATATAGGCGGCGGGGGCGGCGGATTGAAGGCTACTTTCTCCTGAGCAGCGCTTGACCGGCGCGAATGCGCGTGCCCTCGGCAATGCCGTCGCAGAACGAGAAATCGCCGGGCGCGAGGATGATGATGGTCGAGCCGTGCTCGAACCAGCCGAGCTCCTCGCCTTTGCTCACGTTGACGTCGCAGGGAAAATTGACCGGGCCGCGCGTCTGCGCGTTCAGCACCATGTCGAGGAAGTGCAGGCGGATGCTCGCGACCAGAATCGCCGCCACCGGCACCAGCGTCACGGCTTCGCCGGTCGACAAATGCGTGCGGATCACCGCGCGCTCGTTCTTGCAGAACAGACGCTCGACGCGCTTGAGCGCGATCGGGTTGACGTTCCAGACGTCACCGTGGATCAGCGTGACCCGCTCGATGTGCGCGTCATAAGGCGCATGGAAGCGGTGATACATGCTCGACGTCAGCCGCAGCGTAACGAAAGAGCCGTTGCGGTGCTGCTCGACCAGCGCGGAATCGCCGACGAGATCGAGCAGCGAATAGGGCGCGCCCTTGACCTGGAACAGCTCGGTGTCCGCGATTTTCCCGTGAGCGCCGACGATGCCGTCCGAGGGGCTCGCCACCACTGCAGGATCAGGATCGAACGGCCGCAGGCCCGGCTTCAGCTCCCGGGTGAAGCAGTCGTGCAGACTGCTGAACTGCGTCTTGCGCGCCTCCGACAGATCGAGGTCGGAGAACAGCTTCCACAGCGCGATCGAGAAGTCCCGCACCAGGGGATTCTCGATCTTGGAGAACCAGCCCATGAAGCGGGTCAGGGCCGCGCGCGGGATGCGGTTGGTCAACAGGAAGTTGAGGTCTTCCTGCTGGGTGAAAGAGGCGATGAGGGCTTTGACTGTCATGAATCTGTCAGCTCGCAGGTTTAGCGCTTGTTGTCATGGAAACGACACTCCCGATTCTCTCGATGTCCGTGGCCGCCGCAGCGTCCGCTGCCGCCGTCCTCCCGAAGATCAAGGCGCGGGTCGAACTCTCCCGCGCCAAGCACCGCTCGCTGGCCGGGCACTCGAAGATGTCGCGCCGGGTGGCGCGGCTGCTGCCGTTCTACGAGTTCGAGGGTGATCAATACTTCGCCTGCGACGGCGCGCCGGCGAACATCGCAGCGCAACGCAAGGACGCCTTTTTCCGTCTCGCCAGGCTTTACGCCGAGCGCTACCCCAAGGGTCGCGCGATGACGAAGGAGGCCGCGGAGACGATCTCCGATCTCAACTTCACCGAAAGCTACCGCGTGCCGTTCCAGTTCTCGCGTCTCGTCCGCGAGCATCTGGGCACGTCGACCTTCATGGAATCCTCGCGCGGCGTCACCGTCACCGACGTTGACGGCAACACTGCTTACGACCTCACAGGATCCTACGGCGTCAACATCTTCGGCAACGACTTCTACAAGGAGTGCATCGAGGGCGCCGAGAAGCGCGCGCACGCGCTTGGACCCGTGCTCGGGCCCTACCATCCCGTCATCCTCGAGAATGTGCAGCGGCTCTGCCAAATCTCCGGCCTCGACGAGGTCTCGTTCCACATGTCCGGCACCGAGGCCGTGATGCAGGCGGTGCGGCTGGCGCGCTACCACACCAAGCGCACGCATCTGGTTCGTTTCGCCGGCGCCTATCACGGCTGGTGGGGCGACGTGCAGCCGGGCGTCGGCAATCCCATTCCTGCGCATGAGACCTACACCCTCGCCGAAATGTCGGAGAAGACGCTGCATGTCCTGCGCACGCGCAAGGACATCGCCTGCGTGCTGGTCAACCCGCTGCAGGGGCTGCATCCCAACGCCAACGCGCCCGGCGATTCCTCGCTGGTCGATTCCTCGCGCGGCGGCAACTTCGATCGCGCGGCTTACACCGAATGGCTGAAGAAGTTGCGCGAGGTCTGCGACCAGCGCGGCATCGTCCTGATCTTCGACGAGGTCTTCGTCGGCTTCCGCCTCGCTGCCGGCGGTGCCCAGGAGTATTTCGGCGTGCGCGCCGACATGGTGACCTACGGCAAGAGCCTCGCCGGCGGCCTGCCGGTCGGCGTGGTCTGCGGCAAGCGCGAATTGATGCGGCGCTTCCGCGACGACCGCCCCGCCGACATCTGCTTCGCCCGCGGCACCTTCAACTCGCACCCCTACGTCATGACGGCGATGGACGAGTTCTTGAGCCGCCTCGCCAGCCCGAACTTCCGCGCCGTCTATGATGGGCTGGAGGAGACCTGGAACGGGCGCGTGAAGAAGCTCAACCAGATGATGCAGGATGCCGACCTGCCGGTGCGCTTCGCCAACTTCTCCTCGATCTGGACGGTGAAATACACCACGCCGTCCCGCTACAATTGGATGCTGCAATATTACCTGCGCGCCGAAGGCCTGGCGTTGAGCTGGGTCGGCACCGGACGGCTGATCTTCAGCCTCAACTACACCGACGCCGACTTCACCGAAGTCGCCGACCGCTTCGTCCGCGCCGCGCAGAAGATGAAGGCCGACGGCTTCTGGTGGCACGATGGCGTGCTCACCAACAAGCAGATCAAGCGCCAGATCCTGAAAGAGATGCTGGCCAAGCGCTTCGGGCGCTGAGGCTTTCTGACACTTGGCCCCGATCACCGCTCGCCCTTCTCCCTCGCCCCGCTTGCGGGGAGAGGGTCGGGGTGAGGGGGACTCTCCGCGCGTGCGGTGAGCGTTGACGCACGACAATCTGGCAGCACCCCCGCGGATAGCCCCCCTCACCCGAATTTGCGCTCCGCGCAAATTCGACCTCTCCCCGCACGCGGGGAGAGGTGAAGGAAGCACCGCGTTCGCAGTCCCCAACACGTGGATGCCCGGGACAAGCCCGGGCATGACGTAGCCATTAGACATCGAAGCGTGTCGCGTGCGCGGCGCGCTTCAAGCGTGCTGCTCTTCGAGCACGGGCTCGTCGATGAAGCCCAGCGTGTGCTCGGGATTGAGGTGCAGGCCGGGATCCATCAGCTCGCCGCGCATCAAAGCGAGCGGAGCACCGCGATAGAGCATCAAATCGTGGAACGGATCGGTCAGGATCTTGGTCATCCAGACGAGGCCGGTCTCGACGTCGCGGATGAAGAACAGGTGCACGGTGCGGAACAGCAGGCCGCCGCCGCCGACCACGAGCCAGATCTTCGCCACCTGCCGCATGAAGTCGGTCGCGCTCTGCCAGGGCGTGAAGATGCCGAACAGGGTGGGGTCGACGACCAGCACCAGCGGCGACAGCGCCCAGATCGCCATCAGCACCACTTTGCGCTGCAAATTGTAGCCGACCTTGATCTCTTCCTTGTACTCGTGCGTCGCCTGATTGATGTGGTCGTAGGTGTGCGGCTCGAAGAAGAAGTGACCAGCCTGGCGCGAGGTCATCGACACCAGCCAGCCGACCAGCGCCGAGACGACGGGATCGATGAACAGCCAGACATAGGCAAAGAGGAAGCTCAGCGCGCTGACGAAGTGCAGGCTCTGATTGATGCGGCTGTGGTGATAGTAGCGATGGTCGTCCCAGCGCTGGATCCGCAGCTGCTCGAGATAGTTCTTGATCATGCTCATCCCCAAAATGCTTTCGGGTTCAGGATTTACAGAGATTCGATGTAGGCCGTGTGACATCATCATTTTGTCATGTGACGATGTGCAGCGGCGCGATGACGCACGAAAGACGCGTAAGCTCACGCCGCCTTGGCGACGTCGACCTTGCGGAAGCGCACCAGCGAGAAGTGTCCCAGCGGCGGAATCAAGCGGCGCTCGGCAAGCTCGATGCCGTGCGCGCCGGCGAGCCATTTGGCGTAGCGCGACCAGGCGAACTCGGCGGTGCGGAAGCCGAGCGGACGCACCACCGGCTGCAGCTTCTGCTCGATGAAGCGGCGCATGCCGGTGTCGGCGCTGACGCGGGTGAGGATGATCAATTCGCCGCCCGGACGCAGCACGCGGGCGAATTCGTCGAGCGCCTTCTCCGGGTTCGGCACGGCGGTGACGACGTATTGCGCCATCACGACGTCGAAGGAATTATCGGGGAATTCGAGCTTCTCGGCGTCCATCACCGCGAGGCCCTCGACGTTCTTCAGCTTCTGCTCCGTCACGCGGCGCCGCGCCTTGTCCAGCATCGCTTCCGAGATGTCGGTGCCGAAGATGCGCAGGTTCGGCGCGTAGAGCGGCAGCGAGATGCCGGTGCCGACGCCGACCTCGAGCACGCGGCCGCCGATCTTGTTGGTAGCCGCGATCGCCGCCTGCCGGCCCTTGGCGAACACGCCGCCGAACACGAGATCGTAGACCGGCGCCCAGCGGTCATAGGCCTGCTCGACCGTGCCGCGCGTGAGGTCGAGCTGCTGGGTGCCGTCAAGGTTCATGATCTTAGCCATCGATGAGGTTCTCGCTGTGGTTCGAATAAACGGTCAGCCGCGCACCGGCCGCCGCGCCATGCGAGGCGAGGCGCGCAAGGAGCGGCTGGGCTGCAGTGAGGTGAGGTTGCCGACGAACTGGCGCGCGCTGTTCTCCCAGGAGCGCTCCAGCGCGAAGTTGCGGCAGGTCTCGCGTGACATCGTGAGCGCGCGCAGGCAGGCGGTGCGCAGATCGTGGTCGATCGCGCCGATCGGGTGATCGGCAATGACGTCCTTCGGGCCCGTCACCAGAAACGCCGCAACCGGCGTGCCGCAGGCGAGCGCCTCGAGCTGCACCACGCCAAAGGTGTCGGTCAGGCTCGGAAACACGAATACGTCGGCCGCGGCGAGATGCGCGGTGAGATCCGCCCCCTTCTTCTCGCCGAGGAAGACTGCGTCCGGATATTTCTTCTCCAGCGCCGCCTTCTGCGGACCGTCGCCGACCACGACCTTGGTGCCGGGCAGGTCGAGCGAGAGGAACGCTTCGAGATTCTTCTCCACCGCCACGCGCCCCATCGTCAGGAAGATCGGGCGCGGCAGGTCGAGCTGTGCCGGAGCGTCGGGATGAAACAGCCCGGTGTCGACGCCGCGCGTCCAGAAGCCGAGCCGCTTGAAGCCGCGCTCCGACAGCTCCTGCCGCAGCGAGGGCGTCGCCACCATGGTCATGGCGGCGGCATCGTGGAAATGGCGCAGCACCGCATAGCCGACGCCCGCCGGGATGCCGGTCCGCACCGAGACGTATTCCGGAAAGCGGGTCGTGTAGGAGGTGGTGAAGGCGAGCCGGTTGCGGCGGCAATAGGCGCGCGCCGCCCAGCCGATCGGGCCTTCGGTCGCGATATGCAGCGCCTCCGGCGCGGCCTTCTCGATCCGCCGCGCGATCTCCTTCGCCGAAGGCAGCGCAAAGCGCAGGCCCGGATAGGTCGGCAGCGGCCAGGACGGAAAGCCGTCGGGAGTGAGGAAGTCGATCTCGACGTCGAGGGTCTTGGCCGCATTCGCCAGGGAGGTCAGGGTGCGGACCACACCGTTGACCTGCGGATGCCAGGCGTCCGTCGCGATTAATACCCGCATGGGAATATCCCGAGAGTTTGATGATTCTCAGGCATCGACCATCAACGAAGGTTATTTCAGGCGTGTGACGTCACAGAAGTGTCGGCGCGCTGTTTTGTTCGTTAACGAGCCGGCGGGGCCACGAAACTGTCATGAAACAATTCTTGCCGCCGTGAAACCGTTTTCGGTTTTCCGCGCAAATGTCCCGAAACGTTTTGCCGTTAGGAATTCAGGCAACGGAGCACCGCAACGGTGCCGCGGTGAGCAAAACACCGAGCAAACAGGGGCGATCACATGTTCAATCTGGACACGTTCAAGACGTTTTCGCGCGCCGTTGCACTCAGTGCCGTCGCGGTTTCCGCAATCGCATTTGCAGGTGCAGCCAAGGCCGCGCCGGTGCAGATCTTCCCGTTCTTCCAGCCGCTGCCGCCGATGACCGCGCCGCAGCCGCTGCAGCCGTATCAGCCGTCGTATCAGCCCTATCAGGCGCCGACCTACCAGACCGAGCCCGAGGATCAGGACGCGGTCGAGCTGCCGGCCCGCTTCCGCCGCCAGACCGTCTCTTACGCGACGCGCGAAGCGCCGGGCACGATCATCATCGATACGCCCAACACCTATCTCTATTACGTGCTCGGCAATGGCCAGGCATTGCGCTACGGCATCGGCGTCGGCCGCGACGGCTTCACCTGGTCCGGAATCCAGTCGGTGAGCCGCAAGGCCGAGTGGCCGGCCTGGACGCCGCCGCCGGAAATGATCGCCCGCCAGCCCTATCTGCCGCGCCACATGGCCGGCGGCCCCGGCAATCCGCTTGGCGCGCGCGCCATGTATCTCGGCGGCACCATCTACCGTATCCACGGCACCAACGCCCCCGAAACGATCGGCAAGCGCGTGTCCTCCGGCTGCATCCGCATGACCAACGAGGACGTCACCGACCTCTATTCCCGCGTCAACGTCGGCACCAAGGTGATCGTGCTGCCGATGACCGAGCGCCGCGCAGACCTCGGCGCCGCGAGCCGCTGAAGCGACAGGACAACGTAACGCGAACGGCCCCGGAACCCACCGGGGCCGTTTTCGTTTGCCCTGACATCCCGTTGCGCCTGTTGCGGCGCAATCCCCGATGGAGGCGCAAATGCGACCACGAAGGCAACCCTCGCCAAGCCCATGGCTGCACGCCCTCGCCGGCGCCGGAGCACTGACGCTGCTCGTGTCCGCGCCCGCCTCGCTCGCGCAGCAACCCGCGCCTGACGACGCCGGCAAGCAGGCTTTCAACAATTCCTGCCGCACCTGCCATTCCATGAAGGAAGGCGACAATCGCCTCGGTCCCAATCTCAACAAGATCGTCGGACGCAAGGCCGGCTCGCTGCCGGACTACAATTACTCCTCGTCCATGAAAGAAGCCGGCTTCGCCTGGGACCAGGACAAGCTCACCCGCTTCATGGTCAAGCCGGACGAGGTCGTGTCCGGCCACAAGATGCAGCCCTATGGCGGCATCTCGAAGGACGAAGCGGGTAAGGTGGTTGCGTATCTGCAAGCGGCGGGCGGGCAATAGATCGTAACGCGCTCTTTCCGCTGTGCGATTGCGGTGCGCTTACCGGCTGACTGCGCCCCGCCACTCCGCTATCAGCCTCAGCCACGCCGCGGCGTGGAACGCGCTCATCAAGAGATACATCGGCACCATCCCGCCGAGCAGAGAGCCCTGCCCGGCGCCGCACAGCATCTCCGCGGGCCCACCCCCGGGCAAAGCCGTCAGTACGGCCATGATGGCGAAGGTCGGCGTGGCCGCCAGCCCCAGCCATCTGGCGAGGTGGCGTGCGGCCGCGACGCCGTCGGGGAGGCCGCTGGGGACCGCGCTGACCGGACCGGTCATTTCCGCTCTCCCGCGGCCTCCTCGCGGAAGGCTTTCTCGCCGGCGTCCGAGATCTCCACCCATCGCTTGTCGGGCGCGGCGCCTTCGGTGTAGCTGTCGTGCCAATTCCACCATTTGTAGGTCGGGGTCTGCGGATAGCCTTTCGGCGAGTCCTCCCACACCTCCTGGCGGCCGAGCGGGGTGATGTCGAGATAGTTCCAGGTCCCACCCATCTGCTCGTCGCCGCGGCTCTTGACGAAATAAGTGCGGAAGATGCGTGTCCCGTCTCGGTAGAACACATTCGTGCCGTGCCATTCGTCGACGCCGAAATCGGCATCGAAGCTGTCGGTGATGGTGACCCAGGGCATGATCCAGCCCATCCGCTGCTTCAGCCTGACGATGTCGGCTTGCGGCGCACGCGAGGCGAACACCAGCGTGGTGTCGCGGGCATTCAAGTGCGAGACATGGGCGACCTGGTCGGCCACCATGGAGCAGCCGCGGCAGGCGTGATCGGGCCAGCCGAACACACCGGGCTCGAAGAAGGCGCGATAGACGATCAGCTGCCGCCGGCCCTGGAACAGGTCGTGCAGACTGAGCTTGCCGCCGGGCCCCTCGAACGCATAGGTTTTGTCGACAGCCATCCACGGCATGCGGCGCCGCTCGGCGGCCAGGGCGTCGCGGGCACGGGTATGCGCCTTCTCCTTTACGAGCAGCTGCAGACGGGCCTCCTCCCAGTCCTGCGGCGACACCACCGGTGGGGTCTGCATGGCGGTGTGTCCGTTGGTTCCTGCTTTTTCTGCTGATGTCATCATGACTCTCCAAAGCTTTTGCTCGACGTCCTGCCAACGACTTCTGGCACCAAGCGGTTGCGCGGTGGGAGTAACAAGTGTGGCGGGATTGACATGGAATCGCTGATCACTGCCGCTGCGCGCGCCTTAGAGGCCGGTGATCCGCTCGGCGCCCTGAACCGCGTCGCGCTGCGCAACGATGCGCCGTCGCTGGCGCTGCGCGGCATCGCAATGGCGCAGCTGGGCGATCTCGCCAAGGCCAAGTTGCTGCTGCGCACCGCCGCGCGCGCCTTCGGTCCGCGCGAGGCGGTGGCACGCGCAAGATGCCTGGTGGCCGAAGCCGAGATCGCGCTGGTCTCGCGCGATCTGAACTGGCCGGTGAAGACGCTCGCCGCGGCACGCGCGACGCTCGAACAGCACGGCGATCTCGTCAATGCCGCCCATGCGGGCCATGTCGAGGCGCGCCGCCTGCTTCTGGTCGGGCGCCTCGACGAGGCCGAGCGCACCCTCGCCGAAGTCCGTCCCGCGATGCTCCCGCCCGCGTCGCAGGTCGTCCGCGAGCTCGTGCTCGCCGGCATCGCCATCAGGCGGCTCAGAACGAACGACGCGCGCACGGCGCTCGGCCGCGCGGCTCACGCGGCGCGCCTTGCAGCCATTCCGGCGCTCGTGGCCGAGGTCGACAGCGCGAGCCTGATCCTCGACACGCCGGCAGCACGCCTGATCGCCCGCGGCAGCGAACATCCGCTGTTGCTGGGAGAGGTCGAACGTCTGGCGACCTCGACGGCGCTCGTCGTCGATACCTTCCATCACGTCGTGCGGAGGCAAGGCGTCGCGGTGTCGCTTGGAACGCGTCCCGTGCTGTTCGCGCTCGCGCGTCTCCTGGCGCAGGCATGGCCTGCGGATGTCTCGCGCGAGACGCTGATATCCGGCGCCTTTCAAGCCAGGCACGCCGACGAATCGCACCGCGCGCGCCTGCGCGTCGAGATCGGACGACTCCGCACCAAGCTCGCGCCGCTGGCCGATATCAGCGCGACGAAGCAGGGCTTCGTGCTGGCGCCGCGGAAGACGCGCGACGTCCTCGTGCTGGCGCGGCCCGTTGAGGAGAAGCACGCCGCCGTCCTCGCCTTTCTTACCGGCGGCGAGCCATGGTCGAGCTCGGCGCTCGCGCTTGCGCTTCGCATCAGTCCGCGCACCGTGCAGCGCGCGCTCGAGGAGCTGGCGCGGTCGGGCAAGGTGCAGTCGTTCGGACACGGACGGGCGCGCCGCTGGATGACGCCGCCCGTTCCGGGTTTCCCGACAGGCTTGTTACTCCCCACGCCGCTCCTGAAGACGTAGGATGCGCGTTAAGCACAGGGAGCAAGCACATGAAACGTTCAGCCGCCGAGATCGTCACGGAGTATGGACCCTTTCCAGGCGTCGAGGCCGTGCATGGCGTCACCTATGACGGCACGCGCGTCTGGTTCGCTTCCGGCGACAAGTTGAACGCGCTCGATCCGGCCGACGGCAGGATCGACCGCTCCATCGACGTCGCCGCGCATGCGGGAACGGCGTTCGACGGACGGCACCTGTTCCAGATCGCCGAGGACCGCATCCAGAAGATCGATGCGGCTTCGGGCAAGGTGCTCGGCACCATTCCGGCGCCGGGCGGCGGCGGCGATTCCGGCCTCGCCTGGGCCGAGGGCTCGCTCTGGGTCGGGCAGTATCGCGACCGCAAGATCCATCAGATCGATCCCGAAACGGGGAAGATCCTCCGCACCATCGAGAGCAAGCGCTTCGTGACCGGGGTGACCTGGGTGGACGGCGAGCTCTGGCACGGCACCTGGGAGAACGAACAGAGCGATTTGCGTCGGATCGACCCGGAAACGGGACAAGTGATCGAGCAGATCGACATGCCCGCCGGCACGATCGTGTCAGGCCTGGAATCGGACGGCGGTGACCGTTTCTTCTGCGGCGGAGGCAATCGCGGCAAGGTGAGAGCGGTCCGGCGCCCGCGGCAAAGCTAGAGCATGATCCGGAAAAGTGCGAAGCGGTTTTCCGAAAAGATCATGCTCAAACAACAACCTAAAGCGCGATGACGATTCATCCTAATCGCATCGCGCTTTAGTCCTTGGGTCTGGCGTGACGGCACGCCGACGGCGCGTTCACAATCCGTAACCTGTTCGCCCCAATTCCACCCAACGGGTGCGCTCTAGCGCCCTCCTCGCCCGCCCTGTAGAATCCCCGTCGGGGCGACTTGGGGGATTGATGCGTCTGACGTGGAATCTGAAGACTATCCTGATCGGTGTCGCGGTGCTCGCGGCGTCGTTCTTCATCAGCCTGAAGGCGATGGACTTGCTGGCGCCACGCGCGACGGATTCGGCGCCGCCGGTCGCTCAGCTGCAGCCGCTGCCGCCGGCCTCGAAGAGCTCCATCGTGATCGCGCCGGTCGCCATCGCGCTGTCGGCTATCCGCGAGCAGGCCGAAAAGGCCGCGCCGCGCAATTTCGCCGGCAAGGCCGACAACCCGATCTCGCAGATCCTGGAGAATGCCGATATCGGCTGGTCCGCCGCCCGGGGCCCGATGGCGGCAGCCGGCGACAAGGACGTGCTGACGATCTCGACCCCGCTCACCGGCAAGCTCAACGTGACCGGCTCTCTGTCGTCGAAGGCCACAGGCGCGCTTGGCGATGCGCTTGGCAGCGTGCTCGGCGGCGACGCCGCGAAGCGGATCGGCGCGGTCAACATCAAGAACCTGAACGCGAGCGCGGAGATCAAGGGCAACGTCGTCGTCACCTCGCGCCCGAAGCTCGCCGCCGCCTGGTATCTGGAGCCCAATCTCGGCGCCCAGGTCAATCTCGGCGACACCAACCTCAACGTCGCCGGCGCCAAGGTCAACGTGCCCGCGCAGGTCAAGCCGCTGATCGACAAGACCGTCGGCGAGCAGATCAACGCCGTCTCCGAGCGCATCCGCAACGATCCCAGCCTGCGCGAGAATGCCAAGGCGCAATGGATCAAGGCCTGCCGCTCGATCCCGCTGCAAGGCTCGGGTTCCTCGCTGCCGCCGCTCTGGCTCGAGATGAAGCCGGTGCGCGCGATCGCGGCGCAGCCGCGCGTCGATGCGCAGGCCGTGACCTTATTGCTCGGCCTCGAAGCCGAGACACGCGTGACCTCGACGCCGACCAAGCCGGACTGTCCGTTCCCCGACAAGATCTCGATCGTGCCGCCGACCGGCACAGGCGTGAGTATCGGCGTGCCGATCGACGTGCCTTTCACCGAGATCAACAAGCTGATCGCAGCGCAGATGGTCGGCCGCACCTATCCGGAGGACGGCTCCGGCCCGGTCGACGTCACCGTCAAGAGCGCCAACGTCATCCCGTCGGGCGACCAACTGCTGATCTCGCTTCTGGTGCGCGCCAAGGAGAAGAAGAGCTGGTTCGGCCTCGGCGCCGAGGCGAATGTGCACATCTGGGGCCGGCCGGTGCTCGACCAGGCGCAACAGACGCTGCGGCTCACCGACATCCAGCTCGCGCTGGAATCCGAGGCCGCCTTCGGCCTATTGGGTGCCGCCGCCCGCGCCGTCGTCCCGCAGATGCAGCAGGCGCTGCTGCAGAGGGCAACCCTGGATCTGAAGCCGATCGCCGCCAACGCCCGCGAGAAGATCGCCGCCGCGATCGCCGATTACCAGAAGAGCGAGGACGGCCTCAAGGTCGAGGCCAGGATCGACAGCCTCACTCTCGCCGACATCGCCTTCGATTCCAAGACCCTGCGCGTGGTCGCGGAAGCCGGCGGCTCGCTGAACGTATTCGTGACGAAGCTGTCGGGGATGTAGCGCGTCCCTGCGCATCGCAGGGCCGTCGCATGTGAGAGCTCTTCCCTGCGGCCATCCTTCGAGACGCCCGCTTGGGCGGGCTCCTCAGGATGAGGGCGGAGTGCGCGGCAGCTGTTGCAACGAGCACGGACGCCGATGAGCCTCATCCTGAGGAGGCGCGCAAGCGCCGTCTCGAAGGACGAGGCGTGCGTGCAGGCGCCGCCACCCGTCAGAGGCGGTTGTCCCGCCACTCGCCGGACCCGCACAATTCCTCGTCGCTTGCGCCGCTGGCATTCTCGCTGCAGGATGCTAATCTCGCACGCGCATTGTAGGGGACAACGCGAGGACAACATGGAAGCCGGCATGGTCACGCCTGCGCCGGCGCTGGTGCGTTTTTCCGGCATTCAAAAGACCTATGATGGCGAGCATCTCGTGGTGAAGAACCTCGACCTCGACATCAGGAAGGGCGAATTCATCACCCTGCTCGGCCCGTCGGGATCGGGCAAGACGACCACGCTGATGATGCTGGCCGGCTTCGAGGTGCCGACCCATGGCGAGATCTACCTCAGCGAGCGGCCGATCAAGAACGTGCCGCCGCACAGGCGCGACATCGGCATGGTGTTCCAGAACTACGCGCTGTTTCCGCACCTGACGATCGCGGAAAACATCGCCTTCCCGCTCTCGGTTCGCAAGTCGAGCAAGGCGGAGACGCAAGAGCGCGTCAGCGCGGCGCTGCGCATGATCAAGATGGAAACTTTTGCGCACCGGCGGCCCGGGCAATTGTCCGGCGGTCAGCAGCAACGCGTGGCGCTGGCCCGCGCGCTGGTGTTCAATCCGCAGCTCGTGCTGATGGACGAGCCCCTGGGCGCACTGGACAAGCGGCTGCGGGAGCAGATGCAGCTGGAGATCAAGCAGCTGCACGAGACGATGGGCATCACGATCGTCTATGTCACCCACGACCAGAGCGAAGCGCTCACGATGTCGGACCGCATCGCCGTATTCAACGACGGCATCGTGCAACAGATCGACCGCCCCGACGCGCTGTATGAGCATCCCGTGAACAGCTTCGTCGCCCACTTCATCGGTGAGAACAATGTGCTCGCCGGCACCGTGGAAACCGTGGAGAGGGATTATTGCCGCGTCGCGCTGGCCGGTGGCAGCACAGTCGCCGCACGGGCGGTCAACGTGTCAGGCGCAGGCGCATCGACCTCTCTGTCGGTGCGGCCGGAGCGTGTCGCAATAATTCCCAATGGCAATTCCAGTGAGGGACCGAACCGGCTGCCGGCAAAAGTGCAGAACACCATCTATCTCGGCGACCACGCGCTGGCCGTGCTGGATGTGGCCGGCAACGCCGAGTTCATGGTCAAGCTTCAGCCGGCAGCGCATCACGGCCTAAGACACGGCGAAAGCGTGTTCATCACTTTCCGCCCGGAGGACTGCCTCGCCCTCGATCCCGTCTGATCCGTCGGCGGCGAAGCTGGACACTCGATGTCAACGCAACTCACATGAAGAAGGAACGAAGACCATGCTGAAGCGCAAGATTGCTCTGGGTTTCGCCGCGGCACTGGGCGCCGGTGTCGCGCTGACCAATGTCGCAGAAGCGCGTGACCTCACTGTCGTCTCGTGGGGCGGCGCGTATCAGGAGGCCCAGAAGAAGGTCTATTTCGAGCCGTTCAAGAAAGCATCCGGCATCGCGATGAACGACGAATCCTGGGACGGCGGCGTCGGCGTGCTGCGCGCCAAGGTGCAGGGAGGCGCCGCCACCTGGGACGTCGTCCAGGTCGAGAGCGATGAGCTCGCGGTCGGCTGCGAGGAAGGCCTGTTCGAGAAACTGGACTATTCCAAGATCGGCGGCGAGGCCGCCTACATCCCGCCGTCGGTCAATCCTTGCGGGGTCGGCGCCATCCTCTACGATTTCGTCCTCGGCTACGACAAGGACAAGCTGAAGGAGGCCCCGAAAGGCTGGGCCGACTTCTTCGACACCAAGAAGATTCCGGGCAAGCGCGCGCTGCGCCAGGGCCCGAAGACCACGCTGGAGATCGCCCTCATGGCCGACGGCGTCGCACCGAAGGACGTCTACAAGGTGCTGGCGACCGACGAAGGCATCGAGCGCGCCTTCAAGAAGCTCGACACCATCAAGGGCGACCTCGTCTGGTGGAAGGCCGGCGCGCAGCCGCCGCAATTGCTCGCCTCCGGCGAGGTGGCGATGACCTCGGTCTACAATGGCCGCATCGACACCGCGAACAAGAACGAGAAGAAGAACTTCGGCATGGTGTGGGACGGCGCGCTCTTCACCCTCGACAGCTGGGTCATCCTGAAGGGGAGCCCGAACAAGGATGCGGCCTACAAGTTCCTGGACTTCGTCGGAAAGGCGGAGAACCAGTCCAAGCTGTCGGAGAACATTGCCTATGGCACTTCGAACAAGGATGCCGCCGGCCGGCTCGCGCCCGCCGTCCTGAAGGACCTGCCGACGGCGCCTGACAACATCAAGAACGCGGTCGAGATCAACGTGGCCTTCTGGCTCGAGAACATCGACCGCCTGACCGAGCGCTTCAACAAATGGGCCGCGAAATAGCGGGAGCAGCTAGAGGTGCGCGCGGACAACTCGCCCGTGGCGCATCCTTCGAGACGCCCGCCTACGGCGGGCCCTCAGGATGAAGGTCTGAGTCTGTGGCAGCGACGTTACTGGCACCAATGTCAATGAGCCTCATCCTGAGGAGACCGCGAAGCGGTCGTCTCGAAGGACGAGGCGCTTGCTCAGGCTGCTCCAAGAGGCTTTCTCCATGACAGCAGCGCCCGCGCTCGGCGCCGATAACAAGACTGAGGTGCCGCTCAAACGCCGATTGAGGCGTGCGGAGCGGACACGCCAGGTCAAGGCATTGGCGCTGGTCCTGCCGCTTCTGCTGTTTCTGCTCTTCACCTTCGCAGGTCCCATCGCCGGCATGCTGTGGCGCTCGGTCGAGGACTGGGAGGTGCGTCAGGTCCTGCCGCAAACGGTCGCTGCTCTTGCCAGTTGGGACGGCAAGGACTTGCCGGATGAAAACGCCTATGCGGCGCTTGCAAGCGACATCCTGGCGGCGCGCGCCGCCGGCACCCTTGCGATTGCGGCCAAACGGCTCAACTACGCGCTGAACGGCTTCCGCACGATCCTGACCAGCACAGGACGCAATCTGAAGGCGGTGCCTGAGCCCGGTACGGCCAGGGAGACGCTGGGCAGGATCAACCCCGCCTGGCGCGAACGCGCCACCTGGACCACGATCAAGGACGCCGGCGGCCCGATCACCGGCTTCTACCTGCTCGCCGCGCTCGACCTGACGCGAAACGCCGACGGCGCGATCGTCGCCGCACCACCGGATCAGGCCATCTACCGCGACATTTTCCTCCGCACCTTCCTCATCAGCCTCGCTGTCACGGCCCTCTGCCTGATTCTCGGCTTTCCGGTCGCCTACCTCCTGGCGACGCTGCCGCCCGGCCGGTCGAACCTCTTGATGATCTTCGTACTGCTGCCGTTCTGGACGTCGCTCCTGGTTCGCACCTGCGCCTGGATCGTCCTGTTGCAGAGCAAGGGCGTCGTGAACGATAGTCTGCTCTGGCTCGGCATCATCGACGCACCCTTGCGCCTGATCTACAACCGCTTCGGCGTCTGCGTTGCCATGACCCACGTTCTGCTGCCGTTCATGATCCTGCCGCTGTACAGCAGCATGAAGGCGATCTCGCCCGCCTACATGCGTGCCGCCGCTTCGCTCGGTGCACCGCCCCTCACCGCCTTCCTACGGATCTACCTGCCGCAGACCCTGCCTGGCATCGGCGCGGGAAGCCTGCTCGTCTTCATCCTGGCGCTCGGCTACTACATCACGCCGGCCCTCGTCGGCGGCGCCGCCGACCAGATGATCAGCTACTTCATCGCCCTCTACACGACCGAGACGGCCAATTGGGGCCTTGCTTCGGCGCTGGGCGCGGTGCTGCTGCTCGCCACCGTTCTGCTCGCTCTCGTCTACGGCAAGCTGGTGCAGGGCCAGCAGGTCACGGGAGGGATGAAGAATTGAGCGACAATTCCTCCTTGCGCACCCCCAGCCAGCGCATCGCGTGGACCGCGACTATCGTTGTCTCCACGCTGGTGTTCATCTTCCTGATCGCGCCCATCCTTGCGATCATGCCGCTGTCGTTCAGTTCCAGCTCGTACCTCACCTATCCGCTGCCGGGCCTTTCCTTGCGCTGGTACGACGACTTCGTCAATTCGCCGCGCTGGATGAACTCGCTCAAGAACAGCGTGATCATCGGCGTCGCCTCGACGCTGTTGTCCATGGTCCTCGGCACGCTGGCCGCGCTGGGGCTGGCGCAGTGGAAGAGCCGGTTCAAGCCGCTCGTGCTGGCCTTCGTGCTGTCGCCGGTGGTTGTGCCCGGGGTCATCACCGCGGTCGGCCTGTACTTCTTCTTCGCGCCGATCGGGCTGACCGGCAGCTATCTCGGCCTGATCCTGGCTCACACCGCGCTGGCGACGCCCTTCGTAGTGATCACGGTCGGGGCGACGCTGCAGAGCTTCGACACTAATCTGGCACGCGCGGCCGCCTCGCTCGGCGCCTCGCCAATCTACGCGTTCCGTCGCGTGATCCTGCCGCTGATCCTGCCGGGTCTGGCATCAGGCGCGCTGTTCGCGTTCGCAACCAGCTTCGACGAGGTGGTGATCGTGCTGTTCATGGCGGGTCCCGAGCAGCGCACCCTGCCGCGCGAGATGTTCAGCGGCATCCGCGAGAACATCAGCCCGACCATCACGGCAGCGGCCGTGATCTTGACGACCGTCTCGGTCATCTTGCTCGCCACCCTGGAAGCCCTGCGCCGACGCAATGAACGGCTCAAGGGCAGCGGGGGTTGAGGAAGTTAAAGACATGACAGCGCGCCCGGTGAAAACCAGGCGCGCTTCGTTCAGGCAGTTACGCGAGCCGCATTACTCCGCGTACTTGAACTGCGGCATGTTCTTCAGCTCGTCCTTGCTGGCATTGAACACGGCGTGGTCCGGGTACCATTTTGACGCGGACGACGTCGATGCGGTCGCGGCAGGCCTGTCGGTACCGGTCGCAGCGCCGGTCGTCGTGCCGGCGGGCCGGGCGCCGGTGTTCGCGCCGGTGCCGGTATAGGCGACGGGCTCGTTGACGAACTTCAGCTTCTCGTAGGGCACGGCGACCAGATGCTCGCCCATGCCGAGGAAGCCGCCGACTCCGATCACGGCGATCTTGATGTCACCGTTCTTGTCCATCAGCAGGTCGTTGATCGTGCCGATGTTCTCGTTGGCCTCGTTGTAGACCTTCAGGCCATCCATTTTCGAGGTACGCCACTGGCCGGAAGCCGTCGTGGTCGTTGCGGTGGCCGCAGGGGCCGCCTTGTCGGTGGTGGCGGCGGGCGGCGTTTGCGCGATTGCGACGGTCGCAAGTAGCGCGGTACCGGCGAGGCCGGTGACGATCGATTTCATCAACATTGTTGTCCTCTCCTTCACAGAAAACTCGTGCGGAGAAAACCGCTCTGATCGGGCGCAGTTCCGTGCGCGCCGCAATTTCGTCGCGCCATGCGCGAACTGTTCCTGCGTCACTCAGGAACATTTTGCGGTGCACGGTTCCCCGCCGAGGATCATGCGCATTGGGGCAAGGCAGGACCGCGGCGAGGACCTCGCTGACCCGGCGTCGCCGAGGTCAGCTCTTGTAGTCGATCAGGAGCGCGGCGAGGCTCGAATTGCCGGTTGAGCTGCCATTGGCACCGTAGGAGGAGGCTGACGATTGCGATTGCTGCAGCGCCTGGAGGAATTGCTGGAGGATCTCGGCGGTGGTCTGGTCCGTCGAGCTACTGCTCGTCGAATCCGTCGTCGTCGAATCCGAAGAGCCGTCGTCCGGCGGCGGACCGCCTAGTCCACGCGCGAAGGCGGACTGAAACACGCTTTTCAGCTTCTCGGCCTGTTCGGAGGTCAGCGTCCCGTTCGACACTTCGCTCGAGATGAGGTCCTCGATCTTCGACTGCATCTCGTCCTTGGAGGGAGGCGCGCCGCTCGACTGGCCTCTCGATCGGCTCTGCTGGAGCGTCATGTCGATATCCGTCAGCGCCGTCGAGAGCGCGGACTGGTGCGACGACGAGATCGTGCCGGCGGAGACTTGCGACTGCAATTCCTGCTGAAGCCGTTGCAGTGGCGATTGATAGCTGCCGGCGGAGGCCGCCGAGATCGAGGTCATGATGGCTCCCTTGGTTTTGCGGGTTTCGCCGCGGACCACGCCACGGTATGGTTAACGGCCTTAACGAGAGCTTCCCGCTCGGCGGTGGGGCGATTGCCGTCCGTTGCTGACCGCCCGGTAGAAACAATTCGAAACAAAAATCTTCGCCTTTTGGCCGGAATTTTGGACAAACAAGGTCCATGGCCATTCCCAATCCCAACATCCTGGTCGTCGAGGACGACCGCGAAACCCGGACGCTGATTGCGAAATATCTGCGCAACAACGCCTGCAACGTCACCGCCGTCGCCGACGGCCGCGAGATGTCGCGCGCCATGGCCGACCACCGCGTCGATCTTATCATCCTGGACGTCATGCTGCCTGGCGACGACGGCCTCAGCCTGTGCCGCAAGGTGCGCGCCGAAAACCAGACGCCGATCATCATGCTGACCGCGCGCGGCGAGGACATCGACCGCATCGTCGGCCTCGAGATGGGCGCGGACGATTATCTGCCGAAGCCGTTCAACCCGCGCGAGCTGCTCGCCCGCATCAACGCGGTGCTGCGTCGCCAGGCGGCCGCGCAAGCGGCGAGCTCGGTCGAAGGTGCCTCCGCGCTCACCTTCGAAGGCTGGCGCATCGATCTGCGCTTGCGCGAGCTCCGCAATCCCGCAGGCGCGCGCGTCGCGGTGACCAGCGCCGAGTTCGACCTGCTGCGCACGTTCTGCGAGCGGCCCGGCCGCGTGCTGTCGCGCGACAGCCTGCTCGACCTCACGCAGGGGCGCAACACCGGCGCGTTCGAGCGCTCCATCGACGTCTTGGTCAGCCGCATCCGCCGCAAGATCGAGCCCAATCCGGCCGATCCCACCCTGATCAAGACGGTGCGCTCCGGCGGCTATCTGTTCACGCCACGAACCGAGGTCGCGAAAACCGAGGCAGCAAGCGCCGAAGCGACCGCAGTGCCCGTGAGCAGCTGAGGGGGACGACGATGAAGCCGTTTTCGTTCTTCCACCTCAAGGGTATCGGCGGGCAGATCGCCGCGCTGGTGCTGGCCTCGACAGTGGCGCTCCATCTCGTCATCACCACCGCCTTCCTGATTATCCGGCAGGACCGCCCTGATGCCCCGCCGGACCGGGCGCATCAACTGGCCGATGCCGCGCTGCTGCTCGAGGCGGCGGAGGCGAGCGAGCGTCCGCGCCTCGTCACCGATCTCGCGCGCGCCTTCCCCGGGCTCGGCATCGAGATGCTGGCGCCCGGCACGGCCAATCTCGCGGAGAGCGACAGCCTGCATCTGCGCTGGATGCGCCGCCATCTCGGCCGCGCCTACAAGACCGGACGGCTGGCTTCAGGCAGCATCGAGCCCCGTATCGGCGTGCAATTGCCCGACGGCACCGTGATCGCGGGCCATGTCGATGGCGCCCCGCGGCCGTTGTTCTCTGGCGCGCCCTGGCTGATGGCACTGATGAGCGCCTTCATCTGCGTCACCGTGCTCGGCCTGTGGGCGGCGCGCGCGCTGACGAGGCCGCTGTCGTCCTTCGCCGCGGCGGCGGAGAATTTCAGCCTCGAGGGCGCCGCCGAGCCGCTGCCCGAGCGCGGCCCGGAGGAGATCCGCGCGGTGGCGCGCGCGCTCAACCGCATGCACGAGCGGATCGTGCGGCTGATGTCGGACCGCACGCGGATGCTGGCGGCGATCAGCCACGATTTGCGCACGCCGATCACGCGGCTGCGCCTGCGCGCCGAGTTCATCGAGGACGAAGCCAACCGCAAGCGCATGCTGATGGATCTCGACCAGATGCGCGCGATGCTGGAATCGGTGCTGTCGCTCTTGCGCGACGACCGCAAGGTCGAGGCGGTGACGCTGGTCGACATCGCCAGCACGCTGCAGCTCGTCGCCGATCAGTTCGGCGACATGGGCCATGTCGTGCACTATGTCGGGCCGGCGTCCGCGACCGCCGCCGCGCGGCCCGACGATCTGCATCGCGGCGTCACCAACCTGGTCGAGAACGCGGTGCGCTTCGGCGCCGAGGTGACGATCCGCCTCGACGTCTCGGACGCCATGCTCGTCATCGACGTCGAGGACGACGGCCCGGGCATTTCGGATGCACGCAAGCAGGAGATGCTGGAGCCGTTCGCGCGCGGCGACGACGCGCGCACCATGGACTACTCCACCGGCTTCGGGCTCGGCCTGTCGATCGCGCGCGCAATCGCGCTCGGCCACGGCGGCGAGCTGTCGCTGCATGACCGCGCCCCGCGCGGCCTGATCGTGCGGATGCGATTGCCGGTCTCGCAGGCGCCGCGCCTTGCCGCCTGATCAAGCCGCGAGCGGCGGGTGCTCGATCGCCTCGTGCGGGAAGATCGCCACCGCCTCGAAGCGGTAATTGCAGGCGTGGCAGGTCCAGAGATAGGAGACGCGCCCTTCGCCCGGCTCGATCCAGTCAGGGAACGGGATCGGTGTGCCACATTGTGCACAAGGGTTCTGCTTGGGAATGTCGTCGATGTCTGCAGGGGTCATGGACGTCTCCCGAGTGCTGGCTTTGACTAGCGATTGTTGGGCGAATGCGCGAAATGGACAGACCCTCTGTCGCGTAAGGCGCTCCACCAGCTCCGAGCTTAACCCAGGTTTAAGTCGCAAAAGCGACGAGCCGGCGAAAATCGCCGTTGGTGACATTTCGCCACATCATCGCCGTGTTCCCACGGCCTAACGCGCTCGGGCGCGGGTCCGTTATGCCGAGGAATATTTCGATGAAAATCTTACGAATTGTCGCGTTGCTCGCGGCGGGACTGACGTTGCCGCAGGCAGCTTGCGCCGGGCAAGCCGAATATGCCGAGATGGTGGCCGCCCATGCCCGCGCCAACGGCGTGCCGGAAGCGCTGGTGCATCGCGTCATTATGCGCGAAAGCCGCTATCAACCGCATGTGGTCGGCCGCGGCGGCACCATCGGGCTGATGCAGATCAAGCTCGCGACCGCGCGCGGGGTCGGCTACACCGGCGATGCCGCCGGCCTGCGCGATCCCAACACCAACCTCACCTACGCTGTGAAATACCTCGCCGGCGCCTACCGCGCCGCCAATGGCGATCACGCCCGAGCCGTGCGTTATTTCGCGGGCGGCTATTACTATGCTGCAAAGCGCCAGCGGCAGGAGGCGGTCCAGGTCGCCCATGCGGGCGAGACCATGGGCCAAGGCACTATGGGCCAGCCCTGGCTCGAGCCGAACGGCAATCCGCAGCCGATGTTCGCCGCGCCGACGCACAGGAAGCTCGCCCAGCGCGTCCGCAACGCGCGGGCGCAGGTTCCCGCTCATTGATCTCCGTCATGGCCGGCTTGACCCGGCCATCCACGTCTTTGCATCCGCGCCAAGAACGTGGATGCCCGGGCCTTCGCCTCGCCGCAGCGGCTTCGGCCGCGCAGGCGGGACAAGCCCGGGCATGACGACTGTTACCGCGTTGACCACCCCATCCTGCTGGCATACATTACCACCGTTCCGAGGGGTGCTCCGAGGAGGAGCTGAGATACCGCTAAATGGGCAATACCGCCCAGGACCGCGGTGACCCTTTGAACCTGATCCGGGTCATGCCGGCGAAGGGACAGGGATGTTGCAGACCATCAAGCGACCGGATTCACCGGTATCCATCATCGGCGCAGGCATCGCGGGCGCCTGGCAGGCGTTGCTGTTCGCGCAGGCCGGTCATGCCGTCACCTTGCACGAGCGCGGTGACGAGGCGATGACGGATGCCACCAGCCATTGGGCCGGCGGCATGCTCGCGCCCTATTGCGAGGCCGAGATCGCCGAGCCCATCATCAGCCGCTTGGGGCTGCGCTCGCTCGATCTCTGGCGGCGCGAGCTGCCCGACACGCCGTTCAACGGCTCGCTGGTCGTCGCCCACCCGCGCGAGCGCAACGATTTCGAGCGGTTTGCGCGCATGACCGAGCATCACCGCCGGCTCGATGCCGCCGGCCTAGCCGCGCTCGAGCCGTCGCTGGAGGGCCGCTTCCGTGACGCGCTGTTCTTCCCTGCCGAGGGCCATGTCGAGCCGCGCCGCGTGCTGCCGCAGCTGCACGAGCGCATCAAGGCTGCCGGCGGCACCATCACGTTCTGCAGCGACGTCACCGCGAACGAGCTTGCAAACCTGAATCCTAAAAGCATCGTCATCGACTGCCGCGGCCTTGGTGCCCGCGACGAGCAGAGCGAGCTTCGCGGCGTCAAGGGCGAGATGATCCTGATCGAGACGGACGAGGTGCAGCTGGCGCGCCCGGTGCGGCTGATCCATCCGCGTTGGCCGCTCTACGTGATCCCGCGCGAGAACGGCCTGTTCATGCTGGGCGCGACCTCGATCGAGGCCGAAGACACCGGCGTCAGCGTGCGCTCCGCGCTGGAGCTATTAGGGGCCGCCTACACTGTGCACCCGGCGTTCGGCGAAGCCCGCATCGTCGAATTCGGTTCGGGGCTTCGTCCCGCCTTTCCCGACAATTTGCCGCGCATCGGCATTCGCGATCGCAAGATCAGCGTCAACGGCCTCTACCGCCACGGCTTCCTGATCGCGCCTGCGCTCGCCGAGCTGACGCTCGCCTATGTCGAGCGCGGCCAGATCGACAACGAGGTAGTGCAATGCGCGTGATCGTCAACGGTGAGCAGCGCGAGGTGATTTCGTCCAGCGTGGACGCGCTGCTCGCCGAGCTCGACTACGAAGGCAGCCATTTCGCCATCGCGCTCAATTACGACGTCGTGCCGAAGAGCCGCTGGGCGGAGACGCTGCTGAAAGCCGGCGACGAGATCGAGATCATCACGCCGCGGCAGGGAGGGTGAGCCGAATGACGGAGCGCGCCTTCCATCTGCCGCCCGTTCAGGGTTCTTTCCGTCATTGCGAGGAGCGCAGCGACGAAGCAATCCAGAGTGTCTCCGCGGATGAATCTCTGGATTGCTTCGCTTCGCTCGCAATGACGGCGGAGAGAGCGTTAATCGAGGAAACACCGACATGGTGACCTTCTACGGCAAAACCTTCGCCTCCCGCCTGCTGATCGGCAGCGCGCTCTATCCCTCGCCTGCGATCATGCAAGAGGCGATCCGCGCCTCCGGTGCCAACATCGTCACGGTGTCACTGCGGCGCGAATCCGCCGGCGGCAAGACTGGCGATGCGTTCTGGAAGCTGATCCGCGAGCTCGACGTCACCGTGCTGCCGAACACCGCGGGATGCCGCACCGTGCGCGAGGCGGTGACGACGGCCAAGCTCGCACGCGAATTGTTCGGCACGAGCTGGATCAAGCTCGAGGTCATCGCCGACAACGACACGCTGCAGCCCGACGTCGTCGGCCTGGTCGAAGCCGCCGGCATCCTGATCAAGGACGGCTTCGAGGTGTTCCCCTATTGCACGGAAGACCTCTCGGTCGCGAGCCGCCTGGTCGACGCCGGGTGCAAGGTGGTGATGCCGTGGGCCGCTCCGATCGGCAGCGCCAAGGGCATCACCAACCGCGATGCGCTAAAACTGTTGCGCGAGCGGCTGCCCGACATCACGCTGGTGGTCGACGCTGGCTTAGGGGCGCCCTCTCACGCCGCGCAGGCGTTCGAGCTCGGCTATGATGCCGTGCTGCTCAACACCGCCATCGCCAAAGCCGCCGATCCCGTCGCAATGGCGAACGCCTTCCGCCTCGGCTGTGAGGCCGGCCGCACCGCTTACGAGGCCGGGCTGATGAACGCCCGCGACTTCGCCTCGCCCTCCACCCCTGTCGTTGGGACCCCGTTCTGGCATGCCGTATCCTGATCGCTTCTATCCCGTGGTTGATAGCCTGGCCTGGGTCGAACGCCTGACCAAGCTCGGCGTCGGCACCATCCAGCTGCGCGCCAAAGAGCTGAACGACGCCGACGCGCTGCAGATCGTCACCGACGCGCTGGCCATCACCAAGGACACGCAGGCCAAGCTGGTGGTGAACGATTATTGGCGCGCAGCGATCGTTGCGGGTGCACAATACCTGCATCTCGGCCAGGAGGATCTTGCAGACGCAGATCTCGGCGCTATCCGCGAGGCCGGCCTCAAGCTCGGCATCTCCACCCATGACGACGCCGAGCTTGAGACCGCGCTGGCGGCGAAGCCCGACTACGTCGCGCTCGGCCCGATCTTCTTCACGACCCTGAAATCGATGCGCTTCGAGCCGCAGGGCATTCCCAAGATCACCGAATGGAAAAAGCGCATCGGCACCATCCCGCTGGTTGCCATCGGCGGCATCAAGTTCGAGCACGCCGCGGAGATTTTTGCCGCCGGCGCGGATTCGATCGCTGTTGTCTCCGACGTGACCCAGAACCCCGACCCCGATGCCCGCGTGCGGCAATGGCTCGACGGTTCGAAGGAGGCGGCGTGATGATCGCCCCGCTCTCACCCCACACGCCACTGTCATCGCCCGGCTTGACCGGGCGATCCAGTACGCCGCGGCCTCTCGGTTCTAGCCGCACCGCCTCTGGAATACTGGATCCCCGCCTTCGCGGGGATGACAGCCGAATTTGTCTCTCGCGCAGCGACGCCATCGAACTGAATTAGGAGGATCCCATGAACATCCGCTCCAACCCCGATAAGACCGTTCCCGCCGTCACCACCGGCCCCCTGCCCTCCTCGCGAAAAATCTTCGCGACACCCGACGCCGCGCCGGATATCCGCGTGCCCTTGCGCGAGATCATCCTGTCTGAAGGCGCGGGCGAGCCGAACCTGCCGGTCTATGACACGTCGGGGCCCTACACCGACCCCTCCGTCACCATCGACGTCAATGCCGGCTTGGCGCGCAACCGCAAGCAATGGGTGCTGGAGCGCGGCGGCGTCGAGGAATATGAGGGCCGGCAGATCAAGCCGGAGGACAATGGTAGCGTCTCCACCGACAAGGCCGCGCGCGCCTTCTCGGCCTATCACAAGCCGCTGCGCGGCCTCGACGGCCACAAGGTGACGCAGCTCGAATTCGCCCGCGCCGGCATCATCACCAAGGAGATGATCTACGTCGCGGAGCGCGAAAACCTCGGGCGCAAGCAGCAACTCGAGCGCGCCGAAGCCGCGCTCGCCGACGGCGAAAGCTTTGGCGCCTCGGTGCCCGCCTTCATCACCCCGGAGTTCGTGCGCTCCGAGATCGCGCGCGGCCGCGCCATCATCCCCTCCAACATCAACCATTCCGAGCTCGAGCCGATGATCATCGGCCGCAACTTCCTGACCAAGATCAACGCCAATATCGGCAACTCCGCGGTGACGTCGTCGGTCGAGGAAGAAGTCGAGAAGATGGTGTGGGCGATCCGCTGGGGCGCCGACACCGTGATGGACCTCTCGACCGGGCGCAACATCCACACCACCCGTGAGTGGATCCTGCGCAACTCGCCGGTGCCGATCGGCACCGTCCCAATTTATCAGGCGCTGGAGAAGTGCAACGGCGATCCGGTCAAGCTGACCTGGGAGCTCTACAAGGACACGCTGATCGAGCAGTGTGAGCAGGGCGTCGACTATTTCACCATCCACGCCGGCGTGCGGCTGCAATACATCCACCTCACCGCCAGCCGCGTTACCGGCATCGTCTCCCGCGGCGGCTCGATCATGGCGAAGTGGTGCCTCGCGCATCACAAGGAGAGCTTCCTCTATACGCATTTCGACGAGATCTGCGACCTCATGCGCAAGTATGACGTCTCGTTCTCGCTCGGCGACGGCCTGCGTCCGGGTTCGATCGCGGATGCCAACGACCGCGCGCAGTTTGCCGAGCTGGAGACGCTCGGCGAGCTCACCAAGATCGCGTGGGACAAGGGCTGCCAGGTCATGATCGAAGGCCCCGGCCACGTGCCGATGCACAAGATCAAGATCAACATGGACAAGCAGCTCAAGGAATGTGGCGAAGCGCCATTCTACACGCTTGGACCGCTGACCACCGACATCGCGCCGGGCTACGACCACATCACCTCGGGCATCGGCGCCGCCATGATCGGCTGGTTTGGCTGCGCCATGCTCTGCTACGTCACGCCGAAGGAGCATCTCGGGCTACCCGATCGCAACGACGTCAAGACCGGCGTCATCACCTACAAGATCGCCGCCCACGCCGCCGACCTCGCCAAGGGCCACCCCGCCGCACAACTGCGCGACGACGCCCTCTCCCGCGCGCGGTTCGAATTCCGCTGGACCGACCAGTTCAACCTCGGCCTCGATCCTGATACCGCCAAGAACTTCCACGACGAGACCCTGCCGAAGGAAGCCCACAAGGTCGCCCATTTCTGCTCGATGTGCGGCCCCAAATTCTGCTCGATGAAGATCACGCAGGACGTGCGGGATTACGCGGCGACGCTGAACGATCCGAACTCGGTGGGGATGTCGATGAGCGGCACCGCCGAGGACGGCATGGCGAAGATGAGCGCGAAGTTCAAGGAGATGGGGAGCAGCGTTTATCTGGATGCGGAGAAGGTGAAGGAGAGCAATCGGGTGCTGTGAGGAGAGGGCCTGCCATATTTTCGACCGAGTTCCACAGCAGGAACGAGAGAATTGCTCGGCTCGACCTGAGAGGCTCCCAATGCCTGCGCTTAAGGGTACGACGGTAAGGCGTGGCGGCGTGACCGCCCGCTATTGGTATGAGACTATCAATTCGGTTTCGATCACTGCGGCGAGTCAGATCAACATCGCGTTCACTATGGACTCGAAGGGCGGGGGTCGGACTCAAGTCCAAATGGAGATCGGGCCGGAAGACTTTCCAACCCTGGTGCAGATGATGTCGCTCGTAGATCGACAGGCTGCGATGGAAGCAATGGCATCCGAATTAGCACGCCAAGTTCAAACGCAACCTGCACGAAATATTGAAACTGCCAGTGCAGCTATGGAAACTTGGCTTCACTATCGTTTGAGGCACGGCTAGTGGACTTCTGGGCCCTTTGCTGCTTTGCCACCATATCTCTCCAAATCAACACACGAAGCTAATCTATCGAAACTGCAATGCCACTCTTAGTAGCTGGAACGAAAGTGGACATAAGCAAGTAGTATGGCAATAGAAATATTCCGGCTGACCACAGACTCTACCCGGGATGATTGACGCACCCGCTTCCGTCCCCCACCGCCTCCCCGATCGACTCCGCGCAGGCCTCCGCCTCGTCTTCGTCGGCACCGCCGCCTCGACGCGCTCGGCCGAGCTCGGGCACTACTACGCCCATCCCGGCAACCGCTTCTGGCGCGCGATCCATGAGGCCGGGATCACGCCGCGGCGCTATCAGCCAAGGGAGTACGCGTCGCTGATCGAGCTCGGGATCGGCTTCACCGATCTCTGCAAGACGGGCGCCGGGATGGATCACCAGATCGCGGCGGAGACGATCGACGTGCCGGGATTCCGGGCGAAGATGGACAAGTATCGGCCGCGGACCGTTGCGTTCACGAGTAAGAAGGCGGCGAGCTTGTTTTACGGCAGGCCGTCAGCTGCGATTGCGCTGGGGCGGCAGCCACGCGACGGAAGCTGGCCGGAGACATTCGTGCTGCCCTCGCCCTCGGGTGCTGCGTCGGGGAGTTGGACGCTGGAGCCGTGGCGAGAGCTTGCGGCGTGGATCGCTGCGTAGGGTGGATTAGCCCGCGGCTGCGCGAAGCGCAGTCCGCCGGCGTAATCGACCAACTTCGTCCAGCAACCGAGAAGGGATGGTGGGTTACGGCTTCGCCTAACCCGCCCTAGGCGCCGTCGCCTCAGCCCGCATACGCGCTGTCCAGCTCCGCGATCACGATCTTCCGCATCCCCATCATCGCCTGCATCACGCGGTTCGCCTTGGTGCGGTCGGCGTCGCCGAGATAGCGGCCGAGCGCCGTCGGGATCACCTGCCAGGACAGGCCGAACTTGTCCTTGAGCCAACCGCACTGCGATTCCTCGCCTCCATCGGCGGTCAGTGCATTCCAGAAATAGTCGACCTCGCCTTGCGTCTCAACGCTGATGAAGAACGACACCGCTTCGTTGAAGCGGTATTTCGGCCCGCCATTGAGCGCGTGGAAGCGCTGGCCTTCGAGCTCGAACACCGCCACGAAGTCGCTGACGGTTTCGATCTTGGCATTGGGAAATACCGATTTGTAGAAGGCGATGGCCGCCGGGACGTTGTTATCGAACCAGAGAAACGGTGTGATGGACGTCATGAATGGAGCTCCTTTCGGCCCGTGCGGCGCGCGGGCACTTCAAGGACGCGGGCGGGAGGGGTGTTCCGACAAGGTCGGCCGGTTTTTTTTGCCTAGCACAATTGTAGCGCGGAAAACGTGATACCTGTCGGCCGCCGCCCCGGTCGTTCGTCCTCTGGAAACGATCACCCCGAGCCCCCGATGCCCACCATCACCGCCTTCGAATCCTCCCCCGACCGCGGCAAGGGCCACGCGCGCGACATGCGGGTACGTTGGGCGCTGGAAGAGGTCGGGCAGCCCTACGACGTCCGCCTCCTCTCGTTCGCGACAATGAAGCAGCCCGCGCATCGCGCGCTGCATCCGTTCGGGCAGATCCCAACCTATGAGGACGGCGATCTCACGCTGTTCGAATCCGGCGCGATCTTGCTCCACATCGCCGAGCGCCATGATGGCTTGCTGCCGAAGGATGCCAACGCGAGGAGCCGCGCTATCGCATGGATGTTCGCTGCGCTGAGCACGGTGGAGCCGTCGATCGTCGAGCTCTCCATGGCCATGCTGCTCGAGCGCGACAGGAGCTGGTACGCCGAGCGCTTGCCCATGCTGCAGGACCGCGTTCGCACCAGGCTCGGCGAGTTGTCGCGCCGCCTCGGCAAAGCCGACTGGCTCGACGGCGCCTTCAGCGCCGGCGATCTCATGATGGTAACGGTGCTGCGGCGGCTGAATACGTCGGGCCTGCTCGACGAGTATCCCGACATCGCCGCCTATGTTGCCCGCGGCGAAAGGCGGCCGGCGTTCAAACGGGCGTTCGAGGCGCAGCTCGCAATGTTCAACGCCGCGGCGCGCTCGTAGGTGGATTGGTCGCTTCAGCTCAGCTCAACCAGTTCGCGCGCGAGGTTGGCACGGGCCTGGCGGTCAAAGCTCGCGGCGAAGACCGGATCGGGAAAGATGACCTCGCGGGCCGCGAAACGGCGCAGCACGCGGGCGCGGCCGGCGCGATACTCGTCCTCGGCGACATAGCTGAACTCCCGGCGGATCGCGGCGGCGTACGCGTCGTAGCGGGCGGGATCGGCGCCGAGAATGCTGAGGTCGATCGAGATCAAGATCGCCCCGAGACGATCGCCGGCGGGAACGTCGTGCGTTTTGGTCAGCCGGATCAGGCGGCCGACCTCCTGGCGAAGCTCGGCGCGGACGTGCTGCTCGGCGAGCTCCGCGCTGCGCTCCTCGTTGTCCGTCCGCGTCGGATCGTAGACGGCGTCGTGCCACCAGATCGCTTCCGACAGCGTCTCGCGCTCGGCGGCCGAGAGACCATCGATCCGCGCGAGCGCCGCCAGGCAATCCTCGATATGCGCGAGATTGTGATAGTGGCGGCCGGGCGCCGCATAGGCAGCGACCAATTCGTCGCGGGTCATGGGCGAAGTCTCACGTCGTCGATCTTGTTGATGGCCATCGTGATCTCCCGGACCAGAGGATTGCGGTCATCCTATTGCGCAAAAGGCAATTCGCAAATGGCGCTCTGACGTAGCCCGGATGAGCGCAGCGATATCCGGGGAGCCCATTCCCGCATGTCGCTGCGCTCTGCGGGCTACGAGGATTGCATCCGTTTCCACTCCCTAGCATGCTGGCCTCCGCCACCCCGGAGGAGCCCGCCCATGCTGACCCTCTACTCCTACCCAGAGCTCTTCGGCGTCGCCGACAACAACGGCTACGGCCTCAAGGTCTATGCGTTTCTCAAGCTCGCGGGCGTGCCGTTCGTGCATGAGCACGTCTTCGATGCATCGGCCGCGCCGCGCGGGCAGCTGCCTTACATCGTCGACGACAGCGAGATCATCGGCGACAGCGAGACCATCATCGCGCACGCGACTAAGAAATACCGCCTCACGATCCACGCCGGCTTGTCATCGGAACAGCGCCGCACCGACCATCTCGTCACGCGCATGCTGGACGATCTCTACTGGGTGATGTCCTATTCGCGCTGGAAGGACGAGCGCTTCTATCCGGCGTTCCGCGACGCCTTCATCGCGCAGCATCCGCAGATCGACCCTACCGGCTTCGAGAAGGCCAAGGCCTACAACGCGCAGCGCTATCACTTCCAGGGCATCGGCCGCTACACGCCCGAGCAGGCCTATGCCCGGGGGCTGGCTGATCTGCAGGTGCTGACTGACATCGTGCCGGCGCAAGGCTTCGTGCACGGCGCGGCGCCGACGAGCGTTGATGCCGGCATCTACGGCTTCATCGCCAACATCTATTTCTTTCCGATCCCGACGCCGCTCAAGGCCTTCGTCGATGCGCACGCAAACCTCGTCGCGCATTGCGAGCGGGTGCATGCGATGGTCGGGAAATCGTAGGGTGGGTTAGCTTCGGGCGGCGCGAAGCGCTGTCCGAAGCGTAACCCACCTCCTCTCTTTCCAAGGCGGCAGAAATGGTGGGTTACGCCCTGCGGATTCGCTTCGCGCATCCGCAGGGCTAACCCACCCTACGGCACCTCGCCTACCGCATCGTGATCGCAAGCCCGCTGAGATCCGCATTCGCCATCAACCCCACCTGCGTGCCCGACAGCTCCAGCACTGCGCCCTTCTGGTTGGTCAGCACGATGGCGCGGGCGCCGGAGCCGACGGCGATGCCGGCACCGGCGGCGCCGTAGACGCCGGCAACGTCGGAGGGACGGTTGATGTTGGAGACGCGGCCGCGCAGCACGGTCTTGGATCCCCCGAACACCAGGCCGTAGTCGAGGCCGCCGGTGGAGAGCCCGTACGAGCGGCCGCGGAAGTTGAGGACGCCCGAGCCGCCCGAGCCGCCGATGATCCAGCCCGCCTTGTAGATCGTCAGCGTCACGAAGCCGCTGTCGGCCTGCGCGGTCGTCGAGAGGCCAGCCAGGGCGACGATGGCGACGCACGCGGCGCGGAGGGTGGATGCGAGCTTCATGGGGGTCTCCGGGGGCTGTTTTTTAAAGGAGGGTTCGAATCAGACGGAGCGAATGTACCTGATCGATCGGGGCGGCAACATGATCGGCGGGCGTTTCCGCAAGCAAGGCGGCGGCGAGACTCGCGGAAGGTCCTCATGCTCCGTCATTGCGAGCCAACGGGTCCGCGCGAAGCGCGGCCTGATGACAGGCTCCGCGAAGCAATCCAGAATCGCTCCGCGGCGGCAGTCTGGATTGCTTCGTCGCAAGGGCTCCTCGCAATGACGGGTGAATGGCCTGCTCTCTCGCCACGCGCAGGCCGCACGCGGGGAGAGGCGAAGACCACCAACCGCCAGCATGCCATAATGCCCCTGTTTTGCCCGACGGAGCAACCGAATGCTTCGCGTTTGGCGAATTCTGGAAAACATCAATGATTTCCGTGCGGCGCCTACTGTGCATGGGGTTGTTTTCGCACTTTTGTTTTGAGCATCCCCGCGCCAGCCGCTACGCTCCTGCGTCCGCCCCCGTCCTGAGGTGATCCCATGCCGATCCAGCATTTCGCGCCCCCGCCGCACGTCAAGGCGCCGCCGCTGTCCTTTGCGACGCGGGTTGGCGACCTCCTGTTTGTCTCCGGCATTCCCGGCTTCGATGCCAATGGTGCGCTGCCCGACGGCTTCGAGACGCAGTTCGCCAATGTCGTCGTCAACATCAAGCGCGTGCTGGGCGAGGCCGGCGCCGGGATGCATGATCTCGTCAAGGTCAACGTGCTCCTGACCCGCGCCTCGGACGTTGCCGCGATGAACGCGCTCTATGCGGGCGCCTTCGGCCCGCCGCCGTACCCGGCGCGCACGACTTGCGTGGTGCAGGCGCTGCCCGATCCGAAGATGCTGATCGAGATCGAGGCGGTCGCTTCGCTGGCCAAGTAGGAGCCTAGTCAGCTGCGTGTGACCTATCGGGCACGCGTCCAAACCAAATGCGTTGGGCACAGCTGACATGTCCGTGAATGGCGGCCCCCCGGCTTGCAAAGGACCTGCTTTTACCGCACGAATTTTTTCGGTCCCATGTCCCACCACCCATGTCCCACCAGGAGATACTTCATGCGTCGCCTTCTCGCGCTCAGTGCCGTTGCCGGCATCGCTAGTTCCGTGTTCGCCGTGCCCGCCTTCGCGAAGGTCGGCTATTACGTGATCCGCTGGGACAACACCGGCATCTGCCAGGTCTGGAACGAGGACCTGCAGTACAAGCCGTTCCAGTTCGGTGTCTCGACCTACAAGGTCGTCAGCAAGCCGTTCCCGACCTTCCAGCAGGCCTCGGACCTGCAGATCAAGATGCGCACCGAGCGGAAGTGCACGCTCTGAGCCGGACGCGAGAGTAGCGTTTGAGGGCGGGTCGCGCGGGCGATCCGCCCTTTTGCTTTGCGTGGCCTGAAGCGTTTCCCGGCCGCAATCAGACCTGTCCCGCGCACATTTTTTGAACCTCGGCGGCGGGTGGAACTACTCACATCTTGTCCGGGGCGCATGCCAAGCGCGTCCCGCACCACCCCTCCCCGTCATTGTCGGGAGGCGCATCACATCATTCATTTGAGGAGCTGATCATGCGTCGTATTTCCATGCTGTGCGCTGCCGCCGGTCTTGCCGTCACCGCGTTCGTCGCCGCGAGCCCGGCCGAAGCCAGCTATCATCTGATCCGCTGGCAGGACACCGGCTTCTGCCAGATCTGGGACGAGAGCATCCCGACCACGCCGTGGCCGGCCGGCTATCACCGCGCCAGCGCGAGCGTGCCGACCTTCGTCGATGCACTCATGGTCAAGGACGCCGCGCTCAAGAGCGGCAGCTGCAAGTGGTAAGATAATCGATCGGCGGACGAAGAACCGGGCAAGGACGAGGGCGTCCTTGCCCGGTTTGCTTTTCGAAGGCCCGAGACGCTCACGCGTCCTTGTGCGCGCCCGGATGGATCAGAATGTCGCGCGCGGCGGCGAGATCGATGAAGGCTTCGGCGCTGCCGCCCTGGTCGGGATGCAGGCCCTTGGCGGCGCGGCGATAGGCCTGGTTGATGTCCTCGCAGGTGAGCTGCACCGCGAGCGGCAGGCCGAGCACCTTGCGCGCGCGGTCCTCGCTGGAGAGCTTCTTCGGCGCGGCGTTACGGCGGCCGAAGCGCGGCGCGGTCAGATCGTGCACGACCTCGAGCACCACACTGATACGGCGCTGGGCCGCCAGCGTCACGCTGTGATCGTCGTTGTCGACGGCCTGGCGCAGCACCGGCAGCGCCTGCTCGGCAGCCTGGCGCAGCGTGACGTCGCTGCTCATCCGCGCGATCTCGGCCACCAGCCGGCCGGCCTCGGCCCAGTCAGGCGCTTGCGCCGACCGCAGCCGCTCCAGAGCGAGTTTCCAGGTTTCGAGCCGTTCCATCATGCGCGCAACGTTTAGCAATCAGGATCAGTATGCCAAGGCCGCCGTTTCCGACCCCTTAATTTCGCGTTAGCGTTTCGTGAAACTTCGAAACGAAAACGGGAGGAAACTGCCATGGCGCTGCTCGCAAACCACATCGCTGTCGTCACCGGCGCCGGTTCCGGAATCGGCCGGGCGATCGCCACCGGCTATGCGCGGGAGGGCGCGCAGGTCGTGCTGCTCGACGTCAACGCCGAGACGGCGGCGGAGGCCGCGCAGGAGATCCGGACAGCGGGCGGCAAGGCCGAGAGCTTTGCGCTCGACGTCGTCAGGCGCGAGGATTGCTTCGCGCTCGCCAGGCAGATCGCGGACAAAATCGGGCAGGTCTCGATCCTCGTCAACAATGCCGGCATCACCCGCCGCAACGCCTTCACCGCGGAGACCGAGACGGTGGCGAAGGACTGGAACGACATCATCTCGCTCAACCTCAACGGCGTGTTCAACGTGACGCAGGCGTTCCTCGCGCCCTTGCGCGCCAGCAAAGGCCGCATCATCAACATCGGCTCGATCCAGTCCTTCGTGCATCTGCGCACGCCGAGCTCGGCGGCCTACACCACCTCGAAACACGGCGTGCTCGGCTTCACCAAGGCGCTCGCGGTCGAGCTCGGCAAGGAAGGCGTGCGCGTCAACGCGATCGGCCCCGGCTTCATCGAGACCAACCTCAACGCCAATGCGCGCGCGACCAATCCGGCGCTGGTGCAGGCCTTCATCGATCACACCCCACTGGCGCGCACCGGCAAGCCCGAGGACATCGTCGGCCCCGCGGTGTTCCTCGCCTCCGATCTGTCGGCCTATGTCACCGGAACCATCGTGATGGTGGACGGCGGCTATCGCACGGTGTGAGGGATGCGAGGCTCGCACCAATCGCGGCGGCATCTGGGCATTCTCAAGATCAATTCGGTGCAGCCCCTCCAATTAACCTTTCATTAACCAAACCGGACCACCGTAGATTCACGGCTTGGGGGTCGTTGGTTCTCGATCCGCTTCCGACGATGGAAGCGGGCGTTGATCGGGAGGTGTTTTGATGACCACTGTTCATGTCGCCGCGTCCGGGCCGGACGCACAATTCCTTGCCCCGAACCAGATCGTTCCGCTTCTGATCGGTGCCACCGTCGACGAGGTCGAGCGTGAGCTCGTGATCCAGACGCTGGCGCGCTGTGACGGCAACCGCACGCGCGCCTCGCGCGTGCTCGGCCTTTCCGTACGCACGCTGCGCAACAAGATCAGGCTCTATGCCGCCTCCGGCATCGACGTGCCCGCCTGTCAGGATTAGCGCACGACATCAATCGGCCAGCGACGGCGCGCTGCGCAGCCACGCGCGATCGATGAGGCGGCCGCTCGCGCCGCCGATTGATGTTGATCAAGCCTGGCACGATGCGCGGGCAGAATTGCTGCTGTCGTCAAACGCCGCTAAGTAGCTTGCTCCAGGTGAAGGGAGCGGTGGCGTGGCAGACGACCAGGGACGACGGCCGGGGCCTCAGGGGCCTCGCGGGCGGCAAGGCGAGCCGGGACGGCCGGGGCCACAGGGGCATCCGGGCCGGCGCGGCCCCGACGGCGCACGCGGCAAGCCCGGGCCGCAGGGCAAGCCGGGCCCGGTCGGGAAGGCCGGGCCGCCCGGCAAGCCCGGTCCGCAAGGCAAACAGGGCGAAGCCGGTCCGCGTGGGCCAGCCGGCGCACCGGGACCTGCCGGGCCGCAGGGACCGGCGGGGCCGCAAGGCCCGCGCGGCGAGCCGGGTCCGCCCGGCCAATTGCCGTCGATCGAGCAGGTGCTGCCCTGGCTCGACCAGCTCTTCGATGCCTGGGACGAACGCCGCCGCCAACGCGAGCGCGAAGCCGCCGAGCGCGAAGCGCTCGAAGCCGCCGTCCAGGAGACCGACGAGGCAATCGTCGATGACGAGAGCGATGATGGCGACGATCACAGGAAGAAAAAGAAGAAGCAGGGCAAGGATAGCCGACGGGTCTAGTCGGGCCGATCCTCGCGCCGCGGCAGCATGCCCATGCGCTCGAATTGCCAGCGCATGGCGCGATACCAGAAATAGCCGACCGCCGCGCCGCACAGGGCGAGGATGATCACGTTCGCGCTCGAGAACGAGCCGCCCCACCACATCATCCACGCGGTCCACAGCAGCGTGAAGACGATGGCACCTGCTTTCAAAGGAAGAAGGGGGTGGCTCATGTCGTGCTCCGGGCGATCAAAACCCCGGCCGCCACCATCGCAAGCCGAGGCAGCAGATACCGTGAGCCAGATCACGGAGCACGCTGCCTGACCTCACGTACCGAAGCGCAGCCGCGAACGCTCTTTCGCCTTCTCCGCCTCAACCTCGCGGTCGCGCGCCGGCGCGTTCGTATGCAGCGAGGTCAGGAGTTTTCGCGCCGCCTCGGAGACCTCGGCCACCGCACGATCGAACGCCGCCTCGTTGGCCTGCGATGGCTTGTTGAAACCCGACAGCTTTCGCACGAATTGCAGCGCGCTGGCGTGGATCTCATCCTCCGTCGCCGGCGGCTCGAAGTTGAACAGCGTCTTGATGTTGCGGCACATGCACTTTCTCCCGGCGTTTTCCTTAAGACGAAGGTCCGAGCCGAAATCCTACATCCGCCTTCTCGCTTCTGCGACCAACTTGGTGGATGCGCCACAAGCTGATCTCGCAGCGCATCATAAGCGGGGGGCGCCGGCATCGCATATTATTTGAGCATGCATTGCAGTGACGGCTCAGGCTTAATCCGTGCCAACGATAGGGAAAGACGCGCAGGACAATCGCGCGCCCATGGCACGATACGCGACGAGGAGGATCGCATGCACAGGCTCGCACTGTGCGTTTGGTTGGTTGCGACGACAGCACTGGCAAACGTTGCGTTCGCGCGCGACAATGGCCAATACGACCACGTTCCGCCCGACATCCGCGCCTGGTTCAAGAGCGTGATCGCGCCGAACGGGGTTCCCTGCTGCGACATCTCCGATGGCCATCGCACCGAGTATGACGTGCGCAATGGCGCTTATTGGGTGCCGATCGAGGGACAATGGATCGAGGTGCCCGGACGCGCCATCATCCGCGACCAGGGCAATCCGATCGGCCAGGCCGTGGTGTGGTACGTCCACCACCGCGGCTCCATCATCATCAGCTGCTTCGTGCCGGCGGATGCGGTGTAACGCGCCTTGGTGATTTCCATTGGCTGGCGACGGCCCGATCGGGTAGCTTGAAGCCCAGCTGAAGCGGAGGCACGCCGTTGACCGATCTTAGCGCCGAAGACCTCGCCACCATCTATGCTATGCCGAGCCCGCGCGTGATCGCGAAGGCACGGCCCGCGATCGATGCGCATGCGAAGAAATTCATCGAGATGTCGCCATTCTGCGTGCTCGCGACATCGGGAGCGGACGGCAGCGTCGACGCTTCGCCGCGCGGCGGCGGCATCGGCTTCGTCCGCGTCGCCGGCTCCAACCAGCTGCTGATGCCCGACCGCTCCGGCAACAACCGCATCGACAGTTTTCGCAACGTGGTCGAAGGCTCAGGCTTCGTGCATTTGCTGTTCTTCGTGCCGGGCATCGAGGAGACGCTGCGCGTCGGCGGCCGCGGCACGCTGTCGGCCGACCCGGATCTGCTCGCCTCGATGGTGGAATTCGGCAAGCCGCCGCGCGCGGTGCTGAACGTCGCGGTCAGCGAGGTCTATTTCCATTGCGGCAAGGCGCTGATGCGCTCGAAGCTGTGGGGGTCGGAGAAGGTGCAGCGCTCGGTGATGCCGAGCATCGTCACGGTCATTCACGAGCAGACCGGCCTCGGCGAACCGGCGAGCCAGGAGGCCGTGGAAGAGCTCTACAAGACGCAGCTGTAGCCAAGAGCGGTTCCGCAAAACGAAGCGTCGTGCGGCAACACGTGGATGGCCGGGGTCAAGCCCGGCCATGACGATGGAGGGAGCCAGGCCCGAGTTTAGTGCCCCTCGCCCTCGAGCCCGCCGACATGCTTCTGGGTGTAGAGCTCAAGGCCGATGCGGCCGATCAGATCGAGCTGGGTCTCGAGGAAGTCGATGTGGTGCTCCTCGTCGCTCATCAGCTTCTCGAACAGGTCGCGTGTGACATAGTCCTTGGCGCTGTGACAGTAGGTCGCCGCTTCCTGATAGAGCGCCCGCGCGCTCATCTCGGCGGCGAGATCGCACTCGATGATCTCCTTGACGTTCTGGCCGATGCGCAGGGGATCGAGCACCTGCATGTTCGGAAAGCCGTCGAAGAACAGGATCCGCTCGGTGAGCTTGTCGGCGTGCTCCATCTCCTCGATGGATTCCTTGCGCCAGACCTTGGCCATGTCCAGCAGGCCCCAATTGTCGAGGAAGCGGTAATGCAGCCAGTACTGATTGATCGCAGTCAGCTCGTGACGCAGCGCCTTGTTGAGATAGTCGATGACTTTTGCGTCGCCCTGCATGGTTCACTCCAGCTCTTGCAGTCCAAATCGGTCCCAAACCGAGTTTAGAACGCTTCTAAATCACTTTGCGAGCGAGAGCAACCGGCTACGGGAACCCAGCCGGGGAAAAGCTCAGCCGGAATTGCGGAAGTTTTCAGCAGGCCGCGAGGGCGAACTCGGCGGGTTCGGCGGTCTCGTCGTTGGCGGCCACGGTGTGGCTATGCGGGCAGCCGGCGCAGCAGGACTGCGCACAGGGGCCGAGCGCTTCGTCGATGATACTCTTGATCGTCCGGGCGCAGCGCCCGCATTCGGCGCTGCAGCCGAGACAGCCATAGACCTGTTTGGCATGCCGCACGGCGTCGTCGGACTCGGCGACGGCGGCGCGGATATCATCATCGCTCAGCACGTTACAGGAACAAACGATCATGGAAGCGGCAGGCCCTTCGGTGATGCGCCATCATCGATATTTAACAGGCCGGCCGGATGCAAAAGGAAAAACAGGTATTTGAAGCTATTCCAAACTGGCCTGATCAAAGCCTAGAACGGCTCTAAATCAAGCTCTTGCGCTGGATCAAGATTGTAGCCCACTAGTCGCCGCCACCGCCGCCTCCTCCTCCGCCGTCGCCACCGCCTCCGCAGTCGCCGCCGCTACTGCTGCTATCGCTGCTGGAACAGCTTGCGCCGTCGCCAGAGCTCCCCGAACTGCCGCCGGAAAACCAGCTTCCCAGCGAGAAGCCGTCATTCGTCCCGGAATAGGTGCTCTCCCCGCTACTCCCTCCGTGGCTGCCGGCGGTAGCGCGGGAGCGCCGTGCGCGGTTCTGGAGATGTGCGATCCAGCCGTAGCCGACCGCGAAAACGATCCCGGCCGCAATCAAAGCATTAACCATCGCGTTGCCCATCATCGTCTCCCGGTGGGACCCATACCAATTGGTCGTCTCCGGCAAAGGTGCCGTTCATTGATCATTCAAGCGGAATATGGAACCTTGCGGCCCAAAGGTTCCCGCGTGTTCGTCTGAAAGGTCAAGCAATGAAGAAGTCGCTCCTGGCGGTCGCTGCCGTCGCCATTCTGGCCCTGACGGCCGGAACGCCGGCCCATGCCCAGCGCGGTGTCGCGGCAGGCGTGGCCGCCGGGATCATCGGCGGCGCCCTTGTCGGCGGCGCGCTGGCTTCTCCGTATTATTACGGGCCTAGCTATGGCTACTATGGGCCGGGCTACTACCCGCCGCGCTACTACGCCCCGGGTCCAGGCTATGTTGCCGACGACTATTACGGCGGCTGCGTCTGGCAGAAGCAGCGCTTCTGGGATGGCTATGCCTGGCGCGTCCGTCGCGTCCGAGTCTGCGGCTGAGGCGCGCCAAGCCGGTTCACTACGGATGCGCCGTTCATCTCAGGGCCTGAAAAAGACCGCTTTTTCTCGTCACAGCTCCGTGTGCGTTTACCGTGGATTGACCATTTGCGCGCTTCCTAGCTGCAGGGCCAATTCCATCAGAGTGTGCGTGAACCTTTGAAACCCGGGCGCCTCTAGCAGGAGGAACCCATCTCCCAGGAGAGCCAAGAGCATGAACAAGACTTTAGTTGCCGCCCTCACGGTCGCGACGGTCGCCGGTTCGCTGGTGACCGCCGCTCCGTCCGCGAAGGCCCATGACGGCGTCGGCGCCGGTATCGCAGCCGGCCTGATCGGTGGCGCCATCGTCGGCGGCGCCATCGCCTCCAGCCGTCCGGCCTATGGCGGCCCCGTTTACATCGCCGAGCCCCCGCCGCCCGCGCCCTGCTACTGGCGCCGCGAGCGCTATTGGGACGGCTACGGCTGGGTCAGCCGTCCGGTTCGCGTTTGCTACTGATCTGATTGCCTGGCGCATGCGCGCCGCGATCGGAAAGCCCGGCCGAGAGCATTGGCCGGGCTTTTTGTTTGCGCACGCTAAAGCGCGATGCGGTTAGGATGAAGCGTCATCGCGCTTTAGGTTATTGTTTGAGCATGATCTTTTCGGAAAACCGCTTCACACTTTTCCGGATCATGCTCTATCGCGCCGCCTGGATCGAACGCAGCACCTCTTCGCTCGGCCAGCAATCGAGCTTGAGGCCCGCCGACTTCTGATAGGCGCCAAGCGCCGCACGGGTCTGCATGCCGGCCTTGCCGTCGATCTTGTCCTTGTAGAGCCCGATCCGCGTCAGCTCGCGCTGCATGGTCTCGACGTCCTTGGTGCGCAATTGCTTCGAGGCGGACCAGGGCGTTGCGAACGGCAGCGGGCTCGTCATGCGGTCGCTGAGATGGCCGACGAACAGCACGTAGAGATCGGAGAAATTGTATTCCTTGATGACGAAGTAATTCTTCGTGGTCAGGAATGACGGGCCGTAGATGCCTTCGGGCTGGAGCAGCGAGGCCGGCTGCGCCTGCTCGGCGGCGCTGAGCTTTTGGCCGCGTACCGGGACAAAACCCTCGCGCAGCCATTGGCCGATCGGCTTCGTCACCTCCGGCACGCCCGTCGTGCAATCGACCTTCGCCGGCGCCTGCACCTCGTAAGCCCAGCGCACGCCGCTCTGCCAGCCCTTGTTGACGAGCTGCTGCGCAGCCGAGGCCAGCGCATCTGGCACCGAGTGCCAGATGTCGATGCGGCCATCGCCGTCGAAATCGACGCCATGCTTGTAATATTCGGACGGCAGGAACTGGGTGAGGCCGGTCGCGCCGGCCCAGGACGAGCGCATGTCCTTGCGCGTGACGACGCCTTCATCGAGGATCTTGAGCGCGGCAATGAACTCGTTGCGATACTGATCCTTTCGGCGTCCGACATAGGCCTGCGTCGCCAGTACGCGCACCAGATCGTAGGGCAACGTGTGCCGGCCATAGTCTGTCTCGCGGCCCCAGATGGCGAGCATGACGGTCGCCGGCACCCCGGACTTCTTCTCGATCTCGTCCAGCGAGGTACGATGCTTTTGGAGCAGCCGCTGCCCCTCGCCTGCAAGCCGCGCGATCGAGGCTTCCTTGACGTAGTCGGCCGGCACCTGCACGAACTCGGCCTGCGACGGCGCACCCGTTGCCGGCCGCCCGGGCAAGAGCAGATCGGGCAGCTTGTAGTCGGGCTCCAGCCCGCGCGTTTGCGCATCGAACGTTGCGCGCGAAACGCCGGCCTGTTGGGCCTCCGGCCACAACGAGGCGATGAACTGGGTGAAAGCGGCGTCGGCAGCACGGACGGGCGACCAGCTGCAGGCGATGACGATCCCCGCAGCGATGAGCGCCCGTCGCATCATGCCGCCATCACCGCGTCAGCTTCTTGTACTTCACGCGGTGCGGGATGATGCTGTCCTGGCCGAGCCGGCGCATCTTGTCCTTCTCGTAGTCCTGGAAATTGCCTTCGAACCATTCGACGTGGCTCTCGCCCTCGAAGGCGAGGATGTGCGTCGCGATGCGGTCGAGGAACCAGCGATCGTGGCTGATGATGACCGCGCAGCCGGCAAAATCCTCCAGCGCCTCTTCGAGCGCGCGCAGCGTATCGACGTCGAGGTCGTTGGTCGGCTCGTCGAGCAGCAGGACGTTGGCGCCGGACTTCAGCATTTTCGCCAGATGCACGCGGTTGCGTTCACCGCCCGAGAGCGCGCCGACCTTCTTCTGCTGGTCCGCGCCCTTGAAGTTGAACGACGAGCAATAGCCGCGCGAGTTGACTTCCTTCTTGCCGAGCAGGATCAGTTCGTTGCCGCCAGAGATCTCCTCCCACACGGTCTTCTTGCCGTCGAGCGCGTCGCGCGACTGGTCGACGTAGCCGAGATGCACGGTCTCGCCGACCGTGATCGTGCCGGAGTCCGGCTTCTCCTGAGCGGTGATCATCCTGAACAACGTGGTCTTGCCGGCGCCGTTGGGACCGATCACGCCGACGATGCCGCCGGGCGGCAGCTTGAAGGTGAGGTTGTCGATCAGGAGACGATCGCCAAAGCCTTTGCTGAGCCCCTCGAAATCGACCACGTTGGCGCCGAGCCGCTCGGCCACTGGAATGATGATTTGCGCGGTCTGGGTCTGCTTCTCGCTCGCCTTCTTCAGCAGCTCCTCATAGCGCTGGTAGCGCGCCTTCGACTTGGCCTGGCGGGCCTTCGGCGACGAGGCGACCCATTCCTGCTCGCGCGCGAGCGTCTTCTGGTGCGCCGCATCCTCGCGGCCCTCCTGCTCCAGACGCTTCTGCTTCTGCACCAGCCAGGACGAGTAATTGCCCTCGTACGGGATGCCGCGGCCGCGATCGAGCTCGAGGATCCAGCCCGTGACGTTGTCGAGGAAGTAGCGGTCGTGGGTGACGATCAGGATCGCACCGGGATAGTTGCGCAGGTGCCCTTCCAGCCACGACACGGATTCCGCGTCGAGATGGTTGGTCGGCTCGTCCAGCAGCAAGAGTTCGGGCTGGTCGAGCAGCAGGCGGCACAGCGCGACGCGGCGGCGCTCACCGCCCGAGAGTTTCGTCACGTCGGCATCGTCGGGCGGACAGCGCAGCGCGTCCATGGCCTGGTCGACCTTGCTGTCGAGATCCCACAGGCCCTGGGCCTCGATCTCGTCCTGCAGCTTGGTCATCTCGTCGGCGGTCTCGTCCGAATAGTTGACCGCGAGCTCGTTGTAACGGTCCAGGATCGCCTTCTGCTTGGCGACGCCCTGCATGACGTTTTCGCGCACGGTCAGCTTGGAATCGAGCTGCGGCTCCTGCTCGAGATAGCCGACGCGGGCGCCCTCGGCGACCCAGGCCTCGCCGGTGTATTCCTTGTCGAGACCGGCCATGATCTTGAGCAGGGTCGACTTACCCGAGCCGTTGACGCCGAGCACGCCGATCTTGGCGTCCGGGTAGAAGCTCAGATGGATGTTATCGAGCACCTTCCGGGTCGGGTAGCTCTTGGTCAGGCCCTGCATGAAATAGATGAACTGGCGCGCCATCGGTCCCGTGAAACCTTCGATTTGAGGAAATTTGCTTCGCCAGCGATGTAGCGATCCCGCCCCCAAAGGGCAACGTTTTCCGTCCGTTCACCACGGATGAATACGGTCAGGAAACCATCCGGCCACCGATCCGGACAATTGAAACCATCTTTTAATAAATCAGGCCAAAGCTCGGTTTCGCGCGGAAACAGCGCCACCCGCTCAGAACGAACGGGGAGCACAGCGAGGCCGCATCATGGCTCTGATCGAGACCCATTCTCTTCCTGTTCCGGCAGGAGCCGGGCGCGACTCCGGGTTCGCCTCGGAGATCAAGGCCTTCTGGAAGCGCTTCTTCGTCACCGCCTTCAATCCCTACCGGCCCGAACTGCATTACATGCGCGGCCCCGGCCCCGCCTGGCGCGCCAAGCACGGCATGGATGCACCGTTCCGCCTGAAGCCCCGCGACGTCTGAGCGTATCGGACTTTTGAAGACGCAGGCTGCTTGCGCGCCGGCGCGATTGCGCGCAAACCATGGCCAGGTTCCGATGACGGCGCCCGCCTGGCGCCTTCACCTCTCGCCATGGATGAACGCTGATGAGCCGGCTGCGCTGCGCAATCCTCGACGACTATTTCAATCTCGCCCTCGACGTCGCCGACTGGCCGAAATTGTCGGATCGCGTCGACGTCACCGTGTTCAGCCATCCCTTCGCCTCCGAGCAGGCCGCAGCCAGTGCGCTCACCGACTTCGAAATCATCTGCGCGATCCGCGAGCGCACGGCGTTTCCCAAGAGCCTGTTCGATCGCCTGCCGAAGCTGAAGCTGCTGCTGACCTCGGGCATGCGCAACGCTGCGATCGACATCGAGGCCGCGAAAGCGCGCGGCATCGCCATCGGCGGCACGCAATATTCCCGCGATCCGACGGCGCCGCTCACGATGGGCCTGATCCTGGAATTGACCCGCGGCATCGGCCGAGAGAACGCGCGCATGCATGCGGGCGAGTCCTGGCAGACATTTGCCGGAGTCGAGATCGAAGGGCTGACGCTCGGCGTCGTCGGGCTCGGCAAGCTCGGCAGCAAGATGGCGGGCATTGCGAAGGCGTTCGGCATGAACGTGATCGCCTGGAGCCCGAACCTCACCGCGGAGAAATGTGCGGCGGCCGGCGTCGGCTACGCCTCCAAGGAGGAGCTGTTCGCCAAGGCCGACATCGTCACCATCCACGTGGTGCTGAGCGAGCGCTCGCGTGGCCTCGTCAGCCGCGCGGATCTTGCGCGGATGAAACCGACGGCCTTCCTGGTCAATACCGCGCGCGGGCCGATCGTGGATGAGCAAGCGCTGCTGGACGCTTTGCAGCAGCGCAAGATCGCAGGCGCCGGCCTGGACGTGTTCTCGGTCGAGCCGCTGCCGGTCGACCATCCCTTCCGCAAGCTCGACAATCTCGTGCTGACGCCGCATCTGGGCTACGCCACCACGGATGGTCTGCGCATCCATTACGGCCAGATGGTCGAGGCGATCGACGCCTTCACCAAAGGCGGCGAGCTGCCGCGGAAGCTGGCCTAAAACGAAAAGGGCGTGCCGACGGCACGCCCTTCGCAATCTCATCGAGTTGAGGCCCTCAGCGCACGGTGACCGGCGCGGGCAGCGGCGGCACAACGGTGGGCTGCGTCCCCGGGACCGGGCCCGCCTGGGCGGACATCGGAGCCGGCCCGGCAGCGCTCTGCGTCGGCGCGGCGGAGGCCGTCGCCGTTCCCGGCGGCGGACCACCCGGCATCACGACAACGCGGGTGCCGACCTTGACGCGCTCGAACAGGTCGGAGACGTCCTCGTTCAGCATGCCGATGCAGCCGGAGGAGACGAACTTGCCGATGGTCGAGGGCTGGTTGGTGCCGTGGATGCGGTAGACGGTCGAACCTAGATACATCGCGCGGGCGCCGAGCGGATTACCCGGGCCGCCGGCCATGAAGCGCGGCAGATAGGGCTGACGCTCGATCATCTCGGTCGGCGGATGCCAATCCGGCCACTCGGCCTTGCGGGTGATCTTCTGCACGCCCGTCCAGGTGAAGCCGTCGCGGCCGACTCGGACGCCGTAGCGGATCGCACGGCCGCCTCCGAGCACGTAATAGAGGTAGGTGTTGGGCGTATCGACCACGAGCGTGCCGGCCGGCTCCTTGGTCTGGAACGCGACCTCCTGACGGCGCAGGTTCGGCGGCAGCTGCACCGGCGCGGCATCGGGCTGCTCCTCGGGCGGCAGCGCGGCCAGGGTCACCGGGCGGCCATCCGTGCCCACGGGCGGCTGTCCGGCCTGGACCGTCCCAGTCGCGGAGGGACCGCCCACAGACTCGGGCGGACGCAGGCCATCGTTGGCGGGCGATTGCTGAGGCGGACGGTCGGCGTAGATCACCGCCGGCGGACCGGCGGGGCGGCCGTAGCGGGGATCGTCGGGCGACATCACGGGGCCCTGCGGCGCGGCCGAATAGACCGGCGGGGCGCCAGCCGGGCGCCCATAGCGCGGATCATCCGGCGACATCACCGGACCTTGCGGCGGGGCGGCCGAATAGACCGGAGGCGCGCCCATCGGACGACCGTAGCGCGGATCGTCGGCCGGACCGGGCGGGGGCAGCGAGGCATGCGGCATCGCCTCGTCGTCTTCGTCGAGCGCGTCGAAATTCGGCATGCGGTCACCGGGCCGATATTCGGCCGGTGCGCCATAGCTTGGCACCTGCTGGATCGGATAGCTCTGAGCCTGAGCGAGCGAGGTTCCCGCCGCAGCGACTGTTGCGGCAGCGCATATCGTCAGAAAGTGTTTGATCATCATCGCTCTTGTATAGTCCCCAAGCCCGACCGGACCGTTAACGGCCAGATGACGGAAGATAGCGGCACATTCAAGACATATCAGGCGTATTTGCGCCGGATTTGCCGATTTGTGATCCGCAAGACTACCGTTGCCCCGTTGCATCACGGGGCTGAAATCGTATCGCGCCTTCGATTGGCGCGATGGTCGACCGCGATTTTAACGGAACGATGCGGAGACGTTGCGATATGGTCGAATCAGCCTGATTCGCCACCTTTTTGAGCTCCGATCCCGCGTGGCGAACGCGGCAAGCAGTACCGTCACCGCGTTCAGATGGCTCTTGAGCCCCGGCCACTCCGCCGCCGGGGCGGAAATTCGCAATCGCTCAATGCTTCCCGGCTTTCGCTTCCTGTTTGCCGCGATCCTGCTGTCAACCTCCATCCTGGTGTTCGGCCTAGGGGCCGCCGCTCTGCTCCGGGCGACCCATCAGCAATATGTCAACAACCCCGGCTGGCGGAACGGGCCGCAGGAGCAAATGTTTGCGCAGGCGCCCGAGCCGGCCCAGCCGGTGCTCGCGGTGCTGCGGACCGAGCCGGAGCCACCTGCCGAGACCACGCCATCGCTGCGCGACCAGGTGCCGACCATCGCTCTGCCCCTGAGCGAGCCCGAACAGGTTGCTGCACTGACGACCGAGACCGACGTCCAGCCCGAGGCCGCCGCGCCCCTGGCTGAAGTGCCGGCCATCGAAGCAGCCAAGCCCGAACCGACCGCGACGGCCGCAGCGCCGGCTTCCATCGATACGCTGACCCCCGCCGACACCACGGCCGGGATTCCCGAGGCCCAGCCTGCCGCAATCGCCAGCGAGCCGGAACCAGCTGACCCGGCCCTCGCCGCCGCGGCGCTCGATGTCGCCTCCGCAAGGCTCGCTGCGCTGAACGCCGCCACAGCGGCGACGGACGCGCCGGCGAAGGTCAAGGCCGAGAGCAGCAAGGCCGAGAGCACCAAGTCGGACAGCAAGGCGACCAAGCGCAAGGCGAAAGCCAAGAAGCGAGCCCGCGTGGTGCGGCGCCCGCCGCCTCAGCAGTTGCAGCAGCAGCTCGATCCGTTCGGTCAGCAGCAGCCGGCCTTCGCGACAACGACGACCGCACGCACGCGGTGATCTTACTTCTTCACCTCTCCCCGCTTGCGGGGAGAGGTCGGAATACGCGCGTCGCGCGGATTCCGGGTGAGGGGGTACAGGTCCGTCGATAGTCTCATCGTGTGGAGAGAGGCCCCTCACCCCAACCCTCTCCCCGCAAGAACGGGGCGAGGGAGCGCACCGTCATCGTGGCTGCAACCTCAAGCCGGGCCGGTCGCGATGGCCGGGCCGCCGGCCTGGCCCCATTCCGACCACGAGCCGTCATAAAGCGCGGTGTCGGTGATGCCGAGGCGGTAGAGCGCGAGCGTCAGCACGCCGGCCGAGACGCCGGAGCCGCAGCTCGTCACGATCGGCGCATCCAGCTTGACGCCGGCATTGGTGAAGGCGGCACGGAGCTCGTCGAGCGGCTTCATCTCGCCGGTCGCGGCGTCGAACAGCAGATTGTAGGGCACGTTGCGGGCGCCGGGGATGTGACCGGAGCGGATGCCCGGGCGCGGCTCGGGCGCGCGGCCTTCGAAGCGATCGGCGGCGCGCGCGTCGATCACCTGCTCGTTGCGGCTTTCGACATTGGCGATCAGTTGCTGCATGCTGCGCACGCGGTTTGCGTCATAGCTCGCCGTGAAGGTCGTCGGCTTCGGCTTGACCTCGCCGCTCTCGGTCGCGCGTCCCTCAGTGCGCCACTTCTTCAGACCGCCATTGAGAATGCGCACGTTGCTGTGGCCATAGGACAGGAACATCCACCACGCACGCGGCGCTGCGACCCAGCCGCCGGCATCATAGAGCACGACGGTGTCCGCGTTGGAGATGCCGAGATTGCCGACGTCGCGGCCGAACTGCTCGGCGCTCGGAAACATGTGCGGCAGCGGGTTGGAATGATCCGACACCGCATCGACGTCGAAGAACACGGCGCCCGGCAGATGCGCGGCGAGATAGTCGTCCTTCGGCAGCGGCAGCACGCCCGGCAGCTTGAAGCTGGCGTCGAGGATCTTGACGTTGGCATCGCCGATGTGAGCGGCGAGCCATTCGGTGGAGACGAGGGGGTCGGTGGCGGTGGTCATTGAAGCATTCTCCGTTGGTCATTCCGGGGCGTGCGAAGCACGAGCCCGGAATCCATCGTGCCTCAGACTCTGTGGATCAATGGATTCCGGGCTCACGCTTCGCGTGCCCCGGAATGACGGGTGGAGAGGGCAAGGCCCTCACCCCTTCTTCTTCGGCTCCCACTTCTCCGTGGGCCCGCCGGCATCGCGCCAGGCTGCGTAGCCGCCGGCGATGTGGGCGACGGGCTTGAGGCCCATGTCCTGCGCGGTCTTGGCGGCGAGCGCGGAGCGTAAGCCCCCGGCGCAGTGGAACACGAACTTCTTGTCTTCCTGGAAGATCGGTTTTGCGTACGGGCTCTGCGGGTCGATCCAAAATTCGAGCATGCCGCGGGTGCAGGCGAAGGCGCCGGGGATGCGGCCGTCGCGCTCGATCTCGCGGGGATCGCGGATGTCGACGATGACGACGTCGCCGTTCCTGGATATCTCGATGGCGTCCTTGGCGGTGAGCGTCTCGATCTCGGCATTGGCCTCGTCGATCAGCGCCTTGATGCCGCGGGTGATGGTCTGGGGCACGTGCTTCTCCCTCTTGTTGTCATTCCGGGGCGCGCGTAGCGCGAGCCCGGAATCTATTCCTCTACATGCACTGCGGCCCGATGGATTCCGGGTTCGCCCTTCGGGCGCCCGGAATGACGACGGGAGGCATCAATGCGTCAATTCCTTCATCGCGGCTTCCAGCCCCTCGATCGTGATCGGATACATCCGATTGGCGAAGATGCGCTTGATGATGGTGGTGGATTCCGAATAGTCCCAGTGCTTCTGCTGCACCGGGTTCAGCCACACCGTATGCGGATAGGTGCGGATGATGCGGTCGAGCCAGACCGAGCCGGGCTCCTCGTTGACGTGTTCGACCGAGCCGCCGGGCACCATGATCTCGTAAGGCGACATCGAGGCATCGCCGACGAACACGACCTTGTAGTCGTGCGGGTATTTGTGCAGCACGTCCCAGGTCGGCGTGCGGTCGGTGAAGCGGCGCTTGTTCTGCTTCCACACGCCCTCATAGAGGCAATTGTGGAAGTAGAAATACTCCATGTGCTTGAACTCGCTCTTCGCCGCCGAGAACAGCTCCTCGACCTGCTCGATATGCGCATCCATCGAGCCGCCAATGTCGAAGAACACCAAGAGCTTCACCGCGTTGCGCCGCTCGGGTCGCATGTGCACGTCGAGATAGCCGTGATTGGCGGTCTCGCGGATGGTGGTGTCGAGATCGAGCTCGTCGGGCGCGCCGGTGCGGGCGAATTTGCGGAGGCGCCGCAGCGCCACCTTGATGTTGCGGATGCCGAGCTCGACATTGCCGTCCAAATCCTTGAACTCGCGCTTGTCCCACACCTTCACGGCGCGGTTGTTGCGGTTCTTCTCCTGGCCGATCCGCACGCCCTCGGGGTTATAGCCGTGCGCGCCGAACGGCGAGGTGCCGGCGGTGCCGATCCATTTCGAGCCGCCCTGGTGCCGCCCCTTCTGCTCCTCGAGGCGCTTCTTCAAGGTCTCCATGAGCTTGTCCCAGCCCATGGCCTCGATCTGCTTCTTCTCTTCCTCCGTCAGGTACTTTTCGGCGAGCTTCTTCAGCCACTCCTCGGGGATCTCCGCCTTCTCCATGGCGTCGAGCAGGCTTTCCAGCCCCTTGAACACCGTGCCGAAGACGCGGTCGAACTTGTCGAGATTGCGCTCGTCCTTCACCAGCGAGGCGCGGGACAGATAGTAGAAATTCTCGACCGTATAGTCCGCAAGGTCGGCGTCGAGCGCCTCCATCAGCGTGAGGTATTCGCGCAGCGTCACGGGGACCTGCGCATCGCGCAGAGAGGTGAAGAATTGCAGGAACATGGGTGACAGATTGCCCGTCGGGTGGCGAACGTCAAGGGGCGGAGGCCGCTGCGGGACGCTGGACCGGCAGGCATTTTGCTCTAGAATTGCCGGCCTCAAGGGGTTGTTTGGGGGACGTTTGCAATGGGAATTCTCGCAGCGCTGATCATCGGCGCCATCGCCGGCTGGCTTGCGGGCAAGATTGTCCACGGGGCGGGATTTGGGCTGGTCGGCAACATCGTCGTCGGCATCATCGGCGCGCTGGTGGCGAGCTGGGTTCTGCCACAGCTGCACATCCAGCTGGCAACGGGCACAATCGGCGCCATCGTCAACGCCACGATTGGCGCGGTGATTGTGCTCGTCATCCTTTCGCTGATAAAACGGGTCTGAAAGCCTGACCGAACCAGGAACGGCCGCCGCGAGCGGCCGTTCGCTTGTCGTGACCGAGGCCATTGATACTGACAATGCCTCGCGACGACGACCAACAAGGACGCGCAATGAAATTTACCGGCACCAAGGACTACGTTGCGACCGATGACCTCAAGGTCGCCGTCAACGCTTCGATCGTGCTCGAGCGCCCGCTCCTGGTGAAGGGCGAGCCCGGCACCGGCAAGACGGTGCTGGCGGAGGAAGTGGCGAAGGCGCTGAACGCGCCGCTGCTGACCTGGCACATCAAGTCCACCACCAAGGCGCAGCAGGGCCTCTACGAATACGACGCGGTGTCGCGCCTGCGCGACAGCCAGCTCGGCGATGCGCGCGTATCCGACATCCGGAACTACATCAAGCGCGGCAAGCTGTGGGACGCCTTCACCAGCGAGCAGCGCCCGGTGCTCCTGATCGACGAGATCGACAAGGCCGACATCGAATTCCCCAACGATCTGCTGCTCGAGCTCGACCGCATGGAATTCCATGTCTACGAGACCGGCGAGACGATCAAGGCGAAGCAGCGCCCGATCATGATGATCACCTCCAACAACGAGAAGGAGCTGCCCGACGCGTTCCTGCGCCGCTGCTTCTTCCACTACATCAAGTTCCCCGACGCCGACACGATGGGCCGCATCATCGACGTGCACTTCCCCGGCATCAAGAAGCGCCTGGTCGAGGAAGCGCTGCGCATCTTCTTTGAGGTGCGCGAGGTCCCGGGCCTGAAGAAGAAGCCGTCGACCTCGGAGCTGCTCGACTGGCTCAAGCTGCTGCTCAACGAGGACATGAGCGCCGAGCAGCTGCGCGAACGCGACCCGCGCAAGCTGATTCCACCGCTGCACGGCGCGCTGCTCAAGAACGAGCAGGACGTGCATCTGTTCGAGCGGCTGGCGTTCTTGAGCCGAAGGGAAGTGTAGGCACGCCGTAACGCCTCGCACGGTGCCGTAGGGTGGGCAAAGGCGCATAGCGCCGTGCCCACCATTCCTCCGTGATGGATGCAGATCGTGGGCACGCTTCGCTTTGCCCACCCTACGATATCGAGTGTGTCGCGAGCAGCCTCCCGATCCCGTCATTGCGAGCGCAGCGAAGCAATCCAGTATCCCTCCACCGCAGTAGTCTGGATTGCTTCGCTGCGCTCGCAATGACGGAGCAAGGGGCAACGGCGTCGTTCTCCGACTCGCATCTCTATTGCAGACACAGCTTCGCAGCCTCGCGGCTCATCTCGCCCGAGCTTTGCTTCATTCCATCGCCTCTTCCGAACAAAGAGGGCGCAGGGAAGACCGGGTGCCGACGGGCACCCGCGGTCCGCTGCGCGAAAAGCACACGCAGAGAAACCGCACAGCAGCATACAGGTGTCGCCGATCACTCGGCCTTCCCTGCGCGATGGTCGGACGGCTTATGCCGTGCTCTCCCGGGAGCCGAATTCCTTCTGGCCTCCCTCGCCCCGCGAATTGACGATGCCGTCTGCCCGGTTGGGCTCGCGCGCATCTCCGCAAAGGGCTTGACCGTAGCAACGACGGCCAGGACCACACGGTTTTGCCGTACGCAGCTCATCCGGCTTCGCCAAGAGGCTTCGCCGGACTTCAGCGCCGCTCGTCTGCACGGGGCCTCGGGCTCACAGGGACTACCCGCCCTGCCCGCGCCTCTCGCGCACGACGCTGCCGCGTCCACCGCAACCCGGCCCGCGTTTCGAACGACTCGCGAACCGCCCCTCTTTCGTGAGCCGGGCTGTTTCGATCTATGCCGCAATTCCGAATTTCGGTAAAGTGGAATATTTTTGCGAGACGGGGTTGACGATGCGGCGGGTGTTTTGCCCGACGGGCTACGGGCCGTGAAGCGTCGCCGCCCACTCCAGCGCCGGCAGCACCGTGCCTACGAGCAGACCATATGAGAAGGCCTTTTGAACTGGTGTGGGCCGAGGAAACCATCCTATTCCGCCCATGAAGTACATTATCGCCCAGAGGCCGGCAAAGAGGGTCCAATCGCGCCAGCCCACGCGGAGCAGCAGACCGAGCGGAATAGCGGTGCAGAGAAAGACGATGCCGCAGATGGCAATCTGGCCAACGGATTGCCGCTCAGCGCCGGATTGGGGCATTTGGCGTTTTGCCTATCGGTGAAGCGCGTAGGGCGGATTGGCCGAAGGCGTAACCGCCACGGCTCGTTTTCACATCGAAAGAAACGGTGGGTTACGCCTACGGCCGCGCTTCGCGCCGCCGCTGGCTAACCCACCCTACGAAGATATCACGCCACCGCTGCGTCCGGAATCCTTGCGGCTTCCAGCGGCTGCTTACCGCGGATGAGGTCGGAGGCGCGGTCGGCGATCATCATCGTCGACGCATTCAAATTTGCCGAGATCATGCGCGGCATGACGGAAGCGTCGATGACGCGGAGGCCTTCGAGGCCGTGGACGCGGAGGTGGTCGTCGACCACCGCCCAGGTGGAATCCGCCGGGCCCATGCGGCAGGTGCAGCCGGGGTGGAAGGTGGTGGTGCCGCGCTCGGTGGCGGCGTGCAAAAATTCGTCGTCGGTGTTGACGTTGGGGCCGGGGAAATCTTCGTAGGCGTAATAGGGCGAGAGCGGCGCACTCTTCAATAGGCGCCGCGCCAGCTTCATGCCGCCGACGATGACGCGGCGGTCGAGCTCGGCGTCGAGATAATTGGTCTGGATGATCGGCGGCGCGAACGGATCGGATGAGCGGATCCGGACATAGCCGCGGCTCTCCGGGCGCTGCTGCCAGGACGCCACGGTCATGCCGGGCTCGTCCTCGAGCTGGCCCTGCACGCCCTCCTTGTAGCTTGCCGGCGTGAAGGTGAGCTGCAGGTCGGAGCTCTCCGCGCTCTCGCCGGAATGCCAGAAGCAATAGACCATGGTCGGCGACAGCGACAGCAGGCCGCGGCGCGCGGTGGCCCATTTCGCCGCCTCGACCCAGAGACGCCAGCCGCGGCGAAGCTCGTTGATGGTCTTGATGTCCTTGACCCGCGCCACCGTGCGCGGGGCATAATGGTCCTGCAGGCCCTCGCCGACCGGTAGCGCGTGACGCACGGCAATGCCGTGCTGCTGCAATAGGTCCGGCGAGCCGATGCCGGAGAGCTGCAGCAGCTGCGGCGAATTATAGCTGCCGCCGGAGAGGATCACCTCCTTGTTGGCGTGCACTTCGACAGGATGGCCGCCGCGGCCGCCCTTCATGTAGCGCACGCCGACGGCGCGCTTGCCCTCGAAGATGATCTCGGTCGCGTGCGCATGCGTATGCACATGCACGTTGGGCCGCTTCATCGCCGGCTTGAGGAACGCGGTCGCGCCGGAGACGCGCAGGCCGTTGTTGATGGTGCGCTGGCAGTAGGAGACGCCTTCCTGGGTCTTGCCGTTGTAATCGGGATTGCGGGGAATGCCGAGCGAGACCGCGCCTTCCATGAAGGCCTCGCAGAGCGGATCGCGCCAGTTCATGGTGGTGACGATGAGGTTGCCGTCGCGGCCGCGATAGGTCTCCTCGCCCTCGCCGATCCGCTTCTCCAGTCGGCGGAAATAGGGCAGCACGTCGGCATAGCCCCAGCCGCGATTGCCCATCTGCGCCCAGGTGTCGAAATCCATGCGCTGGCCGCGATTGTAGATGTGGCCGTTGATCGAGGACGAGCCGCCCAGCGTCTTGCCGCGCGGCGCATAGATGCTGCGCCCGCCGGTCCACGGACCGGGCTCCTGCTGATAGGCCCAGTTGATGCTCTTCATGTGGAAGGTCTTGATGAAGCCGGCCGGCAGATGGATGTAGGGGTGCCAGTCGGACGGGCCCGCCTCGAGCACGCAGACACTGGTGTTCGGATCCTCGCTGAGCCGGCTGGTGAGCACGCAACCGGCGGAGCCCGCGCCGACGATCACATAATCAAATCTATCCATGGTCCCTCGGCCGCCCCTAGCGCGGCTTGTCGTTGAGTTGAAATTCGAGATGCGCCTGCACCGTCGGCCATTCGGCGGCGGTGATGCTGTAAACGACGGTATCGCGCAGCGTGCCGTTCGGCGCGATCTGATGGCTGCGCAGGATACCGTCCTGCTTGGCGCCCAGGCGCTCAATGGCGCGGCGGCTCTGGTGGTTGAAGAAGTGCGTGCGGAACTCGACCGCGATGCAGTTCAGCGTCTCGAAGGCATGGCGCAGCAGCAGCAGCTTGCACTGCGTGTTGAGCGGGCCGCGCTGCGCGCTCTTGCCATACCAGGTCGAGCCGATCTCGACGCGGCGGTTGGCGGCGTCGATGTTCATGTAGGTGGTCATGCCGACGATCTTGCCGCCGGCATCGAACACGGTTAAGGGCAGCATCGAGCCCGCGGCCTGCAGGCCTAAGCGGCGGTCGATCTCCTTGCCCATGTTCTCCGGCAGTGGGATTGCGGTGTACCACAGCTTCGACAGCTCGCCGTCCTTGACCGCCTCGACCAGCCCTTCGCGATGGTCATGCGACAGCGGCTCGAGACGGGCATGCTGTCCGCGCAGGGTGACGGGATCGGGCCAGGGCATTCTGTCGTTCCTTATGATTGTCATTCCGGGGCGGCTTGAAGAGCCGAACCCGGAATCTCGAGATCCCGGGTTCTATGCTCCGCATAGCCCCGGGATGACAATCGCGTTTTACGCGATTGTCACTTGTTCAGAAAATTCAACGGCAATCCGCCGCGCGGCCAGTCCATGGCGATCAGCTCGCCCTTGCCCGACAGCGTGATGTAGGCGGTCTTCAGCTCGGGGCCGCCGAAGGCGATGTTGGTGGTGACGCGGTCGCCGGTCGGAACCTGTTCCACCAGGGTGCCGTCGGGCGCGATCACCGAGATGCAGCCGGAGACGAGCGTGGCGACACAGACATTGCCGTTCGCTTCCACCGCGAGCGAGTCGAACATCTGGTAGCCGCCAAGGCCGCAGATCGGCTGGCCGCGCTCGCCGCGATAGATCGGATCGCGCGGCTTGAGCGTGCCCGGCGCCGAGAGCTCATAGGCCCAAAGCCGCCCGGTCGGCGTCTCCGCGATGTAGACCGTATTCTCGTCCGGCGACAGGCCGATGCCGTTCGCCGGCAATACGCCATGCACGATTTCGACGATCTCGCTCATGCCGGGCTTGAGGTAATACATGCCGCCGACATCCATCTCGCGCGCGCGCCGCTTGCCGAGGTCGGAGAACCAGAGACCGCCGTGCTTGTCGAAGACGAGGTCGTTCGGCCCGCGCAGATCGTGCGCGCCACATTTGGTCACGACGGTCTCGACCTTGCCGGACTGCAGGTCGACGCGCTGGATCGCGCCGCCGAGATAATCGTCCGGCTGCGGGCCGGGCATGATCATCTTGCCGGCCGGAATCCAGGAGAAGCCGCCATTGTTGCAGACGTAGATCTTGCCGTCGGGTCCGAGCGCGGCGCCATTCGGGCCGCCGGGAATCTTCGCCACGATCTCCTTGCGGCCGTCGGGATAGACGCGCGTCAGGCGCTGTCCCCGGATCTCCACCAGCACCACCGAACCGTCCGGCATCACGACCGGCCCTTCGGGAAATTCGAGGTCGGTGGCGAGAACGCGGACGCTGGACATTGGAGACCCTCCCGGCGGCTTGTTATGGCTTGCACGGGATGTCCGGCTCGGGCCCCCGCAGGCAAGATTTGCCTGCGGTTATGGCAAAGTCGCCGGGGCTTGCCAAGCAAGCGGGACGGTATGCCAGCGTTGCGTGTTACTCTCGCACCGGTATCCAGATTTCAAAGCCGCCATGGCCGGTCGCGGGATCGAATTTCTCGTCATAGCGCTCGAAGTTGGGCGCGTCCGCGGCTTTCAGGCCAGACGCCGGCAGCCATTGATTCCAGATCGTGTTGACGGTGCGCCGGATCGAGGCGACGTGATCCTTGTGCGTGAACACCGCATAGCGCTGCTCCGGAATGCGGATGCGACCGAAGCGGCGCGGCAGGTCGGAGAAATCGGCGACCTCGACGCCGGCAATGTAATCGAAATTGCCGGCATCATCGCCGTTGCAGCAGACGCCGTAGGCGACGTGACCGACCCGCGCGGGGATGTCGGCGACCTCCTGATTGAAGCGCTGCCACAGACCAGGGATCATGGCACCGTTGTCGCAGGAGATGCGCTCGGCGCAACCGGCGACGAGGAAGGCCTTTGCGGTCTCGAAACGCGGTGGGGCAAGATGGTCGAGCATGGTGGAATCCATGAGGATCGGCTCCTGTAGCCTGAGCTGGTTGACGCACGCTGCCGCCCTCACCGCTTCGGGCGTGGTGCCGAATTGGTCGCGGAACGCGCGGGTGAAAGCTTCGTGCGAGCCGTAATCCGCCTCCAGTGCCAGCGACAGGATGTCAGGTGCGCCCTTTGCCAGACTGCGCGCCGCCTCCGTCAGCCGCCGCGCGCGCACGTAGCGCATCACCGGCAGACCGACGGCTGCGGCAAACGCACGCACAATGTGGAACCGCGACACGCCCGAGATCGCAGCGATCTCGTCGAGCGTCATCGGCTCGGCCAGATGGCTCTCGATATACCAGAGCGCGCGCTGGGCTGGATTCATGGCGGTTCAGGCTCTCGTTCGAAGCGCGGTGATGATGCGCCGATCGGCATCACTTTGCTTGATCGGCATTGCTGTCGTTTGCATGAGGATAGCCGGTCAATGGAAGCTGGCAACGCCCCGGTGTTCGTGGCTACACTCGCCGAAACCGCTCACGAGAAAGAGGAACCGGGTCATGGAAATCACCGATGTGCGGGCGCACCATATCCGCATCCCCTATGATGCCGGTGTCGCGAGCTTCCGCCAGGGCGCTTCCGCCATCACGGCGCTCGACATGGTGCTCGTCGAGGTCACGACCGATGCCGGGCTGACCGGCTGGGGCGATGCTTTCGCCTATGTCTGCCCGCGCACGACGCGCAGCGCGGTCGAGGAGATGATCGTGCCGCAGGCCCGCGGGCTGGAGGTGCCCGATGCGGCCGGCATCCCCGCCGTGATGGAGCAGATCCAGCGCAATTTGCATCTGTTCGGCCGCTACGGCATCACCATGTTCGCGATCTCCGGGCTCGATATCGCATTGTGGGACCTCGCCGCGAAGGTCGCGGGCGTGCCGCTGCACCGCCTGCTGGGCGAGATCAGGCGCCCGGCGATCCCGGCTTACGCGAGCCTGCTCCGGATCGGCTCGCCCGACAGCATCGCCGCCGAATGCAGGAAGGCGCTCGCGCTCGGCTATGGCGCGATCAAGCTGCACGAGACCACGACGCCTGCGGTGCTTGCCGCGCGCGAAGCGATCGGTCCGAGGATTCCACTGATGGTCGACATGAACTGCCCGCTGACCGGGGAGCAGGCGATCGCGTTCGCGGCGACATGCCGCGACGCGCAGCCGATGTTCCTGGAAGAGCCGGTCTGGCCGCCGGAAGACTTCGCCACGCTTGCCGAGGTGCGCCGCAAGAGCGGGCTCGGAATTGCCGCCGGCGAGAATGCCTGCACCGAATATCAATTCCGCCAGATGATGGAAGCGGGCGCGGTCAGCCACGCCCAGCCGTCAGTCATCAAGGTCGGCGGCATCACGGAATTCCTGAAGGTCGCAGGCTTGGCCGATCGGCTCGGCATCAGGATCGTGCCGCACTCGCCTTACTTTGGCCCGGGCCTGCTGGCGACGCTGCATCTGCTCGCGACGCGCGACGACGGGCTGGTCGAGATGTTCTATTTAAAGCGCGAAGCCTGCCTCTGGGGCGGCCGCGCCGATGTCGATGCAAGCGGCCATGTCGCGGTGCCGGCGGGTCCCGGGCTCGGCTACGAGCCCGATCGTGGCGTGATGGAGCGATATCGCGTCGCGTGATCGACGCGCCTATTTCGCAGCATCCTTCGCCGGCGGCGCGTCCTGCTTGTTCTTCAGATCCTCAGTGGTCTTCGCCTGCGCGGCCTGGAGATCGAGAAGCGTCTTCTGCAGGCCGGCGATGGCTGTCTTCAGCGCATCGATCTGGCGATTGGCAACATCCAGCTTTTGCTGATGGTCGAGGCTGAGCTTGGTGATCGTCTTCTGCAGGAAGTCGACATTGCTCTGGAGGCAGCTGGTGCGGCGCTCCATGGTTTTCTCGACCGTGCAGATCTCGATGCCGGGCACGTCCTGCGCGAGCACCGGCAGAGGCGCCAGCGCTGCGAGCAGCAACATTGCGAAACAAACTCCGGCGTTTCGAAGCAGCATGAAAGTTCCTCGGCCAGTCGATCACATCAATGTGCGCTGTTTGCGCGCTGCAGCGTGAGGCTACCACACTCGCACCGCATTCTCGCGTTGAGCTTGGGCCCGTTCCCCTGGGACGGGGAGCAGTGAACCGCATGCGGGAGAAGTGGGCGCTCTCCGCGGCTTTGTTTAGGGGAGATTTTTGGAATGGCAACGCGCGATAGACGTTTGGCGGAATTCGACGGCGCCGGAGAACCACCGCCGGGCCTGCCACTTGAAGTGCTGTGCGAGGATCACAGCGGGACATATCAACTGCCGTTCGCCTGCCGCTATGTCGAAGGACGCTGGCAAAACCACGAGGCCGGGATTGCGGTGGAAGCAACCGTGATCGGCTGGCGCCTGCCGCGCCTGAAGCAGCGCGGGGCCGCCTGAAGGCGGTGTCTGTTTCAAAATGCGACGGGGCCGCGCTGCGCTTTAACCTTCGGAACGCGGCCCGAACGAATCACGTCCGAATCAGCCGAAGCGCCTTGTACGCACCTGTTCACGGCTAGATCTCGCTGCGGTTCGGCAGGCGCGCACAATATCTGCGCAGCCGGCCGGATCGCAGGCGCCTGTCGCCGGGTCCAAAGGTTAATTGTTGCAAGGGCATAGCGCCGCGGTCCGCAGCGGAGGGCCGCCGCCCTCGAAACAGGCACAGCCGTGCAACGCCTGCCTAATATTCGACCTCGAGCTCCTCGATCTCGGCCGGCTCCTCCTTCGCCGCCGCGACCCATTCCTGCATCTCGGGCACGGCCATGATGGTGTCGGCATAGGCCTTGAGCGGCGGTGCGAGCTTGACGTCATAGGTCACGAAGCGCGTTACGACGGGAGCGTACATCGCGTCCGCCATGGTGCGCTTCTCGCCAAACAGGAAGGGACCGCCCGATTTCTCCAGGCAATCGCGCCAGATGAACCAGACCCGGTCGATATCGGCCTGCGCCCGCGACCAGATCTTGAAGCCGGGAAAGTGCCCCTTCAGGTTGACCGGCAGTGAGGCGCGCAGCGTGGTGAAGCCGGAATGGATTTCGCCCGAGATCGAGCGGCAATGGGCGCGCTGGATGCGGTCGGCCGGCAACAGGCCGGCGTCCGGCATGACCTCGTTGAGATATTCGGCAATCGCCAGCGTGTCCCAGACCACGGCGCTCTCGTGCCGCAGGCACGGCACCAGGATCGAGGACGACAGCAGCAGGATCTCCGCACGCGCCGACGGATCGTCCGGCGCGGTGACGATCTCCTCGAAATCGAGCCCGGAGAATTTCGTCAGCAGCCAGCCACGCAGCGACCAGGACGAGTAGTTCTTGCTGCTGATGGTCAGTGTCGCCTTCGCCATAGAGCCCTTCCCTCACGCCTGGGCAACGCACCGCCGCGCGTGCGTGCCCGTGATCTGTGCCAACCCGACGGGGCGCAGCAAGCGACATGCCAATTTTCCGGGCGGTCCGGCTCCCGTCTGGCTTCGATATTGCATCACGACAGGAGGCAAGTGGGCGCTTCAGTATGATGTCGATGTATTATCAGGCTTTTCAGAACCACATGGACCTGACGGCGCCATGGCGCGCGGGGGCTTCGTCCGCACTCAAATTCCTCAATCTGGTGCCTCAGGGCTCATCGGACCAAGTGGTCGGCCGGCTTTCGGCCGCGCTGGAGCTGATCTCGCGCTCCACCCTCACCTATGACCGTCCCGCCTACGGCATCGACAGCGTCATGGTGGGCAACCGCGAGGTCGCGGTCAGCGAGGAGATCGCCTACGCGACGCCGTTCGGCTCGCTGCTGCACTTCAGGAAACACGGCGTGGCCGAGCAGCCGCGCATGCTGCTGGTTGCGCCGATGTCCGGACACTTCGCCACGCTCCTGCGCGGCACCGTGAAGACGCTGCTGCAGGACCACGACGTCTACATCACCGACTGGCACAATCCGCGCGACATCCCGCGCAGCGAGGGCCGCTTCGGGCTCGACGACTACACCGAGCACCTGATCGACTTCCTCGGGCAGCTCGGGCCGCGCCCGCACATGGTGGCGATCTGCCAGCCGTCCGTCTCCGCGCTCGCGGCCGCCGCGATCATGTGCGAGGACAACCATCCCTCGCGCCCGGCGACGCTGACGCTGATGGCCGGCCCGATCGACACACGGATCCAGCCGACCAGGGTCAACGAATTCGCCAAGAGCAAGCCGATCGAATGGTTCGAGCGCAATCTGATCAACTACGTGCCGGTGCAGTGCCGCGGCGCCCTGCGCAAGGTGTATCCCGGCTTCGTGCAGCTCACCGCCTTCGTCTCGATGAATCTCGAGCGCCACATCAAGCAGCATCTCGACCTCGCCAACCACATTGCCAAGGGCGAGAAGGAGAAGGCCGCGACCATCAAGACCTTCTACGACGAATATTTCGCCGTGATGGATCTGCCGGCCGAATTCTACATCGAGACCGTGCGCGACGTGTTCCAGGAGCATCTCCTGCCGCAAGGCAAGCTGATGCATCGCGGCCGTCCCGTGAACACCAGGGCGGTCAGCCGCATGGGGCTGATGACGGTCGAGGGCGAGAAGGACGACATCTGCTCGATCGGCCAGACGCTCGCCGCCCAGGACCTCTGCACCGGCGTACGCGCCTATCGCCGCGTCCACCACATGCAGGCCGGCGTCGGCCATTACGGCGTGTTCTCCGGCAAGCGCTGGAACAACGAGATCTATCCGCTGCTGCGGGATTTCGTGCACGTGAATTCGTGAGGCGCACGCCGGGGCGCACGAGAGCTACTCTTCAAGCTCGTATCGCGCTGGGCCACGCGATGACTTGCCCTGACATCACAAGGCGGTTGCGCCCGCTCTCCTTGGCGGCGTAGAGCGCCTTATCCGCGGCCGCTATCAACGACGTGAAATCAGCATTATCGCCGAACGACATATGTGTGGCGCCACCAATACTGAGGGTGACCTGCTTGGATGGCGGGTTGAGCGCGTGCAGGATGCCGAGGTCTTGAATCGCTTGCCGGATTCGCTCGCCGACCTGCTCGCACCCTCCCGTGTCCGTATTTGGTAGCAGCAAGGCGAATTCCTCACCACCATACCGAGCGGCCAAGTCTGCTGGCCGCCGGGCCTGTTCTGCCAGGACCCCGGCGACCGAGCGGAGACATGCATCGCCCGCCTGATGCCCGTACTGATCATTGAAACTCTTGAAATGATCGACATCCATCAGCAACAGTGACAGAGGCCTTCCTTCGCGCCTGGCTCGGTCCCATTCCGCCTCTAGCCGCTCGTCGAAGTGTCTGCGGTTTGCCAAGTCCGTCAGGCCATCCGAACTGGCGAGAGCCGCCAGCTTATCCTCCAGGTCCTTACGTTCGGTCATGTCGCGCGAGATCGCCACCACGCCGTTGATGTCTCCACTCTGCGCACTTCTGGCGACGCGCAGCGCGGTTTCGATCCAGACCTCGCCTTTCTCGCGATGCCGAGTGCGATAAGTGATTCTCGCCTCCTCGGCTTCGCCGTTCATCAACGCGGAGATCGTCTCCTCAACCCGCGCCAGATCCGCCGGATTTATGCCGGCGAGGGCCGACGTATCCACCAATTCGTTCGGAGCCCAGCCGAGGACTCGCGCGCTGGACGGCGACGTATAGAGAATCCGTCCATCGACCGCTATACGCATGACCATGTCTCCCGACTGCTCCGCGAGGAGACGAAAATCCGCCTCCTTGGCGATCAGAGCAGCGGCCATCTTCTGCCGCATGTGCAACTGGCGCACCAGCCAAACCCCTGCAACAGCGAGCCCTCCTATCAGTCCCAGCACCGCAACCACGCGCGTCAGCGCCGCTTTGCGCCAGGGGGCCAAGACGTCGTCTTCCGATTCCGTCGCAACCACGACAACAGGGTAGCGACTGCTGAGTTGATAAAAGCTCAGACGCCGAACGCCGTCGAGAGGCGACGTGAAGTAGTAGACGTCCGCACTTGGCCGCTCGCGGAAATTCCTAAAAAGCGGTGCATTCGACAGATCGCGACCCGTATATCCGTTGTCCGGGCTACGCGCGAGGACAACGCCCTTCGCGGTCGCCAGTGCAATTGAGCCGTTCTGGCCAACGTCGAACCCGCGATAGAATTGCAAAAAATAGTCGACATCGATCGTGGTAAGAGCCACTCCGGCAAAACTGCCGTCAGGATGATCGAAGCGCCTTGACGCTGTGATGATCCATTGCCCCCTCGATCTGCTCCTCACTGGACCCCCAATGAAGGTTCCTCGCTCAGCCACGGCGCGATGATGCTGGAAATACTCGCGGTCGCTGTTGTTGAGGCCGGCGAAATCCACGGGCTCGCTGGTTGCGAGCCAGCGGCCGGTCTCGTCATAGACGAACACAGCTCGAATCCGGTTCGCGGCTTTGCGCCGGGAAAGAAAGGTCTGAATCTTCGCGATCGCCGCCGGGCTGGTCCCCTCGAGTTCGAGTTGGCCGACCAACACATTGAGAACGGTGTCCGCGAGTTCGAACGTATCGTCCGCGTGTTGCGTCACCGACCGGGCCAGATTGGCCACGTCTGTTTCGGAGCCCTTCAGCAGCGTCTGTCGCTGGGACCACTCCCGCCAGCCGCTGAGCGCGACAATCGCCAAGCAAGCGACCGCCACGAATGCGGAGGCCCAGAGCGTCAGACGCCCCTTCCGAAGATCGCTGCGGTGATCGATCAAGAGATGCTCCCTGCACCCTCAACCCCGTAAACGCCTTGGGCTAAAGGATGGTTGCTCGTTCCGCTTGTGATTTTTTGGGAGAACACCGGAAGGAGATTGACGGCATCGATGAGCGGCTTGACCGTCGATCGATAGCGCATGGACTGGTCCGGCGAGAAGGACAACACAGCAATCAACTCGGCGCGACGGCTTCGATTACTGTGCCGGCCACTCGGCCAAGGCCAGGTTCAGTAAAACTCGTCGGATGCAGGCTTCGAGCTCCGGCAAGAAGTGCAAAATCGTCTGTCCGCGGTTGAGGCCGAATGACCATGCTCTCTGCCGGCAGACGCTCGGTCGGCGAGACCGACGCGGGCTTCGCGCCGCCTGCAACAATGTGGGGCAACGGTGCGGCCATCAACCAGATGTTCTTAAGCATCGCCCTATTCACCGAGCACGCGACGACACCTTTCCGCTTCAGACGGGCGACGGTAAAGAGCTTGCGGATCAGCAGGTCTCGTTCAAGCGACTGCGGCAATTTGAACTGCACCCCGATGAGCCGGCCCCTTTGTTGCGCAATCACCGCATCGACCCATCCGACCTGCATGATGTGCACGCGCAGCGGTTCTCCGGCGCGAGGAAAGTCAATACCGGAGCCAAGCAGAACGCCGGCGCCAGAGAGGGAGATGTTGCTCACGCGTCCAGAAAGCTGCTCGCCGGTCGCGGTCTGGATCAAGATAGTTTCGTCGATGTCGAAACGCTCCTCGGTACGTCCCATCCGCGCCTGCAGCGAGGTCATGCAGACGAAGAAAAGCACGACGATGTTCACGACCGACCAGAAGGCGACCATCGGTAGAGCCGCCGGATGATCGATGATGCGCCATTCCGGGATCGTGTTCAGAACCACACCGACAACCGTCAACGCCATCAAGACCGCCGACGGCCAGAATATCTCCGCAGCGTAACTTGCGCGCCGCGCGGCAGCGCCCTTCGGCGTCACCCTGAACGCATGTCCCGCCGGCTTGACGAGAGTCCCCAGCACCGTCGGCAATATCTTGAAGCTCTGGATCGTCGCCGACACCTGAGCGGCGAGCGGAAAATGCACGTGCGGCGCGAACCAGGAGATGCCGCCGTTGAGCGCCAGGATCGCGGGGAACAAGTAGTAGAACACCGATTCGGGGGTGACATCGACGACAGGCGCCAAGCCGGTCCACATGAACACGATCGGAACCACCACGACCATGAGCGCCCGCAAGCCCAATGAGAGCCAATGCGTCGGAAAGAAGAGGAGCCGATGCATCAAGCCCAGTCCGGGGCCGAGCGGACCGGCGGCGAGGTACAGCGTCTGAATCGCGCCACGCGCCCAGCGTTGCCGCTGCACGAAAAAGGCATCAAGGCTTTCCGGCGCCAGTCCAATCGCCAGCGGCTCGCAGAGATAGCGGGTGACGTATCCCTTGCGCAGCAGGACGAGCGTCAGCAGGATGTCTTCCGTAATGGACTGGGTCGGCAAGGCATCGCCTACCGCGCGGAGTGCTGCGCGACGCGTGACGGAGTTGGACCCGCAACAAAAGGCACCATCCCAGCCGTCGCGCGCGGGCATGATGGAATCGAAGAAGAACCGTTGCTCGTCCGGCAGTCCCCTGTGCAGGCCGAGATTCGCCTGCATCGGGTCCTCATTGTAGAAGGCGTGCGGGATCTGAACGATTCCGACCTTTGGATCAGCGAAGAAGCCCATCGTGCGCATCAGGAAATTGCGCTGCGGCACGAAATCCGCATCAAAGATCGCGAAGAACTCGCCGCTCGTCTTGGTCAGGGCATGATTGATATTGCCGGCCTTGGCATTCAAATTGTCGGCGCGCGTGAGATAGCCGGCGCCCTTTTGCGTGCAGAGTGCCCTGAGCCAAGGCCTGCGACCATCATCCAAGACCCACACCTGGACGTTCGGATAGTCCAGGCACAGCGCGCCGGTGATCGTCTTTTCCAGCACCTCGAATGGCTCGTCGTAGGTCGGAATAAAGACGTCGACCGAGGGCAGCTCATCATCCGGCAGGCTGCGAAGCCGACGCTCGTGCTGATCTGCTTCGCTTCGGCGATCGGTCCTGCGAAGGAACGTCAGATAGAGAATGAACTGATCTGTGAAAGTCAGAAGCTCGACGAACAGACAGAACCAGATCCAGCCGACCTGATACCAGGTCCCGCTTGCCGGCAGCACTGTGGTGAAAATACGCCATTCGAGATAGTGGGCAACCACAAGCCAAACCACAACAAAGACCGCAAGACGCGCCCAAGGGCGCGCGACCGGAAAGGTCGGCGCCAACAGATACATCGCAGCAAAGATGCCCAGCATCGGCGCGAACAGCTGAGAGAGAGGCAGAGTCATGGCTTGCATGGAACATCTCGCTCACAGGAGCGATTGGTCGAGTTCCAGGCGAGCGGTCAGCCATTTCAACTTCGAGCTGACCAATCGTAGCAGGCCGTCGGCTCTGCGCTCGAAGCGCACCTCAGCCAATCGTCCGATATCGCAGGAGCCGTTGCGGTCGGCCGACGTCTCATTGGGCGGAAGCGATATCTCAATGGTAATGTTGCCCGGATCAGGCCGCGGCACCCGAGCCGCAAGCAGCCGATCATCGCCGTACGCGGCCGATCCGCGGACCTGCCGGATCTGGCCGCTCTTCCATTCGCGACTCCCAATCAGACGGACGGTAGCCGCATCTCCAGCCTTGATCTTCTCGAAATCGCGCTCGGGTAGTTCAACGACGATAAACCGGCGTTTGCAATCTGCGAAATCGAAGACCGACTGCCCTTCCGTGACCATCGAGCCCGGGCTGGCCGCGACCGACCAGACCACATGGGCTGCGGGCAAGGACAGATCGTAGTGATCGAGACGATCAAGTCGAGTGCGTTCCTCTGCAATTTCCGCGGCCAACTGCGCGGCACGTGAGCTGTTCTGCAACAGGTCTGTCTCGAGCTCCTGGCGGCGGAGGACAAGCCGCTCGCGCTGCTGCTGAGAATAGGGCACGTCGTTGGCATCGCCACGAAGATAAATGCCCTTGTCGGCCGCCCCCAATTCCGTCTTGAGGCGCCGCAGGCGTTCATCGGCCATCTGGCACCGCGTTGCGGTTGCCTCCTGCGAGGCCTGGGCCTCACCGGAGCGGATCTGCGAACTGATGCCGAGCTTCACGAGCCTCTCCATCCGGCCCGCGACATCGTTCCGCTGCCGCGCCTCAGCGAGACAGCCGCCTTTTTCAACTTCCGTTTCACCTATCTCGTGGCGCAGGCGCGCTACCATCCCCGAACGATAGTCCTCGCTTCGCTCGCGGAGCTTGCGATCGAGCTCGGCGATTTCCTCGAGTTGCCGGCGTGCGAGCTCGGCGCGTTTGGTGGACATGGCCAGCTGCTGATCAAGGTCCATGAGGTGCCGGCGATCCGGCGAACGCGCCTCGACCAGCGGCACCATCCGGGTGTGCTCGAAATATTCGCCCTTGCGTGGAAGATCTGACGAGAGCTGACCCGCCATCGGCGCAGTCACCCGCATGAGCTCGGCATTGACATAGGCGGAGGGGGCGATTCGGTAGGTCACATACGGCAACAGGGCCCATCCGCTGAGAGCGATGATCCCGAGCGCCAGGGACCGCCGAGCGATCCGGCTGCGAATGAAACGTTCGACATGCAGGCGAACCACGACTGGATCTCCAAATGGGCTTTGGTCGCTCCGCCTGCCCTTGCGAAGGCAAGCCTATCACCGCATGGCCCAGGTGTTGGCATGAAGCCTGCGCCTTGAGACAATGAGCAATCCGACAACAGCTGCTTGCCGAAATCAGGATTCGCCGCCGCAGCAGACTCCCCCTCGCAACCACGAGAAGCATATCTAGCTTTCACCACAGCAGGTTAAGACGTGTCAAAACCGGAGAACTACGGCTCGGGAATCGAGAACAAGATGCCGACCTATTCTGGCTTGAAGTCGGCGCGGCGCTTGTACTGATCGAATGGCGGCGCGGCTAACGCCCATTCCTAAGCAGCTCTTTCGCTTCCGCGAATTCGGGAAGACCATGCTCCGCCTCGAATTGAGCGACCACGGGCGCAAGCACTTCGGATAGCGTACGCGCTCGGCCATTTGTCTTGTACAGGCGTGCAAGTTCAAGAGCGCTGCGCAGCTCAAAGGTCTTGGTCTGCTGATGTTGTGCGATGTCCAGCGCCCGCTTGAGGGCGTCTTCGGCACTGGATTCGTCCGAAGGATTATGGCGCGATAAGAGTTTACCGCGGACACGATGCAGCTCGGCATCAAGCCAATGCTGGCCGGATTGTCCCGTCCCGGCGATCAATTCGTCCAGGATTTCCAGCCCGGTCTCGACGTCGCCTAAATCTGCAATCGCCAGGGCGACATGCATCCCCCAGAACGGTTCGCAGAGGTAGCAATCGTTCTCGTGCAGGAAGGTCCAGCCGTGACGCATGTCCGCCAGTCCGGTCATTCGGTCTCCCGCACGCCACTTGGCGAGGCCGTTCAGGTAGGTGCCGGCGGCCACGTACAGCGGCATCGTGTGGTCGCGCGCGAGACCGAGCGCCAGGATCGTCTCTGTCTGCTGCAACATGCCCCCGCATACTCCGTCGAACACCGCGCGATGAACCAACGCATTGGCCTGGGACAGCGCCCGTTTTTCTCCCGGAGTACCCACCGCTTCCGCGGCGAGCTTGCGCGCACGAGCGATGTCGCCAAGCGGCCAGAGCACCAAAGCGAGAAATCGCATGATCACGAACGGGAGATCCAGCGCCGAAGCCCTGAAGGTCGCGGGATCCGGTTCGGCCCGATAGATCGCCAGCGCCCGCTCAAGATGCGTACGCGCGTTCAAATACTCGCCGGCGAACCAGCAGGTCACGCCCCCAGTCGAATGGGCCACGACGGCGGCCACGGGCGAGTCCGGCCGTCGCTCAGCGGCGCTCCTGATGGCATCCGCCAGCTCCCGCATCGGAGCAAGTTCGCCATGGGTCAGGCAGGCATTGAAGAGGCCGGAATGGACCGGCGCAAGTTCAACGGGATCATCGATACCGGCTGCGAATTGTCGCGCGCGCGTCCATGCGGCGACCGTTTCCGGAGCACTGTGGCCGAGGCTGCCCCGCAAGGCACGGCCATATGCGATTTGAAGATGCAGCCTGCTCATCATCCGGTGGGGCTCGCCAGGCAATTGATCGGCGATCGCGATGGCCTTGCCGAGATGCGCGATCGCCTCGGAATAGGCCGAGCGTTTCAACGCCTGCTGGCCCGCCTTGCGCCACCATTCGAGGGCGATCTCGCTCAGCCCCGCCTCGGTGAAGTGGTGCGCGAGAACTTCCGGCTCGGTCTCGGCGACGATTGGAAACTTGTCGCGCAGGACATCGCCAATCCTTGTGTGAAGCACCTGCCGTTTGCTCTTGAGCAGGCTCTCGTAGGCCGCTTCTTGAACAAGGGCATGCTTGAAACTGTAATTTGCTTCGGGCGGCGTCCCACGACGCAGCAGCAGTTCGGCCTCTTCAAGTTGTCCCAGCGCAGCGCTCAGCGTCAGATCGTCGCGTGCCGCCACGGTTTTCAGCAGCGCGTACGAGAAGTCGCGGCCAATGGCGGCGCCTATCTGAGCCACCTCCTTGACCGGGGCGAGCCGATCGAGCCGCGCCATCAGCGAATCCTGCAGCGTCGCAGGGATAGCAAGCGGCGGCAGCGGACTATTCAAGCGGTAGCGCCCGGCATCCTCAACGAGCAGCCCGGACTCCAGCACCATCTTGGTCAATTCCTCGACGAATAGCGGAATGCCATCCGTCTTGTCGATGATCTGCTCCATCATCTCGCGTGGCAGCTGGCGACCGACGACAATCTGCTCGACGAGCGCGCGCGTGTCCTGCCGATCGAGCCGGTCGAGCCGCAACAGACTGACGTTGGCAAGGCCCGACCAGGAGGGCTCGAACTCCGGCCGCGACGTCAAGAGCACGAGTATCGGCAGTCCCCTGATCCGATCGACCGCGAGATCGAACAGTTCAAGTGTCGTGGCATCGGCCCAATGCATATCCTCGCAGATGATCAGCAGCGGCTGGCCTCGCGCCAGTCCCTCAAGCTGATCGAGAAGGGCGGCAAAAGTCTGCCGCCGCTGCTGCGCCGGGCTCAAGCCGAGGGGCGGGCAATGGTCGCCGGTGGGAATCGAAAGCAGAGCGGCAATGAGCGGTGTTGCCCGGGCGACCTGCTGGGTTCCTATCGCCAGCATTGCCTCGAGCTTGTCGAGTTTTTGATCCGCCGTGTCGTGCGAGCGAATTCCGGCGGCGCGCTCGAGCTGCGCGACGAAGGGATGAAGCGCACTATTGATGTGGTAAGGCGAACACTGATATCGCACGCGACGGTGCGACCCCAACGAGGGGCTTTCCGACAGCGTTGCTACAATACGCGACTTGCCGATGCCCGCTTCGCCGGAAATCAATACGAACTGGCCCCGCCCCTGCCATGCCTCCCGCTGGCGCGAGAGGATGAACTCGATCTCGTTCTTGCGGCCGACAAAGCCGATCGAGCGCGCGGCACGGACTGCCTCGAAGCGACTCTCGGATGCGGTCGCGCCTTCCACCGCCCAGACCGCGATGGGGTCTGCCATTCCCTTGACCTCCCGACGGCCGAGATTGCGCAGGGAGAACAGATCGCCAAGCAGCCGGCGCGTCGATGAAGCAACGACGACGACCCCCGGCTCCGCCAGGCTCTGGAGCCGGGCGGCGAGGTTTGGTGTGTCGCCGATAGTTGCGTGCTCCTCCGACGCATCTCCGCTGATGAGGTCGCCGACCACCACAAGTCCGGTCGCAATTGCGATCCGCAGTTCAGCTCGTTCGTCGGTCCCTGTCTTGAGCTGGCGTATCGCGGAGATCATGTCGAGGCCGGCGCGCACCGCGCGCTCGGCATCATCTTCGTGGGCGCGCGGATAGCCGAAATAGACGAGTATTCCATCGCCGACGAATCTAGCTATCCTGCCATCATAAGCAGCAATCACGCTCGCGCAGGCAGCGCGATAGGCCCGGATCACCTCCCACATATCCTCGGGATCGAGACGCGCCGAGAGCGCAGTCGAGCCGACCAGATCGCAAAACATGACCGTGAGATGACGCCGCTCGGCGTCCTGAGGAGGAGCGGGAGATGCGATCAACGCGGCCGGATCGAGGTCAGCGATAGCACGCAGCATCTTGCGGCGATGGCCGAGCAGGACTCCGAGCTTATCGAAGTCCTCATCCATCAGTTCGGGAAGGACGCCTATGTCGATCCCATTTTGGGCAAAGCGCTCCGCGTATTGCGCAAGCCCCAGCTTCTCGAGCCACTCCGCAATCTGCATTGGCTCCACCGATCGTGTGGTTAGCGGTTAGCAGAAGTTTTGGACCACGGCGCGCGGGGACAATATACCAACACCACCATGATGGCACGTCTTGTTTGTTGCGCGACAACTTAGGTTTCTCATTGCCGATATCACTTTCAAGTGGTGACGCTGCTCGATGCGAACGGCTTTGCTACCAAACATCGTCGGCACGCAGCATTGGACGGCGGAGGTTGCGATGAGTCGTCGCGCTCGTTTCGAACCGGAACCGAACCAACACTGCGGCTTGTGCCGAACGGACATTTTCCGCGACCGCAGCTCCTTCATTGCTCGCCGATAGGCGCTTCATAGCTGCGAGCCATCGTGCCCGCCGCAACCTGGAGCGAAGAACCGATTACCCAGCAGCCGGCAACAAAGCCGATCAGGCCGTTAGGCAGATTTTGATCAAGGACAAGAATGCTGACGGACAGAGTCGCAGCGATTGCCGCACCGAACGTGCCAGCCGCACTCATAATCTCGACCGGCTCGGAACCGTTCCATTCTTCCGAGATGCTCGATGTCGACCTCTGTGCGCCATGGCCAGCCATATCAATTCCGACGTAATAGCCGACAGCTCCGTAGAGCATTGTTATCAGGACGATCCAGCCGCTTTCGAATAGTCCGGCTTTCTGACGTAACAGGGCCGCCCCAACATAGAGGCCGCCAGATGCACCAACGGCGGCCAGCCCGATTCTTTCAAAAAGATGAGCCGATTTGATCAGACTTGAACGGGCGATCCGAAGATTGCCGACGCGCCTTGTTGCAGAAAAGGCGCTGAAAATTGCGCTGCTTATCGTCATAGGAGCTCCTTCTGAGTAAGTAGCAGCCTACCGGCCGACCCCGAACAGAAGCTGCGTGAGTTGCGCGATGCCCTTTCATTCCAATTTCTGAAGAATCTTTGCTGAGTGATGGGACTGGCTTTGCTCGTGAGCGAGACGGAACCAATCCAAAGCTGCGAGCATGTGGCTGCGCAGGCATTGCATCTCACCCGTGTTTCAAATGATCCGGGTGCGGCAATTTTCGTTGCGAGAGTGGTAATTCAGAAAGAGAGCGAGCGCGTATGAAGCGGTTCACACACGGTCCTCCCTGTCGCTCTATTCGGTCACAATTTCCGAAGGACGCATCTCATTTCGCGATAACGGACGGCGAACATGCTGGATCTGCAACGCGCGGTTGGTCAGCACGCTGCCCGCGTCTGGCGAAATCAAAGATACGCGCATGGTTTCGTGAAGCTCGCAGCCTCAGCCCGACCACTCCTCGCCCCAGACCTGCACGACGTGGCCGGGCGACACTTCGCGATAGTGCCGCACCGGCGGCTGGTAGTCCGGCGCGCGGACCGGGCTTCTGATCTCGTCGTTGGAGGCTGGTCGCTGCGTGCCGCGGCGCGACGGATCGGGCACCGGCACGGCGGCCATCAGCTTCCTGGTGTAGGGATGCTGCGGATTGCCGAACACCGACGCGCGCGGGCCGATCTCGACGATCTCGCCGAGATACATCACGGCGACGCGGTGGCTCATGCGCTCGACCACGGCGATGTCGTGGGAAATGAAGAGATAGGCAAGGCCCATGCTGGCCTGGAGGTCGAGCATCAGGTTGACGACCTGCGCCTTGACCGAGACGTCGAGCGCGGAGACTGCTTCGTCCGCGACGATCAGTTTCGGGCCGAGTGCGAGCGCGCGCGCGATGCAGATGCGCTGGCGCTGGCCGCCGGAGAATTCATGCGGGAAGCGCGCGGCCATGTCAGCGGAGAGGCCGACGCGGACGAGCAGGTCGGCGACCTTGTCGCGCACCTGCGACGCCGTTGCCAGTCCGTTGGCAAGCAAAGGCGCAGCGATCGCCGTTCCCACCGACATGCGCGGATTGAGGCTCGCGAACGGATCCTGAAACACGATCTGCATGTGCTTGCGGACATCGCGCAAAGCCCGGCCGTTCATGGCCAGCACATCCTGGCCATCGATCAGGACCGTACCGCTGTCCGGCTGCGTCAGCTTCAGGATGGAGCGTCCGGTGGTCGACTTGCCGCAGCCGGATTCGCCGACCAGCGCCAGTGTCTCGCCGGCGCGCAAGGTGAAGGAGACGTTCTCGACCGCATGGACGCGGCCCGAGACCTTGCCGAACAGGCCCGAGCGGATCGGAAAGCGCGTCGTGAGGTTTGAGACTTCCAGCAGAGGCCGCTCGGCGGGCGAGACCGTATCGGGCGTCTCGGCCGGCTCGTCCGACGTGCCCGTCACCTTGTCGACGATCGGAAACCGCATCGGCCGCATCCGCCCGTCCATCGAGCCGAGCCGCGGCACGGCCGCGAGCAGCGCGCGCGTATAGGGATGCGCGGGCGCGGCAAAAATGCGCGCGGTGGCGTCCGTCTCCACCGCCTGCCCGCCATACATCACCACGGTGCGGTCCGCGATCTCGGCGACCACGCCCATGTCGTGGGTGATGAAGAGGATCGACATGCCCTCCTCCTGCTGAAGTTCTTTGAGCAGTTCCAGGATCTGGGCCTGGATGGTGACGTCGAGCGCGGTGGTCGGCTCGTCCGCGATCAGAAGCTTCGGCTTGCAGGCCAGCGCCATCGCGATCATCACGCGCTGGCGCATGCCGCCGGAGAAGCGATGCGGGTGCTCGTGGAAGCGCGACGCCGCCGCAGGGATGCGGACGCGATCGAGCAGGCGGACGGTCTCCGCCTCTGCCGCCGCGCGCGACAGGCCGCGATGCTGGATCAGCGCCTCCGCGATCTGGAAGCCGATGGTGAGCACCGGATTGAGGCTCGTCATCGGCTCCTGGAAGATCATGGCGACGTCATTGCCGCGGATATCCTTCATATCAGCCTCGGGCAGCGCGAGCAGATCGCGCCCCGCCAGCATGACGCGCCCCTCGACCCGGCCGATCTCGCTCGGAATGAGCCGCATGATCGACAGCGCGGTGACGCTCTTGCCCGAACCGGACTCGCCGACGATCGCGACGGTTTCGCGGGCTGCGATGTCGAACGAGACCTTGCGAACGACGGGAATCCATTGCCGCTCGAGCATGAAGGAGGTGGTGAGGCTGGAGACGGAGAGTACCGCTGCCTGTGCTTCGGCAACGGCCTGATCAGATCTTTTTGTGCCGATGCTCATGCGATTGCCCTAATAGCCCCGCCTGCGATCGACCAGACCCGGCAGCTCCTCGCCCCGACGATGCCGCGCGATCACGTCGAGCACGAAATCGACGGCCGTATCGGGCGTGGTCATGCTGGCGTTGTGCGGCGTCAGCAGGATGCGCGGATGGCTCCAGAACGGGTGGCCTGCCGGCAGCGGCTCGGGATCGGTGACGTCGAGCACCGCACCTGATAGCGCGCCGCTGTCGAGGGCTGCGAGGAGATCGGCCTCGACGAGATGCGGGCCGCGTCCGACATTGACGAGCCCTGCCCCGCGCGGCAGGCGCGCGAACAGCTCGGCATTGAGAATGCCGCGCGTTTGATCCGTCAGCGGCAGCAGGCAGACGAGAATGTCGGCCTGCGCCAGAAATTCTGGCAAGGCATCGGCCCCCGCATAGCAGGTGACGCCTTCGATCTCGCGCGGCGAACGATTCCACCCAAGAAGCGGAAAGCCGAACGCCTTGAGCCGCTCCAGCACGGCCTGGCCGAGCTGGCCGAGCCCCATCACGCCGACGTGCCGGCGCCTGGCCGGCGTGATCCGGATCTCGCGCCAGACCTGCTGCCTCTGCTGGCTGATGAAATCGAGGAGATCGCGATGCAGGGCAAGCACGGCCATGGTGACGTATTCGACCATGGTCTCGGCAATGCCGGGCTCCAGCATGCGGACCAGCGGGATGTGCGCCGGGACTGTCGTGGTGTCGAACTGATCGACGCCCGCGCCCACCGAGAAGACCAGCTCGAGATTGGGAAAGGTCGTCGTGATGTCATCCGGCGGCACCCAGGCCACTAGATAACGCACCGCGGCGGGATCGCCGATGTCGGGCCAGAGCCGGAACGGCACATCAGGCGCGCGCTCCGCGAAGAAGCGCGCCCACTCGGCGCCGCGCACCATATTGGCCTTGTAGAGAACCGTCATGCCGCCCTCAGAACGGGCTGACTGGCGCGAGCCGGCGGCCGTCGATCATGCGCTTGTGGCTGTAGGCGGCCGGATCGACCAGCGGCGTCGCGCCCGTCACGAGGTCGGCCGCAAGCTTGCCAGCGGCGGGACCGATGCCGAAACCGTGGCCCGAGAAGCCGGTCGCGAGGAAGAAGCCCGGCAGCGCATCGACCGGTGAGATCACCGGTATCGTATCGGGCGTGCAGTCGATGGTGCCGCCCCAGGCTTCGGCGATCTCGATGTCCTTCAATTCCGGATTCGACTTGATCAGCGCCGCCAGCGCCGCATTGACCAGCGACATGTCGGGCGCGGGATCGCGCACGCGCTCGGCCTCGAACGGCGATGGCTTGTCGAAACTCCAGCTGGTGCCGCGCATGAGCTGATCGAAGAACGACTTGCCGAATGAGAGCTTCAATCCGTTCTTGCGATGCTGATAGGTCGGCCAGAAGGTGCGCGCGTAACGGAACAGGTCCGGCGACAGCTCGACCGTGCCGCGGTTGCGCAGCGCCAGCGTGAAGCCGCCGTCGAGGCGGCGGCGGATGCAGTAGAAATCGGTGCCGAGCGCGCCGGAGGTGATCTCCGGTCCCGGCGTGGTCCGGCACGCGGTGGCGTTGACGAGTCCGATCGGCAGCTCGATGCCGTGGCGGCGGCAGAACAGCGACGACCACGCGCCGCCCGCCAGCAGCACGGATTGCGTGCGGATGGTGCCCTTCTCGGTGACGACGGCGCTGACGCGCCCGCCAGTCGTCTCCAGCCCGCGCGCGGCGCAGCCCTGGTGGATGGTGACGCCGTGCTTGCGTGCGGCGGTGGCGAGCGCAGGGACGGCCATCGACGGCTCGGCGCGGCCATCGCTCGGCGTGTGCAGGCCGCCGACCCATGTGTCGGCGTTGCCGGGCATGCGCTCGGCGACCTCGGCCGGCGTCAGCACGGTGGAGTGAACCTGCATCTCGCGCGCGACCGCGGCCCAGCGCTCCCAGCTGGCGAGTTCGTCCTTGCTCTTGGTCAGGAACAACACCCCGGTTCGCCGGAAGCCGGCATCGACGCCGGCATCGTTCTGCATGTCCTCCCACAGAAGCAGCGCCTCGCGCGCGAGCGGGATCTCCTCGCGTGCGCGGCCTTGCTGGCGGCACCAGCCCCAATTGCGGCTCGACTGCTCGCCGCCGACATGGCCCTTCTCGACCAGCGCGACGGAGTGCCCCTTCTTCGCCAGATGATAGGCGGCCGAGACGCCGATGACGCCGCCGCCGATGACGACGACATCTACCTGCGCCGGCAGGCGTTCGTCGCTGTTGATGCGGTTGAGCGGCGGGGACATGGGGCACTCCTGGAGTTCAGTTCGAGCTCTTGCGCGTCAGAGGTCTTGCGCGTCACGGGATGTTCATTCGCGGATCGAGCGCATCGCGCAGGCCGTCACCGAGAAAGTTGAAGCTGGTCACCGCGAGCGTGATGGCGACGCCCGGCGCGATCGCAAGCCACGGCGCGCTGGTCAGATAGATCTGCGCATTGTTGAGCATGTTGCCCCAGCTCGCCGCCGGCGGCTGGATGCCGTAGCCGAGATAGCTGACATAGGATTCGAGCAGGATCGCCTTGGCGACGTTGAGCGTCGCGGCAACGACGATCGGCGCGATCGCGTTGGGCACGAGCTCGCGGAACATGATGCGCAGGTTCGAGGAGCCGAACGCGAGCGCGGCCACCGCGAATTCCCGCTCGCGCAACGAGCGCACCTGGGCTTCGACGACGCGCGCGACCGCCATCCAGGCCGTGGCGGCGATCAATATGGTGGTGGTGACGAGACCGGGCTCGGTCAGCGCTGCGAGGGCCAGCAGCAGGAAGATGGTCGGAAAGCACAGCACGGCGTCGACGAGCCGCATCAGCACCGCGCCGACCGCGCCGTCATAGAACCCGGCAAAGGCGCCGACGACAATGCCGACCGCCATCGCGATCACCATCGCGACGATGCCGATCGAGAGCGAGACCCGCCCGCCCATCATCAACCGTGCCAGCACGTCGCGGCCGAGCTCGTCGGTGCCGAGAATATGCGCGCCGGAGAGCGGCGGCGCGAACCGCTTCATGATGTCGATGTAGGTGTCGTCGAACGGCAGCAGGTAGGGGCCGAACGTCGAACCGAGCACGAGCACGAGGATGATCAAGGCGCCCGCGAGCGCCAACCGATGCCGGCGAAAGCGCCGCCACGCGGCCTGGCCGGGCGCGAGCTGAACGGTGGAGAGGGCTGCGGTCGCCATCGCTTCAGCCCACCCGGATGCGCGGATCGACGACGGCATAGAGGATGTCTGCCAGCAGCGAGCCGATCAGCACCATCGTCGCCGAGAACATCAGGATGCCCATCACCACGGGATAGTCGCGGTAACCAATCGAATCCAGGAACAGGCGGCCCATGCCCGGCCAGGTGAACACGGTCTCCGCCACCAGCGCACCGCCCAGCAGCGTCGGAAACTGCAGGCCGGCGACCGTGATCATCGGCAGCAGCGCGTTGCGAAGCGCGTGCACCGTGAGAATGCGCCATTCCGGCATGCCCTTGGCGCGTGCAGTGCGGATGTAGTCCTGGTTGATGACCTCGAGCATCGAGGAGCGCATGAAACGGCCCCACATCGCGGTCTCGACCAGCGCCAGCACCATGGCCGGCGCGATCAGATGATGCAGCAGGTCGAAGAAGGAGCCGTCGCCAATGGTGTGCCGGTTGCCCGCCGGCAACCAGCCGAGCTTGACCGAGAAGACGTAGATGGTGACGAGGCCGAACCAGAAGGTCGGGATCGACAGCGCGATCATGGCGCCGACGGTGGCAAGCGTATCGAACAGCGAGTAGCGGCGTAGCGCGCCAAGGATGCCGATCCAGCAGCCGAGCAGCACGGCGATGATGGTCGCCGTCGCCATCAGCTCCAGCGTGGCGCCGAGATGCGAGGAGATCACCGACAGCACCGCCTCGCCGTCGCGATACGACTTGCCCCAATCACCCCGCACCATGCGGCCGAACCAGTCGAGATATTGGACCGGCAGCGGACGATCGAGGCCGAGCTGCCTGGTGACGCGGTCGAGATCCTCCTGCGTCATCTGGCTTGAGACGGCAAACTGCGACAGCGGCCCGCCGGGCGCCAGATGCAGGATGGCGAAGCCGATCCCCGAGACGATCACCAGCAGCATGATCGCCTGCGCCAGGCGATTGACGACGTAGCGGGCCATCTCAGGCGATCCGACCAGCCCGAGACATCAGGCCCAATACCATTCGCGCATGTTCCAGCTGTTGATCGACATGTTGATGTTGGGACGGAAGCCTTGCAGCCCCTCCTTGATGCCCTCGGCGATGAAGCCCTGGAACAGCGGCAGGATGGCGAGGTCGTTGCGGATCAGCTTTTGCAGCTCGCCATAGGTGGCCTTGCGTTGCGCCAGGTCGAATTGCTTGGCGCCTTCAGACAACAGCCGGTCGGCCTGCGCGCTTTGATATTGATAAGTGTTGAAGCCGCGGCCGCCCTTGGCGGGAATGGCGCCGGAGCCGAAGCGCGGCGTCACGTCGGGGTCGCTGCCCAGCATGAAGTTCACGCCGACGATCACTGAATTGAACTTCGATTGCTGCCAGAAGTCGCCCCAGATCACGGCCGCCGGCATGTTGCTGACGCGCATCGCCGCGCCAATGGCCCGCCAGTCCTGGATCAGGAGCTGCTGGCACTGTTCGCGCACGGCACTGCCCGCCGTCGTCGAGTTGGTGAATTCGAGCTTGACGCCGCCCTTCTCGCGAATGCCGCCGGAGCCGCGAACCCAGCCCGCGGCGTCGAGCAGCGCGTTGGCCTTGGCAGGATCGTATTTGTGCTGCGGCAGACCCTGCTGGAACGACCAGGCCTGCTGCGGCACGAAGCTCTCGGTCTGCGTCGGCAGACCGTAATAGAGCGCGTCGATGATCGCCTGCTTGTTGATGCCGAGATAGAGCGCCTCGCGCACGGCACGATCAGTGAAAGGGCCAAAATCCAGGTTCGGCGCGATATGCTCTACCGAGGAGGTCGAAGAGACGAAGATCTTGCGGCCCTTCAGCGTCTTTGCCTCCTGCACGAAGTTCGGCAGGATGCCTTGCAGGCCGGTGTAGTCGACCTGACCGGTGCGGAACTGGGTGTAGAGCACGGTGAGATCAGGGATGTATTTGAAGACCACGCGTTCGAGGTACGGCCCCTTGCCGTGATAGCCGGTGTGGGCGTTCAGCTGGATATGGTCGCCGGGCACGCGCTCGCCCCAGCGAAACGGGCCGGTCCCGACAGGCGCATTGTGGAACGATGAGGCATTCGGATCGGACACCTTCTCCAGGATGTGCTTGGGCACGATGAAGGTGAACGACGCCAGGATCGACATATAGGGCGAATAGGGCGCTTCCATTCGCCAGTGGATCTCGTCGGACGCCACGACGGTGATGTCCTTGACGAGGCTATGGCCGACCCGGCTGCGCGCACGGAATGCGGGATTGTTGATCAGCTCGATGGAGAATTTGACATCCTCCGCCGTGAACGGCGTGCCGTCGTGCCACTTCACGTTATTGCGCAGCTTGATCTTCCAGGTCAGGCCATCGGCGGAGAGGCCGCCATTCTCGATGGTCGGGACTTCGCGGGCGAGGTCGGGGACGAACTTGCCATCGGGCTCGATGTACCAGAGCGGCGAGAACACCTGCCACCAGATGCCCTGATCGACCTCGATGCCCGGCATCAAGGGATGAAAGACGGTCGGCTCTTGCGACAGCGCCGCAATCACTTGGCCACGCGGCTTGCCCGGCGGATTGGTGGGACGTTCGGTCTGCGCGGAAGCGTTCCCTGAAAGCGTCCAGCCTGCGGCCGCGCCCGCGCCGAGCTGGAAGAATTGACGGCGATTCGGAATGCCGAGATGTCCTGCCCCAACGCCGAACTTGCCGGTGTCGTCCGCCATGACCCACTCTCCGTTTCCGCACGCGGCACCGTCTCCCGCGCCCCCGAGACCCCGGCAAAGGGACAGGAGTGGGCTTTAGTGCTTCTAAATTTTTCTCCCAAAAGTTCATCACGACTAAATACAGCTGTCAATCGCATTGCTAGAATGCCGCCAGCTTTTCACTCTGACTGAAGGCACGGGACTCGATACCCGAGGCTGAGATGACGCATGGGAGAGCGACATGGATGGTCGCGGCGATACCAACGGCACCAAGGACGCTTCCACGTTCGAAGCCGACGATGCGGTCGACCAGCGCCTGGGTGAAACCGTGCGGCTGCTGCGGCAGCGCGCCGGCCTGTCGATCCAGGACGTCGCCAACAAGACCGGCCTGTCGACCGGCATGATCAGCCAGCTCGAACGTGCGCGCGCCATGCCGTCGATCCGCACGCTGCGCCTGCTCTCAATCGCGCTCGACGTTCCCATCTCCTATTTCTTCGAGAGCAGCGATCCTGCCGAAGCGCCGCGCTACACCGTGCGCAAGAACGCCAGGCGGCTGCTGCGGCTCACCGCCAGCGGCGTCGTCAAGGAAGCGCTGACGCCGGAAGGCAAAGGCCAGCTCGAGCTCTACGAGCTCACGCTCAACCCCGGCGCCTCCTCCGGCACCGACTTCCTGCAGCACACCGGCGAGAAGGCGGGCTACATTCTCTCGGGCAGCCTGCGGCTGTGGCTCGACAACCAGGCCCATGTGCTGGAAGCCGGCGACAGCTTTCGTTTTCCGAGCATCGTGCCGCACATGTTCGACAACCCGACCCAGCAGGTGGCGCGCGTGATCTGGGTGACGACGCTGCGCCAGACCGACTCGCCGGCGGGTTGAGTCCGGCATCAAGGTCTGGCGAGACGGATCTAGCTCATCCTTCGCCGCAGCGTGGCTGACGGCGTCTCGCCGAATTTCTCGCGGTAGGCGCCGGCCATGCGGCCAAGATGGGTGAAGCCGAGATCGAAGGCCATCTCGGTGATGGAAACATCGGGTGCGGCTTGCGCGAGGCGCGCATTGAGGCCGGCGAGGCGCATGTCGAGCAGCATCTGCGAGATCGACACGCCGAAGTGACGGCGGAAGCCGAGCTGCAGCGCGCGGATGCCGATGCCGGAGGCGCAGGCGAGCTGCGCGAGGTCGAGCGGCTCGCCGGCATGGTCGGCAAGGTGGTCGCGCGCGGCGCGAAGGGCACGCGGCAAACGCTCGGCCTGCCCCGAGAACGTATCAATCGCATCCGACAAGCCATGCCGCTGCCGGTTGAGCAGATGATCGAGCAACGCTTCGCGCCAATCGGCCATCGCGGCCGGCGAGAGCCGGCCTGATGGCCCGAGGCGCTCGGCGAGCGTCATTAGCTCGGCGAGCCTCGTCTGCAGGGCCCGCCCGGACGGCGCATCCAGCTCGATCACCGGATCGAACTCGACCACCCCGGTCGCCCTGCCCGACAAGGCCGCGGCGCGCTGCTCGACCATGCGGCGATCGAGCAGCAGGATCGCCTGCGCGCAATCGCTCCACGTCATCCGGGTCGGAATCGTCGGCGACAGCAGCGAGGCGACCCGGCCCGGCGCTGCATCGAGCTCGCGACCACCGGCACGAATGCGGGCGCTGCCCGCGAGCGGGACCTGCACCAGGAAGAAGCGCTCGAGGCAGCCCGGATCGATGCTGACCGATCCGCCATAGGCGACGTAGTTGATGGAGAAGCCATCGAAGGCCGCGCAATTGTGCCGGGCCGAGAAGCCGGCCGCCCGCGCCTGCGTCGGCTTGAGATCATGCGGGCAGAAGATCCGCCCGATCTGCTCGGCCGCCTCGTCGACGTCATCAGTGGTGACGCGGGCGAAGGCCGCAAGCCGTTCGGCTGCAGAGGCTGTTGCGCTCATTTCCAGCTCGGCTGCGGACATCGTCGACCATGCTTCGCGCCCGGAATTCCTTTAAGCCTATAATAGTTCCGCGGGGGCGAAAAGGGCCGTAGCTCGCAAATTCGTCGTGCTGCATGGCAATAGGTTCATCCGGATTCGTTTAGCGGATAGACAGGCGGTCCGTCCCCGGCCGATGCTCCGTCCCCGCCGGAATCCATGAGGAGCAAGCCATGACTGCACTCGAAAAAGGTATCACCGCGAACGGCACAGGCTACGGCGGCAAGAGCTGGAACATCCTTGGCCAGGTCTATTTCCCCAAGGCCGTCACCGATTCCACCTTCGCGTTCGAGACCAACAGCGATCCCGGCCAGTTCGTGCCGGTGCATATCCATCCGACCCAGGACGAGTTCATCCTGGTGCAGGAGGGCACGCTTGATCTCAAGCTCGACGGTCAATGGGTCAAGGCCAATGCCGGCGACCTCGTGCGCATGCCACGCGGCATCCCGCACGGCTATTTCAACAAGTCCGACAAGCCGTGCCGCGCGCTGTTCTGGGTCTCACCGATGCAGAAGCTGGAGGCGCTGTTCAACCAACTGCACAATCTGACCGACCCGGCCGAGGTCGTGCGCATTTCGGCGCTGCATGAGGTCGACTTCCTGCCGCCCGAGGCCAACGACTAGCGGTCGCCGCTCCCTCCACTTGCATCTGCTTGCAGCCTGGCCGGCCGCACCGTGCGGCCGAACGCGGTCGCTTGCGCGCCAAACACATCGAGCAAACCCATGGTCAGCCCAAAACATGTCTGCGTGATCGGCGCCGGCGTCTCCGGCCTTGCCGCCGCGAAAGCATTCTCCACCCGAGGCCACCGCGTCACCATCGTCGAGCGCAGCTCAGATCTCGGCGGCGTCTGGGAGCCGGCGCGCTCCTACCCCGAGGTGCAGACCCAGAGCCCGAAGGAGCTCTACCGCTACACCGACCGCGCCATGCCGGATGCCTATCCGGAATGGCCGACCGGGCCGCAGGTCCACGCCTACCTCGCCGACTATGCCAAGAGTTTTGGCCTCGAGCGCATGCTGCGGCTCAACACCGAAGTCGCCGGCATGGCGCGCCGTGGCGACGGCAGGTCGGGATGGACGCTTGCCTTGAAGGACAGGAACGGCACGACCACGAGCGAGGATTTCGATTTCGTCGCGGTCTGCACCGGGCAATTCAACGAGCCACGCGAGCTGCATTGCCCCGGCGAGGACGGCTTTCTGGCGCAGGGCGGCCAGATCCTGCACTCGTCGAAATACGGCGATCCGACCTTGGCGAAGGAACGCCGCGTCGTCGTGCTCGGCGGCTCGAAGTCCGCAACTGACATCGCCGTGAATGCGGTGAAGTCAGGCGCGCGCGAGGTCACCATCGTGATGCGTGAGCCGGTCTGGCGCATTCCCTATTTCATCGGCGGTCTCGTGAACTTCAAGCGCATCCTCTACATCCGCGCGCAGGAGGAGATGTTTCCGGGTTGGGGCATCAGCACGATGGGACGGCTCGCGCACCGCCTCGCCGCGCCGCTGGTCTGGGCCAATTGGCGCGGGCTGGAGAGCCTGTTGAAGGCGCAGCTCAAGCTCGGCCGCTGCAACATGGTGCCGAAGGAGCGCATCGAGGACGGCGTCAACTGCTCGGTGCCCATCGCAACGCCGGGCTTCTACCCGATGGTCGCCGACGGCCGCATCAAGGCCGTGTTCGGCACGTTCGACCATTATGAGGGCGACAGCATCGTGATGAGTGGTGGCGAGCGCGTGGGCGCCGACGTCGCCGTGCTCGCGATCGGCTACAAGCTCGGCGTGCCGTTCCTGCCCGAGGCCTACCGGCAGAAACTGGTCGATGCCGACGGGCAGTACCGGCTCTATCGCCTGATCGCCAATCCGGATCTGCCCGAGCTCGGCTTCGTCGGCTTCAACTCCTCGTTCTGCACCGTGCTCTGCGCCGACCTCGCGGCGAACTGGCTGGTGCGTTATGCCGACGGCCAGCTCGCGAACCAGCCGACGGCACAGGCGATGCGCGACAACATCGAGATGATGCTGCACTTCAAGCGCGTCGAGCGGCCGGCCGCGGGCGTCTATGGCGGCCTCTGCGTCGCCCCTTATCACTACCGCCATTTCGACGAGCTGATGGCCGATATCGGCGCGAAAAACCAGAAGCGCGGCGGACTCGCGGGCCGCTTCCAGCCGCCGGATGCGGATGCTTACGCCAAGTTCCTGGCGACGGCGCCGGACTACCGGGCGGCGTGAAAGGAGAATTGCGGCGGCTCGCCTCCGACGTCTACGATCTCGCTGGCCATCGAATCGACGGGAACCAGCCATAGGATCGGCCATGGGATCGAGACGACTTGCCGCCGCGGCCCTTGCGGCTGTTGCCATCTTCGGCGCGGTGCCCACCGTTGCGCAAAAGGCGGCGCCGACGCCACAGCAATCGGAGGCGCTCGCGGCTTACGAGCGCGCGCTCGGCGACTTCAAATCCATCCTCACTGAGCGGCGGCGCCAGATCGAGGCGAAGGAGCCGCTGCCGAACCTGCCGGGACAGGCGCTCTATCTCGCGCGCGTCGCTGTGATCAGCAGCTACAAGGACCTCACCGACGTCATGCCGTCGCGGATCGGCCGGCCGAACAAGTTCGAGATTCCTCCGGCCTATTTCGATGCCGAGATCGAGCCGCTGGTCGAGGAATACGGCAGGCTGTTCGACCTCATGGAGGCGCCGCCTGCCAACGCGCAGAGCTCGCCGACGCCGTTCGAGGACGTCGTCGATCTTGCGGTCGCGATTGCGCGCGCCAAGGGCCTCGCTCCCGAACACGCCGAAGCTGCCGGGCGGATCAGCCTCGGGCTGTTCTTTGCGGAGACCAACGGCAAGCAGAATGTCCGCAATGCACGCTCGAACACCTATATGGGCAGCTTCCAGACAGGCCCCTCCGAAGACCGCAACGGCCGGCGGAAATGGGAGAAGATCAAGGGCGACGTAGCTGCGATCGACCCGGGCTTGAGCGCGCGAGACGACAAGGAGGAGGCGCGTGCCCGCGGCACCGATCAGCGCTTCAACCACTGGACCAACGTCCGCAACGGGTTGATGAACGCGCACTCCGATCTGTTCCGCGAGATTCCGGGAATCGTCAAGACGCTGCCCGACCCGATCGACCAGATGAAGCTGTTCCAGCTGATCCAGATCGTTCCTACCCCGACGCGGTCCGCGCTCAAATCGGGCGATCTCCTGAACTATCGGGTGTCGAGCCCCAGAATCATGAGGTACCTGCGCAACAACAGCATTTTTGCCTTCGGACAGGCCGACCGGGCAAAGACCTCGGCGAGCTACCGCGAGATCTTCGCCGCGATGTGGCTGTTCAACCGGAAGTTCGAGAAAGCGATAGCGAAATACGCCGAGATCAAGCCGCGCTGAGGGATCGTTGCAACCGCCGGTGGAGGTTGTAGTCTCGCGGCCTCATCGGCGACACTGGACTGTTTCATGCGCATTCTCATCCTCGGCGGCAGCCAGTTTCTTGGGCGCGCGATAGCAAGCCATGCTTGCGCGGTCGGTCACGACGTGACCTGCGCCGCGCGCGGACTCGCGGGGCCGATCGCTACGGGTGCGCGCTTCATGCAGATCGACCGCGACCTGGCCGACGGACTTGGGCCACTCACGGGTGAGACGTTCGACGCCATGGTCGACGTCTCGCGTCATCCCGGCCAGGTCCGCCGTGCGGTCGCCGCGCTGAAGCGGCCGGGCGTGCATTGGACCTTCGTGTCCACCGTCAGTGTCTATGCGGACAACCGCGTGCCGGGCCAACGGGCCGACACGGCGCCGCTGCGCGAGCCCATTGGGGCAGATGTCGAGCACAGCACCGACGCGATCTACGGCGCCGCCAAGGTGGCCTGCGAACAGGCGGTCGGCGATGATGCCTTCATCTGCCGCGCCGGACTGATCGCAGGCCCCGAGGACCCGACCGGACGGTTCGCCTATTGGCCGGCGCGGCTTGCGCGCGGCGGCGAGGTGCTGGCGCCGGGATCGCCGGAGGATGCGGTCCAGTTCATCGACGTGCGCGATCTCGCGCAATGGATCGTGCATGCGGCAGAGAGCGGTCTCGTCGGCATCTATGACGGGATTGGGCCGATCCGCACGCGCGGCGGATTCCTGAGCGAATGCGCATCCGCGCTGAACGCGTCCTGCACCTTCACCTGGATCGATCGCGCCTTTCTGGAAGCGCATGACGTCAGGCGTTGGGCGGGCCCGCGGTCCTTACCGATGTGGCTGCCATTGCCGGACTACGCCGGCTTCCTGACGCGCGATACCTCGCCGGCGCGCGCGGCCGGATTGACCTCGCGACCGCCGGGAGACACCGCGCGCGATACGCTTCATTGGCTCCGCGCCAACAACGGGCCAGTCGTCGGTCTCACTGCCGAAGACGAGAAGGATGTGCTCGCGGCGTGGCATGCGCGCCAGCCCTAGGTGCGGACGGGCCATCGTTCGCCGGTGAAAAGCGCCTTGTCGTGACAAATCTGTCAAAGGCCACACTGCCGTTTTCGGTGCAAGACCCGTGACCGCCATGGCTATGGTGTTCCACGACTGCCCGTTTGTTGGTAGCCTGCCGCACCGACAGACAGCAATCGGGGACCACCGAATGAGCCGCGCAAATCCCGCATCTCCCGCACGACGCAATGGAGCAGCGAGGAAACATATCGGTCGGGCACTCGCCGCAACCGCGGCATTGGCTGTGCTCGCCGGCTGCGAGGACAAGAACACGTTCGTGGCGCCGCCGCCGCCCAAGGTCGACGTCGCGACGCCGGTGCAGCGTCCGGTGACGCGCTACATCGAGGCGACCGGCAACACGGCACCGATCAAGAGCGTCGATCTCGTCGCGCGCGTGCAGGGCTTTCTGCAAACGATCGACTATCAGGACGGCACATTCGTGAAGCAGGGCACCCAGCTGTTCACGATCGAGCCTGAGACCTACAAGCTCAAGCTCGAGCAGGCGCAGGCGGCCGAAGTCGGCGCGCAGGCCTCGCTCCGGCAGGCGGAGGCCGACTACAAGCGACAGGCCGAGCTGGTGCAGCGCCAGGCGGTCTCGCAAGCCACGCTCGACACCTCGACCTCGAACCGCGACAACGCCCAGGCCAATCTGCAGCAGGCCCAGGCCAACACCAAGCTCGCCGAAGTCAATTACGGCTACACCAAGGTCACGGCACCGTTCGACGGCATCGTCAGCGCGCACATGGTCTCGATCGGCGAGCTCGTCGGCGTCTCCTCGCCGACCCAGCTCGCCACCATCGTGGCGATGGACCCGATCTATGTGAACTTCACCGTCAACGAGCAGGACGTGCTGCGCATCCGCGCCGAGGCGACCCGTCGCGGACTGACGCCCGCGGACATGAAGCACTTCCCGATTCAAGTGGGGCTGCAGACCGATACCGGCTACCCTCATGAGGGCAAGCTCGACTACGTCTCGCCGACCCTCAACCAGTCGACCGGCACGCTGGCCGTGCGCGGCCTCGTTCCCAACGACAAGCGGGTGCTGCTGCCTGGCTATTTCGTCCGGGTCCGCGTGCCCTTCGACCAGGAGAAGAGCGCCCTGCTCGTTCCCGACACCGCGCTCGGCAGCGACCAGGGCGGCCGCTATCTCCTCGTCGTCAACAGCGACAACGTCGTCGAGCAGCGCAAGGTACAGATCGGCCCGGTCGACAACGGCCTGCGCGTGATCGAGAGCGGCCTGAAGCCAGAGGATCGCGTCGTGACCGCGGGGCTCTTGCGCGTCATCCCGGGCCAGAAGATCGACCCGCAGGTGACGAAGATCGAGCAGACGCAGGCCTCGAGCAAGTAGGGGCTGCCAGCCATGATCTCAAAGTTCTTCATCGAGCGGCCGGTCCTCTCGAACGTCATCGCGCTGTTGATGATCCTGATCGGCGGCGTCGCGCTGTTCAATCTCGCCATCGCGCAATATCCCGACGTGGTGCCACCGACCGTGCAGGTCACCACGCGCTATCCCGGCGCCAGCGCCAAGACCGTGATCGATACCGTGGCGCTGCCGATCGAGCAGCAGGTCAACGGCGTCGAGGACATGCTGTACATGCAATCCTACAGCGGCTCCGACGGCACCTACACGCTGACCGTGACCTTCAAGATCGGCACCGACCTCAACTTCGCGCAGGTGCTGGTGCAGAACCGCGTCTCCAGCGCATTGTCGCAATTGCCGCAAGCCGTGCAGAACCAGGGAGTCACCGTGCAGAAGCGGTCGACCTCGATCCTGTTGTTCGTGACGCTCACCTCGCCGGATGCGAGGTACGACAGCCTCTACTTGAGCAACTACGCCACCATCAACATCCGCGACGAGCTCTCGCGCCTGCCCGGCGTCGGCAACGTCACCGTATTCGGCGCCGGGCAATACTCGATGCGGATCTGGCTCGATCCCAACAAGCTGCAGGTGCGTGGCCTGGTGCCGCAGGACGTGATCCAGGCAATCCAGCAGCAGAGCCAGCAGGTCGCCGCCGGTCAGGTCGGCGCGCCGCCGACGCCGCCGGGACAAGCGTTCCAGTACACGCTGAACGTCAACGGACGGCTCGACGACGCCGGCCAGTTCGAGAACATCATCGTCAAGACGGGCACGAGCGGCGACGTCACGCGGGTGCGCGACGTCGGCTGGGTCGAACTCGGCGCGCAGACCTACAGCCAGATCTTCTCGCTCAACAAGCAGCCCGCGGTCGGCATCGGCGTGTTCCAGTCGCCGGGCGCCAACGCGCTGCAGGTCGAGCAGGCCGTCGAGAAGAAGATGGCGGAGCTCGCCAAGCGCTTCCCCGAAGGCATCAAGTACGACACGCCGTTCGACACCACCAAGTTCGTCGAAGCCTCGGTGCACGAGGTCTATATGACCCTGATCGAGGCCGGCCTGCTGGTGCTGGTCGTGATCCTCATCTTCCTGCAGGACTGGCGCGCGATGCTGGTGCCGGCGACGACCGTGCCTGTCACCATCATCGGCGCCTTCGCCGCGATGGCGGCACTCGGCTTCACCATCAACATGTCGACGCTGTTTGCGATCGTGCTCGCGATCGGCATCGTGGTCGACGACGCCATCGTCGTGGTCGAGGGCGCCGCCCACAACATCGAACAGGGCATGAACGGCCACGACGCCGCGATCCGCGCGATGGACCAGCTGTTCGCGCCGATCGTCGGCATCACGCTGGTGCTGATCTCGGTGTTCCTGCCCGCTTCGTTCCTCGCCGGACTGACCGGGCGCACCTACTCGCAATTCGCGCTGGTGATCGCCGCGACCGCCCTGCTCTCCGCCATCAACGCCGCGACCTTGAAGCCGACGCAATGCGCGCTGTGGCTGCGGCCGGCCGTGCCGCCGGAGCAGCGCAATTTCTTCTATCGGGGCTTCAATGCGGTCTACAACCGCGTCGAGCGCGGCTACACAAGGCTGATCACGTTCCTCGTGAAGCACGCCACCATCTCGGTCGCGTTCGCACTGCTGATCATCGCCGCCAGCGGCTATGGCCTGTCGCGGGTGCCGACCGGCTTCCTGCCGATCGAGGACCAGGGCTATCTGATCGCCGCGGTGCAGCTGCCCGACGGCGCCGCGCTGGAGCGGACGCAGGCCGTGCTCGACAAAGCGAGCGGGCTGATCAAGGACACGCCCGGCGTGGCGCAGGTCATCACCATCGCCGGCATCTCCGCGCTCGACAACAGCGCCAGCCTCGCCAATGCCGGTGTCGCCTACATCATCCTGAAGGATTGGGACGCGCGTAAAGGGCCCGGTGAGGATCTGCGCTCGCTGGTCTTTGGCCTGAACGACAAGCTCGCTGATATCATGGAGGCGCGCACCATCGTGTTGCCGCCGCCACCGATCCAGGGCATCGGCAACGCCGCCGGCTTCTCGATGCAGGTCGAGCTGCGCGACGGCAACAGCGATTTCGCCAAGCTGCAGGCCATCACCGGCGCGATGGTCACCAACGCTCAAAGCCAGAGCGCGCTGCAGCGCGTGCAGTCCTCGTTCCGCTCCTCGGTGCCGCAATTCAACGTCGAGATCGACCGCGTCAAGACTCAGACGCTTCATGTCACCACGGATCAGGTGTTCTCGGCGCTGTCTACCTATCTCGGCTCTTCCTATGTCAACCAGTTCAACAAGTTCGGCCGCGTGTTCCAGGTCTATACGCAAGCCGATCCCGCCTTCCGCGTCACCGAGCGCGACATCGCCAACATGCAGGTGCGCAACTCGAACGGCGACATGATCCCGCTCGGCACCGTCGCCAAGATCACGCCGGCCACCGGCCCGTCGCTGATCAGCCTCTACAATCTCTATCCGTCCTCGACCGTGATCGGCCTGCCGGCGCAGGGCTATTCGTCGGGCCAATCGCTGAAGCTGATGGAGGAAATCGCGGACAAGACGTTGCCGCCGGGCACCGGCTATGAATGGACCGCGATGTCGTATCAGGAGAAGGCGGTCTCGAACCAGATCTACTGGGTGTTCGGGCTCGCCATGCTGCTGGTCTATCTCGTGCTCGCCGGCCAGTACGAGAGCTGGTACGCGCCGATCTCGGTGATTCTCGCCGTGCCGCTGTCGCTGCTCGGGCCGATGCTGATCCTCTCCGCCCTCAAGATCGACAACAATCTCTATTGCCAGATCGGCCTGATCCTCTTGATCGCGCTCTCGGCCAAGAACGCCATCCTGATCGTCGAGGTGGGGCTCGAGCTGCACGGCCGCGACGGCAAGCCGATCATCGAATCCGCGATCGAGGCCGCGCGCGCCCGCTTCCGGCCGATCCTGATGACCTCGTTCGCCTTCATCCTCGGCGTCGTCCCGCTGGTGCTCGCCACCGGCGCCGGCGCCAGCGCGCGCAAGTCGATCGGCATCACGGTATTCTCGGGCATGCTGGCCTCGACCTGCCTTGCGGTGCTGTTCGTGCCGGCCTTCTTCGTCGTGGTGCAGCGTTTCGAGAACTGGCGGTCGTCGAAGAAGAAGCCGCAGGCGGTGGCGGAGGTGAAGCCCTAACCCTGCTCCGCCGGCGCCTGCCGCGCCTCGCCGCTCGAGACCAGGAGCACCGAGACCTTCGACTGTCGCAGCACTGCATCGGCGACGCCGCCGAAGGAGAGATGGTCGGCCTGGATCCGGTCAACGCCCATGACGACGAGGTCGACGTCGGTGGTGTCGATCTCGCGCAGAATCGCCGCCTCCGGCGCGCGGTTCACGCGCAGGGTCGTGGTGATGTCGACGTCGTAGCGGGCGGCGAGATCGCTGGTGTCCTTGAGGATGCCTGTCTCCTGGCTCAACCCGCGCGAGCTACCGCGCTGCGCACCCTTGTCGCGCGTCGTCGCTACATAGACCACCCGAAGAGAACCTGAGCCGGCCTGCGCCAGCGCCACGGCGACCTCGGCACCGCGCTTGGAGACGGCGCTGCCGGACACGGGAACGAGGATGTTGAGCGCCTCGGGCATCGGCTGTTTCAGGTGCTTGCCCTTGGCGGCCACGATCGCAAGCGGTCCTTCGAACTTCGCGGCAATATCCTCGACCTTGCGATCGAAACGGTCCTTGGTGGCGGCGACCTTGGCGATGCCGACGACCAGGAGATCGAAGCCCTTGCGCGCCTCGTCGGCAATGGTCTCGCCAAGCTCCGCGCGCCTGGTGCGGCTGATGACATCGACGCTGCCGGCATCGTTGTCGCTGTTGGCGGAGACGGTTTCGGCCGCCTTCTTCACCACGGCTTCGTGGCTCACTTCCTCGCCGCGCCCCTTCTCTTGTTCCTCGGCGCGCTTGCCGATATGCAGCACCGTGATCGGCAGGCCGCGCATGCCGGCGATCAGTCCGGCGACATGCGCGGCGAAGGTGGCGTTGACGCTCTCGTCCACCGCGAGCAAGGGACGTTCGAGATTGGCGACGAAGCCGCGCCTCTCGAACTCCTCGCGCTCCAACCGCTCCTTCTCCTCCGCGCTCATCGGCAGCCTGGCCAGCGCCGCGCGCAGCATCGGCGGCATCGCCATCGTGGTCACGATCGCCATCGTCACGATCATCGTGAACAGGTTCTGGCTGAGCACGCCGATCGACAGGCCAATGGTCGCGATGATGACCTCGGTCGAGCCGCGCGCGTTCATGCCGCTGGCGAGGGCCAGCGACTCCCTCCCGTTCAACCCGCCCACGGTGCCGCCGACGAACGCGCCACCGAACTTGCCGACGCTGGCGATCACGACGAGCAGGCCGGTGAGCATCAGGAGGTTGGGATCGCGCAGCACCGTGAGATCGGCGCTGAGCCCGGCGAGACCGAAGAACACCGGCATGAAGAAGCTCGAGATCAGCCCGCGCAGGCGCTCGTCGATCTGCCGCGTCAGGATCGGCGATTCCCCGACCAGGATGCCGGCGACGAAGGCACCTAATACGGTGTGGACGCCGATCAGATGCGTGATCATCGCCATGACGCTCATCAGCAGCAGGATCACGGAGATGACCGCGGCCGCGCTGACGAGATTATCGTTGGCCCAGCGGATCAGCTGGAACACCAGGCGGCGGCCGATGGTGAAGCTGACCGCGAGGAAGGCGAGCGTTCCCAGCACCGACTTGGTCACGGAAGCGATGTCGAGCGAGCCTTGCGAAGCGAGGCTGAAAATGACGGCGATGATGATCCAGCCGATTGTGTCGTCGATCACGGCGGTCGCGACGATGATCTGCCCGACGTTGCGGCGCATGAAGTTCATCTCGCGCACGACGACCGCGACGATCTTCACCGAGGAGATCGACAGCGCCGTGCCCATGAACAGCGACGCCACCAGGCGCTCCTGCGGATTGGGCAGCAGCGCATCCGGCAGGAACTCGCCGAGTGCGAAGCCGCAGGCGAACGGCACGACGATGCCAGCGATCGAGATCGCGATCGCGGCCCTGCCCACCTTCCGGACCAGCTTGAGGTCGGTTTCCATGCCGGTCAGCAGCAAAAGCAGCAGGATGCCGAACTGGGCGATGCCGGCGATCATCGCCTTCTGCTCGGGCGCGTTGGGAAAGATCGCGGCTTGCGCCTCGGGCCAAATCCAGCCGAGCAATGACGGCCCCAGGATGATGCCGGCGAGCAGCTCGCCGATCACTGAGGGTTGGCCGACGCGCATCATGATCTCGCCGAGGCCGCGACCCACCGCGATCAGCAGGACGATCTGCGCCACCAGCAGGAATTCGGACGGGCCGGCCGATTTGCCCGCTTCGGCGCCGGCCGCAATGGTGGTGAGGATGAGCGCCGCGGGGACGAGGCCGACCGGCCGGAGCAAGGTCCACAGCATGCAGGCGTCATTTCCCCTTTACCCGGCCCCGCTGTCGGGGCCACGGGGATAGAACCCGCGGGAGGCGGCGGGAGTTCCTGCCGCGCACGACGGGACGGAGGGGGCAAAAACGCCAAACGCGAAAACAACCCCATGCACAGTAGGGATGCCGTTGAAAACTTTCAAAAAGTTCGGCTTTGCCGAAACGGCTTGCTCCGTCGGGCAAAACACTGGCAGAATGGCATCGTGGGTGGCATGGCGAGGGTGCCTCCTCATTCTCCGTCATTCCGAGCGCAGCGACTTGTCCGCCGAAGCCTTGGCGAAGGCGGAAGCAATCCAGAATTTTTCCGCGGCGGCAATTTGGATTGCTTCGTCGCAAGGGCTCCTCGCAATGCGGTGGAGAGAGTCTCCCTCACACCACCTGCGGCGTGCGGATCTCGCGCGGCAGGATCAGCGCGGCGGCGATGGCGAGCAGGCAGAGGGCGGCGAAGGCGTGCAGCATGGTGACGAATCCGCCCCGCTCATAGAGCCAGGCGACCAGACCGACGGAGGCGCCGGCCGCGGTGAAACCGACGAAATAGCGCACGGCATAGGCGCGCGAACGCCACTCTTCCGTGGTGTATTTGCCGACCATGGCGTCGTTGACCGTCACCTGCCCGAACGCACCCATGACGATGCCGATCGAAACGACGATCAGCGGCAGGTTGGACAGGCTCGCGGCCAGATACAGGAATGGCGCCAGCATGAAGGAAAGTGGCAGCGCCACCGTCTTCAGGGAGTAGCGGTCGAGCAGCCGGCCGATCGTGTACTGCGTCATCGCGCCGAACACGTAGACGCCGGCGGCGATGACCCCGAGCAGCGCCGGGCTTTTGGTCAGGTCCGCAAGCCGCTCGGCGAACAGCTTTGGCAGCGCCACGGTGACGGCGTTGAAGGTCGTGGAGATCGCGATCACCACGATCAGCAGCGCCAGGATCACGCGCCACATGTCCCGTTTGGCCACCCGCGCCTGCGCCGCCGCTTGCTTCGAGCCCTTGCGGTCCTCATGTACGATGGTCAGCGCGAAGGCGATGCCGATCAGGACCGTAACCGCGCCAGGAACGATGAACGCAAAACGCCAGCCGAGATATTGGCCGATCACGCCGGTGACCAGGGCCGACGACGCCACGCCGAGATTGCCCCAGACGCCGTTGATGCCCATCTCGCGGCCGAGCCGATCGGCGTAGGACACGATCATGGCGGTGCCGACGGGATGATAGATCGACGCAAAGATGCCGATCGCAAGCAGCGCGGCGCCGAGCTGCACGGGGGTCTGCACGAAGCCGACCGCGATCATCGAAAGGCCGATGCCGACGAAGAAGATCAGCATCATGTGGCGGCGGCTCCAGCGATCGCCCAACCAGCCGGTGAGCAGCGAGCCGGCGCCGAAGGCGACGAAGCCCGGCGTCGCGTAGGGCAAAAGTTCCGAATAAGCCATGCCGAGCGCCGGGCCCATGATGATGACAGCGGCGGCGAAGATCAGCATCGAATAATGGTCGATGAAATGACCTGCGTTGACGAAACCGATGACCCGACTGGGGCTGTTCATTCCCGAATCCTCTCCTGCTCCGAAATGAGTTATATGTCCTCCCCATGACGGGATGCTGCCAATGACTGTCTTGGAAACGCCAATCCTGCGGGAGGTCCGGAGCAACCACCACTCGCCCGCGGGCGTGCACCTGGTCGCCCGCGACTATCCCAAGGGGATGCGGATCGATCTGCACATGCACCGCGAGGCGCAGCTGATCTATGCGGCAAAGGGCACGATGCAGGTGACGACGCCCGCCGGACGCTGGCTGGTGCCGCCGGACCGCGCGGTCTGGGTGCCGGCCGGGCTCGAGCATGCCATCGACCTGCTGGCCGACATCGAGATGCGCACGCTGTATTTCGACCTGTCCTGGCTGAAGCGCGAGCAGCGCTATGACGGCCTGACCAGGGAATTCGTGGTGCGGGTGTCGCCGCTGCTCAATCAGGCGATTCTCGCGCTGTTCGACGGGCGCAACACCGAAGAGCGCACCGAGCTCCTGGTGCGCCTGGTGATGCTGGAATTGCACCAGGCCGAGGATTCCGCGACCTTCGTGCCGCTGCCGCGCGAAGCGCGCTGCCGCCGCGCGGCGATGATCGTGCTCGACGATCCCACCGGCCTGCACGACATCGACACGCTGGCGCGCGCGGTCGGAACCTCCGCGCGTACGCTGTCGCGGCTGTTTTCGAGCGAGACGCAGCTGAGCTTCAAGAGCTGGTGCCAGCGCGCTAGGATTGCGGCGGCGATCGAGCGGATATCGACGGATGCGAGCGTGTCGGTGAAGCAGCTCGCGACCCAGCTCGGCTATGCCAGCGTGCCGGCGTTCTCGGCCGCATTCCGCCAGGTGACGGGTCGGACGCCGACGGAGTTTGCAACACACGCGGTGTCGTCGCCCGGCTTGACCGGGCGACCCAGTACGCCGAGACGGCTCGGCTAGAATCGAGAAGCTGCGGCGTACTGGATGCCCGGTCAAGCCGGGGCATGACAGCGCGTTGGAATGAGCACTGCCCGGCATATCATCGACCCGTTCCGGCATGCCCTCATTCTCCAAACGCACGGCGGAGCGAAAGATGCCGCATTCGCCTGCTTGATTGTGATCGGCTTGCACCCAAATCCCGTGTAAGCTTGCCGCATCGCACAGACCTGATACGAAAGCCCCGATGGCCAACGCCTTCTTCTCCGACCTGCTTGCCACCATCTCCGAGCGCGGCCGCACGTTGCTTCGCCGGGGGGACGCCGCCGAAACCAAGCATGATGCCGACGGACTGCTCGAGCTCTGCGATGCGCTGCTGTCGGGCCGGGGCGAAGCCTCGGGCACCGCGATGGCGCGCGAGGTGCTCGACATCTACCGGGAGCTGGACGCGGCGGCACGCCGCGCCTTCTTCGAGGGCTTGGTGCGCGATTTCGGTCCCGATCGGGAGCGCCTGTCCAAGGCGATCGAGACATGGCGCGCCGCGCCCAGCGACGAGGACGCAAGCTCGCTGCACTTCGCCTCAGAGCCGCGCCGGCAGGAGCTGATCCGGCGGCTCAACCGCGCACCCGGCGGTACCGGCGATCTCGTCAACATGCGGGCCGATCTGCTCGGCATGATGAACGGGCACACCGATCTCGCCGCGCTCGATCGCGACGTCTCGCATCTTCTCTCTTCGTGGTTCAACAGGGGGTTTCTCGTGCTGCGCAGGATCGACTGGTCGACTCCGGCCAACATCCTCGAAAAGATCATCCGTTATGAGGCCGTGCACGAGATCTCGGACTGGGACGATCTGCGCCGCCGCATCGATCCGGTCGACCGGCGCTGCTACGCCTTCTTCCATCCTGCGATGGTGGACGAACCCTTGATCTTCGTCGAGGTGGCGCTGACCGAGACGATCCCCGGTGCGATCCAGCCCCTGCTCGCGGTCGACCGCCAGCACCTGCCGATCGAGCGCGCGCGCACCGCCGTGTTCTATTCGATCTCCAACACCCAGCGCGGCCTGGGCGGCATCTCCTTCGGCAGCTTCCTGATCAAGCAGGTGGTGGAAGAGCTGCGCCGCGAGCTGCCGAAGCTCGACACGTTCGTGACGCTGTCGCCGGTGCCTGGCTTCATGGCCTGGGTGAAGCAGGACAAGGATCTGCCGCTGTCGGACGAGGACCGCGAGGTGCTGAGGCGCCTCGATGATCCCAGATGGTTCGAGAGCCCGGAGACGGCGGCACTGCTCCGCGCCGTGCTGGAGCCGCTCGCGGCGCACTATTTCCTCAAGGCGCGCACGCCGAAGGGCAAGCTGATCGATTCCGTCGCCCGCTTCCATCTCGGCAACGGCGCGCGGCTGGAGCGCATCAACTGGCTGGGCGACCTCTCGCCCAAGGGAATGCGCGAGTCCGCCGGCGTCATGGTCAACTACCTCTACCGCCTCGACGACATCGAGAAGAACCACGAGGCCTATGCCAATGACGGCGAGGTCGTGGCGTCGAATGCGGTGAAGAAGCTGCTGAAGGGCGAAGGGCGAAGGCTGCTGGATATGAGGCTGTCGTAGGGGGCGGACGCTTACCACATCGTCATTGCGAGCACAGCGAAGCAATGCCGCCGTGGAAAGATTCTGGATTGCTTCGCTGCGCTCGCAATGACGGAGTGTGGGGCGACAGCTTGCGAAACCCAACGACCGCCCGCTGCAGGCTCGGACGACGACCGGATGACTTCCGCTCCCTCCCCGTCGTTGCGAGGAGCCCTTGCGACGAAGCAATCCAGACTGCCTCCGGGGAGAGATCCTGGATTGCTTCGCTACGCTCGCAATGACGGAGGACGTGGCAGCGGCTCGCCGAGTAGCCGCAGATCTCCTGCCGGTCAGATCAGCGTCTCGTACAAATCGTCCCAATTCGGATTGAGGCTCTCAATGAGCGCAAGCTTCTTCGCCCGGCTGCCACCTTTGATCTGCTTCTCGCGCACAATCGCGTCGGACATGGTCGCGTTCAGCTCGTACCAGACGAGGAGCTTGCAGCCGTACTTCGATGAAAAACCCTTTACCAGTCCTTCGCGATGCTCGAACGCGCGGCGCGGCGGATTAGAGGTGACGCCCGTGTAGATCGTTCCGTTGCGACGATTGGCGAACATGTACACGCAGGGTTGCTTCATAATCGTACTCGGCTGAGAATAGCCGCTACGATATCACAACTAAGAGATGATTACGAGGCTTTCGCCACACCGTCATTGCGAGGAGCCGTTGCGACGAAGCAATCCAGACTGCCGTAGCGGAAAGATTCTGGATTGCTTCGCTGCGCTCGCAATGACGGAGTGTGTGGCGACAGCTCGCGCAATTCGGCACATTGGGCTGCGGGCCAGACGCCCGCGAGCGGCCAGTGGCTCCTCCACCGTCATTGCGAGGAGCTCTTGCGACGAAGCAATCCAGACTGCTTCCACGGAAAGATTCTGGATTGCTTCGCTGCGCTCGCAATGACGGAGTGTGTGGCGACAGCTCGCGCAATTCGGCACATTGGGCTGCGGGCCAGACGCCCGCGAGCGGCAGTGGCCCCTCCACCGTCATTGCGAGGAGCTCTTGCGACGAAGCAATCCAGACTGCCTCCGCGGAAAGATTCTGGATTGCTTCGCTGCGCTCGCAATGACGGAGTGTGTGGCGCGGACGTCGCGCTCCAACGATACTCCTACTCCGCCAGCGCCTGCATCTCCTTGTAGAGATCGGACTTGCCTTCGAAGCCGATGCCTGCAAGCTCGGGCATGGTGATGTGGCCGTTCTCGACGCGGACGCCGTCGGGGAAGCCGCCATAGGGCTGGAACAGGTCGGGATAGCTTTCGTTGCCGCCTAAGCCGAGGCCGGCGGCGATGTTGAGCGACATCTGGTGGCCGCCGTGCGGGATGCAGCGGCTCGGCGACCAGCCGTGGGTCTTCAGCACTTCGAGCGTGCGCTGGTATTCGCACAGGCCATAGGACAGCGCGCAGTCGAATTGCAGCCAGTCGCGGTCGGGGCGCATGCCGCCGTAGCGGATCAGATTGCGGGCGTCCTGGTGGCTGAACAGGTTCTCGCCGGTCGCCATCGGGCCCGGATAGAATTCGGCGAGCGCGGCCTGCAGCGCGTAGTCGAGAGGATCGCCGGCTTCCTCGTACCAGAACAAGGGATAGTCGCGCAGCATCTTGGCGTAGGCGATGGCGGTCTCCAGATTGAAGCGGCCGTTGGCGTCGACGGCGAGCTGGGCGTCCTTGCCGATCTCCTTCAGCACCGCCTCGATGCGCCTGCGGTCCTCGTCGATATCAGCGCCGCCGATCTTCATCTTGACGACGTTGTAGCCGCGATCGAGATAGCCGCGCATCTCAGCCCGCAGCATCGAGAGATCCTTGCCGGGATAATAATAGCCGCCGGCGGCGTAGACGAAGACGCGCGGATTGGCTTTGACGCCGTGACGCTCGGCGAGCAAGCGGAACAGCGGCTTGCCGGCGATCTTCGCCACCGCGTCCCACACCGCCATGTCGATGGTGCCGACCGCGACCGAGCGCTCGCCGTGGCCGCCCGGCTTCTCGTTGGTCATCATCGCGGCCCAGACCTTGTCGGGGTCGAGATTGTCGCCGGCTGCGTCGAGCAGCGACTTCGGATCAGCTTCCGTGATGCGCGCGGCGAAGCGCTCGCGGATCAGGCCGCCCTGCCCGTAACGGCCGTTGGAGTTGAAGCCGTAGCCGACGACGCGCTTGCCGTCACGGACGACATCGGTGACGACGGCGACGAGGCTGGTCGTCATCTTCGTGAAGTCGATATAGGCGTTGCGGATCGGCGAAGAGATCGGCTTTGTAATTTCGCGGACGTCGACGATGCGGACGGACATGGGGTGGGCCTTCAGTGGTTATTATCGTCATTGCGAGGAGCGAAGCGACGAAGCAATCCAGACTGCCTCGGCGGAAAGATCCTGGATTGCTTCGCTGCGCTCGCAATGACGAGGAGCGAACGGCGCGCGCTCAGGTCAAGCCTATTTCTTATCCCTGAAATACGGCTCCACCGGACCGTGCACCTTGATGGTCAGCGGGTTGCCGTGGCGGTCCTTGGCGTTCCCTGCGGTGACGCGGACCCAGCCTTCGCTGATGCAGTACTCCTCGACATTGGTCTTCTCGATGCCCTTGAAGCGGATGCCGACGTCGCGCGACAGGATCTCCGCGTTGTAATAGGGGCTGTTCGGGTCGACCGACAGGCGGTCCGGAAATTCGTCGCTCATGATTGTCTCGCTCACAACAGTGTTTCGATTTGATTGCGCAATCCTTCGGGCCGGGCGGTCGGCGCGTAGCGCGCGACCACGCGGCCCTCACGGTTCACCAGGAATTTGGTGAAATTCCATTTGATGGCGGCGCCGAGAAGCCCGGATTGCTGGCGTTTCAGGTACTCGTACAGAGGATGCGCCTTCGGCCCGTTGACGTCGATCTTCTCGAACAGGGGAAAGGTGACGTCGTAATGGGTCGAGCAGAATTCCTGGATCTCGCTCGCCTGCCCCGGTTCCTGCGCGCCGAACTGGTTGCAGGGAAAGCCGAGCACCGAGAAGCCGCGCGGAGAGAGGTCGCGATGGAGATCCTCGAGGCCGCGATATTGCGGCGTGAAACCGCATTTGCTCGCGGTGTTGACGATCAAGAGCACCTGCCCCTCGAAACGCCGCAGGGCGACCTCCTCGCCGGCCAGCGAGTTGGCCTTGAAGTCGTAGATGGCGGTCATCGCTAGCCCACGGGATCGATCGGCGATGGCGGCACGCCGCCGGCCTCGATCGCTTCGCCGGCGAGCAGGCACAGATCCTCGCGATAGCGGCCAGAGACGATGTGCACGCCGACCGGCGCCCTGCCGACGAGACCTGTGGAGACCACGAGGCCCGGCAATCCCATGAAGGGAATCGCGATCTGCGGCAGCTGCGCTTCCCATACCCGCTTGAAGGAATCCTCGTCCTTGCGGTCGAGATGGTCGGGGAACGGCAATTCGCCGGAGACCGGCGTCAGCAGCACGGCGTATTTTTCGAAGAACAGCATCCAGTCGCGGGTCAGCGTGGCTCGCCGGGTCAGCGCCTTGGCGTAATTGGCCTGATCCATCGGCGTGACCCTGGCGCGGTTGCCGCGCAGGCAGGCCAGTGCGCCGGGATCGCCCTCGCGCTCGGCCATCTCCAGCTGCGCCTCATAGCCGTCACCGAGCCAGAGCTTGATCTGCCATTCCACCGCTTCGCGCATCGGCGGCGTGTCCTCGATCACATCGACGGTCCAGCCGGCGCGCTCCAGCCGCTTGCCGGCATCGCTCACCGCGGCCTTCACCTCCGGTGCGGTGGCAAGCCCACCCGGATTGAGGCACAGCGCAGCGCGCTTGTCCCGTGCGGGTCCTTGCAGCGGCACCGGCGCGAACCAGGGATCGCGGATGTCGCGGGCCGACATCGCTTCAAGCGAGATGCGCAAATCGTTGACCGTGCGCGCCAGCGGGCCCGAGACCGCCATGATCTGCGGACCGATCGGGCGCTCCGGCAGCGCCGGGTTGAAGGCGGGAATGCGTCCGAGCGTCGGGCGCAGACCGTGCACGCCGCAGGCATAGGCGGGATAACGGATCGAGCCGGCGATGTCGGTGCCGTGCGCGATGTGGCCGATGCCGGCCGCGACCGCCGAGCCGGCGCCGCCGGACGAGCCGCCCGGCGTCAGCGAAGCGTCGCGGGGGTTCTTGGTGTCGCCGTGGATGAGATTGGTGGTGAACCAGCGGTAGGAGAAGGCCGGGCAATTGGTGCGGCCGAGCAGGATGGCGCCCGATTTCCGGAAATTGGCGACCACCGGATTGTCCTCGCGCGCGATCAGGTCGCGCTGCAGCTTGAGGCCGTTGGTGGTGGCAAAGCCTTCCTGGTCGACATTGGCCTTGATGGTGACGGGCACGCCCGCGAGGACGCCGGGGTCCTCGCCCCGGCTAATTGCGGCATCGACGGCATCGGCCTGCTTGAGCACGTCATCCGGCCGGTGGTCGATCACCGCGTTGAGCTGGGGATTGACGGCATCGAGCCGCGCGAGACCGGCCTTGGCGGCCTCCCTGGCGGAGACTTTTTTGGACCTGACGAGGGTGGCGAGGTCGGCGGCCGACAGGCGCCAGAGATCTTGCATGGCTTGCTCCGTTTGACCGGCGTCTTTTAGCGCCGGGAACGCGGCAAAGCCATGCGGATTTCGCGGGGGTGCCTCCGTCATTGCGAGCGCAGCGAAGCAATCCAGACTGCCGCCGCGGAGGCAGTCTGGATTGCTTCGTCGCAAGGGCTCCTCGCAATGACGTGGAGGGAGTGGTGGGCCTCTCTTGCCACCTCGCGGACTGGTCCGGCTAATGCCTCGTCGCGGACTGGTCCGGCATGTCGAGCAGCGCTTCGGTGAAGGGAAACTCCAGCACGATCTCGCCGTCGGCGTCGGTGACCTCGATGACGGCCTCCAGCAGCGCCGGCTGGGTTCCTTCCGACTTCACGACCTCGAGGATCATCTGGCGCGCGACCTCCCAGGCGCGATCGGGGTTGCGCAGGTCCTCGCCGTCAGGATCCACGATCAGTTCGTCTCCGATGCGGGTGTTGAAGAAATATCTGGGCATGCCTGATCCATTGGGGTCGTCTGTCGCCGATGAGAAGCCGGTCCATACTCACAACTGGTTTATCCCGACAGGGATCACGACCTATCGGCAATTTTGCGTATCTGATCCGCTCATCTTTGCGGCCGCAATACGCCATCTTTGCAGTGCAACAATTCCCGCAGCCTACTACCTAGGTCGGGAAAATTTCACTGGCGAACTTTGCCGTCCGCACTAATTTGTCCAATGGGCGGATACGTCCGAATTCGCGAAAATGGAGAGCCAAATGGCCTGGAAAGCCCCTAAGATCGTCGAAGTGCCCTGCGGCATGGAAATCAATATGTATGTGAGCGCCACCCGCAAGTAAGCGGCTGGTGGAAACGCGTTCTGCGCAGGTGGTTCTTTCGGTCACGATACGTTTCCGGCAAGAGAAACCTTGTCCGAAACTGTCTCGGCCTGAGATCCACCTCGCCAATTCGCCTCCAGGAGACGGATCATGCTTCGCGTCGTCGTCCTGGGCGCCGGGGCCGGCGGCGGAGTTCCGCAGTGGAATTGCGGCTGCGAAGGCTGCCGCGCGGCTCGTGCGAAGGGACAAGAGCTGTTTCGAACCCAGGCTTCTGTCGCCTTCAGCGGCGACGGCGAGCACTGGTTCCTGATCAACGCCTCACCCGATCTTCGCCAGCAATTGAACGCCACGCCGCAGCTGCACCCAAAGGCGGGCGCGCTGCGCCACACGCCGATTGCGGGCGTGATCTTGACCAACAGCGAAGTCGATGCCGTGGCCGGCCTGCTGTCGATGCGCGAAGGCTCGCCCTTCACGATCTATGCGCACGAGAAGGTGCTGGCGATCCTCAGCTCCAACAGCATCTTCAACGTGCTGAACGAAAAGAACGTGCGGCGCCAGCCGATCGCGATCCGCGAGCCGTTCGAGCCGCGGCTGCCCGACGGCACGCGCTCGGGGCTCGAGGTGCTGCCCTTTGCCGTGCCGGGCAAGTCGGCCTGGTATCTCGAAGGCAAGGTGCATCCGGGCGGCGAGAGCGGCGACGGCGACACGCTGGGCCTGAAGATCACCGACAAGGCCACGGGCAAGTTCTTCTACTTCATCGCGGCCTGCGCCGAGGTGACCGACGCGCTCAAGGCCGAGATCGACGGCGCTTCACTAGTGTTCTTCGACGGCACCGTCTGGCGCGACGACGAGATGATCAGGGCCGGCCTCGGCCACAAGACCGGCAAGAGCATGGGCCATGTCGCCATGTCCGGCGAGGACGGCGCCATCGCCCGGCTGGCCGATCTCAATATCGACAGGAAGCTGTTTCTGCATATCAATAACTCGAATCCGGCGCTGCTGCCCGGCTCGCCCGAGCGCAAGCTCACTGAGGAGGCGGGCTGGCAGATACCCGCGGATGGAACGGAGATCGTGCTGTGAACGCCGAATCACTGACTGGAATGACCGCGCTCTCGATCGGCAAGGACTTGAGGCTCAACTCGGCCGAGGAGCTCGAGGCGGCGCTGCGCCACATCGGCGCCACGCGCTATCACAGCCTGCATCCGTTCCATAAGCTGCTGCATGGCGGCAAGCTGAACAAGGGCCAGGTGCAGGCCTGGGCGCTCAACCGCTACTATTACCAGAGCACGATCCCGATCAAGGACGCGGTGGTGATCTCCCGCTTCCGCGACCGCGCTACCCGCCTGGAATGGCGCCATCGCATCGAGGACCATGACGGCGATGTCGGCAGCGAGGGCGGCATCGAGCGCTGGATCAAGCTGACCGAGGGCCTCGGGCTCGACACCGCTTACGTCGAATCCACCGAAGGCATCTTGCCGGCGACGCGCTTCGCGGTGGAAGCCTATGTGCACTTCTGCCGCGAAAAAAGCCCGCTGGAGGCGATCGCCTCCTCGCTCACCGAGTTGTTCGCGCCGAACCTGCATGAAGAACGCATCTCGGGCATGCTGGAGCACTACGACTTCGTCAACCCCGATATCATGAGCTACTTCAAGCGCCGCCTGACCCAGGCGCCGCGCGACGCCAATTTCGCGCTCGATTATGTCAAGAGGCACGCCACGACGCCGGAGCAGCGCGCGCAGGTCTGCAACGCGCTGATCTTCAAGACCAACGTGCTGTGGGTGCAGCTGGATGCGCTCCAGCATGCCTATGTCGAAGGCCACATTCCGCCGGGCGCGTTCGTGCCCAAAGCGAGCTGAGGATTAAAGCAATGGCCGGGCCGCGGAACATCAGCGTCAGCGAGGCGAGCCGCCCCGTGCTGCCGCGGCATGCCAAGCTGAAATACGACGAGACCCGCAAGGTCTGGGTGATCCTGGCGCCGGAACGGGTGCTGGCGCCGGATGAGATCGCGGTGGAGGTCTTGCAACTCTGCAACGGCGAGCGCAATGTCGGCGACGTCGCCGATCAGCTCGCCGCAAAGTACGCAGCGCCGCGCGAGGCGATCCTGGCCGACGTCATCGCCATGCTGCAGGATCTCGCCGACAAGGGCTTTCTCACCGAGATCAGGGAGAAGACGTCATGAGCGACGTGACCATCCCGCCCAGCGACAGCCTCGCGGTGCTTGAGAAGCAGCGCTCGACGGCGGAGACGTTCGGCATTCCGCTCGCCGTACTGCTCGAGATCACCCATCGCTGCCCGCTGCAATGTCCCTATTGCTCCAACCCGGTCGAGCTCGACCGCTCCGGCAAGGAGCTGACGACCGAGGAATGGAAGAAGGTCTTGAGCGAGCTCGCCGAGATCGGCGTGCTCCAGGTGCATTTCTCCGGTGGCGAGCCGACGGCACGGAAAGATCTCGTCGAGCTGGTCAAGCATGCCAGCGACGCCGGGCTCTATACCAATCTCATCACCTCGGCCGTGCTGCTGACGCGCGAGAGGCTCAGCGATCTCGCAGATGCCGGGCTCTGCCATGTGCAGATCTCGTTCCAGGGCATCGAGGACGGCCTCGCAGATCGCGTTGCCGGCTACAAAGGCGGCCACCGCAAGAAGCTCGAAGTCGCGAAATGGACGCGCGAGCTCGACCTGCCGCTCACCGTGAACGCGGTGATGCACCGGCAGAACCTGCACCAGCTGCCCGACATCATCCAGATGGCGCTCGATCTCGATGCCGACCGGCTCGAGGTCGCCAATGTGCAATATTACGGCTGGGCGCTGAAGAATCGCGCCGCGCTGATGCCGACCGTGGCGCAGCTCGATGAGTGTACCCGCCTCGTTGAGGAGGCGCGCGAGCGGCTGAAGGGCCGACTGACGATCGACTACGTGGTGCCGGATTATTACGCGCTGCGGCCGAAGAAGTGCATGGGCGGCTGGGGCCGGCAGTTCTTCAACATCTCGCCCGCCGGCAAGGTGCTGCCCTGCCATGCCGCCGAGAGCATCACCGGGCTCGATTTCGAATCGGTGCGCTCCAACCATTCGATCGCCTGGATTTGGCAGAACTCGGAGGCCTTCAACCGCTATCGCGGCACCGGCTGGATGAAGGAGCCGTGCAAGTCTTGCGAGTTCCGCGAGATCGATTTCGGCGGCTGCCGCTGCCAGGCCTTTGCACTGACCGGAGACGCCGCCAACACCGACCCGGCCTGCGCGCTGTCGCCGCTGCACGAGACCATCTTCAAGCAGGCGGAAGCCGAGGCCGCAGGCGACACCAGCCGCTTCCTCTATCGCAACTTCGCCGGCGGCACCCTGGAATCCGAGAATGACGCCTGACGCCGACGCGGGCACAGCGGCCAAACGCACTGATCCCTTTGCACCGCTGACCTCCGATATGCTCGACGTCGGCGACGGCCATGAGCTCTATGTCGAGAGCGTCGGCCGCAGCGACGGCATCCCCGCGGTCTATCTGCATGGCGGGCCCGGCAGCGGCTGCCAGCCCGACCATCGCCGGCTGTTCGATCCCGACCGCTTCTGCGCCGTGCTGTTCGACCAGCGCGGCTGCGGCCGCAGCCGGCCCAAGGGATCGCGCGAGCACAACACCATTGCGCACCTGATCGCGGACATGGAAAAGATCCGCGAAAAATTCGGCTTCGAACGGTGGATGGTGGTCGGCGGCTCCTGGGGCGCGACGCTGGCGCTGGCTTATGCAGAGGCGCATCCCGAGCACGTCTCGGGCATTGCGCTGCGCGCGACGTTTCTCGGCACGCGAGCAGAAGTCGAGACGGCCTTCACCTCGCGCCTGTCGCAATTCCATCCGGCGCTGTACGAGGATTTCCTCAGCGTGCTGCCGCCAGAGGAACGCGACCGGCCGGTGGATGCCTATTGGCGCCGCATCCTCGATGCCGACCCTGCCGTGCATGGCCCGGCGGCGAAGGCCTGGCACGACACCGAGCGCGTCTTGTCCGAGCACAAGCCGGCACGGACGCGGCTCGACCTCGCCGGGCTGAACGTCTGGCGCACATTGCCGGCGACGCCGTTCATGGAAGCGCATTATTTCATCAACGACAGCTTCATGAACGAGGACCAGCTGCTGCGGAACGCGGGCCGGCTCGACGGCATTCCCGGCGTGATCGTGCAGGGGCGCTATGATCTGTTGTGTGCTCCCGCGACAGCGCAGGCCCTTGCGAAAGTATGGCCCGGTTCCGAGCTTCGCATCGTGGAAGAAGCCGGGCATTCGCTCTATGATGGCGGCGTGAGGGACGCGGTCATGAAGTCGATCGCGGACCTTGCGTCGAAGATCGGGCGATGAGAGGACAAGAATGCCGCTCGCCGGAAAGGGCATGCTGCTGACGTCGATGAACATCGACGCTGCGGACGAGGCCGATTTCAACCGCTGGTACGATCGCGAGCATCTGGAAGAGCGTGTCGCAATCGACGGATTTCTCGAAGCGCGGCGCTATGTCGCGCATGCCGCCAACCCCAAATATCTCTCGCTGTACTCGACCGAAACGCTCGGCGTGCTCGACAGCCCCGCCTACCGGGCGCGCCTCGCCGACCAGACCGAATGGTCGCGGCGATCCATGGCGCGCTTCAGGGACATGCTGCGCGTGGTCGCGCGCATCACAATCAGCAAGGGTACTGGCCGCGGCGCGTCGCTCGGCCTGGTGCGGCTGCGGCCGACGCCCGACAACGCCGGTGCGTGGCGTGATGCGCTGCAAGAAAAGCTGGCGCCGCAGGACCGCGACGGCATCATCTCGATGCACCTGCTCGAAAGCGAGCCGGAATTGTCGGGCGCAACGGCGGGAATTCCGGCGGTGCGCAACGAGGGCGCGCGCGACTGGTTCGTGCTGATCGACGGCACGCATGTCAATGCGGTCTCCGCCGTCATCGCCGAGCGCTTCACCGGCCCGGCTGCGGCGCCCTTCCCGCTCCCCATCTCCGTCGGCACCTACTGCCTGATGTGGGACCTCGCCAAGAGCGATGTCGCGCGCGGCTGAACGGCATCCGCATCGCAGCATATTGCACCGCACGCATCTCGTGCGCCGCGCGTTAATGCCGCGCACGCGTAGCTCCCATGAAAGCGGTGACGCGCGCAAATTTGCCGTTGTACTTCGGAACGGTTCTAATAAGCTAACCCAATGACGTCATTCAGAAACCAGATCAAAGCGCGTTAAGCGCTCGCCAAGCTCAAACAAAAAAGGCCGCGGGGTCTTCGGACCTGCGCGGACAGGGTAGGAATGAAACCGACCGACATCGCGGCCCCCGACTACTTTCACAAAGTGGTCGATTGCCAATGGGCCTGTCCTGCACACACCCCGGTTCCCGAATACATCCGACTGATCGCCCAAGGCCGCTACAGCGACGCCTACATGATCAATTGGAAGTCGAACGTGTTTCCCGGCATTCTGGGACGCACCTGCGATCGTCCCTGCGAGCCGGCGTGCCGGCGCGGACGCGTTGAGGAAAATCCTGTCGCGATCTGCCGCCTCAAGCGCGTTGCCGCCGATTTCAAGGACGACATCAGGCAGCGGCTGCCGAAGCCCGGGCCGAAGAACGGCAAGCGCGTCGCGCTGGTCGGCGGCGGTCCCGCTTCGCTGACGGTGGCACGCGATCTCGCGCCGCTTGGCTATCACTGCACCGTGTTCGATGCCGACCCGGAAGCCGGCGGCATGATGCGCACGCAAATCCCGAAATTCCGCCTGCCCAATTCGGTGATCGACGAGGAGACCGGCTACATCCTGGGTCTCGGCGTCGAGTTCAAAGGCGGCCACCGCATCGACAGCATGAAGGCGCTGCTCGCGGAGAAATACGACGCGATCTTCGTCGGCTCCGGCGCGCCCCGCGGCCGCGAGCTCGAGCTTCCCGGCCGGAAAGAGGCCGCCGCCAACATCCATATCGGCATCGAATGGCTGGCCAACGTGTCGTTCGGCCATGTCGACAAGATCGGCAAGCGCGTGATCGTGCTCGGCGGCGGCAACACCGCGATGGATTGCTGCCGCACCGCGCGCCGGCTCGGCGGCGAGAAAGTCACGGTGGTCGTGCGTTCCGGCTTCGACGAGATGAAGGCCTCGCCCTGGGAGAAGGAAGACGCGATCCACGAGGATATTCCGATCCTCAACTACATGGTCCCGGTGGCCTTCAAGCATGTCGCCGGCAAGCTGATCGGCGTCACCTTCCAGCACGTCAAAGCCGAATACGACGCCAAAGGCCGCCGCAATCTGGTGCCTTCGGGCGATCCCGATCAGACCATTCCCTGCGACGACGTGCTGGTCGCGGTCGGCCAGGAGAATGCCTTCCCCTGGATCGAGCAGGATTGCGGCATCGAGTTCGACAAATGGCACATGCCGAAGGTCGATCCGAAGACCTTCGCCTCGACCAATCCGAAAGTGTTCTTCGGCGGCGATGCCGCGTTCGGCCCGAAGAACATCATCTGGGCGGTCGCGCACGGCCATGACGCCGCGCTGTCGATCCACAAGATGCTCTCGGGCGAAGCGGTCGACGAACGGCCGCTGCCGGAGGTGCAGATCTCCTCGCAGAAGATGGGCATCCACGAATGGAGCTATGACAACGACATCTCGCCCGACAAGCGCTATAAGGTACCGCATCGCGACAAGGTCGTTGCGCTGAAGGACATCCGCGCCGAGGTCGAGCTCGGCTATGATGTCAAGCTGGCGCTCGGCGAAGCGCATCGCTGCCTGAACTGCGACGTGCAGACCGTGTTCTCGACCTCGCTCTGCATCGAGTGCGACGCCTGCGCCGACATCTGCCCGATGGATTGCATCACCTTCACCGCCAACGGCGAGGAAAGCGATCTGCGCCAGCGCCTGAAGGCGCCCTCCGCGCATCCGGACCAGGACCTCTACGTCTCCTCGGACCTGAAGACCGGGCGGGTGATGGTGAAGGACGAGGATGTCTGCCTGCATTGCGGGCTGTGCGCCGAGCGCTGTCCCACCGGCGCCTGGGACATGCAGAAATATTTCATCGAGATGACCCACGCAGGTTCGACATGTCCGACAAGAAGCCGATCAGCAGCGTAAACGACTTCGTCGTCCGCTTCGCCAACGTCAACGGCTCGGGCTCGGCCAGCGCCAACGAGATGTTCGCGCGCGCGATCCTGCGCCACGGCGTGCCTGTCAGCCCACGCAACATCTTCCCCTCCAACATCCAGGGCCTGCCGACCTGGTACGAGGTGCGCGTGACGGAAGCCGGCCATCTCGGCGCACGCGGCGGCGTCGACATGATGGTGGCGATGAATCCGCAGACCTGGGACAAGGACGTCGCCGGCATCGAGCCCGGCGGCTACCTGTTCTACGATTCCACCAAGCCGATGCCGTCGACCAAATTCCGCGACGACATCACAGTGATCGGCGTGCCGCTGACTGCGATCACCAACTCGACCTATACCGATCCGCGTCAGCGACAGCTGTTCAAGAACATCATCTATTTGGGCGCGCTCAGCGCGTTGCTCGACATGGACCCCAAGCTGATCGAGCAGCTGATCGGCGAGCAGTACAAAGGCAAGGAGAAGCTGCTCTCCTCCAACGTCCATGCGCTGCATCTCGGCCGCGACTGGGCGCTGCAGAACCTGAAATGTCCGATTGGGCTGCGCGTGAAGAAGTCCGACAAGGTCGGCGACCGCATCTTCATCGAGGGCAACAGCGCCGCCGCGCTCGGCGCGGTCTATGGTGGCGCCACCGTGTGTGCCTGGTATCCGATCACGCCGTCCTCGTCGGTGGCCGAGGCTTTCACCGCCCATTGCAAGAAGTACCGGCACGATCCTGAAACGGGCAAGGCGAAATACGCGATCGTGCAGGGCGAGGACGAGCTCGCGTCGATCGGCATCGTGATCGGCGCGTCCTGGAACGGCGCCCGCGCCTTCACGGCGACCTCCGGCCCCGGCATCTCACTGATGACGGAGTTCATCGGCCTCTCGTACTTTGCCGAGATTCCGGCCGTGATCATGAACATCCAGCGCGCCGGCCCCTCCACGGGCATGCCGACCCGCACCCAGCAATGCGACATCATCGCCTGCGCCTATGCCTCGCATGGCGACACCAAGCATGTGCTGCTGTTCCCCGAGGACCCGGCCGAGGCCTTCGAGTTCGCGGCCGCCGCCTTCGATCTCGCCGAGCGGCTGCAGACGACGATCTTCCTGATGCTCGATCTCGACATCGGCATGAACCACCGGCTCTGCCGCCCGCTGAAGTGGGACGATGCCAGGCAATATGACCGCGGCAAGGTGATGACGGAGGCGATGCTGGAGGAAGGCCGCGACTTCGGCCGCTATCTCGACGTCGACGGCGACGGCATTCCCTACCGCACCTATCCCGGCACGCATCCGACCAAGGGCTCCTACTTCACCCGCGGCACGTCGCGGGACCGCTATGCGCGCTACTCCGAGGAAGGCACGGTCTACGCCGACAACATGCAGCGCCTGATGCGCAAGTTCGAGACCGCGCAGGACCTGGTGCCGCGTCCGCTGCAGGCCAATGCGGAACGGCCGACCAAATATGGCGTGATATATTTCGGCTCGACCTCGCCGGCGATGGACGAGGCGATCGGCCTGCTGGAAGCGCGCGGGCATCAGCTCGACCGTCTGCGCATCCGCGCCTTCCCGTTCCATTCCAGCGTGGCCAGCTTCCTCGCCGAGCACGATTTCGTATACGTCGTCGAGCAGAACCGCGACAGCCAGCTGCGCCAGCTCATCGTCAACGAGAACGGCATCGATCCCGTCCGGCTGGTGCCGATCGTGCATTACGACGGCACGCCGATCACTGCTCGCTTCATCGCCAAGGCCATTGGCGACCACCAGGACCACCTCAAGGTGACCCCGCTCCGCAAGGCCGTTTCATGACTTACATCGCAAAACCGAAATTCCATCATCCAGGCCTGAAGAAGAACGCGCTCGGCTACACGCATCGGGACTACGAGGGCAAGATCTCGACGCTGTGCGCGGGCTGCGGCCACGATTCGATCACGGCCTCGATCATCGAAGCCTGCTACGAGCTCTCGATCGAGCCGCATCGGGTGGCGAAGATCTCCGGCATCGGCTGCTCGTCGAAGACGCCGGACTATTTCCTCGGCAATTCGCACGGCTTCAATTCCGTGCACGGCCGCATGCCATCCGTGCTGACAGGCGCCAACCTCGCCAACCGCGAGCTGATCTATCTCGGCGTCTCCGGCGATGGCGATTCCGCCTCGATCGGTTTCGGGCAGTTCGCGCATTCGATCCGGCGCGGCGTCAACATGACCTATATCGTCGAGAACAACGGCGTTTACGGCCTGACCAAGGGTCAGTTCTCGGCCACCGCCGACCGCGGCTCGAAGAGCAAGAAGGGCGTCACCAACACCGACAACGCCATCGACCTCGTCGCCATCGCGCTGCAGTTAGGGGCCACCTTCGTGGCGCGCTCGTTCTCCGGCGACAAGAGCCAGCTGGTGCCGCTGATCGCCGCCGCGATCGGCCACAAGGGCGCGTCCTTCATCGACGTGATCAGCCCCTGCATCGCCTTCAACAACCATGCCGGCTCGACCAAGAGCTTCGACTATGTCCGCGAGCACAATGACGCCGTGAACCGGCTCGACGTGCTGGTCGGCCGCGACCCGATTGCGGTGGACTACGCGCCCGGCACGGTGCAGGTGGTCGAGCAGCACGACGGCAGCAAGATCGCGCTGCGCAAGATCGATGCGGATTACGATCCGCACGACCGCCTGGGCGCCCAGACCTTCCTCGCAAGGCACGCCGCCAAGGGCCAGATCGTCACCGGTCTTCTGTACGTCGACCCTGAGGCCGAAGACCTGCACGAGCATCTCAACACGGTCGAGACGCCGCTCAACGCGCTGGAGGCGGACACGCTCTGCCCGGGCTCGGCGGTGCTGGACAAGATCAACGCCAGCCTGCGGTGATCATCTTCGCGCTGATGCCGCCGGCCTGACGCGTATCGTGATCTTCTCCGACACGACGGGTGGTTCGAACGGATAGTGCTTGGCGTCGCCAAGCACCAGTTGCAGCGTGTGCGTGCCCGGCGGAAGCTCGAGAAACGTTTCGGTTTGTCCCGCTCCGAAATGCAGATGGGACTTGTCCTGCGGAATCGGCTCCTTGGCATCGATGGGGTCTTTCACGTCGATCAACAGATGATGGTGGCCGGCATTGTGGTAGTCGTCGCCGGCATGCGTCACGCCCATGTTGCGCAGGCCGAAACGGACCCAAAACCCACCACGGATCTTCTGGCCGTCATACGGCGAGATGAAATAAAGCTTGGCGTCCTTTGGCGCAGTTTTGCCTTGCGGATAGGCCGCGCCGGGGAGCAATGCGATGGCGGCCGCGAGCGCGATACAGGAAACGATCTTCATCAAATTGACTCCAGTACCTACGGACTGAGCGCGATCCGGAATCCATGCGTGGGGTAACGGACGCCGGTGTCGTATCCACCGCGGTTTGACGGCCGCACATATCTCGAATCGTTCTTCCAGGAGCCTGAGCGCAGGACATGAGAGCCGCAGTCAGGGCTAGTCCACGCCGAGCCGTCGCTGGGCGCGCCCTGATACGTCCGGTGCCAGCAGTCTGCGACCCACTGATCGATGCCGCCGCCCATGTCGTAAAGCCCGAATGGATTGGGCTTGAAACTGCCGACCTTGGCCGGCTGCTCGGCCGCAAGTTCACCGCAATCCTTGCAGCCCGCCATGCCCGGCTGGAGCTTGTCGCCCCACCAATATTTGGTCTGTGTCCCGCCGCGTGCCGCATATTCCCATTCGGCTTCGCTGGGAAGCCGGTAGGGCTTCTTCGTCGCTTGCGCGAGCCAGGCGACATATTGCTGCGCATCGGTCCAGCTCACATTGCTGACCGGGGCATCGTCCTTGCCAGTGGCCGTGAATCCGCACGCCTTGGCGGCAGCGCATTCGTTCCACTCCTGCACCGTTACCGGATATTTTCCGATCGAGAACGGCTTGATCGTGACCTGGTGGACGGGACGCTCGGTCGGATCGTCGTTGCTTCCCATGGCGAAGCTGCCGCCGCGAATGGCGATCATTTCGGGCTCGCGCACCGGCGTTACCGACGGGCTGGGAGCCGGAGCCGGAGCCGGGGCGGAAGGCGACGAAGCCAATGACGGAGAGGGTTGCGGCGTCTGCTTCGCCGCCTCGCTCGGCAACGGCTGAGGAACCGGTGAGACGACCGGAGCGGTGGGCGGCGCGGCAGCCTGCTCGCCCATCCTGCCGGGCTGCGCCAGCAAATACCAGAGCACGCCAGTGGCCATCATCAGCACTGCGATGGCCAGCAAAAAGATCAGCGCGTTCTCACGCCGGCTTCTTGTCTTGCCGACCGCATCAGCGTCCGGCAGCACACGATACACGCGCACCGGATCGGTGATGTTCTTGACCTTGCGGTCGCCGAGCGACTCATAGCCGCATACGATCTTGTGTTTGATCTGCTCGTAGATCGCGCCGGATATGAAGACCTGCCCCGGCTCCGCGATGCCCTCGATACGCGTGGCGATGTTGACGCCGTCACCATAGATGTCGTCCGGCTCCACGATGACGTCACCGAGATTGACTCCGATCCGATATTCGAGCCGGGAATGCTTGGGAATGGAGGCGTTGCGGCCGACGAGATTCTGCTGGATGACGATGCTGCATCGAACGGCTTCCACGGGACTGTCGAATATGGCGATGAAGCCGTCGCCGGTCGTCTTCACCAGACTTCCATGGTGCTCGATGATGCTGGGCTGGATGATGTCGCGCTCGATCCGCTTGACGCGGGCATGCGTGCCTTCCTCGTCGGCCTGCATCAACCGGCTGTAGGAGACGATATCGCCGACGATGATCGCGGCGAGACGGCGAGGCATTCCGCTGTGCGGCGGCGGCTCGTCGGGATTTCCGGGTCTGAAGTTGCGAATTTCGCCCATGCAGGGGACTCCACAAACTTACAAGGCAGCCCCAGCCTACGACCGCCAAAGGCGATCGTCTGTGAAGGCTATCACATTGACGAACCGAGACAATGTCGCAGCGATTGCAGGCTTCAAGTTCCGAAGAGCCGCCCGCTTCACCGCTTGAACCTTCTCGAGCCCATCAGTGACTAAGGCGGAGCGTGAAGCGAGTTGCGCGAATCCGCACCGCGACCATCGCTCGAGCGGCTTGCGACGGTTGAACGCGGGTCACCAATTCTGCGTCTAACAGACAGCAGCTCTGTCCTGCTGCGACGAAATTGTCGTGTGCACGAGGCCTTTATGAAGCTCGTCATCCTTGCTGCCCTCACTTTTGCTGCGCTGACCAGCGTCGGCCGCGCCGAGGAAGTCGACGATATCCGCGAGGCCAGTAAGGCCGAGGCCGAGACCTTCAATACGCGGATGTATGTGAAGCCTCCCGGCGACAAGGCCTATGCCTGCTTCGTCCGCCGCTACGATGCCGACCATTTGGCGCGGCATCCGAAGCAGAAGGTCGCTTCGATGAAGCTGCTGGTCTCCGCGGAGTACGACAAGGAGGACAAGGAGCTGCACCATTCCTTCCGCCTTGGCTTCAGGTACCGTCACCGCAGCGGCGATTTCGACTCCAGCGGCTCGTGCAACCACGCCGTATTCACCAAGAGCGGCGACGAGGTGCGCCTCGGCTGCGGCGTCGACTGCGATGGCGGCGGCATCGGCGTTGCGCTCTCCAAGGACGACAAGTCCGCGATCGTCCGGCTCGAACGTGTCAGGGTCTGGCAGAACAACAAGCCGGACGATGACGCCGAGCATTCGCTGACCGCCGGCGCCGACGACAAGATTTTCCGGCTCGACCGGGCCGACAATCGCGAGTGCGCCTCGCTGGTGACCGACCGCAAGGAACTCGCGGCGCTGCGCCACAAATGATATGCCTGCGAAAATTCGGACTTCGTCGAGGAGATCGCCATGAACCGTCGGAACATCCTGTGGAGCGCCGTCTCGGCACTCGGTGCGGCGCTTGGCGTCTCCAGCGCGAAAGCCACCACCGCCACCGCGCCGTCGAACAAGCTCAAGGTGGCCTATCACCTCAGCGACGCCGAGAAGGTCCATTTCGTGCTCGGCAATATCCAGAACCACATCGACGGCGTCGGCGGCCCCGAGCACGTGACGATCGCGCTGGTGATCCACGGCCCGGCGCTGAAGGCGTTTCACTCGGCGCAGGCCAACCCCGACGTCAGCAAGCGCGTCGGTGACTTCTCAAAGGGCGGCGTCGAGCTCGCCGCCTGCGGCAACACGATGAAGGCGCAGAACGTGACGCTGAGCGAGCTGCTGCCGGGTTTCATCAACGCCGAGAAGGGCGGCGTGGTCCGGCTGGCCGAGCTGCAGTCGCAGGGGTATCTGTATTTGCGGCCGTAGCGTTTCGCGGGGCGCCTCCACATTCTCCGTCATTGCGAGGAGCCCTTGCGACGGAGCAATCCAGACTGTCTCCGAGGAGGGATTCTGGATTGCTTCGCTGCGCTCGCAATGACGGCGGAGGACGTTGCGCGAGCGACAGCCATTTCCCTCCAAGTCCACTTGACTCACCCATAACTCTACAGTTATGAGTTAATCCATAACTTCCTAGTTATGGATTCCTCATGTCCCCCACCCCCGACCTTCTGTTCAGAACGCTCGCCGATCCCACCCGGCGCGCGATCTTCGAGCGGCTGTGCCGTGAGGGGGAGCAGACGGTCGGGGCGCTGACGGCACGATCCGGCGTGTCGCAGCCGGCGGTGTCGAAACATCTTGGCGCCCTGAAACAGGCGGGCCTGGTTCGCGACCGGCACGAAGGACGGCAGACCCATTACAGCGCGCAGCCCGGTGCGCTCAATCCGCTGATCGACTGGACCGGCCAGATGGCCGGGTTCTGGCAGAAAAGGTTAGATGCCCTCGACGATCTCCTGAAGAGGATGGACCAATGAACGCCCCCGCCGAGACGCGCTCCGTCGTGATCGAGCGCGAATTTGCCTATCCCGCCGAGCGGCTCTGGCGCGCGCTGACGCAGCCGCATCTGATCGAGGAATGGCTGATGAAGAACGACTTCAAGCCGGTCGTCGGCCATCGCTTCAATCTGCGCGGCGAATGGGGCGGCGTGCTGGACTGCGAGGTGCTCACCATCGAGCCGCAGAGGACGCTGGCCTACACCTGGAATTTCTCGCATGAGGACGCCGCCTTCGACCTCAAGAGCATCGTCACCTTCACGCTGACGCCGACGAGCGCGGGCACGCATCTGCGCGTCGAGCAGGCGGGCTTCCGCCCGACGCAGAAACAGGCGTTCGGCGGCGCGCATGCCGGCTGGAAGCAGTTTTTGGCGAAGCTGGACGATTTGCTGGCGCGGGCGAGCTAGCTCCACCACCCATTCCGATCATTCTCAAAGGAGGTCCCAATGAGCACGCCTATGTGGATTCGGCAGATTCATCGCTGGCTGTCGATGGCTTTCACGCTTGCCGTCATCGCCAACATCGTGGCGATGACGATGCAAGTCGAGGCCGTGTGGATCGGCTTCCTGGCGCTGGTGCCGCTGATTCCGCTGCTCGCGACCGGGCTCTATCTGTTCGCGCTGCCTTATCGCGGCCGCAGCAACGCGTGAACGAGGCCATGATGAAGAAGCCCGTGGCGGCGAAGACGAGCAGCGCGAGGCAAGCAGGTACCGCCTCGCCATCCAAGCTGATCGACGGCCGGATCAAGGAGCTCGGCGACTGGCGCGGCGAGATGCTGGGGCGGGTTCGCGCGCTGATCAAGGAGGCCGACCCTGATGTCGTCGAAGAGTGGAAATGGCGCGGTGTTCCCGTCTGGGAGCACGACGGCATCATCTGCACCGGCGAGACCTACAAGGAGGTCGTGAAGCTGACCTTCGCCAAGGGCGCCGCGCTGGCGGATCCCGCAGGTCTCTTCAATTCCAGCCTCGACGGCAATGTGCGCCGCGCGATCGATATTCGCGAGGGCGAAACGATCAACGAGAAGGCGTTGAAGGCGCTGATCCGCGCGGCGGTCGAGCTGAATGCGAGCAAGAAGAAGCCGGGGAAGCGATCAGCCTCGTAGACGCGATGGGCCGCCACAAGTGCCTTCCTTCTCCCCTTGCGGGAGAAGGTGGCGCGAAGCGCCGGATGAGGGGTCTCCATCGGCACGGGAGAGTGCGGAGAGATACCCCTCACCCCAGTGAGCTTATGTCTGCCGGCGTCGCTGCCCTCTCCCGCAAGGGGCGAGGGCACATCAATGCGCATCTCGCGTGGTGCCCCATGTAGGCAGCCCCGTCACGCCACCGCCGCCGCGATCGGGCGTGGGCTGACGACGTATTCGCGCAGCACCTTGTCGTTGGCATCGACCTCGATCAGTGCGACGTCGTAGGTCCAGAGATCGGCCAGGTGCTGGAGCACGCGCTTGGCGTCGGTCTCGTTGAGCTGCGAGCCCTTGATGACGTGGTGATGCAGGATCAGGCGGCGGTCGCCGGAGAGATCGACGTCGACCACCTCGATATTGGCGTCGATGAAGCCGACATCGTGCTGCCGCGCCAGCTCGCGGCGGACGCGGCGGAAGCCGCGCTCGTCGTGGATGGCGTCGACCCGGATGCCGGCGCGCTCTTCGGGATCGTCGTGCAGGTGGAACATGCGGAAGTGCCGCATCAACTTCGGGCTCAGGAACTGCCCGATGAAGCTTTCATCGCGGTAATTGGCCCAGACGTCGCGCAGCACGCCCATGACGTCGCCCTTGCCGGCGATGTCGGGGAACCACTCGCGGTCCTCGTCTTCCGGATTGCTGACGATGCGCTCGATGTCCTGCATCACGGCAAAACCGAGTGCGTAAGGATTGAAGCCCGAGAAGCGCGGGTCGTCGAATTCGGGCTGGAACACCACATTGGTGTGCGACCCCAGAAATTCGAGGAAGTTGCCGTCGCTGATGCGACCCTGCTCGTGCAGCTTGGTCATGATGCGATAATGGACGTAGGTCGCCGTTCCCTCGTTCATGACCTTGGTCTGGCTCTGCGGATAGAAATATTGCGCGATGTGGCGGACGATGCGGAGCAGCTCGCGCTGCCAGGGCGCCAGCCGCGGCGCGCTCTTCTCCAGGAAATAGAGCAAATTCTCCTGCGGCAGGCCGAGCAGCTTGCGGCGGCGCTCGATGCTGAGCGTGGAGCGGCTCTTGGCGGCGCCCTTCGGCACGGTGCGCCAGAGATCGTTGAAGACCTCCTCCTCGTGCTGGCGGCGACGCCCTGCCCGCTTCTCCTCGGCGCGCAGATCGAGCTTCTTCTTGCCGGGATAACGGTCGATGCCGTGCGACATCAGCGCGTGCGCGGCGTCGAGCGTGCGCTCGACCTCGATGCGGCCGTAGCGATCCTCGCACTGCATGACGTAGTTCTTGGCGAAGTCGAGATAGTCCAGGATGCCGTCGGCATCGGTCCATTGCTTGAACAGATAATTGTTCTTGAAGAAATGGTTGTGGCCGAAGGCGGCGTGCGCGATCACCAGCGTCTGCATCGTCGCCGTGTTCTCCTCCATCAGATAGGAGATGCAGGGCGAGGAGTTGATGACGATCTCGTAGGCCAGCCCCATCAGGCCCTTGCGGTAGGACGCCTCATGGAACGCGAAGTGCTTGCCGAACGACCAGTGCTTGTAGAACAGGGGCATGCCGACCGACGAATAGGCGTCCAGCATCTGCTCGGCGGTGATGACCTCGATCTGGTTCGGATAGACGTCGAGGCCGAGATCCTTCAGCGCCACCTCCTCGCAGGCATCGGTGATGCGCTGCAAGGTGTGGAAATCCCAATCGGCGCCTTCGAACAAACGTTCCTTCATGGAGCGGCCTTCTCCTGGGCAGTGTCGCGGCGCTGGAATAGATCGTGGAACACCGGGAAGATCTCGCTGCGCTCCGAGACCTTGCGCATCGAGAGCGGGGCGCCGCTGTTGCGCAGGCGTTCGTAGAGGCTCCAGAGCGAGGAGTCGGAGAGATCGAAGGCGCTGCCGCCGGCCTCGCCGACCTCGAGATAGGCGAAGAACTGGCAGACCGGCAGGATCTTCTCGGTCAAGAGGAGCCCGGTGAGCTCGCCGTCGGAATAGGAATTGTCGCCGTCGGAAGCCTGCGCGGCGTAGATGTTCCAATCCGACGGGTTGAAGCGCTCGCGCACGATCTCGTGCATCGCCTGCAGCGCACTGGAGACCAGCGTGCCGCCCGAGGCCGGACCGTAGAAGAAGGTCTGCTCGTCGACCTCCTCGGCGCGGTCGGTGTGGCGGATGAAGACGATCTCGACGTGCTTGTAGCGCCGCTTCAGGAACACGTAGAGCAGCATGTAGAAGCGTTTCGCCAGGTCCTTCATGTGCTCGGACATCGAGCCGGAGACGTCCATCAGGCAGAACATCACGGCCTGCGCGACGGGCTTGGGCACCGTCTCGAAGCGCCGGTAGCGGATGTCGAGCGGATCGATGAAGGGGATGCGCTTGGACTTCGCCTTCAAGGTTTCGAGCCGGGCCACGAGAGCCGCACGCTCGTCCTCGTCGGTGCAGGCTTCGATCGCGGCTTCCAGCTCCTCGATCTCGTCCTTGCGCGGACGCTTGAGCGCGATGCGGCGGGCCAGCGCGAGCTTCACCGTCCGGCTCACCGAGATGTTGGCGGGCGAGCCGGTCATGGTGTAGCCGGCGCGCTGGATGCCTTCGCTCTCGGTCTGCGCGATCTTGCGCTTGGCGAGATCCGGAAGCTCGAGGTCGTCGAGGAACAGATCGACGAACTCGTCACGGCTCAACACGAAACGGAAGGCATCCTCGCTGTCGCCTTCGCCGGGACCGGAATCCTTGGCGCTGCCCTGCCCGGAGCGCTGGAGATAGTCGCCTTCGATGAACTTCTTGTTGCCGGGCAGGACCATGTCGCGCGTCCCGCCTTCACGGCGGAAACGCGGCTCGTGCATGCCGTCGAGTGGAATCGTGACCTCACCACCCTCCAGGACGTCCTTGATGTCGCGTTCCTGCGAGGTCTTCTTGACGGCGCCCTGCACCAGGGATTTGGCCCGACGCAAGAACCGCTGGCGGTTCTCAAGACTCTTGCCGCCTGGATTCAGGCGCCTGTCAATAATGTGAATGGGCACTTTACCATTCGCCTCCCATCCGCCTCAACCGGCCTGCTTCACGCGCATGTACCATTCGACGAGGCGGCGAACCTGACGTTCGGTATAGCCGCGCTCCACCATGCGTGCGACGAACTCGCCGTGCTTCTTCTCCGTCTCGCCGTCCTTCTTCGACCCGAAGGAGATGACCGGAAGCAGGTCCTCGACTTGGGAGAATATCCGCTTTTCGATCACATCGCGAATCTTCTCGTAGGAGGTCCAGGTCGGGTTTTTGCCGCCGTTCTGGGCCCGGGAGCGTAACGAGAATTTGACGACCTCGTTGCGGAAATCCTTGGGGTTGGCGATGCCCGCCGGCTTCTCGATTTTCGTCAGCTCCTGGTTCAAAAGCTCGCGATCGAGCAACTGGCCGGTATCGGGATCCTTGAAGTCCTGGTCCTCGATCCAGGCGTCGGCATAGTCGACGTAGCGATCGAACAGGTTCTGCCCATAATCCGAGTAGGATTCGAGATAAGCCTTCTGGATCTCGTTGCCGATGAACTCGGCGTAGCGCGGTGCGAGCTCGGCCTTGATGAACTCGAGATAGCGTTTCTCGGTCTCCTCAGGCAGCTGCTCGCGGCGGATCGCCTGCTCCAGCGCGTACATCAGATGCACGGCGTCGGCGGCCACCTCCTGCGGATCGTGGTTGAACGTCGCAGCCAGGATCTTGAAGGCGAAGCGGGTCGAGGCGCCATCCATGCCTTCGTCGACGCCGGCGGCGTCGCGATATTCCTGGACGCTGCGCGCCTTCGGATCGGATTCCTTCAGGCTCTCGCCGTCGTAGACCCGCATCTTGGCGAACAGGGTGGAGTTCTCGTGCTTGCGCAGGCGCGACATCACCGAGAACCGCGCCAGCGTCTCCAGCGTCGACGGCGCGCAAGGAGCCGAGGCGAGCTCGGAGCCCTGGATCAGCTTCTCGTAGATCTTCTGCTCCTCGGTGACCCTGAGGCAGTAGGGCACCTTGATGACGCAGATGCGGTCGATGAAGGCTTCGTTGTTCTTGTTGGCCTTGAAGCTCGCCCACTCGGCCTCGTTCGAGTGCGCCAGGATGATGCCGGTGAACGGGATCGCGCCGATGTTCTCGGTGCCGATATAGTTGCCTTCCTGGGTTGCGGTCAGCAACGGGTGCAGCATCTTGATCGGCGCCTTGAACATCTCGACGAACTCGAGCACGCCCTGGTTGGCGCGGTTGAGACCGCCGGAATAGCTGTAGGCGTCGGGATCGTTCTGGGCGTAGGTCTCGAGCTTGCGGATGTCGACCTTGCCGACCAGCGAGGAGATGTCCTGGTTGTTCTCGTCACCGGGCTCGGTCTTGGCGATCGCGATCTGGCGCAGCCGCGACGGCTGGATCTTGGCGACCCGGAATTGCGAGATGTCGCCGCCGAAGGCTTCGAGCCGCTTGTAGCACCAGGGGCTCATCAGGCCGGTGAGGCGACGGCGCGGAATGCCGTACTTCTCCTCCAGCATCGGACCGAGCTGATCGGGATCGAACAGGCTGAGCGGGCTCTCGAACACCGGCGAGAGCTCGTCGCCGGCCTTGAGCACGTAGATCGGCTGCACTTCCATCAGCGACTTGAGCCGCTCGGCGAGCGAGGACTTGCCGCCGCCGACCGGGCCGAGCAGGTAGAGGATCTGCTTGCGCTCTTCGAGACCTTGCGCCGCATGGCGGAAGAAACCGACGATGCGCTCGATGGTTTCTTCCATGCCGTAGAAGCCGGCGAAGGCTGGATAGGTGCGGATGGTGCGGTTCAAAAAAATACGGCCAAGGCGTGGGTCCTTGGCCGTGTCAATCGTCTGAGGCTCACCGATCGCCGCTAGCAGTCGTTCAGCCGCGTTCGCGTATTTCATGGGATCGCTTCGACACGATTCCAGATATTCCGCCATCGACATGTCGTGCTGGCTTCTCGCCTCGAACGACCGAGCGAAAGCGTTGAATAGAGAATCGTTGTACATGATCCCTCTCCGCGTGAGTTCCGCTACAAGCTGAAACGAAAGCAGTTACCGGACCGTTCCTCAGGCCGTTTCGAATCAGCGTGAGCACATGACAGTCATTGGACACCCGGGTGCCGACTCGACGCAACGCACAACGTAGGCACTCCATGAGTTACGAACAGGCACCTGCCTGTAATTTGTGCGAATCTCTGTCTATTCTGGCTCATTTCCAGAAAATGTCACTCGGTCGCCACATCCGGGCGTTCCCGGGGATGGCCCCATCCGGCGGTGCAGCATAGCGATCGGGGAGCGGCGATCTTATGACGCTTGTACGGCGAAGCCTTGCGGTCCCCGTTCATCTTCCTGCTGCAATGCGGTGTGCTGGCAGCCTGTACGTCGCGGCAACGCGCAGCACCGTGTCACAGTCGCTGCCAGGCCAGGCCCACCCCGACGGATGACAACGCGATCGTTCTGCGCGTAGCGCCGGCTCGGGATGCTGCGGAGCTCTTCGCATGTCCGGTGTCGGCCTCAGCACGATCATTTCGTGACCGCGGCAATCTTCGAGCAAGATCTCCGCCATCGAACCCCGTGGCAGAAATTCAATGTCGATGCGGAGATCGCGGATGCGTAGGAGTGGATGACGACGACATGCCCGTTGGGGCAGCGAAGCGCTCAGATCGGCCGGATGGCGAACGACCTTTACGCAACAGTGAGCGTGACCGCCGGGATCGCCATGATCGCGACGGAGTTACACTGGAGGGTATGACTCCCGCACCCTTGATTGGTTCCCTCCCGGGTGCATGTAGGCTAGAGGATAGCGCGTCAGGACCTTCGCGAAAACCCCTCGTCCGCAGGCTTGGAGATAAATAGGCATCATGAATCCCGTCAAAGAACTGGAAAAGCACGGACAGGCGGTCTGGCTCGACTTCCTGGCCCGCGGTTTCATCGCCAAGGGCGACCTGAAGCGGCTGATCGACACCGACGGCGTCAAGGGCGTCACCTCCAACCCGTCGATCTTCGAGAAGGCGATCGGCAGCTCGGACGAATATGACGCTCCGATCGGCAAGGCGCTGAAGCGCGGCGACCGCAATGTGGCCGACCTGTTCGAGGCCGTCGCGATCGAGGACATCCAGAACGCCGCCGACGTGCTGCGCCCGGTCTATGACCGCCTCAAGGGCGGCGACGGCTATGTCAGCCTGGAGGTCTCCCCCTATCTCGCAATGGACACATCAGGCACGGTCGCGGAGGCGCGGCGGCTCTGGAAGGACGTCGGTCGCAAGAACCTGATGGTGAAGGTGCCGGCGACGCCGGAGGGCCTGCCGGCGATCGAGCAGCTGATCAGCGAGGGCATCAGCATCAATATCACGCTGCTGTTCTCCAAGGCCGTCTATCTCGAGGTGGCCGAGGCCTACATCGCCGGTCTGGAGACCTACGTCGCCGGCGGCGGCGATCCGTCGCATGTGGCCAGCGTCGCCAGCTTCTTCGTCAGCCGGATCGATTCGGTGGTCGACAAGCAGCTGGACGAGAAGATCGCCCGCGCCAACGATCCGTCCGAGAAGGAACGTCTCGCCGCGCTCAAGGGCAAGGTGGCGATCGCCAACGCCAAGCTCGCCTACCAGGACTACAAGCGCCTGTTCGCAGGCCCCCGCTGGGAGAGGCTCGCCGCCAAGGGCGCCAAGCCGCAGCGCATGCTGTGGGCCTCCACCGGCACCAAGAACAAGGATTACAGCGACGTCCTCTATGTCGAGGAGCTGATCGGCCCGGACACCATCAACACCGTGCCGCCGGCAACGCTGGATGCGTTCCGCGACCACGGCAAGCCGCGCGACAGCCTGGAAGAGAACGTCGAGGACGCGAAGCGCGTGCTGGACGAGCTGGAGCGCTCCGGCATCTCGCTCGATGCGATCGCCGAGGAGCTGGTCAAGGACGGCGTCAAGCTGTTTGCGGATGCCGCCGACAAGCTCTACGGCGCCGTCGCCCACAAGCGCGCCGTCGTGCTCGGGCCCGCACTCGACCGCCAGCAGCTTTCGCTGGGCGAGGCGCTCGGCAAGGCGCTGGCCAAGACCACGGAGGAATGGCGGGCGTCGGCCAAGATCCGCAGGGTGTGGCAGCGCGACAAGGCGGTCTGGACCGGCGCGGACGAGGACAAATGGCTGGGCTGGCTCGACAGCCCGGCGAAGGCCGACATTGCCGATTACGAGGACTATGCGGGCCGCGTGAAGGGCCAGAAATTCTCCGACGCCGTCGTGCTCGGCATGGGCGGTTCCAGCCTCGGCCCCGAGGTGCTGGCGGAGACCTTCGGCAAGAAGCCCGGCTTCCCCAAGCTGCACGTGCTCGACTCCACCGATCCGGCACAGGTGCGGGCGATGGAGGCGAAGATCGACATCGCCAACACCGTCTTCATCGTCTCCAGCAAGTCCGGCGGCACCACCGAGCCGAACGCGATGAAGGACTATTTCCACGAGCAGGTTGCCAAGGCGGTGGGTGCAAAGGTGAAGACCGGGCATCGCTTCATCGCGGTGACCGACCCCGGCTCGTCGCTGGAGAAGGCGGCGAAGCAGCTGAACTACGCCCGCATCTTCCATGGCGAGCCCTCGATCGGCGGACGCTATTCGGTGCTCTCGCCCTTCGGCTTGGTGCCGGCGGCAACCGCGGGCATCGACGTCAAGAGCTTCGTCAAGCATGCGCTGGCGATGGCCCGCTCCTGCGGCCCCGATGTGCCGCCGTCCGAAAACCCGGGCGTGCAGCTCGGCCTTGCCATAGGTCTCGCGGGACTCGAAGGCCGCGACAAGGTGACGATCCTGGCGTCGAAGAAGATCGCCGATTTCGGCGCCTGGGCCGAGCAGCTGATCGCGGAATCGACCGGCAAGGAGGGCAAGGGCCTGATCCCGATCGAGGGCGAGCCGCTGGGCGATCCCTCCGTCTACGGCAACGACCGTTTCTTCATCGACATCCGCGTCGAAGGCGAAGCGGATGCAGCACACGATTCCCAGCTTGCAGCGATCGAGGCGGCGGGTCACCCCGTGGTGCGCATCGTCATGAAGTCGATCGAGCATCTCGGCCAGGAATTCTTCCGCTTCGAGATGGCAACCGCCGTGGCCGGCAGCATTCTCGGCATTAACCCGTTCGACCAGCCGGACGTCGAAGCGGCCAAGATCAAGACCCGCGAGCTCACCGCCGCGTTCGAGAAGACCGGCAAGCTGCCGGCGGAAGAGCCGGTGGTCAGCACCAAGGAAGCCGATCTCTACACCGACGAAGCCAATGCCACGGCGCTGCGCGCCGCCGGCGCCAATGGCGATCTCGGCTCCTGGCTGAAGGCGCATCTGTCGCGATCCAGCGACGGAGACTACTTCGCCCTGCTCGGCTACATCGCGCGCGACAAGGCCACGATCGATGCGCTCCAGGCCATGCGCCTAGAGGTGCGCGAGAAGCGGCATGTCGCGACCTGCGCCGAGTTCGGCCCGCGCTTCTTGCATTCGACGGGACAGGCCTACAAGGGCGGGCCCGACAGCGGCGTGTTCCTCCAGATCACCGCCGACGACGCCAAGGACCTGCCTGTGCCGGGCCAGAAGGCGAGCTTCGGCGTGATCAAGGCGGCGCAGGCGCGCGGCGATTTCGACGTGCTGACGGAACGCGGCCGGCGTGCGCTGCGGGTGCACCTGAAGGGCGGGCTCAAGAAAGGCCTCGCCGCGCTAAATGCAGCGCTCAACGACGCGCTGAACTAAAGGGAATAATGCAGATGCAACTCGGCATGATCGGCCTCGGCCGAATGGGCGGCAACATCGTTCGCCGCCTGATGCGGCACGGGCATTCGACGGTGGTCTACGACAAGGACGCCAAGGCCGTCGCCGGCCTTGCCGCCGATGGCGCGGCCGGCTCGGCGACGCTGGAAGAGTTCGTCGCAAAGCTGGAGCGGCCGCGCACGGCCTGGGTGATGCTGCCGGCAGGACGCATCACCGAGACCACGATCGAGACGATCGCCGGTGTGATGCAGGAAGGCGACGTCATCATCGACGGCGGCAACACCTTCTGGCAGGACGACGTCCGCCGCGGCAAGGCGCTGAAGGCGCGCGGCATCCATTATGTCGATGTCGGCACCTCAGGCGGCGTTTGGGGGCTCGACCGCGGTTACTGCATGATGATCGGCGGCGAGAAGCAGGTGGTCGACCGGCTCGATCCGATCTTCGCGGCGCTCGCGCCGGGCGCCGGCGACATTCCGCGCACGCCGGGGCGCCAGGGCCGCGATCCCCGCGTCGAACAAGGCTACATCCACGCCGGGCCCGTCGGCGCAGGCCATTTCGTCAAGATGATCCACAACGGCATCGAGTACGGCCTGATGCAGGCCTATGCCGAAGGTTTCGACATCCTCAGGAATGCCAATATCGAGGCTTTGCCGGCGGATCATCGCTACGATTTCGATCTCGCCGACATCGCTGAAGTGTGGCGGCGTGGCAGCGTGATTCCGTCCTGGCTGCTCGACCTCACCTCGACTGCCCTCGCCGACAGTCCGCAACTGTCGGAATATTCCGGCTTCGTGGAGGATTCCGGCGAAGGCCGCTGGACCGTGAATGCGGCGGTCGACGAGGCCGTGCCGGCCGAGGTTTTGACCGCGGCGCTCTACACACGTTTCCGTTCCCGCCGGGAACACACCTTCGCTGAAAAAATTCTCTCGGCGATGCGCGCAGGGTTCGGCGGACACAAGGAGCCGAAGCAGCCGGGCGCGGCGAAGCCGAAGTAACGAGTAAACCAAGCGAAGGCTGACCATTCGTGACAAAAGACCCGCAGCCAAAGCGCAAGCCGGAAAATTGCGCCTTCGTCATCTTCGGCGTCACCGGCGATCTCACCCATCGCCTGGTGATGCCCTCGCTCTACAACCTGGCCGCCGAGCATCTTCTGCCGGAGAAATTCTGCGTCGTCGGCGTCGCCCGCAGGGGCCAGTCGGATGAGGAGCTGCGCGACAGCCTGCTGAAGGGCTTGCGGCAATTCGCGACGCGCCCGGTGGACGACGACATCGCGACGAGGCTTTTGGAATGCGTGACCTTCGTCGAGGCCGACGCAAAGGATCCGCCCTCCTTCGACCGCCTGCGCCAGCATCTGGATTCGCTGGAATGCGCGCAGGACACCGGCGGCAACCGGCTGTTCTATCTGGCAACGCCGCCGGCCGCGTTCGCGCCGACCGCGCGGGAGCTCGGCCGCACCGGCATGATGAGGGAGAACGGCGCCTGGCGGCGGCTCGTGATCGAAAAGCCGTTCGGCACCGATCTGGCCTCGGCCCGCGCGCTGAATGCCGAACTCTTGAAGATCATGGACGAGCACCAGATCTACCGGATTGATCATTATCTCGGCAAGGAAACGGTGCAGAACATCCTGGTGCTGCGCTTTGCCAACGGCATGTTCGAGCCCATCTGGAATCGCAACCACATCGACCACATCCAGATCACCGTGGAAGAGAAGCTCGGGGTCGGCCACCGCGGCGGCTTCTATGATGCCACCGGCGCGCTGCGCGACATGGTGCCGAACCACCTGTTCCAGCTGATGTCGCTGGTCGCGATGGAGCCTCCCGCCCGCTTCGACGCACATTCCGTACGCTCCGAGAAGGCGGACGTGCTGACATCGATCCAGCTGCCCAGCCGGGAGGACGCACTGAAGAATTCGGTGCGCGCGCAATATCTCGCGGGCCGCAGCGGCGACGACGAGATCACGGACTATCGCAAGACCGCGGACGTCAAGCCCGACAGCACCACCGAGACCTTTGTCGCGCTCAAGCTGATGATCGACAATTGGCGCTGGGCCGGCGTCCCGTTCTACTTGCGCACCGGCAAGGCGCTCGGCCACAAGCGCACCGAAGTCGCGATCAAGTTCAAGCAGGCACCGCTGTCGATGTTCTCAGGGACGGACGTCGACCGGCTGTCGCAGAACTTCCTCACCATCGGCATCGCGCCGACTGAGACCATCGAGCTGCAGTTCAACGCCAAGATCCCGGGGCCGAGCATCACCATCGACGGCGTCGAGATGAAGTTCCGCTATGGCGACTATTTCCGCGCCGATCCCTCGACCGGCTATGAGACGCTGATCTACGACTGCATGATCGGCGACAACATCCTGTTCCAGCGCGCCGACGGCATCGAGGCCGGCTGGCAGGCCGTGCAGCCGTTCCTGGATGCCTGGAAGGGCGCGGGCAGCAACGGCATCGAAACCTATGAAGCCGGCAGCGACGGCCCTGCCTGCGCCGACGAGCTGCTCCGGCGCGACGGGCGAAGCTGGCGGAAGTTCTCGTGATGGCTCAGGCCGAGCAGCCGAAGCTGATCGTCGAGGCCGATGCCGAAGCTCTCGCCCGCGCCGCGGCCGAACGCGTGCTGGCGCGGATCGCGGCCAATGCCGGCCGGATTGCAATCTGCCTCACCGGCGGCTCCAGCCCGAGGACGCTGTATCAGTTGCTCGGCAGCGAGGCCTGGCGCGGCAGGATTCCGTGGGAGCGCGTGCACTGGTTCATCGGCGACGAGCGTTTCGTGCCCGACAGCGATCCCCTCAACAACATGGCGGTCGCCCGCGCGACCTTTCTCGATCGCCACGCGCCCGCCGGCCATATTCACCCGATCCCGACCACAGCCGACAATCCCGATGCCGCTGCGGAAGCCTACGCGCGTGAGCTGCAGGCCTTCTATGGCGGAGACCAGCTCGATCCCGCACGTCCGCTGTTCGATCTCGTCCTGATGGGCGCCGGACCGGACGGCCACACCGCCTCGCTGTTTCCCGGTTACCCCGAGATCGAGGAGACCCGACGCTGGGTCGTCGGCGTTCCCAAGGCGAACGTTGCGCCGTTCGTGCCGCGGGTCTCGCTCACCCTGCCCGCTTTGGCCTCCTGCCGCGAGATGCTGTTCGAGATTGCCGGGCACGACAAGCGGCCGATCTTGACGCGCCTCTGCAATGGCGAGAATCTGCCGGCCTTACGCGCGCGCTCGGACGGCGAAACCGTCTGGCTGGTCGACAGGGCCGCGCTTCCGGAGGACATTCGTGGGCCGCGCTGAAGCACCCTGTGCATTGATCGTGATGGGCGTGTCGGGCTCGGGCAAGAGCACGGTCGCGAAGGCGCTCGGCGAGCGCCTCGGCTGGCGCTTCGAGGACGGCGACAGCTTCCATCCCGCCAGCAATGTCGAGAAGATGCGAGCCGGACATCCCCTCACCGACGAAGATCGCTGGCCCTGGCTGAATGCCATCGCCGACGAGATCGCGCGGGTCTGCGGCCGCGGCGAGCACGTCATCATCGCCTGCTCGGCGCTGAAGCACGCCTATCGCGACGTGCTGCTGCGCGGACGCGATGACGTCCGCTTCGTGTTCCTGAAGGGCACGAAGGAGCTGATCGCCGAGCGGCTCGCGCAGCGCAAGGGGCACTTCATGCCGCCCGGACTGCTCGCCAGCCAGTTCGAGACGCTGGAGCCTCCGGAGCCGGGCGAGCACGTCATCACCGTCTCGATCGACGAGACCGTCGAGGCGATCGTAGACGGCATCGTGCGGCAGCTCAAACTGGGCGGCGCAACACCCAAGGTTCTGCCATGACCCAAATCTCACTCGTGGTCTCCGACGTCGACGGCACGCTGCTGACCAAGGACAAAACGCTAACGGAGCGCGCGAAGAACGCCGTGCAGCGGCTGCACCAGGCTGGCATCGGTTTCACCATCACCTCCAGCCGTCCGGCGATCGGCATGCGCTTCTTGATCGAGCCGCTGGCGCTGTGGCTGCCGGTTGGGCCGTTCAACGGCTCCTCGATCGTCGATCCCGAGATGCGGCCGGTCGAGCAGCACCTGATTCCCGCGCGCGCGGCCGAGCGCACCTTGCAGATCCTCCGCGATTACGGCGCCGATATCTGGCTGTTCACCACCGACAAATGGCTGATCGACAATCCCAGCGGCAGCTACGTCGCGCACGAGCGGCACACGATCCGCTCCGATCCGACGATCGTGACTGACTTCTCGCCCTATCTTGCCAGCGCCTGTAAGATCGTCGGCGCCAGCGCCGACGCCGCCCGGCTCGAGGCGTGCGAGAAGGTGATGCAGGAAGCCCTCGGCAGCGCGGCGACCGCGGTGCGCTCGCAGACCTATTATCTCGACATCACCCCGCCGGGCTTCAACAAGGGCACGTTCGTGCAAGCGATGGCCAAGCGCCTCGGCATCTCGACCGACGCGGTCGCCACCATCGGCGACATGCAGAACGACCTCGCGATGTTCCGCGTCAGCGGCACCTCGATCGCCATGGGCAACGCCGCCGACAACGTCAAGGACGAGGCGACGCACGTCACTGCGACCAACGAGCAGGACGGTTTTGCCGAGGCGATGGAGATGATCTTGACGCGGAATGGGATGGGCTGAGCGATCGGCCAATGGTGCGTAATTTTGGAAATTGAGCGGCTCACCTTCCAGCACGACGGCGCGCAGCTGTTCCGCCGGGCGCTGACATCCGATCGAGTACACGAACTCGGGGCAGCCCTGTCCCATTTGCCGCCCGATCACGCCGGACTGAGGTTGAGAGGCATCGACGCTCTCGCCCCCTTCCTTGTCGCCAGCGGAGATGTCGGAAGCTGTGCTGCGTCGGTGCTTGGGGAGGCATGCCGCCCGGTCAGGGCCATCCTGTTCGACAAGACGGCCGCGACGAACTGGGCCCTCGGCTGGCATCAGGACCGCACCATCGCGGTGAAGGAGCGTATTCCGGTCGATGACTTCGACATCTGGAGCATCAAGAGCGGCATGCAGCATGTCGAGCCACCCTTTGCGTTGCTGTCAGGCATGGTGACCCTGCGGGTTCATATCGATCCGGTCCCGGCCAGCAATGCGCCGCTGCTGATCGCGCCCGGCTCGCACAAGCTCGGGCGGATTCCGGAAGATGAGGTGCGGGACGTCGTTCGACGTTGCGACACGGTTGCGTGTCTGGCTGATGCCGGCGACCTCTGGCTGTACGCAACGCCGATTCTCCACGCGTCTGACGCCGCCACCTCCCCAATGCATCGCCGCGTCCTGCAAGTCGACTTTGCCGTCAGCGAGCTTCCGGGCGGTCTGGAGTGGCTTGGGGTCTAAAGCGGAGTGGCTTTAGGTCGAATCGATTGCCGCGGCTCGTTCACCTCTCCCCCTTGCGGGAGAGGTCGGCGCGTAGCGGCGGGTGAGGGTTCTCTCCTCTTGGGGGTTCGCCCAGCGGAGACACCCTCTCCCCAACCCTCTCCCGCAAGCGGGAGAGGGAGTGCACCGTGCTCGTGGAGGCAAAAGCGCCTGACGGCGCTTCCTACTTCGACCGCTGCACTGCCGGCTTCTCGCTGCCCTGCCTTGCCGCCGATAAATTGTGCGCCGTGTTGATCAGCGCGATGTGGGTCAGCGCCTGCGGGAAATTGCCGGTCTGGCGGCGGGCCACGGAATCGTATTCTTCGGCCAGCAGCCCGACGTCGTTGGCGATGCCGACCACGCGGTCAAGCAGAACTTGCGCCTTGTCGAGATCGCCCGACAGCACATAGGCATCGGCGAGCCATAGGGTACAGGCCAGGAAGGCGCCTTCGAGCGGCGGCTGGTCCGGGGGCAGCTCGCGCGGGTCGTGCCGCAGCACGAAACCGTCGCGCATCAGGCATTTTTCGGCCGCGGCGATGGTGCCGCGGATGCGCGGGTCGTCCGCCGGCAGGAAGCCGACGGCGGGCAGCAGCAGCACGCTGGCGTCGAGCATCTTCGAGCCGTAGGATTCGACGAACGCATTCTCCTCCGCATCGAATCCCCTGTTGCAGACATCTCGATGAATGGCTTCGCGTAGCGCACGCCAGTGCAGCAGCGGCGCCTTGAAGCCGAAGGTCTCGGCGCTCTTGATGCCGCGGTCGAAGGCGACCCAGGTCATCACCTTGGAGAAGACATAGTGCTTGGGCTGGCCGCGCCGCTCCCAGATGCCGTGGTCGGGCCGGTCCCAGACTTCGGCCAGATGATTGAGCACGGCGCATTCCAGCGCCCAGGTCGTCTCGTCGTCGAGCTTGAGCCTCGCCATGCGCGACTGGTGGAAGGCGTCGATCAATTCGCCGTAAACATCGAGCTGGAGCTGCGCGTGGGCGGCATTGCCGACGCGCACCGGCTGCGCCCCCTCGTAGCCGCCGAGCCAGCCCGCCTCCCATTCCAGGAGGCGCCGCTGGCCCCAGATGCCGTACATGATCTGCATGTTCGCGGGCGAGCCGGCCGCGGCGCGCAGCAGCCAATTGTGCCAGGCCAGGGCTTCCTCGGTGTAGCCCGAGTTCATCAGCGCCAGCAGCGTGAAGGTGGCATCGCGCAGCCAGCAGAAGCGATAGTCCCAGTTCCTGCTGCCTCCGAGCTTCTCCGGCAAGGAGGTGGTGGGTGCCGCGACGATGCCGCCGGTCGGCGCGAAGGTCAGCGCCTTCAGCGTGATCAGCGAACGCAGGACCAGCTCCTGATAGTCGCCGTCACGGGTGCAATGGCCGCACCAGTCCTCCCAGAATTTTTCGGTCTCCTGAAGCGCCAGCTCCGCATCGATCGGCGCAGGCGGGGCGAGATGCGAGGGACCGTAAGTCAGCACGAATGGCACGGTCTCGCCTTCCTTCACCTCGAAATCCGAGACGGTGGTCAGATCCTCGCCGCGGGTCTCGACCGGAGTGCGCAGCACCGTCATGTCCTGGCCGGCGATGGCCATCAAGGAATGGTCGATCCGCCGCACCCAGGGAATATCCGCGCCGAAGCCGAAGCGGATGACGAGCTCCATCCGCATCTTCACGGTGCCACGGATGCCGCGGACCAGCCGCACGATGTCGGACGCCTTGCCGCGTAGCGGCATGAAATCGATCAGCGCGACGGTGCCTTTCTTCGTCTCGAACCGCGTTTCGAGGATGAGGGTGTTGCCGAGATAGCGCCGCGAGATGGAGGTTGCGGCCTCGCTCGGCGCGACCAGCCAGCGGCCGTTTTTGTGGGTACCGAGGATGGCGGCGAAGCAGGCGTCGGAATCGAAGGCCGGCCAGCACAGCCAGTCGATCGAGCCGTTGCGCCCGACCAGCGCCGCGGTCTCGCAATCGCCGATCAGCGCATAGTCCTCGATCCTCTGAGCCAATGTCGTGCGAGCCTGGCAAGTCCCGGCGGCTCAATTCCCGCCGGGCAATGAACGTTCCCGTGTCGCAGCCTTCAAAGCTGCGAGATCGATCTTGGACGCGATCTTGTCGAGCGCGACCGGCAGGCGCTGGCGCCAGTTCGGATGCTCGTCGATCGTGCCGGGAATGTTGGGCTGGTCGATCACGCCGAGCAGATCCTCCATCGACACCGCGAGCAGCCGCGACGGCGTGCGCGACAGGAAGGCCAGCACAGAGTAGAGATCGTTGGCGCTGATGCCGTTCTGGCGCAGGATCTCGTCGAGCCCGCCGAGCGCATCCCATCGCGCCTGGTCGTTCTCGCCGGGATCGAGCCCGAGCGAGCGCTTCATCTTGAGATCGCCGAAGGAGCGCCAGCCGGCATAGGTCGACAGATCATGGGTGTTCAGCGTCACCAGCGCATTGGGCCGGTAATGGTCGACATTGCGGAAATGGCCGGCATCGTCGCGCTCGAACATCATGACGAGATAGGACCAGATGCCGAAATCCTGCATCATCTCCCGGAAACCCTCCGGCACGGTGCCGAGGTCCTCGCCGATCACGATGCATTTATGGGCCGCGCTCTCGCGCGCCACGGCGGCCAGCAGCGCCTCGAACGGCATCTGCACATAGGCGCCGTTGTCGGGCTTGAAGCCGCGCGGCACGAGATAAAGCCGTTTCAGGCCGAGCACGTGATCGAGCCTGATGGCGCCGGCATGGCGCATCGACGCCGCGAGCATGTCGGCGAACGGGACGAAGGATTGCGCTTCCAGCCCACCGGCATTGAAGCCGGCAAGGCCCCAATCCTGGCCGATCGTGTTGAGCACGTCGGGCGGCGCGCCGACCGCGAGATGACGCGAGATCGCCGTCTGCTCGTTCCAGGCATCGAAGCCGTTGGACTGCACGCCGACGGCGACGTCGAGATAGAGCCCGACCCGCATGCCGAGCTGGCCGGCGAGCGTCTTGGCGGCATGCAGCTGGCTATCGGCCGTCCATTGCACGAATTCGACGAACTCGACCTCGCGCCTCTCCGCGCCATTACGCAGCTCGGCGCATTTCGCCTCGTCCGGCTGCTGCCATTCCGCCGGCCATTCCCACCAGGGTGCGGTGAAACGATGCCGCAGCACCTCGAAACAGGCAAAGCGGGACAACAGCGGCGCGCGCTCCGCACGGAAGGCGTCAAACGCCTTGCGACGCGCCTCGCTCGCGCTTGTCACGAAGCTGTTAAAGGCGGCGCGCAGGCCCAGCCATTTCAGCGCCGCCATGTCGGTATAAGGGACGCGGTCGCCCTCGCGCAGACGGGCGGCCGTTGCGGCCGCGTCGGGCACGAGGTCGGCCGAAAATTCAGGGATCGCCTCGACGTCGATATAGAGCGGGTTGAGGAAAAGCCGGCTGTTCGGCGAATAGGGGCTGCAATCGGCCGGGTGATCGTCGAACAGGACATGCAGCGGATTGAGCCCGACGCCGTCGGCCCCGAGCTGCTTGGCGAGCCGGACCAGGCCCGCGAGATCGGTGAAATCGCCGATGCCCCAATTGCGGTCGGAGCGGACGCTGTAGAGCTGCACGGCGAGCAGCCAGCCGCGGTCGAAATCGCCGCCGAAACAGCGCTCGGGCGCCACGATCATCGGCACGTCTTCGCTCGCACCTTCGGCATCGGTCAGCGTCAGGCGGTGATACCCGAGCGCCAGGCCCGCCGGCCAGGCGATCACCGGCTCCCGCGTCTCGCCTGCCGCGATCACATTGCCGTTGCCGGCGATTTTCCATTGCAGCGGCGGCGCGCCAACCGACGCCAATTCCGTGCGCGGGCGTCCGAGCGCACGGACCACGACCGGCCCGCTGACGAAGCGATAGACCCGCTTCTCCGGCAGGGCGTCGAGGATGGATTTGAGGGCCTCGGGCGCGGTGACCCGCAGCTTGCCGAGGGCATCGATGAATTCGGATTGAACGCCCTTGATCCGGGCTTGAGCTAAAAGATCCATTCGGCACGCAGCTTGCAGGCCATGGTTTGGCCAGGGGCATCGATTTTAACGAGATCACGGAAGAGGTTAGTCAGGGGTAACTCGCAAACTGCGCTTGCCGTTCCCAAGGGAACCAATGACACACAAGCGGCTTTCTATCATGGTACCAAGCGTGGGTTCCCGACAAGGGAAACGGGCTCCTGCTTTCTTGTCAATGGCATCACCGTGAACAAGACAATTCAAACTGTCGAGAGTGCCGCGGCCGGCAGCGCTTTCCTGATCGAGGACGTCTATCCCGCGATCGACGGCGGCCGTTTCGCCGTGAAGCGGATCGCGGGCGAGCCGGTCGAGGTCTGGGCCGACATCTACCGCGATGGCGAGGCAGTGATCTCAGCCGCGCTGATCTGGCGAGGAGAGCAGGAGCGCGAATGGCGGAGCGAGCCGATGACCCATCACGGCAATGACCGCTGGTCCGGCGCGTTCACGCCCCCCGAGCCCGGCCAATATGTCTACGCGATCGAAGCCTGGACCGACGAGTTCGCCACGTGGTCGCACGCCGCCGCGCGAAAGCGGCGCACCGGGGCCGATGTCAGCCTCGATGCGATCGAGGGCGCCGGGCTTTTGACCAAGGCGCATGGCGCGCGGCAGGACGCCGCAGCTATCATCATCAGGCAGTGCGAAGATTACCTGAGGAACGGCGACATCACCTCGCTGCTCGCGACCGAGCTCGGCGAAGCCATGGCCGAGAGCCAGTCGCGGCCGGACCTGACGCGTTCGCCATTCTTCCCGCTGACTGCCGACCGCGACAAGGCCCGCTTCAGCACCTGGTATCAGATGATGCCGCGCAGCCAGAGCGCATTGCCGGGCCGGCATGGCACGCTGCGCGACTGCATCGCGCGCGTGCCTGACATCGCCGCGATGGGCTTCGACGTGCTCTACTTCACGCCGATCCACCCGATCGGCAAGACCAGCCGCAAGGGCCGCAACAATGCGCCGGTGGCCCGTGAAGGTGATCCCGGCTCGCCCTATGCGATCGGCTCGGCCGAGGGCGGCCACGATGCGCTGCATCCGGAGCTCGGCACGATCGAGGACTTCCGCGCGTTGGTCGCCACATGTCTTGAATATGGGCTCGAGCTTGCGCTGGACTTCGCGGTGCAGTGCTCGCCGGATCATCCCTGGCTGACGCAGCATCCGGAATGGTTCAAATGGCGGCCCGACCGCTCGGTGAAGACGGCGGACGGCCCCTATTCCGACATCGTTATCCCCGACTTCAATTCGGTCGATCGCGTCGGGCTGTGGAATGCGTTTCGCGACGCCATGCTGTTCTGGATCGACAAGGGTGTAACCATCTTCGCCATCGACAATCACGACACCGCGCCGCTCGCGTTCTGGGAGTGGCTGATCCGCGACATAAGCCGCCGTCATCCCGACGTGATCCTGTTCTCCAAGACCTATGCACGGCCAAAGCTGATGAAGGGCCTCGCCAAGCTCGGCTTTTCGCAGTCCTTCACATACTTTCCTTGGCGCACGGAAAAGTGGGAGCTGGAGCAATATCTCGGCGAGCTGACGCGCTATCCCGAACCCGATTTCTACCGTCCGAACATGTTCGTCAACACGCCTGACCTGTTGCCCTTTCACCTGCAGAGCGGAGAGGCCTGGGCCTTCAAGTCGCGGATCGCACTGGCTGCAACGCTCTCGGGCAATTACGGCATCTACAGCGGATTCGAGCTGCTGGAGCATGAGGCCATTCCCGGCCGCGAAGAATATCTGGATTCCGAGAAGTACCAGATCAGGCAGCGGGACTGGGATCGTCCCGGCAACATCAAATCGTACATCGCCGCGCTCAACCGCATCCGCAACGAGAACGCGGCGCTCCAGCAGACCGCGAATTTGCGCTTTCTCGCCATCGAAGACGGCCAGACGATCGCCTTCGCCAAGGAGGCGGCCGATCCGGCCAACATTGTCGTCGTCGTGATCGCGCTGTCGCGCCGTGAGCGAGAATGCTGGCTGCCGCTCGGCGATCTCACCGTTGACGCCGGCGGGCTGCGTCACCATGTGACGGCACTCGAAAACCTCCTCACCGGCGAACAGTCCCGCATCGAATGGGGCGGCATCAAGTTGCGTATCGATCCCGACCGCGATCCGGCACTTCTGTTCCGCTGCCTGGCGTAAGGGGTCACGCCATGAATGTTCTGTCTTCCGTCGATACCAAGAAGGCTGAGGCTGCCGAGGTCGTAGATGAGCTCTGGTATAAGGACGCCATCATCTACCAGCTCCACGTCAAAGCCTTCGCCGACAGCAACAATGACGGCGTCGGCGACTTCGCCGGGCTGACCGAGCGACTGCCCTATCTGCAGGAGCTCGGCGTCACCGCGCTGTGGCTGCTGCCGTTCTACCCTTCGCCCGGCCGCGACGACGGCTACGACATCGCCGATTACGGCGCGGTCAATCCCGATTTCGGGACGATGAAGGACTTCAAGCGGTTCATCCAGGAAGCGCAGAAGCGGGGCTTGCGCGTCATCACCGAGCTCGTGGTCAACCACACCTCGGACCAGCACAAATGGTTCAAGCGCGCGCGCCGCAGCCATCCGGGCTCGAGCGCGCGCAACTGGTACGTCTGGAGCGACACGGACCAGAAGTACCAGGGCACGCGCATCATCTTCACCGACACGGAGAAGTCGAACTGGACCTGGGATCCGGAGGCCGGCGCGTTCTACTGGCACCGCTTCTTCTCGCACCAGCCGGACCTCAATTTCGACAATCCGCGCGTGGTTAGTGCCATCATCCAGGTGATGAAGCGCTGGCTCGATGCCGGTGTCGACGGCTTCCGCCTCGATGCCATTCCCTATCTGTGCGAGCGCGAGGGCACCTCGAACGAGAACTTGCCCGAGACGCATGCGATCATCAAGCGCCTGCGCCAGGAGCTGGACGCGTATTCCAAGGGCAAGCTGCTGCTGGCCGAGGCCAATCAATGGCCGGAGGACGTGCAGGAATATTTCGGCCGTGGCGACGAGTGCCACATGGCCTATCACTTCCCGCTGATGCCGCGCATCTACATGGCGATCGCCCAGGAAGACCGCTTCCCGATCACCGACATCCTGCGCCAGACGCCGGATATCCCGGCGAGCTGCCAATGGGCGCTGTTCCTGCGCAATCACGACGAGCTCACGCTGGAGATGGTCACCGACGTCGAGCGCGACTATCTCTGGACCACCTACGCCAACGATCCCCGCGCGCGCATCAATGTTGGCATCCGCCGGCGCCTTGCGCCGCTGATGGACAACGACCGGCGCAAGATCGAGCTGATGAACTCGCTCCTGCTGTCCTTCCCGGGCACGCCGATCATCTATTACGGCGACGAGATCGGGATGGGCGACAACATCTATCTCGGCGACCGCAACGGCGTCCGCACGCCGATGCAATGGAGCCCGGACCGCAACGGCGGCTTCTCGCGCTGCGACCCCGCCCGCCTCTACGCGCCGCTGATCATGGATCCCGTTTACGGCTATGAATCCGTCAACGTGGAGGCGCAGTCGCGCAGCCTGTCCTCGCTGCTCAGCGCCACCAAGCGGCTGATCTCGGTGCGGAAGTCGACGCTCGCCTTCGGCCGCGGCACCATGACCTTCATCCGCCCGGCCAACCGCGCCGTGCTCGCCTATGTCCGCCAATACCGCGACGAGGTGATCCTCTGCGTCGCCAATCTGTCGCGCGCCGCGCAGGCCACCGAGCTCGACCTGTCGCCGTGGAAGGACCGCATCCCGCAGGAGATGCTCGGCCGCACGCGCTTTCCCGCCATCGGCGAATTGCCCTACATGATCACGCTGGGGCCGTACGGCTTCTACTGGTTCCAGCTGCAGGAGCGCGACAAGTCCGAGCCGGTGGTGCCGCGCGCGGTGCCGGAATTCGAGACGCTGGTCGTGCCGGTGAACTCGAACTGGGTCTCGCTCGCCCGCGAGCGCGGCGTGTTCGAGCGCGACGTGCTGCCGGGCTTCCTGTCACGGACGCGCTGGTATCCCGAGAACAATCCCAAGCACATCCGGACCACGCTGACCTCCGCGGTACCGTTCAGCGACATCGGCGACAACAGACCCTGGATCGCGTTCTTCGAGACGACGCGGGACGAGGTGACGACGCGGTACGTGATGCCCATGCAGATCGAATGGGTGCGTTTCGACCGCGAGCGCTTCAACCCGAAGGCGCTCGCCGCCGTCCGCCAGGGCGCACGCGAAGGCACGCTCCTCGACGTCGCGACCGAGCAGATCTTCATCGGTCTGTTCTTACGAGGGCTGTCGCAAAACCTGGTGGTGGACGAGAACAATCTGCGGCTCGAGTTCAAGGCGACCAGCCGTTTCGCCGACTACACCATCAAGGAGCCCGAACGCATCCGCGCCATCGAACAGTCGAACAGTACCGCGCTGGTCGACAACAAGTACGTTGCCAAGATTTATCGGCGGCTGGAGAGCGGCATCAGCCCCGAGATCGAGATCGGCTACTATCTCACCGAGGTCGCCCGCTTTGCCAATACGCCGGCGCTGCTCGGCAGCGTCGAGCTGGTCGACGGCAACCAGCGAAGCGCGCTCGGCGTGCTGCATGCCTATGTCGAGAACCAGGGCGACGGCTGGACCGTGACGACCGGATATCTCGACCGCTATATCGACGAGCAGCGCGTGGCGCCCGCCGATGAGATGCCGCGCGAAACCCAGGAGCAGGCGCCCTATCTGCATTTCATCGCGCAGATCGGCCGGCGGCTCGCCGAGCTGCATGTCGCTCTCACCGCGGCAGAGCCCGCCGATCTCGCCCCGGAGCCGATCGACTCCGCCCAGATCAAGGCTGCGCTCTCCGACCTCAAGGCGCGTGCCGAGCGGATTCTCGAGCTGCTTGCCGACAGCCGCGACGGGCTGCGGGAGATGGACCGGCCCCTGATCGACCGGCTCATCGCTGCACGCGCGGACCTGTTCGACCGCCTCAATGCGCTCTTGCCATCCGAGATCGGCGGGTTGAACATCCGTCATCATGGCGACTTCCGGCTCGGGCAAACTCTGATCGTGAAGGACGATATCTTCATCATCGACTTCGACGGCGATCCGCGTGTGCCGCTGGCCAACAAGCGCCGCAAGGCGCCGGCCGCGCGCGACGTCGCCGGCCTGATCCATTCCATCGACCTTTCTGTAAACGTGGCGCTGAGCCGCGCGCTCACGGGTGCTTCCGACGAGCAGGACCGGCTCGCGGCCGCCCTCGACGAATGGCGCGAGCGCGCCACCGCGACCTTCCTGTCCGCCTACCGCGAAGCCATGACCGATCGGAGGCTGTGGCCGGACGATCGGTCCTGCGCGGAAGGCCTGTTGAGATTTTTCCTCCTGGATCGAGCGTTCCACGACGTAGAGTACGAGCTGTCCCGCCGGCCTGAGGGGCTGCATGCGCCGCTGACCGGACTGCTTCGCATTCTGTCAAGTGCCGAGAGCGAAGCCCATGCCTAAACTGCCTGCAGAAGCCTACGCGATCATCGAAGGTCGCCACTCCGACCCCTTCCACTATCTCGGGCTGCATCCCGAGGGCGGAAAGAGCGTTGTCCGCGCGTTTCTGCCCGAGGCCACCAATGTCGAGGCAGTCGGCGACCATGGCGAGGTCGCGCCGCTCGATCGCGTCCACGATTCCGGCCTGTTCATCGGCGCCCTGCCCAACGGCTCGAAGCACTACCAGCTGCGCGCGAAGTTCGGCAACGACGTGGTCGAGTTCGAGGATGCCTACCGTTTTCCGCCGATCCTGACCGATTTCGACCTCTATTTGCTCGGCGAAGGCACCCATCAGCGCCTCTACGACAAGCTCGGCGCGCATCCGATGCGGCTCGAGGGCGTCGACGGCATCGGCTTCGTGGTGCTCGCGCCGAACGCGCGGCGCGTCTCCGTGGTCGGCGACTTCAACTACTGGGACGGGCGGCGCCATCCGATGCGGGTGCGCGGCAACGGCTATTGGGAATTGTTCATCCCGCATGCGAAGGCCGGCGATCACTACAAGTTTGAAATCGTCGGACCGCATGGTCATCTGCTGCCGCTGAAATCCGATCCGATGGCATTTGCCAGCGAGCTGCGGCCGAAGACGGCCTCGATCGTGTTCGACGAAGCGCGCCTGCCGCGACCGCGCCCGGCGCCTGAAGGCATCAACGCATTGTCGGCGCCGATGTCGATCTACGAGGTGCATCTCGGCTCGTGGCGGCGCAAGGACAACAATGAATGGCTGACCTATCGCGAGCTGGCCGAGCAGCTGCCGGCCTATGCCCGCGACATGGGCTTCACCCATCTCGAATTCCTGCCCGTGAACGAGCATCCGTTCGATGGCTCCTGGGGCTATCAGCCGACCGGCCTCTATGCGCCGACCAGCCGTTTCGGCGGCCCCGAGGATTTTGCCGCCCTGATCGATGCCTGCCACCGCGAAGGCATCGGCGTGCTGCTCGACTGGGTGCCGGGTCACTTCCCCGACGATCCGCACGGGCTCGGCCATTTCGACGGCACCGCGCTCTACGAGCACGCCAACCCGCTGCAGGGCCGCCACCTCGACTGGGGCACGCTGATCTACAATTACGGCCGCACTGAAGTGACGAACTTCCTGGTGTCGAATGCGCTGTTCTGGATGGAGCGTTACGCCATCGATGGCCTGCGCGTCGATGCGGTCGCCTCCATGCTCTATCTCGACTACAGCCGGCCGCCCGACGCCTGGATCCCGAACCAATATGGCGGGCGGGAGAACATCGAGGCGATCAACTTCCTGCGCCGCTTCAACACGGAAGTGTTCGCCCGCTTCCCGCAGGCGACCACCGCCGCCGAGGAGTCCACCGCCTGGCCCCAAGTCTCGCGCCCGGTCGAGTTCGGCGGGCTCGGCTTCGGCTACAAGTGGAACATGGGCTGGATGCACGACACGCTGAACTACATCAGCAAGGATCCGATCCACCGCAAGCATCACCACGGCGAGATCCTGTTCGGCCTGCACTATGCGTTCTCGGAGAACTTCATCCTGCCGCTGTCGCATGATGAGGTCGTGCACGGCAAGCGCTCGATCCTCGGCCGCATGCCCGGCGACGAGTGGCAGCGCTTTGCCAATTTGCGCGCCTATTACAGCTTCATGTTCGGCCATCCCGGCAAGAAGCTCTTGTTCATGGGCGCCGAGATCGCGCAGAGCCGCGAATGGAATCACGACCAGTCGCTCGACTGGCACCTGCTCGAATACAAGGTCCATTCCGGCGTCCAGGCCTTGATCCGCGACCTCAATCGGCTCTATCGCGCGGTTCCGGCGCTGCACCAGATGGATTGCGAGCAGGCCGGCTTCGAATGGCTGATCACCGATGATGCCAACCGCAACGTCTTCGCCTGGCTGCGCAAGGGATTCGACGAGCACGCGCGGTGTCTCGTCATCGTCAACTTCTCGCCTAACGTCTACCAGAACTATCGCGTTCGCGTGCCCTTCGGCGGCAAGTGGAAGGAAGTTCTCAACTCCGATTCCGCCCATTACGGCGGCAGCAATGTCGGCAATGTCGGCGAGGTCCATGCCGAGGGCGGCGAGCTGCGCCTCACCATTCCGCCGCTGGCTGCGATCTTTCTCGTTCCGGAAAGCTGATCGATGCGCCTGACTGCCGGATCGCCCGCACGGCTCGGCGCAAGCTGGGACGGACGCGGCACCAATTTCGCGCTGTTCTCCGCCAACGCGCAGAAGGTCGAGCTCTGCCTGTTCGACACCCAAGGCCGCCGCGAGCTCGAGCGCATCGAGCTGCCCGAAAAGACCGAGGACGTCTGGCATGGCTATCTCAACGACGTCGCGCCGGGCCAGCTCTACGGCTTTCGCGTGCACGGCCCCTACGAGCCCGAGCACGGCCATCGCTTCAACGCCAACAAGCTGCTGCTCGACCCCTACGCCAAGCGGCTTGCCGGGCGCCTGGTCTGGAGCGATGCGCATTTCGCCTACCGCACCGGAAGCCCGCGCGAGGACCTGTCGTTCGACCGGCGCGACAATGCGCGCGGCATGCCCAAGGCCGTCGTGGTCGACGAGACCTTCAACTGGGGCCGCCGCGAGATCCGGCCGAATATTCCCTGGGAAGACACGATCATCTACGAGGCCCACGTCAAGGGCCTGACCCAGAAGCGCGAGGACGTGCCGCCGAATCTGCGCGGCACCTATGGCGGCTTGTCTTCACCGGCAATGATCGATCACCTCAAGAAGCTCGGCGTCACCACGGTCGAGCTGCTGCCGGTGCACAGCTTCGTCGACGACCGCATCCTGGTGGAAAAGAAGCTCGCCAATTACTGGGGCTACAACACGCTGTCGTTCTTTGCGCCCGAGCCACGCTACGCCCAGGACAACGCGCTCGATTCCTTCCGCACTACGGTGGCGCGGCTGCACGATGCCGGCATCGAAGTGATGCTCGACGTCGTCTACAACCACACCGCCGAGGGAAATCATCTCGGTCCGACGCTGTGCTATCGCGGCATCGACAACGCCTCCTATTATTGGCTGAACCGCGAGAACCCGCGCTATTACGACGACTTCACCGGCTGCGGCTCGTCGGTGAACCTCACCCATCCGCGCGTGCTGCAAATGGTGATGGATTCCTTGCGCTACTGGGTCGAGGTCTGCCATGTCGACGGCTTCCGCTTCGACCTCGCCACCACGCTGGCGCGCGGGCCGAACGGTTTCGATCGCGGCAGCTCGTTCCTGACCGCGGTACGGCAGGACCCGGTGCTGGCGACGGTCAAGCTCGTCGCCGAGCCGTGGGACCTCGGCCTCGGCGGCTACCAGGTCGGAGCCTTTCCCTCGCAATGGTCGGAATGGAACGACCGCTATCGCAGCGCCATGCGCCGCTACTGGAGCGGTGAAGGCAGCCTGATCGGCGACATCTCGAGCCGCATGACCGCATCGTCCGATCTGTTCAACCACGACGGAAGGCGGCCGCGCGCCAGCATCAATCACATCACCGTCCACGACGGCTTCACGCTCGCCGACCTCTTCAGCTACAACGAGAAGCACAACGAGGCCAACGGCGAGGACAATCGCGACGGCTCCAACGACAATCACAGCAACAATTGCGGCGTCGAGGGCCCGACCGACGATCCTGGCATCATCAGCCTGCGCCGCCAGCTGCGCAAGAACGTGCTGGCCTGCCTGATGCTGGCCCAGGGCGTTCCGCTGATCCTCGCCGGCGACGAGGTCGGCAACTCGCAATCCGGCAACAACAACGCCTATTGCCAGGACAACGAGGTCGGCTGGGTCGGCTGGGACAATCTCGGCAAGGACGGCGACGACATGATCGACTTCGTCGCCCAGCTCGCCGACATCCGCCGCCGTTTCTCACAGTTGCGCAGCCATCGCTGGCTCGACGGCCGCCCCAAGGACGGCGTCTCCTACGGCGCATTGTGGCTGACGCCCGCCGGCAACGAGATGACGGAGAGTGACTGGACATTCCCGGATGGGCGGTTTCTCTCCTATGTGATGGGCCCGATGGAACCGGGCGGCGCTGCGATCTTTATCGTACTGAACGCCGCTCCCGAAGAGATCGCATTCAAATTGCCCAAAATGACCGAATACAAGAGCTGGCAGCAGCTGCTGAACACGACCGATGCCAAGCTGAATACGATCGACTTCCTGCCCGGGAGCGACAGCAAGGCGCCGCCGCGCTCCGTGCTCGCCTTCGCAGGCGCACTATGAGGCCATCCTTCGGGGCGAGGCCGACCAAGGACGGCGTGTCGTTCCGGCTGTGGGCGCCGGCCGCGCGCCGCGTCGATCTCCTGCTCGACCGCAGGCACGCGATGCAGCGCCGGCAGGATGGCTGGTTCGTCGCCGAGATCGCCGGCTTGTCATCTGGCAGCAAGTACAAGTTCAGGATCGACGACGACATCGACGTGCCGGATCCCGCTTCGGCCTTCCAGCCTGACGACGTGTTCGGCCCGAGCGAGGTGATCGATCACGATGCCTTCGTCTGGCGCGCACGCGATTGGCGCGGCCGTCCCTGGGAAGAGACGGTGCTGATCGAAACCCATGTCGGCACCTTCACACAGGACGGCACCTACCGCGCCATGATCGACAAGCTCGATCACCTCGCCGCGACCGGCATCAATGCGCTGGAATTGATGCCGCTCGCCGATTTCGCAGGCCGCCGCGGCTGGGGCTATGACGGCGTGCTGTGGTACGCGCCGGACAGCGCCTATGGCCGGCCCGAAGACCTGAAGACGCTGATCGACGAGGCGCATCTGCGCGGGCTGATGGTGTTCCTCGACGTCGTCTACAATCATTTCGGTCCGGAAGGAAACTACCTCGGCCGCTATGCGCCGACCTTCTTCACCGATGCGCACACGCCGTGGGGCAGCGCGATCGATTATCGCGTGCCGCAGGTGCGAGCCTTCGCCGTGGAGAACGCGCTGTCCTGGCTCGGCGACTACCGCTTCGACGGCCTCAGGCTCGACGCCGCCAACCACATCATGGCTGTCCCGGGCGAGCAGTCCATGCTGCAAGACCTCAGCGTTGCCACCGGCGAGCTCGCCAAGGCCACGGGACGTCACATCCATCTCGTGCTGGAGAACGGCGACAACCGCGCCAGCCTGCTCGATGCCGCGCAGGATCCGCCGAACGGCAAATATCGCGGGCAGTGGAACGACGACTATCATCACGTCTGGCACGTGATGCTGACCGGCGAGCATGCCGGCTACTATGGCGATTACCAGACGCCGCGCATGGATCTGGCGCGCGCGCTCGCCTCCGGCTTCGTCTATCAGGGCGAGATCTCGGAATTCTGGGGCAAGAAGCCGCGCGGCGAGCCGAGCGGCCAGCTGCCGCCGGCGACCTTCGTCAATTTCCTGCAGAACCACGACCAGATCGGCAATCGCCCGCTGGGCGAGCGGCTGGAAAGCCTGGCATCGCCACAGCAGATCGAGGCCGCGCTCGCGGTCACCCTGCTCGCGCCGATGGTGCCGATGCTGTTTCAGGGCGAGGAATGGGCCTCGACGGCCCCCTTCCCGTTCTTTTGCGATTTCCAGGGCGAACTCGCCGATGCCGTGCGCAAGGGACGCAAGCGCGAATATGCCTGGGCTTACGAGAAATACGGCGAGGAGGTGCCCGATCCGCTCGATCCGGCAACGCTGCAATCGGCCGTGCTCGACTGGACCGGCCGCACGCCGCAACAGGATGCGCGGCTCGCGCTGGTGCGTGAGTTGCTCGGCGTCCGTCGCAAGCAGATCGTGCCGCGGCTGAAGGGCGCAAGCTTCGGTGATGCCGAGGCGGCCGACAACGGCATCGTCACCGCACATTGGCGCATGGGCGACGGCACCACGTTGCGTCTTGTCGCCAATCTGTCGGATCACGAGATCACCTCCAGCGTCAGCGCGGGCACGCCGATCTGGGGCGGCGGCGCCGGCGAGCGGCTCACGCCCTGGTCGGTGGTCTGGCGCCTCGGAGGTTAGAATGCCTCCCGCCATTCCGCTCGCGACCTACCGGCTCCAGCTCACCGCGGATTTCGATTTCGACGAGGCCGCCGCGGTCGTTCCGTATCTCAAGGCGCTGGGCATCACGCATCTTTACGCCTCGCCGGTGATGAAGGCCCGCAAAGGCTCGACCCATGGCTACGACACGGTCGATCACGGCCAGTTCAATCCCGAGCTCGGCGGCGAGGCCGGCTTTACGCGGCTGAGCCAGGCGCTTCAGCACCACGATCTCGGGCTGATCATCGATTTCGTTCCCAACCATGTCGGCGTGCATTTTGCCGACAATCCGTGGTGGCTCGACGTGCTGGAATGGGGCCAGGCCTCGCCGCACGCGGCGTCCTTCGACATCGACTGGGACCAGCTGGCCTACCGCGCTCGCGGCGGCGTGCTGCTGCCGATCCTCGGCTCGTCCTACGGCGAGGCGCTGGAGCGCGGCGATATCGAGCTGCGCTACGACCCGGACGAAGGGACTTTTTCCGCCTGGTATTTCGAGCACCGCTTACCGATCGCGCCGGAGCGCTATGGCGAGATGCTGCGGATCGTCGTCAAGGAGGCGGACACGGCGGAAACGGAGCCCGGCAAGCACCTGCTGTCGCTCGCGACCCGCTACTCGGGGCTGCGGCGCCCCAATCGCAAGGAAGCTCCCGGCTTCAAGTCCGAGCTCAAGGAGATCGCAGGCGCCGCCGACATCATCAAGCGCGGCCTTGCCGCCTATCGCGCCGGCAAGGACCGCCCGGCACAGACGCTGACGCTGCATCATCTCCTGGAGCGCCAGCACTACAAGCTCGGGCATTGGCGGCTTGCGTCCAGCGACATCAATTATCGCCGCTTCTTCGACGTCAACGGCCTCGCCGGCCTGCGCGTCGAGGACGCGAGCACGTTTGCCGCTACGCACCGGCTGGTGAAGCAGCTCATCGCCGACGGCAAATTGCAGGGAATCCGGCTCGATCACATCGACGGCCTGCGTGACCCGGCCCAGTATTGCCAGCGATTGCGCCGCCTGGTGCGCGACGCGCAGGGCAACGCAAAGCCCTTCTACACCGTGATCGAAAAGATCCTATGCGAGCACGAGCGCCTGCCGCATTTCGCCGGCGTCCAGGGCACCACGGGCTATGAATGGATGAATGTCATCACCCACGTGCTGGTCGATCCCAGGGGACTGGAGGCGCTGGACGAGACCTGGCGGCAGATCAGCAACCGGCCGCCGCGGCTTGTGCCTTACGTCAAGGACGCCAAGCGGCGGGTGCTGGAGACGCTGCTCACCAGCGAGTTCACCGTGCTGACGCGCCTGCTCGCGCGCATCGCCAACGGCCATTATTCGACGCGTGACTTCTCGGCCGACAGCCTGCGGCAGGCGCTCGAGCTCTATGTGCTGCATTTCCCGGTCTATCGTACCTACCTGACGCATAGTGGCCCGACCGCAGCGGACCGCAAGCTGATCGACGACACCATCGCGCGCGCCCGCCGCGACTGGTTCGCCGCCGACGAAGGCATCTTCGACTTCCTGCGCGATGCCTTGACCATGGACCTGCTCAAGCCGGGCCGCCCGCCGCACAGCGCCCCGCGCGTGCGCCGCTTCGCGCTGAAGGTGCAGCAATTCACCGGCCCGATGATGGCAAAGTCGCTGGAGGACACCGCGTTCTATCAATTCCACCGGCTGCTGGCGCTGAACGAGGTCGGCGGCGACCCCGCCAGCACCGGCCTCAGCATTCCCGCCTTCCACCAGGCCATGCAGGCCCGCGCCAGGGAATGGCCGCAAGGCATGACGGCAACCGCCACCCACGACACCAAGCGTGGTGAGGATGCGCGCACGCGCATCGCATCGCTCAGCGAGATTCCCGGTGAATGGACCAGCGCAGTGGCGCGCTGGAAGGTGCTGAACGCGCCGCACCTCACGCTGCACGGCAATTTCCGCGCGCCGTCGGCAACGTTTGAATACATGCTCTACCAGACCCTGCTCGGCGCCTGGCCGCTTCAAGCGCCGGCCGATGCCGCCTTCATCGAGCGCATCCAGGCCTATGCCCTCAAGGCCGCGCGCGAGGGCAAGGAGGAGACGAGCTGGCTCAACCCTCATGAAGCGTATGAGAACGGGATCCGCGATTTCATCGCGAAGATCCTCGACCCCGACCAGTCCGCGGAATTCCTTCAGGCCTTGCAGACGCTGGCGCGCCGCGTCGCGCTGCTCGGCACGTTGAACTCGCTGAGCCAGCTCACGCTCAAGGCGACGCTTCCGGGCGTGCCGGACTTCTATCAAGGCACCGAATTCTGGGACCTGTCGCTGGTCGATCCCGACAACCGCCGCCCGGTCGACTTCGCCGCACGCCACGCGGCGCTGACATCACTGGAAGCGCCGGACTGGAGCGGCCTGATCAAGAGCTGGCCGGACGGCAAGCTCAAGCTGGCCTGGACGCGGCATCTGCTCAAGCTGCGCAACGAGCTGGCCGACGTCTTCGCGCAGGGCGACTACCAGCCGCTTGAGGTACGGGGCGCCCATGCCGACCATGTCATCGCCTTCGCGCGTCGTCATGGCCGCGCCGCCGCGATCGTCGTCGTCGGCCGTCATTTCACGCCGTTCACCCAAGCCGGCCGGGAATGGCCCGCACCCGAAGCTATCGACGCCACCATCGACATCACGGGCTATGCCGTGCCCGGCCTTGCCGGCAACGACTTGCCGCTCGCGCAGGCCTTCCGTGACTGTCCTGCCTTGATCATCGCGGCCCGAACGGCGAACGCCGTCAGGGCGCCGCGGCAACGCGTGCGCGCCTGAAGTTACTTCTCCCCGTCCTTGGTCAGCAGCAATTGGCCGCGCTTCCTGATCGTGGCCTGCGCCATCTCGGCGAAGCGCTGCAGCAGCCAGGGCAGCACCACCTCGACCCGGACCTGATCGTCGCCGACATCGACCTGCCCCGTCGCGACCTGGCCGAGCGCGCGGATGCGGAAGGCCATAGTGTCGCCGCTCCAGCGTTCCTCCTCGACCTGCATCACCGGAATGCTCGCCGCGGCGCGGCCGAGCCCCGTCTTGAGCCGGCGCACCGCCTCCTCACGGCCGAGACGATGCGGAATCGAGACGACGAGCGGTGCTGACATGGTCCTGCCTCTTCTGACTGACGTCACATAATCATGCCGGGTCGACCAACAAAGGTTCCATGCAAGTTGATCCCCCGGCCGTGTTTCAAGGTCGGAACTTTACAACCTACGGCAAGTTGCTCCCGCACAACGGGACAGGTTTGCAAAGACCCTTCTTACGAAGGGCTGGAGGAGATTCGTATGTCAATCGGCACGATCATTCTGATCATCTTGATCATCGCCCTGCTCGGCGGCTTCAGCGGCATCGGCGGCGGGCCGTTCTACGGCACCGGTTATTACGGCGGCGGCGGCCTCGGGCTCGTCATCGTCATTCTGCTGATCCTGATCCTGATGGGAAGGATCTAGATGCAGACTTCGTAGGATGGGCAAAGGCGCAATGCGCCGTGCCCACCTCTTCGTTCGAACGAAAGAAGGTGGTGGGCACGCTTCGCTTTGCCCACCCTACGAGACCTGCCTTCGGCGCAACAGCGACAGACCTACTTCACCTTCCCCGCCAGCTTTTTGATCGCGGCCTTGATTGACACGGCTGCATCCTCATACCCCTCCCACGCCTTCGATCGCGCCAGCAGGGCCGGCACGGTGCGCAGCGTATAGCGCTTCGGATCGAGATCGCTCTTCACCTGCGCCCAGGTGACCGGCATCGACACGGTCGCGCCGGCGCGCGCGCGCGGCGACAACGGGGCCACCGCCGTCGACATGCGGTCGTTGCGCAGATAATCCAGGAAGATCTTTCCCCTGCGCAGCTTCTTCGACATGTTGAGCAGATAGCGTTCGGGATCGTCGTCCGCCATCCACTGGCAGACGCCTTGCGCAAAGGCCTTGGCTTCCTTCCAGCTCACCTTGTCGCGCGCGCCATGGAGCAGCGGCACCACGACGTGAAGGCCCTTGCCGCCGGTGGTCTTGCAGAAGCTCTCCATGCCGATATCAGCGAGCCGCTGCCGCATCTCCTTGGCGGCCTCGACAACGTCGGGAAAGTCCACGTCAGGGGCGGGATCGAGATCGAACACCAGGCGGCCCGGGGTATCATAGGCATAGGGCGCGCAGTTCCAGGGATGCAGCTCGACGCCGCCGATCTGCGCCACCGCGGCGAGCCCTTCGATCCGGTCGATCTGAAGATACGGCTTGCGGTCACCGGAGACCCGCGCGAGCTCAAGAAGGTTCGACGTTCCCTGCATCGCATGGCGCTGGAAGAAGCATTCGCCCTTGATTCCGTCGGGCGCGCGGATCAGCGAACAGGGCCGGCCCTTGAGATGCACGATCATCCATTCGCCGACGGCTTCGAGGTAGCGGGCAAGATCCAGCTTGGTGACGGCACCACCATCGCCGTCATCCGGCCAGAGCTCCTTGTCCGGCTTGGAGATGACGACACCCATGACCTCGGCATTTTGAGCGGCCTGCTTCGAGCGCCCGCCCGCCTTGGTGCGCGCCGTCTTCCTGGCCCGGGGCTCGGCGAGCTCGGTGTCGACGGGCGTCTCGGCCTCGACCTCCTCGGCCGCCTTGTCCTGCCGCAAGCCCTTGAAGGCCGCCTGGCGAATATTGCCGTCGGCCGTGAAGCCCGCGAACTCGATTTCGGCGACGAGCTCCGGCTTCAGCCAATGCACGTCCCGCGTCTTCTTCGGCGCGTTCTTGCCGCCGAACGGGCTTTCCTTGCTCTCAATCGCCTTCAGCGCCGGCATGATGCGCTTGACTTTATCAGCGCCAAAGCCGGTGCCGACCATGCCGACGAAGGCGAGATGATCGCCGCGCTGCACGCCTGCCATCAGCGAACGGAATTTGCCGTTGGTGGTCTTGTAGCCGCCGATCACCACCTCGTGTCCGGCGCGGCATTTCGACTTGACCCAGCTCTCGGTGCGCCCCGAACGATACGGCGCGTTCAGCTTCTTCGACACCACCCCTTCGAGCTCGAGCTTGCAGGCCGATTGCAGCACCGCATCGCCGCCGCTCTCGAAATGCTCGACATAGCGGATCTGAGTCGATTTCCGCTTGCGCGATTCCAGCAGCTTCTTGAGCTGCGCCTTGCGCTCCCCAAGCGGCAGCCGACGGTAGTCCTGCCCTTCCGCGAAAAGCAGATCGAAGGCGAAGAAGATCAGGTCATCGGTCTTGCCGTCGGACAGCGCAGCTTGCAGCGAGGAGAAGTTCGGCGCACCGTTATGGTCGAGCGCGACGATCTCGCCGTCGATCATCACCTCCGGCAGCGCGGCGGCTTCCTCGGCGATGGAGGCGAACTTGCTGGTCCAGTCGAGTCCCTTGCGCGTCTTCAGCGTCGCCTCGCCGTCCTCGACCCGGAGCTGGACGCGATAGCCGTCGAATTTGATCTCGTGGCACCAGCCCTCGTCTCCGGGCGGCCGCTCGACCAGCGTGCAGAGCTGCGGCGCAACGAAATCCGGCATCTCAGACACCGTCTTAGCCCTCGTCGCGGTCGCGGCAGTTTTCTTCGCCGCTTTGCCGCCCTTCAACGCGGTGCGCGGCGACGGCTTCACCGTCCGCCCTTTCGTCTCTTCCGCGCGGTTGGACTGCCAGACCGCGTCGGCCTTGCCCTTGGTCCCCTTCGCCAGCATGAACGGCTTCGGCGCGCGGCCCTTTCCCTCCGCGATCTGTTCCATCGCCCGGCCCGAGGCGACGGACTTGTCCTGCTCGAGAATATCGTTGTCCGCGCCTTCGCGGACATACTCGTCACGATGCTTGATCAAGAGCCAGTTGGTCCGCTTCTCGCCACCGCGGTTGCGCATCCGCACCAAGACCCAGCTTCCCTGCAGCTTGTCGCCATGGAGCGTGAACTTCAGGTCGCCTTTCTTGAAGCCGGCTTCCGGATCGTCCGATTCCCAGGTGCCGCGGTCCCACAACATCACGGTGCCGCCGCCGTACTGGCCTTCCGGAATCGTGCCTTCGAAATCGCCGTAATCGAGCGGATGGTCCTCGACTTCGACGGCCAGCCGCTTGTCGTGGGGATCAAGCGAAGGCCCCTTCGTCACCGCCCAGGACTTGAACACGCCGTCGAATTCGAGCCGGAGGTCGTAGTGCAGCCGGGTCGCATCATGCTTCTGGATGACGAAGCGCCGCTGTTTCGATGGCGCCACGGCGGTCTTGCCCGAAGGCTCCGGCGTCTTCTCGAAGTCCCGCTTCTGTCGGTAGGTGGAGAGTTTCTGCAGCACGTCCAGTCCCGCTTCTCGTTCGGCACTTGAAGCCTATCACGGCGAAAGTCCCGCCCGGAACCAAAACCCGATGGGACGGTTGGGGTTCCAAAACGCCTTGAAAACGCTGGAGAATGGAATGGCCCCGCGCGCCTACTGGAAGGGAACGTTGAAGCTGTCGCTGGTCAGTTGCCCGGTCGTGCTCTATCCGGCGACCACCGCGGCCGAGAAGACGCGGTTTCACCTGATCAACCGCGAGACCGGGAACCGGCTCAAGCAGCAGATGATCGATTCCGAGACCGGCGACGTCGTCGAGAGCGACCAGAAGGGCCGCGGCTACGAAGTGCGCAAGGGCAAATACGTCGAGATCGAACCGGAGGAGCTCGAGGCAGTCCAGATCGAGAGCAATCACACCATCGACATCGAGAGCTTCGTGCCGCGCGAGGAGATCGACCAGCGCTTCCTCAACCACCCCTACTACATCGCCCCCGACGGCAAGGCCGCGGTCGACGCCTTCGCGGTGATCCGCGACGCCATGAAGGACCAGGAGCGCGTGGCGCTCGCTAAGATCGTTCTGACCAATCGCGAGCACGTCATGGCGATCGAGCCGCGCGGCAAGGGCCTGCTCGGCACCACGCTGCGCTTCCCTTACGAGCTGCGCGAGGAGGACCAGTTCTTCGACGACATCAAGAGCCCGAAGATCACCAAGGACATGGTCGAGCTCGCCGGCCACATCCTGCAGACCAAGGCGGCGCATTTCGATCCCAGCAAGTTCAAGGACGAATACGAGGACGCGTTGAAGGCCCTGGTGAAGCGCAAGGCCAGCGGCAAGAAGATCGAGCTGCCCGAGCCCGAGGAACGGCCGAGCAACGTCGTCAGCCTGATGGACGCACTGAAGCAGAGCCTGAAGGGACGCGGCGGGAAGAAGTCGGCGGCGAAGTCGCACGCGCGGCGCGCGACCGGACGGCACCGCAGCGCGAAGAAGGCGCACCGGTCGACGGCAAGGCACAGGAAGGCGGGTTAGCTCGTCATTCCGGGGGCGATGCGAAGCATCGAGCCCGGAATCCATCGTGCCAAGCGCGACGGGCAGAGAAATGGATTCCGGCCCGCGCCAACGGGCGCGTCCCGGAATGACAGCCGGGGTCTATTCCCCCGCCTTCAGCCGATACCCGATCCCCGTCTCCGTCAGCACGTATTGCGGCCGCTCCGGATCGGCTTCGATCTTCTGGCGAAGCTGACGGACATAGACGCGTAGATATTGCGCGTCGGTCAATTCGTCCCACAGCTCCTTCAGCAGGAAGCGGTGGGTAAGCACCTTGCCGGCGTGCTGCACCAGCACCCGCAACAGGTCATATTCCTTCGGCGAGAGCTTCACCTCGCGCTCCCCGACCTTGACGATGCGGCGGACGAGATCGACCGAGAGATCGCCGGTGCGGAACACCGGGCGTTCGCCCTTGACCTGAAGCTGGTGACGCAGCGCGGCGCGCAGGCGCGCCAGCAGCTCCTCCATGCCGAACGGCTTGGTGAGATAATCGTCGGCGCCGAGATCGAGCGCCTGGACCTTGCCGGCTTCGTCGCCGCGGCTCGACAGCACCACGATCGGCACGCCGTCGTTGCGGGCGCGGATGGTGCGGAGCAGCTCATGGCCCTGAACGTCGGGCAGGCCGAGATCCAGGATGATCAGCGCCGGCTCCTCGCCAAGTTTCTCCAGCGCCGTCTTGCCGTTCGGCGCTTCCAGGATTTCGTAGCCCTGGGTCGTCAGCCCCATTCGCAGCAATTTGCGGATCGGCGGCTCGTCGTCGATGACCAGGACCTTGATCGGAGCAGCGCTCATGCGGCGGTATCCAATGCGTGGCTCTCTGCCGGAACCGGCAGGCGAATGGTGAGGACCGCGCCGCTCCGCTCGCTGCGATTGGCGGCGGAGATCGTGCCGCGCATCGCCTCGACGAAGCCGCGCGAGATGGCAAGCCCGAGCCCGGTGCCGGGACGGACGTGATCGCCCTTCTGCACGCGATAGAACTTGTCGAACACGCTCTCGAGCTCGTCCGGTGGAATGCCGGCGCCCTCGTCGACGACCTCGAGCACGACATGAGCGCTGTCGCGCCGGCCGCGGATCGAGATCGTGGTTTCGGGGGGCGCGTATTTCGCGGCATTGTCAAGCAGGTTGAACAGCACCTGCTCGAACAGCACGGCGTCGAGCTGGAGCATCGGCAGATCGGCGGCCAGCACCAGCTCGACCTTGTGGCGGCTGAGGATCTTGCTGGCGCGCCGGAGCGCGCTGCCGACGATCTCGCTGAGATCGTGCAGCGCTGTGTTGGGCACGATGGCGCCGGATTCGAGCTTGGTCATGTCGAGCAGATTGGCGATGAAGCGGTTGAGCCGCTCGGATTCGTCGATCACGGTGGCGAGCAAATCGCGCTTCTCGGTGTCCGAGAGCGCGCCGGCGAGATCGCGCATGGTGGAGGCCGCCCCTAACACCGAGGCGAGCGGCGTCTTCAGATCGTGCGAGATCGAGGTCAACAGCGCCGAGCGCAGCCGCTCGGATTCGACGGTGCGCTTGACGCGGTCCATGTCCTCGACCAGCAGCACACGCTCGATCGCGAGCGCGCCCTGGTCGACCAGCGCATCGAGTAGCCGCCGCTGGTCCGGCGTCAGCAGCGGGCCGGTGCGATCGTTGTCGATGCCGATCACACCGATTGGGCCCCGCCCGGTGCGCATCGGCAGAAACAGCCGCTTGGCGCCCGGCAAGGTATCCGAGCCGCGACCGGCGGGACGATCGTTGCTCCAGGCCCAGTTGGCGGCGGCAAGATCGGCCTGGTCAAGCTCGTCCTCGGGCGGATAGCCTGATTTCACCGTCAGCAGGCCTTCATCCGGCAACAGCAGCACCACGCGGACCTTCAGCATCAATGCGGTCTGGTAGGCACTGGCCCACAAGACGTCGTCCAGCGTGGCAGTACCGGCGAGCTTGCGGCTGAAGGCATAGAGCTGCTCGGTCATCCTGATCCGGCCGATCGCGGTGTCGGCCTGGATGCGCACGCGTGCCGCGACATTGGAGACGATCATCGCCACCACCATGAACAGCACGAAAGCGGCGACATTGGTCGGGTCGGTGATCGTGAAGGTGTAGATCGGCGGGATGAAGAAGAAATTGTAGCAGAGCGAAGCCGCCACCGTGGCCAACAGCGAGGGCCACAGGCCGTAGCGCACGGCAACTGCGACGACCGAGGTCAGCAGCACGAGATCGACGTTCTCGATACCGAAATAGGGCTGGATCAGCTTGGCAGCGCCGAGACCCACTAGCACGATCCCAAGCGCCTTGAGAAAAGGCAAGGAATCGAACGGCTCGGATCGTGCGGCGGTCTGCACCGCCATCTTGGGCGCGGCCTCTCCGGAAAGCTCGCTGCCGGGGATGACGTGAACGCTGATATTGCCCGCACGGCGCACCAGATCGTGCACGACCGAGCCGCGCGTCATCTCGAACCAGCGCGAGCGCGTCGACTTGCCGATCACGATCTGGGTGACGTTGTTGCCGTGCGCGAAACCGATGAGATCGTCAGCGATGCGGCGGCCGACGGCGGGAATGGTCAAGGCTTCGCCGCCGAGCGATTCCGCGAGCCGCAGCGTATCGGCCAGTCGATCCCGCTCCTCGTCGGACAATTGCAGCGATCGCCGCGTCTCGATCGAAATCGCGGTGAACGGCGCATGCAGCCGGTCGGCCAATCGCTTGGTGTAGCGCACGAGGCCGGCCGCGCGCGGGTCCTCGCTGACGCAGACCAGGATGCGCTCACCCGCGGCCCAGGGCCCCGGAATCGCATTCGCCTGCATGTGGTTGAGCAGCTGCTCGTCGACCCGCTCGGCGGTGCGCCGCAGTGCGAGCTCGCGCAGCGCCGTGAGATTGCCTGGCGAGAAATAATGCTCCAGCGCCCGCTCGGCCTGCTTGGGCACATAGACCTTGCCCTCCTTCAGGCGCTGGATCAGGTCGTCGGGCGTGAGGTCGATCAGCTCGATCGCGTCGGCGCGGTCGAACACCGAATCCGGCACGGTCTCGCGCACCCGGACATGGGTGATCTGGGCAACGACGTCGTTCAGGCTCTCGATGTGCTGGATGTTGACGGCGGTATAGACGTCGATGCCGTGCGAGAGCAGCTCCTCGACGTCGAGATAGCGCTTGGGATGGCGGCTTCCGGATGCATTGGTGTGGGCGAGCTCGTCGACCAGCGCAATCTGCGGCCGCCGCGCGATCACCGCGTCGAGGTCCATCTCCTCGACGATCTGGCCGCGGTAGTCCAGCCTCTTGCGCGGGACCACTTCGAGGCCGCGCAGCAGCGCCTCGGTCTCGGCACGGCCATGGGTCTCGACGAAACCGACCACGACATCGATGCCGGCCTTGCGCTTGGCCTGGGCGCTTTGCAGCATCTCATAGGTCTTGCCGACGCCGGGAGCGGCGCCGACGAAGATCTTCAGCCTGCCGCTCGCACCCTCCTCCCGGCGCGCCGCTTCCAGCAGGGCCTCCGGTGACGGACGTTGTTCGGGATCGCGGCGCTCTCGGACCATCTTGCCAGTATAATCATCCGTACATTGCCAGCCTAGACGGCTACTTCGCGGCGATCCGATCGAGCGCGAGGTTCAGCGCCAGAACGTTGACCCTGGGCTCGCCGAGGAAGCCGAGCAGACGGCCTTCGGTGTTGGCGGCCACGAGCTGCCTGACCTGACCGTCCGGCAGATTGCGCGCCTTCGCCACGCGCGGCACCTGGAATTGCGCGGCTTCCGGCGAAATGTCGGGGTCGAGGCCGCTGGCCGACGTCGTCACCAGGTCGACCGGCACCGAGGCGTTCGGATTCTCGCGCCTGAGCTTGTCCACATCTTCCTTCAGCCGGTCGGCCAGCGCCCTGCTGGTCGGCCCGAGATTGGAGCCGCCCGAATTGGCGGCGTTGTAGGGCGCGGGCACCGTCTTGGTCGAATCGTTCGGGTCCGGCGCGAGCGTCGCCGAGGGGCGGCCGTGGAAGTACTTGTCGTCCTTGAACTCCTGCCCGATCAGGGCGGAGCCAATCACCTTGCCGTCTTTCTCGATCAGGCTGCCTTGCGCCTGCACGGGAAACAGCGCGCCGGCAATGCCGGTCATGGCGAGCGGATAGGCAAGGCCCGTGATGGCGGTGAGCGCCAGCAAGAGGACGATGGCGGGGCGGATTTCTCTGAGCATGTTGGGTCTCCTATGTCTTCCGTCATTGCGAGCGAAGCGAAGCAATCCAGGGTCTTTCCACGGAGGCAGTTTGGATTGCTTCGTCGGAAGAGCTCCTCGCAATGACCGGTTATGCCAAATGCAAGGCGGTCACCGCGAGATCGATCGCTTTGATGCCGATGAAGGGAATGACGATGCCGCCGAGCCCGTAGATCAGGAGGTTGCGGCGGAGCAGCGCGCCGGCACCGACGGCGCGATAGGCGACGCCCTTCAGCGCGAGCGGGATCAGCGCGATGATGACGAGCGCGTTGAAGATGATCGCCGACAGGATGGCGCTCTGCGGGCTCGACAGGTTCATGACGTTGAGCACGTTGAGCTGAGGGTAGAACGCCAGGAACATCGCCGGGATGATCGCAAAATACTTGGCGACGTCGTTGGCGATCGAGAACGTCGTCAGCGCACCGCGCGTCATCAGGAGCTGCTTGCCGATCTCGACCACCTCGATCAGCTTGGTCGGGTTGGAGTCGAGATCGACCATGTTGCCGGCCTCGCGGGCGGCTTGCGTGCCGGTGTTCATGGCGACGCCGACGTCGGCCTGGGCGAGCGCCGGCGCGTCGTTGGTGCCGTCGCCGCACATCGCCACCAGCTTGCCCTTGGCCTGCTCGTCACGGATCAGCTTGAGCTTGTCCTCGGGCGTTGCCTGCGCCAGGAAATCGTCGACGCCGGCTTCCGCGGCGATGGCGGCCGCCGTCATCGGGTTGTCGCCGGTGATCATGATGGTGCGGATGCCCATGCGGCGCAGCTCGGCGAAGCGTTCGCGGATGCCGCCCTTGACGATGTCCTTGAGCTGGACGATGCCGAGCAGCTTGCCGTCCTTCGCGACCGCCAGCGGCGTGCCGCCCGATTTGGAGACCTCGTCGGCAATGGCGCTGATCTCGCGGCCCGCCTCGGATAGGGCCGCGGGCTGCATCGCCCGTGCCGCAGTACCGGAGGAGATCGCGGTCGGCGCCCTGCCGGCGATATAATTGAGGATGGCATCGACCGCGCCCTTTCGAACCGACGAGCCGCCGGCGTCGACGCCGCTCATGCGGGTCTGCGCCGTGAACGGAACGAAGGTCGCGCCAAGCTCGGCCATATCGCGGCCGCGGATGCCGTACTTCTCCTTGGCCAGCACGACAATGGAGCGGCCTTCCGGCGTCTCGTCCGCCAGCGAGGCGAGCTGGGCGGCATCCGCCAGGTCCTGCTCGGCGACGCCGCGCACGGGACGGAAGGCGGTCGCCTGCCGGTTGCCGAGCGTGATGGTGCCGGTCTTGTCGAGCAGCAGCGTGTCGACGTCGCCGGCGGCCTCGACCGCGCGGCCCGACATCGCCAGCACATTGAAGCGCACCAGGCGGTCCATGCCGGCGATGCCGATCGCCGACAACAGCGCACCGATCGTGGTCGGGATCAGCGTCACGAACAGGGCCACCAGCACGACCACCGAGATCGAGCCGCCGGCATAGGCGGCGTAGCTCGGGATCGTCACGGTGGCGAACACGAAGATGATGGTGAGGCCGGCGAGCAGGATGTTGAGCGCGATCTCGTTCGGCGTCTTCTGCCGCTCGGCGCCCTCGACCAGCTTGATCATGCGGTCGATGAAGGTCGATCCCTGCGCGGCGGTGATGCGCACCCGGATCCAGTCCGACAGCACCTGCGTGCCGCCCGTCACCGCCGAACGGTCGCCGCCGGATTCGCGGATCACGGGCGCGGACTCGCCGGTGATGGCGGCCTCGTTGACGGAGGCGACGCCCTCGACCACCTCGCCGTCCGAGGGAATGGTGTCGCCGGCCTCGACCAACACGAGATCGCCGACCTTCAGGCTCGTGCCTGACACGAGCTTGTAGTCCCGGCCCGCGCCGCTCAGGAGCTTGGCCTGGCTCTCGGTGCGGGTCTTGCGCAGTGTCTCGGCCTGCGCCTTGCCACGGCCCTCGGCCACGGCTTCGGCGAGATTGGCGAACAGCACGGTGAACCACAGCCAGAGGATGATCTGGAAGGTGAAGCCGAGATTCTCCCCGCCGGTGACGAGGTCGCGCAGGAAGATCACGGTCGTGAGCGCGGCCACGATCTCGACCACGAACATCACAGGGTTCTTGATCATGGCGCGCGGATCGAGCTTGGTGAAGGCAGCGCCGATCGCTGGCATCACGATCTTCGGATCCAGCATCGCCGAGACCGGCATGCGCTTGTTGGATTTGTGGACAGGTTCCATGGAGGTCACTCCGAAAAGCGAGATCAGAAGACGTTGCCGGCGTTCATTGCGAGATGCTCGACGATGGGGCCGAGTGCGAGCGCCGGGAAGAAGGTCAGGCCGCCCATGATCAGGATGACGCCGACGACGAGGCCGACGAACAGGCCTCCGGTGGTCGGGAAAGTGCCCATCGACGGCGGGATCGACTTCTTGGCCGCGAGCGAGCCTGCGATCGCCATCGCCGGCACGATCATGAAGAAGCGGCCGACGAACATCGCGGATGCGCCCGTCAGGTTGTAGAACGGGGTGTTGCCGGTCAGGCCGGCGAAGGCGGAGCCGTTGTTGGCGGTCTGCGACGTATAGGCGTAGAGCACTTCCGAGAAGCCGTGCGGGCCCGCATTCGCCATCGAGGCAACGCCGGTGGGAAGCACGACCGCGACGGCCGACCAGCCCAGGATCATCAGCGGCAGGATCAGGATCGCGAGCATCGCCATCTTGACCTCGCGGGCCTCGATCTTCTTGCCGACATATTCCGGCGTACGGCCGACCATCAGGCCTGCGACGAAGATCGCGAGAACGACGAACAGCAGCATGCCGTATAGGCCGGCGCCGACGCCGCCGACGATGATCTCCCCTAGCTCCATGTTGATCAGCGGGATCATGCCGCCGAGCGCGGTGAAGCTGTCGTGCATGGCGTTCACGGCACCGCAGGACGCGGCGGTGGTGATCACCGCAAACAGCGAGGACGCAACGATGCCGAAGCGGACTTCCTTGCCCTCCATGTTGCCGCCGGTCAGGCCGAGCGCATGCAGGGTCGTGGTGCCGCTGGCTTCAGCCCAATAGCAAACGGCGACGCCTGCGACGAACAGCACGCCCATCACCGCGAGGATCGCCCAGCCCTGGCGCTGGTTGCCGACCATGCGGCCGAACACGTTGGTGAGCGCCGCGCCGAGCACGAAGATCGACAGCATCTGCACGAAATTCGACAGCGCGGTCGGGTTCTCGAAGGGGTGAGCGGCATTGGCATTGAAGAAGCCGCCGCCATTGGTCCCGAGCATCTTGATCGCGACCTGCGAGGCGACCGGGCCGACCGCGATGGTCTGCTTGGCGCCCTCGAGCGTGGTCGCTTCGACGTAGTCGCCAAGCGTTTGCGGGATGCCCTGCCAGACCAGGAACAGAGTGAACACGACGCAGATCGGCAGCAGGATATAAAGCGTGCAGCGGGTCACATCGACCCAGAAGTTGCCGATTGTGCGCATGGACGCGCGGGCAAAGCCGCGGATCAGGGCAACGGCGAGCACGATGCCGGTGGCCGCCGACAGGAAATTCTGGTGCGTCAGGCCGACCATCTGGGTCAGATAGGACAGCGTGCTCTCGCCGCCGTAGTTCTGCCAGTTGGTATTGGTGATGAAGGAGATCGCGGTGTTGAAGGACAGATCCTCGGCGACCGCGGATTGGCCGGCTGGATTGAACGGCAGCACGGCCTGCAGCCGCATCAGGCCGTAGATGATGAGGAAGCCACCGACATGAAACAGCAGCATCGCGACCGTGTAGGTCAGCCAGTGCTGCTCGCGCTTCTCGTCGATGCCGGAGATCCAATAGATGCCGGCCTCGATCGGCCGCAGGACGGGCGACAGGAAGGTGCGCTCGCCGTTGAACACGCGCGTCATGTACCAGCCGAGCGGCTTGGTCAGCGCGACCACGATCGCGCAATAAAGAATGATCTGGAACCAACCGATCACAGTCATGGCATTAACCCTTCAGGCTTTTGGTCCGGCGCAAAAGCGGCAGGAGCAGCGCGAGCAGGCCCGCGACGAGCGCAGCGTCGGCCAGCAGCAATTTTGCGAGCAGCAACACGGCTCAGAACCGCTCGGGCCGCAGCAGTGCATAGGTGAGATAGATCAGGAGGCCGAACGAGACGGCGCCGGCGAGCGCATAATCGAAGATCATGGCCCGCTCCCTCACAGCCGTTCGCAGGCATAGGTGTAGCCGATCGCGAGGGCAAAGAAGAAGAAGCCCAGCGCCAGCATCAAAAGGTCCATCATGGCGATACTCCTTAGGAGAGACGATGTCCGGCATAGCCCGTCTCTGGATCCCGGCGGGCCGCTTGCTGCGATCGAGCGCGGCACGGGCGGGAACTTCACCGCGCTGAAGTGCCACCGCGCCCATAGGTTTTCGAGATGAGACCTATGGCGACGTTATAGGAATCTCATAAAGGCCGGCCCGTCCCGGCGCAGGGCTCGCGCCTGAGAGCTTTCCCCGCAGCCATCCTTCGAGACGCCCGCTTGGGCGGGCTCCTCAGGATGAGGGCGGAGTGCGCGGCCATAGTTTCAGCGGGCACTGACGCCGATGAGCCTCATCCTGAGGAGGCCGCTTATGGAATCCTTATATCTCTCACCCGAACCCTCTCTCGTTTTCAAATGCCCTCCAGGCCATCTTGGCGAGGCCGGCCGACTGACCGACGCCAATTCCAGGAGGCCTGATATGACCGCTCTCCACCCGCTCGATCTCCCCTCGCTCGCCGAGCAGCTGCGCAAGGCCCATTCAATGACGCGGCCGCTGATGCTCGACATCATCGGTCGCGCCTGCCGACGCTTGCCGTCGCTGGGCCGGAGCGAACGCTCAGCCCGCGTCGTGCGCCTGATCGATGCGGAAGCCTGGGCCGATGCGGCGCTGGCGCTGCTGGAGCTCGAGCTGCCGATGTGGCAGGTCCGCCGCATCGCCTACGATGACGGCGAGTGGCATTGCGCGCTGTCGCGCGAGCGCGAGCTGCCGGACTGGCTGGATTCCGCGGTCGATGCGCGCCATGCCGACCTCGCGCTCTCTCTGTTGTCGGCCTTCGTCGAAGTCCGAACGCTGGCCATCGAAGTGTCGCGGCCGAGCGTTCCGTCGGTGCGCCCTATGCTGGATCCGCTTTACGAACCGGTCGCCTGCCACAATTCCCGCTAGACGCATCTGAAAGGACACGAGAAATGCCGACGCCGATTCTCGGCTTTGAGCGACCCCGTCTGAGGGCTGAACAGCAGTTGCCCATATCGAAGCTGCGCAAAGCTCGACTCGAGCGTATCGCCCTGCATGGGTTGGCCATGCTGTCGATGGGCAGCGTGCTCACCGCGCTGATCGCGCTGAGGACCGCAATCCATATCTGGCATCTCCAGGCCTGACCGGCATTGCGGACGTGATGATCTTTCGCGGCCTCAGCGGCTAGCTCCTCACCTCCGCCTCGATCAGTCGCGCCAGCTCCGACGCGGTGACCTCGATCGGCCGGCCGCTGCGCTCGACGCGGGCCTGGATCAGCGCGCCCTGGAGCGCCGACGTGCAGAGCACCGCCAGCGCCTCCGCCCGCGGCCTGGCAAACCCGTCGGCGACGAGCTTGTCACGCAGGATCGATAGCCGTGCCGCATAGGCCTTGCGACCGGCCTCCGACACGGCGCGCTCGCGCGGCGCCAGCTCGAGCAGCACGGTCGTGATCGGGCAGCCATTGCGGAAGCCGGAGCCCTGCATCCAGCCTGCCAGCAGTCTGGCGTGGGCGCGCAAGAGCTCGCCGGTCGAGCCGCACTCTGCCGCGAGCTCGGCGACCGTCGCCGCGACGCGGCGGCCCGCCTCCTCCACCGCCGCCACCGCGATCGAGGATTTTCCGTCCGGAAAGTAATGATAGAGCGACCCCTTCGGCGCGCCGCTGACGTCGACGATGTCGTTGAGGCCGGTGCGGGCAAATCCCTGGCGGCGGAATAGCGTCACCGCGGCATTGATGATGGGCTGACGGTGCTTCGGCACGGCCGGCATGGCACTCTCCTCCGCTCGGAAATTATATTGATTGGTCTACATCAGCCTCCGACAGTCAAGGCATGACAATGACGGAGAGAGGCAGATGCCTGAGAGAGTGACCTATGAACTGAACGACGGCGTGGCGCGGATCGGGCTCGACGACGGCAAGGTCAACGTGATGTCGGCCGCGATGCTGGGCGAGATCGGCGCCGCCTTCGACCGCGCCGAGACGGAGGCGGAGATCGTGGTGCTGCGCTCGGGCCGGCCAGGCATCTTTTCCGCGGGCTTCGATCTGAAAGTGTTCGCCTCGGGCGATGCTGCCAAGAGCCTGGAGATGGTCCGGGCCGGCGCCGAGCTTGCGCTGCGGCTGATGTCGTTTCCACATCCGACCATCGGCGTGATGGAGGGCCATGCTTACCCGATGGGAACGTTCCTGCTGCTCGCCTGCGACGTCAGGCTGGGCGCGCGCGGACCGCACCGCATGGGGCTGAACGAGGTGGCGATCGGCATCGCGCCTCCCAGCTTTGCCATCGAGCTCGCGCGCAGCCGGCTGCATCCGGCCTGGCTCAGCCGTACCGTCACGCTTGGCGAGATGTACGAACCCGGGGAGGCGCAGACGGCCGGCTTTCTCGATCGCGTGGTTACACCTGAGATGGTCGACGCCACGATCGAGACGATCATCACCGGCCTGCGCGCCATCCACAAGCCGTCGCATGCCACGGCAAAGCGGCGCCTGCGCCGGGGAGCCATGGACGCCATGCGCGCGGCGATCGATCGCGAGCTGACCATGGCTGCCTATGAGGCAAGCAACCGCGCGCGCAGCGCAGTCGCGCTGCCCGGTTGAGGTCGGCTATCCCGCGGAAAAGGCGTTGCCTAAAACTACCTGGCCGATCTGGCGCAGTTTCACGGAACCGTGTAGAGCGGTTTCATGAGCACAGGCAATGTCAACGTCGTCGCCCACCCCCTGGTCCAGCACAAGCTCTCCCTGATGCGGGAGAAGGACCGCTCGACCAAGAGCTTTCGCGAGATCCTGAACGAGATCGGGATGCTGCTGGCCTACGAGGTGACGCGCGACCTGCCGCTGGAGCTGGTGGACATCGAGACGCCGATCGCGCCGATGCAGGCACCCAAGATCGCCGGCAAGAAGCTCACGCTGGCGCCGATCCTGCGCGCCGGCGTCGGCTTTCTCGACGGCATGCTGGCGCTGATGCCTTCGGCGCGCATCGCCCATATCGGGCTCTACCGCGACCCCGAGACGTTGCAGGCCGTGGAATATTACTTCAAGGCGCCGCAGGACCTGTCCGACCGCACCGTGATCCTGATGGACCCGATGCTGGCGACCGGCAACTCGGCCTGCGCCGGCGCGTCCCTGCTCAAGGCGCGCGGCGCCCGCGACATCCGCTTCGTCTGCCTCCTGGCCGCGCCCGAGGGCATCGCCAAGTTCCAGAGCGAGCATCCCGACGTGCCGATCTGGACCGCCGCGATCGACGAGCGGCTCAACGACCACGGCTATATCGTGCCAGGCCTGGGCGACGCCGGCGACCGGATGTTCGGCACCAAGTAGACAGGTTTGCACGACCGGGTTAGTCCGATGGCCATGAGTGCCAACGATTTTTCGCTGCAATCGCTGCTCCGGATCAAGACCGCCGCCGACCCTGCCCTGGTATTCGACGGCAAGGCCGTCGCTCGCGCGGAATTCTCGGCGAAGATCGAGCAGACCGCCGCCTGGCTAGCCGCGCAAGGCATCGGCAAGGGCGACGTCGTTGCGGTCTGGCTGGTCAACCGGGTCGAATGGCTGACACTGCTGTTCGCCGCCGCACGGCTCGGTGCGGTCGCCGCCGCCGTCAACACGCGCTACCGCAGCGCGGAAGTCGCGCACCTGCTCAAGCTGTCAGGCGCGAAGCTCATGGTGGTCGAGGCGGCATTCCGCGCGATCGACTTTGCCGCCATCCTCGCCGATGTCGCCGAGGCCGAGGTGCCCGCGCTGGAACGGCTGGCGGTGGTCGGCGCGGATGCGATCCCCGCACGCTGGCCCTGCGTGCGGTTCGATGCGTTCGAGACGACTTACCCTTCCCCTCCGCCGCGCCAGGATGATGTCGACCTGCCCGTGCTGCTCTACACCACGTCGGGCACGACCAAGGGGCCGAAGCTGGTCGCGCATTCGCAGCGGACGCTGGCGACGCACGCCGCCTCCGTCGCCCACGCGCTCCAGCTCGATCCCCACCGTCATTCGTTGCTGGCGATGCTGCCGTTCTGCGGCACCTTCGGCATGACGAGCCTGCTCGGTTTCCTCGCGAGCGGTGCGACCATTCATGTGCTCGATGCCTTCGACGCAGCGCCGGCGCTGCAGATCCTCAGCACGGAGCGCATTACGCATTCCTTCGGTTCGGACGAGATGTTCCGGCGCATCCTCGCCCTCACCGATGCGCCACACCCGTTTCCGCATCTCGAAGTCTGCGGCTTCGCCGCGTTCCAACCCGGCTGGCGCGAGCTGGCTGTGGAAGCCGAAGCGCGCGGCATGAAGCTGTTCGGCCTCTACGGTTCGAGCGAGGTGCAGGCGCTGTTCTCGATCGGCCGCCCCAGCGATGCCTTTGCCGATCGGATCGAGGGCGGCGGCTGGCCGATGTCGCCGGAGGCGAAAGTCCGCGTGCGCGATGTCGAGACCGGAGAACTTGCGGCCAGCGGCGTCTCCGGCGAGATCGAGATCAGCGCACCCTCGCGCTTCCTTGGCTATTTCAACAACCCGGAGGCAACGCGCGAGGCGATCACCGTCGACGGATTCTTCCGCACCGGCGACATCGGCCGGCTGCGCGGCGACGGGTCGTTCGTCTACGAGACTCGCGCCGGCGATGCGATGCGCCTCGGTGGCTTCCTGGTAGCGCCCGGGGAGATCGAGGACGAGCTCAAATCCTGCACCGGTGTCGCCGACGCCCAGGTCGTCGCCATCGATCTCAAGGGGCAGGCGCGCTGCGTCGCCTTCGTGATCCCGACAACGGAGCCGCCCATCCAGGAGACGCTGATCGCGCGTCTGCGCGAGCGGCTCGCCGGCTACAAGGTGCCGGCGCGGATCTATGTCGTGGACGCCTTCCCGGTGACCGACAGTGCCAATGGCGTGAAGATCCAGCGCGCCAGGCTTCGCGCCATGGCGATGGAGCGGATCGCCGCCGAATAGATTCGCTCAGTACGACTTGTTCAGTACGATTTGGCGAGCCCCAGCACCTTTTCCGCGATGAAGCTGAGGGCGAGCTGCGGGCTGACCGGCGCGATGCGCGGGATCAGCACCTCCCGCAAATAGCGCTCGACATGGAATTCCTTGGCGTAGCCGAAGCCGCCATGGGTCATCACCGCCTGCTCGCAGGCCGAGAAGCCCGCTTCGCCCGCCAGATATTTTGCGGCATTGGCCGCGGCGCCGCAGGGCATGCCCTTGTCGTATTGCCAGGCCGCCGACATCACCATCAGCCAGGCCGCTTCCAATTCGACCCAGTTCACCGCGAGCGGATGCTGGATGCCTTGATTCTTGCCGATCGGACGATTGAACACGATTCGCGTCTTGGCGTATTCGGTCGCGCGCGACAGCGCGAGCTTGCCGAGACCGACCGCCTCGGCCGCGATGAGAATGCGCTCCGGATTCATGCCTTCGAGGATGTACTCGAAGCCTTTGCCTTCCTCGCCGATGCGGTCCTCCATCGGAATCTCGAAATCCTCGAAGAACAGCTCGTTGGAATCGACGATCTTGCGGCCCATCTTCTCGATCTCGTGGACCTTGATCCTGTTGCGGTCGAAATCGGTGTAGAACAGGCTGAGGCCGTGGGTTGGCGAGCGCACCTCCTCCAGCGGCGTGGTGCGCGCCAGCAGCAAAATCTTGTGCGCGACCTGCGCCGTCGAGATCCACACCTTCTGGCCATTGACGATGTAGCGGTCGTTCTTGGCGACCGCACGGGTCTTGAGCTGGGTGGTGTTGAGGCCGGTGTTGGGCTCGGTGACGGCGAAGCACGCCTTCTCGCGGCCCTCGACCATCGGCGGCAGCATGCGCCTGCGCTGCTCCTCGGTGCCGAACACGACGACGGGGTTGAGCCCGAACACGTTGATGTGCACCGCCGAGGCACCGGACATGCCGGCGCCCGACTCGGCGATGGTGCGCATCATGATCGCGGCTTCCGTGATGCCGAGCCCGGAGCCGCCATACTCTTCCGGCACGCAAATGCCGAGCCAGCCGGCGTCCGCCAGCGCCTTGTGGAAATCGTGCGGGAAACCGCCGTCGTGGTCCTTCTTCAGCCAATAGGCGTCGGGAAAGCCTTCGCAGATCTTGGCGATGGCGTCGCGAATGGCTTCCTGCTGATCGGTGAGCGCGAAATCCATGGTCTTGATCTCCCTTCGCCAAGCGTTCTTTAGCTCGAAAAACTGCATGCAGATACGTGAATTTGCCCGCGAAGTGTGCCTACCATGCATGGGGTCATGCGGCGCGACGTGACGCGCGCGCCGTTATTTCGCAGGAAGGAAACCGCGATGGCCGGACTATATTTCGAGGACTTTTCCGTGGGCCAGGAGTTCAGGCATCCGCTGACCCGGACCGTCACGGAGATGGACAACACCATGTTCAGCCTGCTGACGCTGAACCCGCAGCCGCTGCACATCGACGCGCATTTCGCCGAGAAGACCGAGTTCGGCCAGCGCATTTTCAACAGTCTTTACACCCTCGGCATCATGATCGGCATGACGGTCTATGATACGACCTTAGGGACTACCGTCGCCAATCTCGGCATGACCGACGTCACCTTTCCGAAGCCGGTCTTCCATGGCGACACGTTGCGGGCCACGACAAAGGTGCTCTCGGTGCGGGAATCCAGATCGCGGCCCAAGGCCGGTATCGTCGAGTTCGAGCACCATGCCCTGAACCAGAACGACGAGATTGTCGGCAAATGCCGCCGCATGGCGATGATGCACAAGAGGCCGGTCTGATGCGTTCGATGCTGTTCGTGCCGGGCGATTCCCCGCGCAAATTCGAGAAGGCGAGCGAAGGCAAGGCCGACGCGCTGATCATCGATCTCGAGGATTCCGTCGTCACCGAGAAGAAGGCGGAAGCGCGTGAGCTGACGCTTTCGATGTTGAAGAGCCGCCCCGGCCCGCATCAGCTCTATGTCCGCGTCAACGCGCTCGACACCGGCATGACGCTGGCCGATCTCGCCGCGGTGATGCCGGGCAGGCCTGACGGCATCGTGCTGCCGAAATCGCAAGGCGGCGACGACGTGCGTCAGGTCGCGACCTGGCTCGAAGCTTTGGAAGCGGCGTCCGGCATCGCGATCGGCGCGACCCGCATCGTCTGCGTCGCGACGGAGACCGCCGGCTCGATCTTCGGCCTCGGCAGCTACAAGGGCTGCTCCCCTCGCCTCGCCGGGCTGATGTGGGGCGCGGAAGATCTCTCCGCCTCGCTCGGCGCTACCGAGAAGGCGAGCGGCGGCGTGTTCCACAGCCCCTATCGCCTGGCGCGGGATCTCTGCCTGATGGCGGCGGCCGCGGCCGAGGTCGCGCCGATCGACACTGTTTACACCGACATCGACAATCTTGCCGGCCTCGAAGCCGAAACCCGCGCCGCGCGGCGCGACGGTTTTTCGGCCAAGGCGCTGATCCACCCCAAGCATGTCGACATCGTCAACGCGGCCTTCGCGCCGACGGAGGCCGAGCGCGTCTGGGCGGAGAAGGTGATCGCCGCGTTCGCGAGCAATCCCAATTCCGGCACGCTGCGGCTCGACGGTCAGATGATCGACAAGCCGCACCTTCGCGCGGCGATGAAGATTCTCGGCCAGTCCTAGAGCGGGACGCAAGCCGGGCCGGCTGCCGGCCTCAGTCGAACCCCTGAACGGGCGGTGCCGAGGAATGCGCCGGCGCGGCAGGCGCGGCTTGAACCGGGGGAGCCTGGACCGGCGGCGGGGCCGGATTGCCGGCAGCTCTCATCTGGCCGTTGGCGGCCATCGCCTCGCGCGTGCGCGACGGGCTGCCGGTCGCGGCGGCGCGACGCGGCGGCGGCTGCCGGTGCCTGGCCGACTGCGAGCCTCTCAGGCCCCAGGACCGGGCGATCGAAGGTCCGGCCGTGTAGCCGATCAAGGCGCCGGCGACCGCACCCACCGGCCCAAGCACGACCGCACCCGAGACCGCGCCGAGCGCCGCATCGCCCGCGCGCTCCTGCGCGAGCGCGCCCGCGGGCACGCAGGCCAACATTGCGACAGCAGTGATCAGTGCCTTGTTCATCGGAGCGCCTCCCTCGCGACAGATCACTCCTGCTCAAATATGGCCACACGAGGTTCCCTTGCCGGCCAACAAAAGGCAATCGCGCCCGGAACCCGGGCGTCCGGACAGCTCGATCGGCCGACCATCGATCTCCAGGAGCCGGCAACGAGGACAGGCGCGCCAACATCTTGACACCGCTTAGCCGCTGAATATTTTTTCGCCGAGAAGAGATCTTCTCATCCTCGCAAAACCAAAGGATCTAACGCGACCGTCTGGAGAGACGACGATGCTCGATGAGAATTTGGCCCGCATTCGTGCGCACCGCAACAACATCCACCGCTACCGGCGCCTGCTGAAGACCAGGCTGTCGCAGCTCGAGCGCCAATTCATCGAGAGGCGACTTGCCGAAGAGCGATCGGCGCTCGATGGCCTGACCGCCAGCACCTTTCCCGTCGGCTTCCGCGCCGCCGAAGCGCCGGCGAACGCGTTGGGGATGGCCCAATGAACAGCCAACGCGACCTGCTCATCCGCGGCAGCGAGAAGGTCATCGGCCATTACGAGCTGCTTCTTGCCAGCGCCAAGAGCGAGCATGAGCGCGAGCTCTATCGCCAGCGCATCGAACGCGAGCGACGGCTGATCCGGGACCTGCAAGGCGAATGGGATCACCGCGCGGCCTGAGCTGGGAGATCACGCCTCCCCGGCACCGTCGCAGGGAGGGCTATCGCATTTGAGAGCTCTCCCCTGCGGCCATCCTTCGAGACGCCCGCTTGAGGCGGGCTCCTCAGGATGAGGACGGAGTGTGTGGCTGCAGTTTCAAGAGGCACTGACGCTGATGAGCCTCATCCTGAGGAGGCGCGTAAGCGCCGTCTCGAAGGACGAGGCGTGCGCAACGACCGCCATCACAAGTCATATGCCATAGCCCTGCCGTCGCAGGGACGAACCGCTTCCGCGGTTCGTCCCTGTGCATTCGTTTCAGCGGACGAGGCGATTGGGGCCCGCGAGCGCGCTGCTCGGCGCGGCTGCGGGCGCCACTCTCACCGTGGCGGTGAACGGCGCACCGTTGCGCAGCAGCGTGAGCTTCACGTCCTCGCCGATCCGCGCCAGGCCGATCGTGTTGCGGAGCTGGGCGGCCGTGCGGATCGGGCGGTCATCGGCGCTGGTCACGACATCGCCCTTGCGCAAGCCCGCCTTCTCTGCGGGCGAATCCGCCGCGATCTCGGCGATGACGGCGCCCTGATTCAATCCCTTGTTGACCGACGGATGCAGGTCCTTCAGCGAAATGCCGATGCGGCCGCGCTCGACGCGGCCGCTCACGATGATCTGCTCCATCACCTTGCGTGCCATGTTGACCGGAATGGCAAAGCCGATGCCGACATTGCCGCCGGCGGGCGAGATGATCGCCGAGTTGATGCCGACGAGCTCGCCGCGCAGGCTGACCAGCGCGCCGCCGGAATTGCCGGGATTGATCGCCGCGTCGGTCTGGATGAAATCCTCATAGCCCTGCTTGCCGAGGCCGGTGCGGCCCAGCGCGCTGACGAGCCCCGAGGTCACGGTCTGGCCGAGGCCGAAGGGATTGCCGATCGCGAGGACGAAATCGCCGACATCGAGCCCGTCGCTGTCGCCGAAGGCAAGCGCCTTGAGCCCGACCGGGTTCTGAACCTGGAGCACCGCGACATCCGTGGGCGGATCACGGCCGATCACCTTGGCGGAGAACTGCCGGCCGTCCTTGGTCGTGATCTGAACGGCGGATGTGCCCTCGACCACGTGATTGTTGGTCAGCACATAGCCGCGCTGGGCGTCGACGATGACCCCGGAGCCGGTCGCATTGACCTCCTTCTCGATCTGCCGGGGAACGTCGAAGAACTCGCGAAACAGCGGATCGCGATAGAGCGGATTGTCCTCGCGCACGCGGCCGTGCACGGAGATGTTGACCACGGCGGGCGTCACCTGGCGCACCAGCGGCGCCAGGGTCGGCACCGGGCCGCCGGTCTTCACATCCGGGATCTGGCCGGCGGCAGGCTGCGACGCCGTGAGCGTCAGCATCAGCAAGGCCAGGAACAGCAGACGCACAGCATTCATCATCGTCACCCTGCCGCTTGTGTTGTGGGGAGTTTCGAAACCTTCGTGGCTTCAGCCTTCGTCGCCTGACGCGACGATCCAGCCTTGCAGGGCCAGAAGCGGGACAGTCCAGGCTGCCGCGGCCTGACCGAGCAGCACGAGAGCGAGGACGGTGGGCGTGACTATCATGCCGCCTGCCCTTCTGCGGCGGCCCATGGCCGCCGCAGCCGCATCGGCACGCCGCCGCCCCGCGGCGGGTCGTCATTGTCATTGTCGCCGTCGAGCTTGCGCAAGGCGGCCAGAATGTCGGCGAGCCGGACCGTGTGGCTCATGCCGGGAATCTCGCGCAAGGCGGGACAGGATTCGACCGCATACATGTCCGATGCCCAGGACGACAGGATGACGCGCTTCTCGGGCGACGAGAGATCCTCGGCATTCAGGACGTCGGCAGGCGAGTCGTAGTGGGCGGCGGGATGAAACAGCGGATTGAGAGTGCCGGAACTGGTATTCACGTTGGTCATCGATGGGTCTCCCACATGCTCCTTTCCAGGGGGACGGCTTGTTGACGATGAGACGGCGGCGCCACATCGCCGCCGTCTCACCTGACGTTAGTGCGTATTGATCGCGATGCGCTTGACGCCTTCGCGTGCCTTCTCCGATTTCGGCAGCGACACGGTCAGGACGCCATTCCTAAACGACGCCTCTGCCTTGTCCTCCTCGACACCCTCCAGCGGAATCTGCCGTTCGAAGGCGCCGTAATAGCACTCGGTGAAGAACCTGCCTTCGCCGTTGCGCTCCGCCTTCTTCTCGCCGCGGACGGTCAGCACGCCATTGGCGATCTCGACCTGAACGTCCTTCTCCGTCAGGCCGGGAAGCTCGGCCGAGACGGTCAGCGTCTTGTCGGTCTCGCTGAGCTCGACCTTCGGCCAGCCGAAACGGCCCTCCATCAGCGGCGACAGGCTGGTCGCCCCGAAGCCGCGGAAGACATCGTCGAACAGACGGTTCATCTCGCGGTGAAGCGTCAGGAACGGATCGAAATTGTCGCGCGCCGGCGCAAGCTCCTGGTTCTTCGACCAGGGAATGAGATCACGAAAAGCCATGGTACCCTCCTTCATGCATCGGAAAGCGCGGCCCGCGCACGCGCGCGCCGCGTTCCGCTACCTGTTCGATCGAGCGCTCAGGCTGCTTTCTTCTGCTCGATCTGCGTTGCCGCAGGAGCGCCGCCCGCGATCGGAATGCGGCGCGGCTTCATGGCTTCCGGAACCTCGCGGACGAGGTCGATGATCAGGAGCCCGTCCTGGAACGAGGCCTGCTTCACCTGGACATAGTCGGCGAGGTTGAACACGCGCCGGAACGGACGCGCGGCGATGCCCTGGTAGAGGTATTCGCGCGCAGCCGTCTCGGGCTTCTTGCCCTCGATGGTGAGCGCGTTCTGTTCGGCCGTCACGGTGATGTCGTTGGCGCCGAAGCCTGCCACGGCAAGGCTGATCCGGTAATGGTCTTCGCCGGAACGCTCGATGTTGTAGGGGGGATAATTGTCCTCGGTCGCCTGGCGCAGCGTGCTGTCGACGAGGTCGGCCAGGTGGTCGAAGCCGATGGTGGAGCGCCACAGCGGCGCAAAGTCAAAGCTGGTCCTCATAACCAAGTCCTCCAAAGAGCAAGATGGATACGAAGGAGCGCAAGGCGGGATTTCAGACGGGTCCGAAAGACCAACCCGGCGCCCGTGCCGGACCCGGTTGGCATCCGACACACCGCTCTCGCGGCGAAAAACGACTTAGAAAACCGCAAACCGGTTTCAAGAGGGGCCAACGGATTTTTTTTCGACCCCATCGATGGTCCGCCGAGCCCGGACGCACTCGGCGGCAACGGCAAGGTAAAAAAGGGGTAAAATGGGCGGGTCGAGGGTAAGGCCAGGTTGCCTCCGCGCGTCTGGCCCCGGGGCAACGCGCATGACGAACCAGGCGGCAGCACACCGCAGACCAGGGACCCGACCGCGTCCGGCCGGTCGCACGGCCGGCGCGATTGCCCTGCTGGCCGCCGCAACCACCTTTGCGGCGCAGGCCGACGACATTGCCATCTCGCCTGCCGGGCTAAAGACGCTCGGAACGATCGATGCGCGCTTTCAATCCTACAACATCGAGATGGTGGAGGTGACCGGCGGACGGTTCTGGAAGCCTTATCCGCGAACCGCACGTGGCTTCGACGAACGGGATCGTTACAGCGCGCGGCCGCCGATCGATCTTGCCAATGCGCGACTGCGCCTGCTCGCCGCCGCGTTGTCGCCGGCCTATCTGCGCGTGAGCGGCACCTGGGCCAATGCGACGTTCTTCGCCGAGACGCCGGGAGAGCCACCGCCGGGATTCAACACGGTGCTCAGCCGAGCGCAGTGGCGCGGCGTCGTGGAGTTCGCGCATGCCGTCGATGCGGAGATCGTCACCTCCTTTGCGATCAGTCCCGGCAGCCGCGATGACCACGGCATATGGAAGCCGGATCAGGCGCAGCATCTGGTCGACACCACGCGCGCTCTGGGTGGGCGCATCGCCGCCGCCGAATTCATGAACGAGCCGACGCTCGCAGCGACGGGCGGTGCACCGGCGGGCTATGACGCGGCCGCGTATGGCCGCGACTTCAAGGTCTTTCGCGAGTGGATGCGGCGCGCCGCACCGGAGACGCTGATCCTCGGTCCCGGCTCGGTCGGCGATGCACCATCGCCGTCCGGAGCGGGGCTCACCACGCGGGACCTGCTTGCCGCATCCGGTCCCGGCGTCGATCGATTCTCCTATCACCATTACAACACGATCTCACCGCGCTGCGGCGGGCACGACGATCCGGCGCAGGCCCTCTCGGAGCAATGGCTGGCGCGCACGGATACGACACTCCGGACCTACCAGGCGCTGCGCAACGCATTCGAGCCGGGCAAGCCGATCTGGCTGACCGAGACGGCTGATGCCGCCTGCGGCGGCGGCTTATGGGACCGGACTTTTCTGGACACGTTCCGCTATCTCGACCAGCTCGGACGCCTGGCGAAGGCCGGCGTCCAAGTGGTGATGCACAACACGCTGGCTGCCAGCGATTACGGCCTGCTGGACGAAACAACGTTCCGGCCGCGGCCGAGCTATTGGGCCGCGCTGCTCTGGCGCCGGCTGATGGGAACGATCGTGCTCGACGCAGGCAAACCTGCTGCGCGCGATCTCCATCTTTACGCGCATTGCCACCCAGCCACGACAGGCGCGGTGTCGCTGCTCGCAATCAACACCTCGCGCGGCACATCGCGCACGCTATCGCTGCCGGATTCCGCCAAGCGGTACACGCTGCACGCAGCGCAGTTGCAGGGTACGATTGTGCAGTTGAACGGCAAGAGGCTCACGCTGACCCCTGAGGGCCAGCTGCCCCGGCTCGAGGCACGCGCAGCACCGCCGGGAGCAGTCAGGCTTGCGCCGACGACCATCACCTTCCTGGTGTTTCCGAACGCTGCAAGTCCGGCTTGCTTGTCCCGACGCTCAGGATCTTAGCGGGCCCCGCGCCGTCTCCGGCGCCAGCAGCGTCGCGACGATCGTGATGACCGACAGCGCGACGATGTAGACCGACACCGCCCAGTAGGAGCCGGCCCAAGCCAGCAGCGCAGCCGCGATCAGCGGCGAGAAGCCGCCGCTGAGCGCCGCCGCGACGTTGGCGCCGAGCGAGGCACCGCTGTAGCGCACCTGGGTGCGAAACAGCTCCGGCATGAACGCGGCCTTCGGCCCGAACAGCAGCGCATGGGTGAGCGTCATCGTGACGACGAGCGCAAGCGTGATCAGCGCCGGCTCCCTGGTATCGAGGAACCAGAACAGCGGAAACGCCAACGCCACCGAGAACACGCCGCCGGCCAGATACAGCGCCTTGCGTCCGAAGATGTCGGACAGCCAGCCGGCAAGCGGCAGCGTCGCGAACTCGACGATCGCGGCATAGACCACCGCATCCAGGATCACCTGCCGGGGCAGGCCGAGCTTGGTCGTCGCGTAAACCACCGTGAACACGGTGAGGAGATAAGCGAGCCCGACCTCCGATACCGTGATGCCGATCGCGAGCAGAAAGCTGCGCCAGTCGCGGCGCAGCACTTCGAGGGCCGGCTGCGCCAGCACCTCCTTGCGCTCGACGATCTCCTTGAAGTGAGGCGTCTCGGCGAGCTTGAGCCGCACGATGAAGCCGACGCCGACCAGCAGAATGCTGATCAGGAACGGCACGCGCCAGCCCCAGCTGAGGAAGTCCGCCTCGGGCAGCTTCGTCATCAGGGCGAAAATGCCGGTGGAGGCGGCGACGCCGACGGGAAAGCCGACCTGCACCAGGCTGCCGTAGAAGCCGCGGCGATTGCCGGCGTGCTCGATCACCATCACGACCGCGCCGCTCCACTCGCCCCCGAGCCCGATGCCCTGAACGAAACGAAGGATCACGAGCAGGATCGGGGCCCAGACGCCGATCTGATCGTAGGTCGGCAGGCAGCCGATCAGGAAGGTGCCGAGCCCCATCGCGATCATGGTCGCAACCAGCATGGTCTTGCGGCCGAGCCGGTCGCCGTAATGCCCGATGATGGCGCCGCCGATCGGCCGCGCGACGAAACCGACCGCATAGGTCGAGAATGCCGCCAGCGTGCCGACAAAGGGATCGAAGCTCGGGAAGAACAGCTTGTTGAAGACCAGCGCCGCCGCCGTGCCGTAGATCAGGAAATCGTACCACTCGATCGCGGTGCCGAGCGCACTCGCCCACACCACATGCGCCGTCGTCGATCTTTCCGCGGAAGCGGAGACCCCCGTTGCTGTCGTCATGCCCTGCCCTAAAAGGATTCCGGACGGCATCATGGCCAAACCTTGTGACGGCTGCAATCTGTGGAGGTGTTGCCTCCCACAGGATTACGGCGCGGGATTTGTGCGCAGGTCGCGCACCACCCGTCATTGCGAGGAGCCCTTGCGACGAAGCAATCCAGACCGCCTCCGCGGAAAGACTCTGGATTGCTTCGCTTCGCTCGCAATGACGGGTGTTGAGGCAGGAGCGCTCCTTAAGGGGCATCACCCGGCCATCGTGGAACCGGCCCGACAGCCGTTATTCGCCATTGACAAACTAATTCGCCATTATCTAATTTCCCTCCACAACGACCCTGCCGCACCAAGCGGCCAAAAAGAGAGGAAACGATAATGAGAGGGCTTCTGGCCTGCGCCGTGCTCGCGGCCATGACTTCGGCTGCCATGACCACAGGTGCCAGCGCGCAAGTGTCCGACGACGCGGTGCGGATCGGCGTGCTGACGGACCTGTCGAGCTGGGGCCGCGACAACTCTGGGCCGGGCTCGGTCGAGGCCGCAAAGATGGCCGTGGAGGAATTCGGGCCGACCGTGCTCGGCAAGCCGATCGAGATCATCAGCGCCGACCACCAGATGAAGACGGACGTCGGCGTTCAGATCGTCCGCGGCTGGTTCGACAACGGCAAGGTCGACGCCGTCGTCGACATCCCCAATTCCGGCATCGCGATCGCCGTGCACAACATGGTGCGCGAGCGCGGCAAAGTCGCCCTGCTCTCCGGCCCCGGCGCTAGCTCGCTGACCGACGAGCTGTGCAGCCCGAACACCGTACATTTCACCTACGACACCTATGCGCTCTCGAAGGTGACGGCTTCCGCGTGATCAAGGAAGGCGGCAAGTCCTGGTACTTCATCACCGCGGATTATGCCTTCGGCCATCAACTCGAGAAGGACGCCACGCGCTTCGTCAACGAGATGGGCGGCAAGGTGCTCGGCGGCGTCAGGCATCCGACCAACACCGCCGACTTCTCCTCCTTCGCGCTCCAGGCGCAGAGTTCGAAATCCGACGTGGTCGCCTTCGCCAACGCCGGCCAGGACACCGACAACGCCATCAAGCAGTCCGGCGAGTTCGGCCTGGTCCAGGGCGGCCAGAAGCTGGTCGGCCTCTTGATGTTCGACACCGACGTGCACGCGATCGGCCTCAAAGCCGCGCAGGGCACCTATATGACCACGGCGTCCTACTGGGCCATGGATGAGGCGACGCGCGCCTGGTCGAAAAAGTTCTACGAGCGCACCAAGGTGATGCCGACCATGATTCAGACCGGCGTCTACGGCGCGGTGCTGCACTATCTCAAGGCGATCAAGGCGGCCGGCACCGACGATTCCGCCAAGGTGATGGCCAAGATGCGCGAGCTGCCGATCGAGGATATCTTCGTCCATGGCGGCAAGTTGCGCGAGGACGGTCGCGTCATCCGCGACATGTATCTCGCCAAGGTGAAGACCCCCGCGCAGTCCAAGGAGCCGTGGGATTATCTGGACATCATCAAGACCGTGAAGGGCGATGACGCCTTCCGTCCGGTCTCCGAGTCCAAATGTCCGCTCCTGAAGAAGTGAGGTGAGCAATGACCGGCAACGAGCATGGCACCATGGAGACTTACGAGTGCGACGTGCTCGTCGCCGGATCGGGTTGCTCCGGCATGTCGGCCGCGATCACCGCGCGTCATCGCGGGCTCGACGTGCTGATCGTCGAGAAGGAGCCGCGCTTCGGCGGCACCACGGCCCGCTCCGGTGGCTGGCTCTGGATTCCCGGCACGTCGCTGGCAAAGGCATATGGCATCGAGGAAACGCCGGAGCAGGCCCGCACGTATTTGCGGCATGAGGCGGGCAACAATTACGACGCAGCACGCGTCGATGCCTTTCTGAGCGCCGGTCCTGAAGCTGTCGATTTCTTCACCACCAAGACGGCGCTGCGCTTCGACATGCCGCTGGTGTTTCCCGACTACCATGCCGAAGCGCCCGGCGGCGCCCAGGGCGGCCGCTCCATGGTGACGCGCCCGTTCGACGGCCGCGAGCTCGGCAATCTCATCAAATCGCTCGGCATGCCGCTGCCCGAGCTCACCGTGTTCGGCATGATGCTCGGAAGCGGCAAGGAGATCATCCACTTCATGCGGGTGACGAAGTCGCTGACCTCGGCGGTCTATGTCGCGAAGCGCCTGACGCGGCATTTCATGGACGTGCTGCGCTATGGCCGCGGCATGACGCTCACCAACGGCAATGCGCTCGCAGGCCGCCTCGCAAAGTCAGCGCTCGACCTGAAGATTCCGATGTGGCTGTCCTCGCCGGTGCGCGAGCTGACGGTCGAGAACGGCGCCGTGACCGGCGCCATCGTCTCGCGCGAGGGACGCGAGGTGCGCGTTCGTGCACGACAGGGCGTTGTGCTCGCCTGCGGCGGCTTTCCGCATGACGTCGGGCGGCGCAGGAAGATGTTCCCGCATGCGCCGACCGGCGTTGAGCATTATTCGCCCGGGCCTACGGGCAATACCGGCGACGGCTTGCGCCTTGCAGAAGGCGCCGGCGGCCGCATCGAGGACCGCCTGCCGAACGCGGCGGCCTGGGTGCCGGTATCGCTGACCACGCGCAAGGACGGCTCCAAGGGAGTGATGCCGCACTTCATCGATCGCGCCAAGCCCGGCGTGATCGCGGTGATGCGCGACGGCAGGCGTTTCGCCAATGAGGGCAATTCCTATCACGACTTCGTCCAGGCCATGATCAAGGCCGCCAAGCCCGGCGAGGAGATCGCCGCATTTCTCGTCTGCGATCACAAGACGCTGCGCAAATACGGCCTCGGCTGCGTGCCGCCGTTCCCGATGCCGCTGGGTCATCATTTGAAGACCGGCTATCTCATGCGCGGCGATACGCTGGAAGCGCTGGCGGCGAAAGCCGGGATCGACGCCAAGGCGTTCGCCGAAACGGTCAGGCAGTTCAATGTGACGGCGCCGCTGGGACAGGACGCCGCCTTCGGCAAGGGCTCGAAGGCCTATAACCGCTACCAGGGCGATGCGCTGCACGGCCCCAACCCCTGCGTCGCACCGATCGAGAACGGACCGTTCTACGCCATCAAGATGGTGATCGGCGATCTCGGCACCTATGCCGGCATCGTCACCGACGCGAACGCACGGGCGCTCGATGCCGAAGGACGGGTGATTCCCGGTCTCTATGCCGCCGGCAACGACATGGCGAGCATCATGGGCGGCAATTATCCGGGCGCCGGCATCACGCTTGGGCCGGCGCTGACCTTCGGCTACATTGCCGGCAGACATCTTGCCGACAGCGCCGCCAAGCGCGACGCGGCGTAGAGCATGATCCGGAAAAGTGTGCAGCGGTTTTCCGAAGAGACCATGCTCAAACAACGACTCAGGCGCATCGGAGGCGCATGAAGAGAGAGAGCCGTGGTATCCAGTCGATCGAGGTCGGCGGCGAATTGCTTCGCGCGCTCGCCCGCGGCGGCGAGCCGATGATGCTGCGCGATCTCGCGCGCGAGGCCGGCATGACGCCGGCCAAGGCGCATCCCTATCTCGCCAGCTTCTCCCGCATCGGCCTGATCGAGCAGGACGAGAGCACCGGCCGTTACGAGATCGGCGCGCTGGCGCTGGAGCTCGGCCTGATCAGCCTGCGCCGCCTCTCGGGCGTGCGCATCGCGCGTCCCAAGATCGCGGGCCTAGCGAGCCAGATCGGCCACGCCGTCTCGCTCGCGGTCTGGGGCACGCACGGCCCGACCGTGGTGCAGCTCGAAGAGCCGGCCCAGCCGGTGCACATCGTGATGCGCGTCGGCTCGGTGATGGCGCTGCTGGAGACCGCGACCGGCCGCGCGTTCGCAGCCTTCCTGCCGGAAAAGACGATCAGCGCCGCGCTCGATAGCGGCCTCGATCGCCATGGTGTCGGCTACAACCCGAAGCGCGCTGTGAAAGGCACGAAGGTCGCCGAGATGCTGACCGAGGTGCGCAAGCACGGCCTCGCCCGTGCGCTCGGCGATCCCCTGCCTGGCGTCAACGCGTTCTCCGCGCCGGTGTTCGATCATTCCGGCCACGTCGCGCTGGTCATCACCGCGATGGGCCCGGAAGGCACTTTTGATGCCCGCTGGGACAGCCCGATCGCGCACGCGCTGCGCGACTGCGCGGGGGGCATCTCGAAGCGGCTGGGTTACGGGTTGACGGTCGCGGCGGAGTAAGAGGCAGACTGCCTGCCTCACGACGACTGTCATTCCCCGCGAAAGCGGGGAATCCAGTACGCCGCGGCCCATCGATTCAATCACGACCGCCTCGGAATACTGGATCGCCCGGTCAAGCCGGGCGATGACAGCGAGAGTGGGGCGACAACGGCCCTACTTCTCCTTCACCGGCACCGTGTAATTCAGGACCAGTCGGCCGCCGTCCGGATAGATCGTCTGCCCGGTGATATAGGACGCATCGTCGCTGGCAAGGAAGGCCACGACGGAGGCCACCTCGCTCGGCTCGCCGCCGCGGCCCGCCGGCGTGCGCGACAGCACGGTCTTGCGCGCATCCTCGGACGTGTAGATCGCGGAAGCCACCATGTCGGTCAGGATCGTGCCCGGCCCGACCGCGACGACACGAATGTTGTGCGGGGCCAGCGCGACGGCGGCGACCGATGTCAGCTGCTTCATGCCGCCCTTTGACATGGCGTAGGTCGCCAGCGCCGGGATCGCCAGTAGCGCGTTCACCGAGGACATGTTGATGATGACCCCGCCGCCGCCTTGCGCGATCATTTGCCTCGCCGCCGCCTGCACGCCGAAGAACGCGCCCTTCAAATTGATGCCGATGATCTCGTCGAATTCCTGCTCGGTGATATCGAGGATATCCCGGTTGCGGGCGACCCCGGCATTGTTGACCATGATGTCGAGCCGGCCGAACTCCTTCACCGCGGTCGCGACCAGCTGATCGACATCGGCACGCCTGGCGACGTTGCCCACGACGGTACGCAACGCATCCGGCCGCCCGAGCTCGGCGGCCGTCGCAGCCAAGCCTTCGGCATCGACGTCGGAGATGACGACCTTGACGCCGTCGTCCAAAAATCTCTTCGCGCAGGCCTTGCCGATGCCGCGCGCCGCGCCGGTGATGGCGGCGACCTTGCCGGATAGTTTCATGGGTTCACTCCTGGACTAAAGCGCGATGAGATGAGGACGAATCGTCATCGCGCTTTGGCTTATTGTTTGAGCATGATCTTATCGGAAAACCGCTGCGCACTTTTCCGGATCATGCTTAGTGACGATCTCACGGACGCATTCACGCAAAGACGCGCGGGCGCAGCCCGGCATGAAACCAGGTGATCATGGAATAGATGTCGTAGACGGGCAATCCGACTTCGGCCTGAAGCGCGGCGGCATAAGGCGGCATGTTGGTGCATTCGAGCACGATGGCGCCGACATCGGGATGCTTTGCGACGAGCTCCTTGCCGGCCTCGACCACGTCGCGCTCGGCTTGCGCGATGTCCATGTCGTCCTTCTCGGCCTTGATCAGGACACGGAAGAACTCCTTGCCGTTCTCGGTGCCGACCAGCGGCGTGTCGAGCGGCACGCCGGCACCTTCGAGATGGGCCGGCGTCAAGGTCGAGCCGGACACCGTGACGAGGCCGACGCGCTTGCCCGGCGGCAGGGTCGCCTGCACCCACGGCACCTGCATCAGCGATGACGTCGCGACGGGAACGCCGACGGCCGCCGCGATCTCCTTCTGGAACAGCGAGAGGAAGCCGCAATTGGTGGTGATGGCCTCCGCTCCCAGCCGCACCAGATCCTTGGCCGCATCGATGAAGTCGGGCAAGAGGCCGGCCGCGCCCTTCAGCACTACCTTTTCCGGCGAGGCGCCGCTCACCACGCGATAGAGCACCGGGAATGGCCAGGTCGTGCCGTTGCCCATGTCGCCGGGAATGCGGGGAAAGCGCGCCTCCAGCATCAGGATGCCGAGCGGCGCGCCGTAGATGGCCTTGCCGCCACGGGCGATGCGGGAGGACGAGCTGGCTGAGGTGGTCATGGGTAGGCTCTCAGAGGAAACGATCGGGCGCGAACGGCGCGAGCGGAATTTCCGGCGCCTTGCCGCTCACGAGCTGGGCGACGAGACGGCCGGTGCGGGCCGAGCCAACCAGGCCGACATGGCCGTGGCCGAAAGCATAGACGATATCGCGCGAGGCGCGCGAATAGCCGATGCAGGGCCGTCCGTCCGGCATGCTCGGGCGATGGCCGAACCACGTCTTGACGCGCGAGGCCGGAATGTCCTTCGGCAGTTTCGGAAACATGCTGACGAGGTGGTTGCGCAGGATCTCGGCGCGCTTCCAGTTCGGAGCGGCCTCGAGGCCGGCGATCTCGACCGTGCCGGCGGCACGCAGGCCCTTGTTGGTCCAGTTCACCACCAGCTTGGCGTCGGAGGCCATGATCGAGCTGCGCGGGCCGACTTCCGGATTCTCGATCACGACATGATAGCCGCGCTCGGTCTCGAGCGGGAGGGGATCGCCGACCGACGCCGTGAGCTGCTTCGAGCGGGCACCGGCCGCGACCACCGCGGCATCACAGGCGATCTCGCCGGTCTCGGTGACGACAGCGACGAGCTTGCCGCCCTTAAGCTTCAGCCCGGTCGCCTTGGCGCGTACGTGCTTCGCGCCGCTCGCGATCGCATGATCGGCAAGGGCTGCAACATAAGCGCCGGGATCGCGGCAGCGCCCGGCTTCCTCCACCACGACGCCAAAGGTGTAGCGCGGATCCAGATCCGGCTCACGCTGGCGCATCTCGTCGGCATTGAGCTCCATCCATTCGACGCCGACCTTCCTGCGCAGGCGCCAGCCGAGATCATCGTCGAAATTGCCGCGCGAAGTGAACACGTGCATCACGCCCTTGCGCTCGATCAATTCAGGGACGCCGGCTTCTTCCGCGAGCTTTTTGTGCAGCAGCGGCGCGTCCTTCAGGAGATCGCGCAGCGCGAACGCCGTGGTCTCGACCCGCGCCGCGGTCCAGCCCGAGAGCAGATATTTGATCAGCCAGGGCAGCGCCTTCGGCAGGTAAGACCAGCGGATCGCAAGCGGGCCGAGCGGGTCCAGGAGATAGCCAGGCACCTTCTTCCAGACGCCCGGCTCCGCCGGCGGGATCACCGAATGCGACGACAGCCAGCCGGCATTGCCGTAGCTCGCCGCCTGTTCGCCGCCGGGCTCGCCCGGATCGATCAGCGTCACGCGATGGCCCTCGCGCAGCGCCTCGATGGCGCTGATCACGCCGACCGCGCCGGCTCCGATGATGGCGACGTGGCGGCCTTCAGGCATCGCCCTAAGCCTTCACTGCGGGCGTAAAATCCTTGCCGACCGAGATCGCCCTGGGATCGATGATGCAATGGAGGATCGACGGCTTGCCCGAAGCGAGCGCGCGCTCGAAGGCGGGTGCGAACTCCTCGGTCCGCTCGACACGCTCGCCATGGCCGCCGAACGCCTTGGCATACATCGCGAAATCCGGGTTCTTGAGCTGCGTGCCGACGACGCGGCCGGGATAGTCGCGCTCCTGGTGCATGCGGATGGTGCCGTATTGCGAATTGTCGATGATGATGACGACGAGCGGCGCGTCATACTGCACGGCGGTGGCGAATTCCTGGCCGTTCATCAGGAAGCAGCCGTCGCCCGCAAACGCGACCACGACCCGATCCGGATATTGCCGCTTGGCCAGCACGCCCGCCGGCACGCCGTAACCCATCGAGCCCGAGGTCGGCGCGAGCTGGGCGGCAAAGCTGTGGAAGCGGTGATGGCGATGGATCCAGCCGGCGTAGTTGCCGGCGCCGTTGCAGACGATCGCGTCCTTCGGCAGGCGGTCGCGCAGCCAGGTCATCACCTCGCCGTATTGGAACGTGCCCGGCAGCTCGCGCGCCTTCCCGGTCCAGGCCAGATAATCCGCATGCGCCTTGGCGGCCTCGCCCTTCCACGCCACCGCAACTGACGGCTTCAGCGTCTCGACCGCGGCGGCGAAGGCGGACGGCGTCGCCTGGATCGCCAGTTCAGGCTGATAGATGCGGCCGAGCTCTTCGGAGCCCGGATGCACATGGATCAGCTTCTGCTTCGGATTGGGAATGTCGAGCAGCGTATAGGACGATGACGGCATCTCCGACATGCGGCCGCCGATGAGCAGGAGGACGTCGGCATTGTCGATGCGCGCCTTCAGGCCAGGGCTCGGCCCGATGCCGAGGTCGCCGGCATAATGCGAATGGTCGGCGTCGATCAGCGAAGCCCGGCGGAACGAGGTCGCGACCGGCAGGTCGAACCGCTCGGCGAACCGCGCGATGCTCTTGGTCGCCTCGTCGGTCCAGCGCGAGCCGCCGAGAATGACGAGTGGCGCCCTGGCGCCGGCCAGCATGGCGCCGAGCTTTTCGATATCGGCCGGCGCCGGCCAGCTCACGGCGGGCTCGATGCGCATGGCGTCCGCTACCGCCGCCGTCTCGGTCAGCATGTTCTCCGGCAGCGCGATCACCACGGGACCGGGGCGGCCCTGCATGGCGATGCGGAAGGCGCGCGCGACCAGCTCCGGAATGCGGTCGGGGCGATCGATCTCGACCGCCCATTTCGCCATCGAGCCGAACACCGCCTTGTAGTCGAGCTCCTGGAACGCCTCGCGCTCGCGCATGCCGGTGTCGACCTGGCCGACGAACAGGATCATCGGGGTCGAATCCTGCATCGCGATGTGGACGCCGTGGCTGGCATTGGTGGCACCGGGGCCGCGGGTGACGAAGCAGACGCCCGGCCGCCCCGTGAGCTTGCCATAGGCCTCCGCCATCATCGCCGCACCGCCTTCGGCGCGGCAGATCACGACGTCGATCGGGCTGTCATGCAACGCATCGAGCGCCGCCAGATAGCTCTCGCCCGGCACGCAGGTGACGCGCTCGACGCCCTGGGCGACGAGCTGATCAATCAGGATCTGGCCCCCGGTGCGGGTGTTGCGAATGGTCATGTCGGCTCCCTCAAGACTTCGGCGATACGCACGTGTTCGGGAACTGGCCTAAGACAGGCCGAGAGCGTGTGCAAGGTCGAAAGGCTTCTCGCAGCCTGCGCAGGCGTCATGCCCGTCCCTGCCGTTTGCACTACAGGCCCTGCCGCGGCCATGATGGCGAGGTTCGGCATCTTCGTCTACGATCCCTCTGAATCACTGTTCGGGAGCACCGGAATGCAAACCATTGGCCTGATCGGCGGCATGAGCTGGGAGAGCACCGCGCTTTACTACAAGCTCATCAACGAGCGGGTCCGCGACCGCATTGGCAAGCTGCATTCGGCCCCGCTTCTGATGTATTCCTACGATTTCGAGGAGATCAAGCAGATGCAATATGCCGGCCGCTGGCAGGAGGCGGCGGCGAGCCTGGCGGAGGTCGCGCGGCTGCTCGAAAGTGCCGGCGCGCGGGCGATCGTGCTGTGCACGAACACGATGCACAAACTGGCGCCCGAGATCATATCCAGCGTGAGCGTTCCGTTCATCCACATCGGCGATGCGACGGCCGAGCGGATTCGGGGCAAGGGATATCGGCGGGTCGGGTTGCTCGGCACCAAGTTCACGATGGAGGAAGACTTCTACATCGACCGATTGCGCGCGCACGACCTCGACGTCATGGTCCCTCCCGCGGACGAGCGCGCCGAGGTGAACCGCATCATCTACGACGAGCTGTGCCTCGGCAACGTCGCCGCGCCCTCGCGCCGCCGCTACCAGGAGGTGATGGCGGCGCTCGTCGCCGGCGGCGCCGAGTGCATCATCCTCGGCTGCACCGAGATCACCATGCTGGTCGGCCCTAATGACACGTCGGTCGAGACATTCGACACCACGGCCATTCACGCCGAGACGGCCGCCGATTTCGCGATCGGGTGAATTGATCTCGTCAATTTCAGCCCCGCTATCCTCACCCGCTCCGCTTCTGTCGCGCGCTCGCCAGCAGCACCAGCATGAATGAGCCCGCCGTCATCAAGGTCGAAATCGCGGCGATGGTCGGATCGATCTCGTCGCGCAGCGCGGTGAACATGCGCTTGGTCAACGGCTGATACTGGCCACCGGAAATGAACAGCGCGACGATGGTCTCGTCCATCGCCGAGATGAAGGCGAAGATTCCGCCCGCAACCACGCTGGACTTGATCTGCGGCAGCGTCACCGCGAAGAAGCTGCGCAGGCGGTTCATGCCGAGGCTGCGCGCCACCATCTCCTGCGCCGGATCGAAACTCTGCAGGCCCGCGAGCACCGAGATGACGACATAGGGCAGGCCCAGCATCACGTTCGCCAGCACGAGGCCGGGCATGGTCGCGACCAGACCGACTTTGGCATAGACGAAGAAGATGCCGACGGCGGTGATGATGATCGGCACCACCAGCGGCAACAGAAGCGCCAAGTGGATCAGCCTCATGATGCGTAGCTTCGACTGGCTGATGGCATAGGCGGCGGCCACCCCGAACGGGGTCGCGATCACGACGGTGAGGAGGGCGACCGTCAGCGTCACCCGCGTCGCCTGCATCCAGGCGGGATTTGAGAAATACTGCTGGTACCAGCGCAGCGAAAAGGACGGTGGCGGAAAGGTGAGAAAGCGCGCGCTGGAGAACGAGATCGGCGCGATAATCAGAACGGGGAGGATCAGATAGACCAGCACCAGCGCGCTGACCACGTAGAGGGCGATCCGTGCGGGCGAGGCGCGCATCATTTCTGCCCCAACACGCGGTCGAGCGAGATGAAGCGGCTGACGATGACGAAGATCACGAGCACACTGATGAGCAGCACGACGGCGACCGCGCTCGCCGCCCCGAACTGGTTGTAGAGCTCGACATTGCGGCTCACCAGCATCGACACCATCACGGTGCGGCCGCCGCCGAGCAGCTCCGGCGTGATGTAGAAGCCGAGGCAGAGCACGAACACCATGGTGCAGCCGGCGAGCACGCCCGGCAGCGACAGCGGCAGGAACACGCGCATGAAGGTGAGCGACGGGCTCGCGCCCAGGCTGGCGCCGGCCTGCATGAGATCGTTGGGAATCTTCTGCATGGTGGCGTAGAGCGGCAACACCATGAAGGGCAGCAGGATGTGCACGGTCGCAACCACCGTGCCAAAGGTGTTGTGGACCAGCGCGAGCGGCTCAGAGCTCACATCGAGATAGCGCAGGAACTGGTTGATCACGCCGGTGCGCTGCAGCAGCGCCAGCCAGGCATAGGCGCGGACCAGCACGCTGGTCCAGAACGGCAGCACGACCAGCGAGAGGATGAGGATGCTCCACCCTTTCGGCACCGAATTGGCAAGGTAGGCCACGGGATAGCCGAGCAGCAGCGCGATTGCCGTGACCGCGAGGCTGATCTCGAAGGTCAGCGCAAAGCTGCGCCAGTAGACGTCTTCGGTGAAGACGCGGCGATAATTCTCCAGCGTGAAGCCGTCATGGTAGATCGACTGCCAGGCCAGCCAGCCGACCGGCAGCACGATCAGAGCCAGGATCACCAGCAGCGCCGGCGACACCAGTGCCAGCATCAGGCCGTGCTCACGGCGCTGATGTTTTTGGGAGGGATCTGGCACTGAAGTCGTCAACGCTGCCTCGCTCACTTCTGCATGAAGGACGCCCAGCGCTTCTCGGCGGCTTCGCCCGCCGGCGAGGACCACCAGGCGTAGGACATCAGCGCCTGCTTGGCCGCATTGGCCGGCTCGCTCGGCAATTGCGCGGCGCGCTCGGGCTTGATCACGCTGGTCTCGAACGCCTTCGGGTTGCCCGGACCATAGTCGATGTGCAGTGGCAGATTGGCCTGGTGCACGGGATCAACGGCCTCGTTGAGGAATTTTATCGCGGTGGCGAGATTCGGCGCGCCCTTGAGGATGCAAAGTGACGTGCTCTGCAGGATGCCCTGGTTGTAGGTAAAGGCGACCTTCGCGCCTTCCTTGGCGACGGCACTGACGCGGCCATTCCAGGCCATCTCCATGTCGACCTCGCCGTCATTGAGCAACTGCGCCGACTGTGCGCCCGAGGTCCACCACACCGTGATGTGCGGCTTGATCTCCTCCAGCTTCTTGAAGGCGCGGTCGACGTCGAGCGGATAAAGCTTGTCCGGTGCGACGCCGTCGGCCATCAGCGCCGCCTCTAACGTTGCAAACGGATGGTTGCGCAGCGCGCGGCGGCCGGGGAATTTCTTCACGTCCCAGAAATCGGCCCAGCTGTTCGGCGCGTCCTTCGGGAATTTCTTCTGGCTGTAGGCAAGCACGCTCGAATAGAACTCGTAGGACACTGAATAGGGGCTGCGATAGGCCTCCGGCATCGCCGCGCCGTTTGGTATCTTCGAGAAGTCGAGCTTCTCCATCAGCCCCTGTTCGCCGCCGCGCAGGCAGTTACCGGTCGGGGTGTCGACGACGTCCCAGATCGGCTTGCCGCTGCCGACCTGCGTCTTGATCGCGGGCCAGGCATCGGGAATGGAGTCCTGGTTGATGGTGATGCCGAGCTTCTTGGCGGAGGGATCGAGGATCGCCACCGTCTGCGCCTGCTGATAGGCGCCGCCCTGCGAGACGAAGGTGATCTGCTCGGCGGCATCAGCCGCGCTGGTCAGTCCGATTGCGCCCAGCAGCGCGCAGCCCAATCCAAATTTCTGCTTCATCGTCATCCTCACCTCCTCCAAATAGATCTCACTGACCGATCGCATCGAGAAACTGGTACCAGCCGGCGACCACGCGCACGGCGGGCTCCCGCAGCGGATAGAACGGAATCGCGTTCATGCGCCGGGCGTCGAGCAGGCCGACGTCGGGCGCCTCGCCGCGCACGAAGGCGGCGAGATAGCTGCCCATCAGGCTCGACATCGCAACGCCTGCGCCGTTGTAGCCGACCGAGAAGAGCGTGCGGTCATCGAGCCGGCCGATATGTGGGACCGAGTCCAGCGTCATCGCGACGAGGCCCGACCATTTGTATGCGAGCGGGACATCGGCGAGATCGGGGAAGATGCCGACCATCGCCTTGCGCAAGGCATCGAATGCGGCCTGCGAATCCTGCTTGCCGAAGGCGCCGCGGCCGCCAAAGATGACGCGGTTGTCGACCATGCGGAACCAGCGCATCATGCGCTTGGTCTCGGTGTAAGTGCGCCCCGTCGGCATCAGTTTTCCCGCGAGATTGCCGGGAAGCCGCTCGGTTGCGACCATGGCGCTGCGGAACGGGATCAGCGTGCGCTGCAGATGCGCGGTGGCACCGGTCAGATCCGAATAGCTGTTGGTGGCAATGATCGCCTGCCTGGCGCGCACCGCGCCTTGCGGTGTCTCGGCAACGATGCCGTCCTTCTCGCGCCGGAGCTTGACGACCGGCGACTCCTGGAAAATCGGAACGCCGCGGCTTGCAACGCCATTTGCGAGGCCGCGCAGATAGTTCAGCGGATGGATCCCGCCCGAACCGGGATTGAGCACACCGCCGACAAAGATGTCGGAGCCGGTCTCCTCGCGCACGCCATTCCTGTCGAGGATGCGCACTTCGGCCGAGCCCATCTCGCGCGTCATCCAGTTGGCCTCGTCGATCGCGGCCTTGAGCGTCGTCTCGTTATGCGCGGCCTTGACCTGGCCGGTGCGCGTCAAGTTCGCACCGGTGATGCCGAATTCGGAGACGAGCTCCTCGACCATGTCGGTCGATTCATGCGCGATCTCGTACATGCGCCGCGCCATGGCGCGACCATGCGCGGCGTCGATCTCGCGGAATGAGAGGCGGAATTTTGCGGTGATCACGCCGCCATTGCGCCCGCTCGCGCCCCAGCCGGGACGGTTGGCCTCGAGCACGACGGGGCTGAGCCCGCTCCTGGCAATGTGGTGCGCGGCGGAGAGGCCAGTGTAGCCTGCGCCGATGATCACCACATCCGCCTGTTGCTCGCCCGACAGCACGGGAAACGCGCGCGCCGGCTCCGCCGTGGCTTCCCACAGCGAATTGACGGAAGGCAGCGCGCGCCAGTCCCGTGTCATGCCACAGCTCTCCGTTACGTCGCCGGCCCGATGGCCGCGTCGGCAAGCGCCTTCAACGTCGGATAATGGAAGTCCGGCTTGGTCAGCGTCTCCACCGCCGGCGTGCCGCCGAATCCGGCGATGCCCTGGCGGCGCTCGATCCAGCACACCTTGTAGCCGAGCTTCCGCGCGATCCCGATGTCGTGATATTGGCTCTGCGCGACGTGCAGAATGTCGGACTGCTTGTACCCGAAGGCGGACTGGCGGCCCTTGTTGTAGGCGAAGAATTCCGGGTTCGGTTTTGCAACGCCGGTGTCGTCGGCGCAGACGGTGTCATCGAAGGGATTACCGAGCGCATGCGCGTAGCATGAGAGTGCCACGCGGTCGGCATTGGTCATCGCGACCAGGCGGAATTTTGTGCGCAGGCGCTTCAGCGCCTCGACCGAGTCCGAGAACGGCCCCCAGCGCAGCACGGCGAGCTGGAACACGTCACAGGAGGCATCGTCCGCCGGCAGCCCGAGTTCCTTGGCGAGATAGCGGTAGACGTAGAACATCACCTCGCTGGAGCGCTCATAATGCTTGTCGCGGCCTCGCTTGTAGGATTCGAAGATCTGCTCGTCGCTGAGCTCGGCCGCCTTCTTGCCTCCGATCTTGCGCACGGCTTCGAGCACGCCGGTCTCGAAATCGATCAGGGTGCCGACGACGTCGAAGGTGAGAACCTTGAAATTGCTGAACGAGGCTTGGGTCGACATATCGCTTCTTCTCTCGGTTGAACAAGGCTGGATTCAGTCCACCCTGGGCACGACAATGGTGTCCTCGGGGTGGAGCGTAACGGTGAGGCTGCCGCCGAGCGGCGGGATGCGGTGATAGGCCTGGTGATAGCTCGGCTGGCGCAGGCTGAGCGCGATGCCGTCGGCGAGCGCGAGGAAAATGCGCAGGCTCTCGCCCTGATAGACGATGTCGGTGACGGTCCCGGTCAGCCGGTTACAGGCGGCATCCTGCGCGCCGTCATCAATCAGCAGCTTCTCGCTGTGCACGGCCAGCATCAGGGCATCGCCATCGGGAATGGCGCGCGCGCTGCGCAGCAAGACGTTGCCGAGCGCAACGCTGGAAGCATCGACGCGGCGAACCGGCAGCATCGTGGCTTCGCCGATGAAGCTGGCGACGAAGGAATCGGCGGGGTGATCGTGCAGCCGCGCCGGCTCGTCGATCTGAACCAGCCGGCCGTCCTTCATGACAGCGACGCGGTCGCTCATGGTCAGCGCCTCGCGCTGGTCATGGGTGACGTAGATGATGGTCGCGCCGATGCGCTTGTGCAACGCGCGCAGCTCGATCTGCATGGATTCGCGCAGCTGCTTGTCGAGCGCGGAAAGCGGCTCGTCCATCAGGATCAGGCGCGGCTCGAAGATCATGGCGCGCGCCAACGCCACGCGCTGGCGCTGACCGCCGGAGAGCTGCGCGATGCCGCGCTCTTCATAGCCGGCAAGCCCGACCATGCTGAGCGCTGCGCGCACCTTGTCCGGCCAGATGGATTTCGGCAGGCGTCGCGCGCGCAAGGGAAAGGCGACGTTCTCGCCGACGCTCATGTGCGGAAACAGCGCGTAATTCTGGAACACCACGCCGATGTCGCGCTTGTGCGGCGGCATGTAGGTGACGTCACGGCCTCCGAATAGAATCGTGCCTGAGGTCGGCAGGATGAAGCCGCCCAAAATGCCGAGCAGCGTGGTCTTGCCGGAGCCGGACGGGCCAAGCAGTGAGACGAATTCACCGGCGCTGACATTGAGCGAAACGTCGTCGAGGGCGCGAACGGCGCCATAGGCCTTGCTGGCGGACCTGATCTCGACGCTCTCCGCGCGCTTGTCCAACGATCGACCTCGCGATGTCCCTCAGCCGGCGTGCCTCACTGCGCGCCATAAGCCTGCTTTATAGACAGGGATTTGGAGCACTCACGGCAAAGCGTGCGCTGCACCAAATCCTCTCTCGAAGGACCTATCTTTAGGCTGTCATGCTGATGACACCAGACTTGGCCAAATCCGGCAATTGCCAAATTCTCACCGCGCTCATAACATGACGTTATGCCAGAGCTCCGTCGCATGCTGCCGTCCAGCAACGCCCTGTTCGTCTTCGACGCGGCGGCGCGCAATGGCAGCTTCACGGCTGCGGCCGCCGAGCTGAACGTCACGCAGCCGGCGGTGAGCCGCATGCTCGGCCAGTTCGAGGAGCATCTCGGCGTTCGCCTGTTCGATCGCAAGGCGGGCCGCGCGGTGCTCACCGAAGAAGGCGAGCTGCTCTATCGCCGCGTGCTCGAAGGCTTTCGCAGCATCGAGAGCGGGCTCGTCGAGATCGAGCGGCGTCGCAAGGGCACCGAGACGGTGACGCTGTCGGTCTCCTCCGCCTTCACCACGCACTGGCTAATGCCGCGCATCGACAAGCTGCAGAAGCAGTTTCCGCAAGTCGATCTGCGCTTCCAGTTGATTTCCGGCGCGCTGCGCGGGCCGGTGGAGAATGTCGATCTCGGCATGCGCTTCCGCGATCGCGACGAGCCGCCCTCCGGCGGCACGCTGGTGATGAAGGAAGTGATGCTGCCGATGTGCAGCCCTACCTATCTCGGCGAGACCGATCCCGCCGAGGGCAACACCATCATTCGCCTCGCCGAGACACCGGGCGACTGGGCTGCGGATTACACTTCGCTCCTCACCGGCCGCCGCGGCGCGGCCAAGGCGCTGAGCTTCACGGATTATGCCGTGGTGGTGCAGGCCGCGCTGCTCGGCCAGGGCATCGCGCTCGGCTGGCTGACGGTCGCCTCGCACTGGCTGCTCACCGGCGCGCTGGTGCCGGCCTCCGACCGGCTCACCACCACGCGCCGCATCTGCGAATTCCTGCCGCCGCGCAACCGCCCGATGCGCCCGATCGCCGCCGAGATCCGCGACTGGATCATCGCGCAGATGAAAAGCGAGATCGCCGCGATCGACCGGCTCTATCCGAAGCTCGGCGCCATGGCGGCGTGCTATTGAGCCTGGAGCGAGCTTCACAAGAAGCCGTCATGCCCGGGCTTGTCCCGGGCATCCACGTTCGCCGTGCCACGTGGTAAGGCGTGGATGGCCGGGGCAAGCCCGGCCATGACGCTGTGGAGGCGTCGCCCCCTTCCCTCCACGTCATTGCGAGCGCAGCGAAGCAATCCAGAGTCTTTCCGCGGAGGGATTCTGGATTGCTTCGTCGCAAGAGCTCCTCGCAATGACAGTGTGGAGAGAGGTTTGCCCGCTACCGATGCTCGATCGCCCTGATCGCGCCGCGGAGCTCGGCGAGGCCGCGCAGGCGGCCGATCGCGGTGTAGCCGGGATTGGTGCGCTTGGTGGCGGCGAGATCGTCGAGCATGCGGTGGCCGTGATCGGGACGGAACACGATTCTCTTGTCCGGTGCGCGCCGCGCGTTCTCCTTTAGCAGCGCCTTGAGCACCGCGATCATGTCGACGTCACCGTCGAGATGGTCGGCCTCGTAGAACGACAGGACGTCCGCCTCGCGCTTGGTCGCGCGCAGATGGGCGAATGCGATGCGCGGGCCGAAGCGCTCGGCCATATCAGGGAGATTGTTCTCCGCGCGCACGCCGAGCGAGCCGGTGCAGAAGCAGATGCCGTTGGCCTTGGACGGCACGGCATCGAACAGCGCCTGATAATCGTCGGCGCTGGAAGCAATGCGCGGCAGGCCGAACAGCGGCCGCGGCGGATCGTCCGGATGCAGCGTCAAGGAGACATCGAGCTGCTCGGCCACCGGCGTTACGCGCGCGAGGAATTCCGCGAGATGCTGCCGCAATATCTTTGGCGTGATGTCGCGATAGGTGTCCAGCCGATCGCGGAATTGCGGGATCGTCATCGGCTCGGTGGTCGAGCCCGGCAGCGCGCTGGCAATGACCATGACGAGATAGTCGATATCCGCCTGGCTCATCTGCTCGAACAGCTTTTTAGCGCGCGCCTGCTGCTCGGGGGTATACTCCTGAGCAGCCGCCGGGCGCTTCAGGATGTGCAGCTCGAATGCCGCAAAGCGGTCCTGGTCGAAGCGCATGGCACGGGCGCCGTTCGGCAGCTCCCATTCCAGATCGGTGCGGCACCAGTCCACCACGGGCATGAAGTTATAGCAGATGATCTTGATGCCGGACGCGGCGACCGCCTCCAGGCTCGCGATCCACGCCTCGATCGACTTGGTCGCTTTTCCGCCGAGGCGCTTGACGTCGTCAGGGATCGGAATCGATTCCACCACCGACCAGGTCAGCTGCGAGCGGCCGGGCTGGCCGTTCTCGATGAAGTTCTTGCGCTCCTCGACCGCCTTGCGCGTCCAGGCCTCTCCGATCGGCACCTGATGCAGCGCCGAGACGATCTGGCTCGCCCCGGCCTGCCTGACATCATCGAGCGAGACCGGATCATCCGGCCCGTACCAGCGCCATCCCTCCAGCATCATCGAATTCTCCCGGATCAATTCGCGGTCAACACGACCTTGACGCTCTGCGAACGGTCCAGCGCCAGCCGCAGCGCGTCGGGCGCGGTCGAGAGCGGCCGCTCGGCGGTGACCAGCGACAGCACATCGACGCTGCCGTTGCCGATCAGTTCCACCGCATTCATGAACTCGAAGCCGAAGCGGAACGAGCCGCGCAGGTCGATCTCCTTGGCCATCACCGCATTCGACGGCGTCGGGATCTGGCCGCCCGGCAGGTTGCCGATCTGCACCACGACGCCGCCGCGCCTGACGATGCCGATCGCGCTGGCAAGGCCCGCGGCCGTGCCCGAGACCTCGAACGCGACGTCATAGGGTCGCGACGCAGCCTGCGCCTTCAACCCTTCCTCGCCGGCCGAGACATTCTCGACATGGGAGGCGCCGAGCTTGGTCGCAAAGGTCAGCGGCGCCGGCGCGATGTCGGCGACGGTGATGTCAGCCATGCCGGCGCGGTGCGCCGCGAGCATGGTCAGAAGCCCGATCGGGCCGGCACCGAAGATGATGCCGCGCTTGCCCTCGATCTTGCCGGCGCGCGCCACCGCGTGCAGGCACACCGCGAGCGGCTCGGCCAGCGCGGCCGCCTGGTAGGACACGTGATCGGGAATCTTCACGCACTGCGCAGGGATCGCATCGAAGTAGTTGGCGAAGCCGCCCTGCATGTGCGGCGTCTTCGAAGCCGAGCCCATGAAATAGATGTTCTCGCACAGGTTCGGCCGCCCCTCGCGGCAGGCGACGCAATGGCCGCACCAGCGCGACGGGTTGACCGCGACGCGATCGCCGACCTTCAGGTTCGCAGCCGCGCCGGATATCTCGACGACCTCGCCGGAGATCTCATGGCCCAGCACCAGCGGCGACTTCACCACGAAGTCTCCGGTGCGGGCATGACGGAAATAGTGCATGTCCGAGCCGCAGATGCCGCCGGCGCCGAAGCGGATGCGCACCATGCCGTCAGCGAGCTTGTCGAGCGGATGCTCGATCATGCGCAGGTCTTCGGGGCCGAACAGGGTCGCGGCGAGAGCAGTCGAGGTCATTTGGAGAGTCCCATGTATTTTGGCAGCCAGAGGGTCAGGTCGGGAATGAAGGTGATCGCGATCAGCGCCAGCATCAGAGGCACCAGCCAGGGCAGGATCGCCACCGTCGTACGCTCGACGGAGAGCTTGGCGACGCGGGCGAGCACGAACAGCACCATGCCGAGCGGCGGATGCAGCAGGCCGATCATCAGGTTCAGCGTCATGATCAGGCCGAAATGAATGGGGTCGATGCCGAGCTTGAGCACGATCGGGAGCAGGATCGGCACCAAAATGGTGATTGCCGCCGTGGTGTCGATGAAGCAGCCGACAAACAGGATCAGCACGTTGGCGAGCGCCAGGAACACCCATTTGTTCTGGGTGATGCTGAGCATCCAGTCCGAGAGCATCTGCGCCGCCTGCGACACCGTCAGCAGCCAGGCGAAGATCGACGCCGCCGTGACGATGAACAGCACCGAGGCCGTGGTCTCGATGGTATCGAAGGTCGCCTTGGCGACGGTCTGGAACGTCATGGTGCGGTAGCGGACGAGGCCGAGGAACAGCGACCAGATCACCGCGGCGACGGCGGCTTCCGTCGGCGTGAACCAGCCCAGCGTCATGCCGCCGATCAGGATCACCGGCGCCATCAACGCCATCACCGCCGAGAAGTCGAAATACCAGTCGATCAGGAGCAGCGTGCCGAGGCCGATGACGACGGCCATGTTGACCGAGAGGCCGGCGAGGACCATCAGCCAGATCGCCATCGGGAACGACAGCACGATCAGGATCTCGAGCCCGGCCGAGCCGAGCTGCGGCCAAGAGAACGGCGTGTCGCTGCCCCATTTGTTCTTGTGCGCGAAATAGGTGACCGTCACCATCATGAACAGCGTCAGCACGACGCCGGGAATGACGCCGCCCAGGAACAGCGCGCCGATCGAGACGTTCGCCATCATGCCGTAGATCACGAACGGCAGCGACGGCGGAATGATCGGTCCGAGCGTTGCGGAGGCCGCGGTGACGCCGACCGAGAACTCGGTGGAGTAACCGTGGTCCTTCATCGCCTTGATCTCGATGGTGCCGAGGCCGGCGGCATCCGCAATCGCGGTGCCCGACATGCCGGAGAAGATCACCGAGCCGATGATGTTGACGTGGCCGAGGCCGCCGCGCATCCACCCCACCAGCGCGACGGCGAATTTGTAAATGCGCCCGGTGACGCCGGCGATGTTCATGAGATTGCCGGCCAGGATGAAGAAGGGCACGGCGAGCAGCGGGAAGCTCTCGACGCCGGCGATCATGCGCTGCGCCAGCGTAACGTCGGGCGTCACGCCGCTGACCAGAATGTAGAGCAGCGACGACACCGCCATGGCGATCGCCACGGGAACGCCGAGCAGCATGAGAACGAGAAAGCCTCCGAGCAACAGCAGCATGGTTTTATCCTTCCGATCCGTCGTAGGCACCGGGACGTTCGAGGACCGAGTAACCCTGCCGCCAGTTCTGAATTGCCACCTGCACGGAGCGTGCGAACATCAGCACGAACCCGAGCAGCACGGCGTAATAGACATAGTCCTTGGGAAGATTGATGGTGGTCATCTGCTCGTCGCCGATGATCCTGATGTAGACCCAGACCAGCTTGATGGCGTAGCCGAAGAAGGCGATCCGGATCAGGTCGATCGCGGTCGACAGCACGCGCCCTACGGCATGCGGCAGGTAGCGATAGACGAGGTCGACCTGGATATGCCGCGACAGCCGTACGCACATCGACGAGCCGATGAAGACCACCCCGATCAGGCAATAGGTCGCGATCTCCTCGGTCCAGGCGTAGCTGTCGTTGAGCACGTAACGGGTGAAGAACTGCAGGAAGACGGCGAGCGCCATCACCCAGAAAATCGCCAGCGCCACCCAGTCCTCGAAGGCGTAGACGCCGAGATCGACCTTCGGCGTCGCCTCCTCCTCGAAGGTGTGCGCGATCTCGTCGGCGGTGATCTGCCGGTGGATTTCGGCGGTGGACATGTTACCTCTCTCCAAATCGTCGTTCCGGGGCTCGCGAAGCGAGAACCCGGAATGACGTCTTTGTTCTACTGTCTCACGCTTGCTCCGCTCCTCATCCTGAGGAGCTTGCGAAGCAAGCGTCTCGAAGGATGCCCCCGGGGCACACCGGGGCCCTCATGGTTCGAGATGCCCTTCGCGCTCCTCACCATGAGGGTCTTATGTCGGGGCAAGCGGCGGTCACTTCACCGCCTGGATCTTCTCCCAATCCGCCTTGCGGTACCCGAAAGTCTCGAACGCAACGTTCTTCAACACGGTGTCGCGGAACTCGTTCTTGTCGACCTCGGTCACGGTCAGGCCCTTGTCCTTGAAGAAGGCGACCAGCTTGGCCTCGTTCTGCTTGATCTCTCCGGTGGCCTTGGCAGCCGCCTCCTGCGCCACGTCGGTGAAGATCTTCTTGTCCTCGTCGCTGAGCTTCTTCCACAGCGCGCCGGCGATCACCGTGTTGAGATGGTCGACGATGTGGCCGGTCAGCACGATGTGCTTCTGCACCTCGTAGAACTTCTTGGCCTCGATCGTGGTCAGCGGATTTTCCTGCGCCTCCACGGTGCCGTTCTGGAGCGCGAGATAGACCTCGGCGAACGCGATCGGCGCGGTGTTGGCGCCGCAGGCGCGCGGCATCGCCAGATAGGCCGGAACGTCGGGCACGCGGATCTTCAGGCCCTTCATGTCCGCGCAGGTCTTGATCGGCTTGTTGGACGAGGTCTGGCGCACGCCGTAATAGGTCACCGCGACGATGTGGTGGCCGCTCTTGTCCTCATAGCCCTTGGCGAGCTCCTTGAAGATGTCGCTCTTGGTGTAGGCGAGCAGATGATCGGCATCGCGGAAGGTGTAGGGATAATAGGTCACGCCGATCGGCGCGAAGCTCTTGGCCGCGAAGCTCGATCCGGAGATGATGATGTCGACCGAACCGAGCGACAGGCCCTGGTTGATGTCGGTCTCCTTGCCGAGCTGCGAGGCCGGATAGACCTCGATCTGGTAGCGCCCGTTGGTGCGCTTATTGATCTCCTGCGCGGCCCAGACCGACGCCGTGTGGAACGGCTCCGAGGGCTCGTAGACATGAGCCCATTTGAGCTTGGTCTGCGCCATGCTGGCGCTGGTCGCCGCCAACAGCGTGGCGGCGGAAATCGCTGCTGCAATCGTCATCTTCTTTAACATCGACTTTTCCTCCATCGTTCAAGTCTGCTTCTTGTTCGCCCGCCCCGGCATGGATGCGGGCCGCCCAATCTCATCGCCGCCGCGAGCTGCCGCTCTTGGCCTGTTTCTTCGATGGTCGTTTTGATTTCGCCGGCTGAACCCCGGACGGCGCCGCCCGCCTCCGTGCAGCCGGCGCCCCTGCTGATGTCTCGGCACCAAAATTCTGTGCAAAGCGCTCCTGCGAATGCGCGAGGTGATCGCGCATGGCGTCATGGGCTGTCAGCGGCCGGCGCGCAGCGATGGCGTCGCGCACGGCCCGGTGCTCATCGAGCGCGGTTCGCCACGTGGTGGGATTCTCGAAATAATGCGCTAGCTGCGCGAAATAGGGATTGAGGCGCTGGTCGAACAACTCGCCGACAACCCGCACCAGCACGGCATTGCCGAGACATCCTGCCACGGCGATATGGAAGGCGCGGTCATGAACCATCGAGGCTTCGCCAGGATGGTCGACATTCTCCATCGCGACGAGCGCGGCGTCGATGCGGTCGATGTCATCTTTGGTCGCCACGCGCGCGGCCTGTTCGGCGATGGCGCTCTCCAGGAATTCGCGGGCGCGCAAGAGTTCGAACGGGCCTTCGATGACGGCAGTAGCTGTCGGCGCGGCCACGGCGGCGGGTTCGATCACATAGATGCCGGATCCGACGCGGATGCGCAGGCGCCCTTCGACCTCGAGCGCAATCAAGGCTTCGCGCACCGTGGGCCTCGACACCTTGAGCTGTTCCGCGAGGTCGCGCTCGGTCGGCAAGCGGCTGCCGACCGCGTACTCGCCGCTGTCGATCAGGCTTCGCAATTGATCGGCGACCTGGCGATAGAGCCGTCTCGCCTCCACAGCTTCCAGCGGCACGCTGGTCCTCCCGAAAAGGTCTCGCGCGGCGCCTCCGGCGCCCGCGACCCGCCAATTTTGGAAAATTGGTCTTACCAATTGACCGGAGCATTGACCTGATACGGACGCCATGTCAAGCAGCGGCAAAGCAAGGGGAGACGTCCATGCGCCAGAGCTCGATGCGCCTTGGTCGCGCCAATCTCGACCGGCTGGCACCTGCCATCCGCCGTCCGGCCTATGACCGATCGCGCGTCACGCCCGGCATCGTGCATCTCGGGCTCGGGGCGTTTCATCGTGCCCATCAGGCCGTCGTCATCGACGATTGCCTTGCTAGGGGCAGCATGTCCTGGGGCATCATCGGCGCGAGCCTGCGCAGCCCGGAGACGCGCGACGCCCTCGCCCCGCAAGACCATCTCTACACCGTCGCTGTGCGCGCCGCCGAAGGTACCGAGCACCGCGTGATCGGCGCCCTGCTCGACAGCGTCGTCGCGCGCGAGAAGCCGGCAGCCCTGGTGGAGCGGATGGCCGATCCCGCCATCCGCATCGTCTCGCTCACGGTGACCGAGAAGGGCTATTGCCACACGCCGCAGACCGGCGATCTCGACGAGCGGCATCCTGATGTCGTGCACGACCTCAACAATTTCGACGCGCCGCGCTCGGCGCCGGGCTTCATCGTCGCCGCGCTGGCACGCCGGCGGGCGCAGGGTCTTTCGCCCTTCACCGTGCTGTGCTGCGACAACCTCGCCGCCAACGGCCACACCGTGCAGCGGATCGTCACGCAGTTCGCCGCGCTGCGTTCTAGGGAACTTGGCAAGTGGATCGCCGACACGGTTGCTTTCCCCTCGACCATGGTCGACCGCATCGTGCCGGAGACGACGGATGCCGACCGCGATGCGGTCGCATCGGCGCTGGGCATGCGCGACGCCTGGCCTGTCATGACCGAGCCGTTCACGCAATGGGTGGTCGAGGACCGCTTCACCGCGGGCCGGCCGGACCTTGCCGCAGCGGGTGTCGAGCTCGTCGGCGACGTCAAGCCGTTCGAGCTGATGAAGCTGCGGCTGCTCAACGCCAGCCATTCCGCGCTGGCCTATCTCGGCTATCTCTCCGGCTACGAGACCATCGCCGACACGATGCAGGATCCGCATTTTGCGCGCCTCGCCGCGCAGGTGATGGAAGAGGCCGCGGTGACGCTGACCATGCCATCAGGCACGGATCTCGCCGCCTATCGCGCCTCGCTGCTCAAGCGCTTCGCCAATCCGGCGCTGCACCATCGCACCTGGCAGATTGCCATGGACGGCTCGCAAAAGCTGCCGCAGCGGCTGCTCGGCGCGATGCAGGATCGCCTTGCCAGAGGCCTGCCCATCGCAACGCATGCGCTGGCGGTGGCCGGCTGGATCCGCTACGTCAGCGGCGTCGACGAGCAGGGACGGCCGATCGACGTGCGCGATCCATTCGCCGCCGAGTTCGCCGCGCTGGCGCGCGAGGCAGGACCCGTTGCCGAGCGCCTCGCGCCGGCACTGCTCGGGGTGGCGAAGGTGTTCGGGCCGCTCGGCGCCGAGCCGCGCCTGCGCGAGGCTGTCACCGCGGCGCTCGGCCGCCTCTATGCCGACGGCGCGCGGCGGGCCGTGGCAACGCACGTTTCAGCGTGACCACGACGCGGGCAGCATCCTGAATGCTGCACTGCGGCCAAAGTCGACGGAAAGTCGCGCTTGATTTTTGCCTGTCCTTGCCCCACCCGAGAGCGATGGGAAACGACACCAAGGTCATCGCCGCCAACGCGGCCTTTTACGCGGCATTCTCGACCGGCGACTTCGCCGGCATGGAACGGATGTGGGCGGATGACGACGGCATCTCCTGCATCCATCCCGGCTGGCCGGCCATCATCGGCCGCGCCACCGTGATCGGAAGCTGGCGCGACATCCTGCAAAACCCGCAGCGGCCGCAGATCGTCTGCGCCGAGCCGCAGGCCATCGTCGACGGCGACAGCGCCCGCGTGCTCTGCATCGAGATCGTCGACGGCACCGCGCTGGCTGCGGCGAACCATTTTCGCCGCGTCGGCGACGACTGGCGCCTGGTGCATCATCAGTCCAGTCCGATCGCACAGATTGTCGAGCAGGCCGAGGACGATAGAGCAAGTCACCGCGTCCACTGAGCACGGCGATCACGGCGCCGTGATCTACTGTGCATGGGGTTGTTTTTCAGCTTTTGTTTGGCGGGCCGAAAGTTCCGACAGATCGTCGAGCACGACATGCGCGCCGGTGAAGTCGTCGTCCCCGAAGAACGTGCTGCGGGTGATCAGAACCGGGACGCCGGCGCGCGAGGCCGCGATCAGACCGTTGGCGGAATCCTCAATCGCAACGCAATCGGATGCCTCGAGCTTCAGCCGCGCCAGAATCTCGAGATAGACGTCGGGCGCCGGCTTCTTGTGCCTGACGTCGTCGCCGGCGACGATCGCATCGAAATCCGCGGCCCAGCGTTTGCCCAGCGCCTGCGACAGCAGCGCATCGATATTGCCGTGCGATGTGGTGGTCGCAATCGCAAGCCGCTGGCCGCGCGCCTTCGTGGCCCTGAGCAAGTCCGTCACGCCTGGCCGCAAGGGACAGCGGCCGGCCTCGACCAATTCGGCATAATGCGCGGTCTTGATGCGGTGAAGTTCTGCGATGTCCCCGTCCGACAAGGGCGGAGCGGTCACTAGCCTCTCGTGGTAGGCGCGCATGCGCTCCTTGCCGCCCGTCACCCGCAACAGGTCCTTGTAGACGGCGCGGTCCCACTGCCAGTCGAGACCGAGGCGGGCGAAGGCCAGATTGAAGGCCTGCCGATGCAGCTCCTCGGTTTCGGCCAGGGTGCCGTCGACGTCGAAGATCAGCGCGGCCGCGCGCCGGATCAGATCGGCGGCGTCCGCTGGCGACTGAACCAACGCTTCGGCCTGCATGATCGATGCCTCCTGTCCCAAGCGAACATCGCCCGAAGCGACAGACGAGTAAAATCGCAATATCTTTTGCCGGACCCAAAAATCTCTTATGAGCGAACGGTGCGCGACGGCGCGAACGGGAACTTTCGACCTGCACGGGAGACGCATGCGGCTCTTCATCCTCGGCCTCGGCTACAGCGCCCGGCATTTCGTCCGCAAGCACGGCCGCAGCTTCTCGCATGTCGCCGGCACCGTGCGCGATCCCGCGCAGCGGAATGACCTCGCCGGGATCGAGGTGCATCCGTTTTCCGGCAGCCTTCCGTCGCCCGAGACGGTTGAACGGGTTCGCGACGCCGACGTCCTCCTGGTGTCGATTCCGCCCGGCAGCGGCGGCGATCCCGCGCTCGCAGCCTTCGCGGACGTGCTGACAGGGCGGAAACGCAAGGCCATCTATCTCTCCACCATCGGGGTGTACGGCGATCACGCAGGCAGCTGGGTCGACGAGAGCACGCCGCCGCAGGCCATCCTCGACCGCACGCGCATGCGGATCGCGGCGGAGCAGGCCTGGACGGATGCGACGGACGGCGATGCCGCGATCCTGCGGCTTGCGGGCATCTACGGTCCCGGCCGCAACGCGCTGGCGACACTGCGCGCGGGAACGGCGAGGCGCATCATCAAGCCGGGACAGGTGTTCAACCGCATCCACGTCGATGACATCGCGAGCGCGATCATCGCCGCTCTTCGTCACCAGGGCGGCGGCGTTTGGAACGTCTGCGACGATGAGCCGGCGCCGCCGCAGGACGTGATCGGCTATGCCGCGCAGCTGATGGGCGTGGCGCCGCCGCCGGAAGAAGCGTTCGTCACCGCCGAGATGTCGGCGATGGCGCGCAGCTTCTATGCCAGCAGCGCCCGCGTCTCCAACGAGAAACTGAAGCGCGAGCTCGGCGTCACGCTGGCCTGCCCCACCTATCGGCACGGCCTCGACGCTCTCTGGCGCGCAGGCGAAGGACGTTAGGGTTCCTGCGCTCCGATGCGTCCCAGACATGCCGCCCCCACGCTTGACTTCGTCCCTGTGCGGTCATGATCTAGGCATCGAGCGAGCCACCGCACAACGAGCTCGCCTCTTGGGAGAATGCAATGAATAAGACGATCGCCATGATCGCGGCAACGATTGCTGTCGTCACGCTCGGCGCCGCGCGCGCTGCGCCGCTGCCCGAAGCCAATCCCGACGATGTCGGATTTTCGAAGCAAGGCCTTGCACGCCTCGATAATTTCTTCGCGCGCGAGATCGCGGCCAAGCGCGTTCCCGGCGCAGTGGTCGCCATCGCGCGCGACGGCAAGCTCGTCCACTACAAGGCCTATGGCCTGCTCGATCCGGCCAAGGGTACGCCGATGCCGCTCGATGCGATCTTCGCGCTGGCCTCGATGACCAAGCCGATGGCAGCGGTCGCCGGCCTGACGCTGATGGAGCAGGGACGGCTGCCGCTCCAGGCCAAGCTGTCCGAATACTACCCGGGCTTCGCCGACATGAAGGTCGGCGTGCCTCAGGCGGATGGATCACTCAAGCTCGAACCGCAGGCCTCGCCGATCTTCATCCACGATCTCTACCGGCATACGTCGGGGCTGATATATGGCGGCCGCCCCGACTCATCGAGCCCGGTGGCGCGGCAATATCCCGATGGCATTGCGCCGGCGATCGAAGGCGACACCCAGGCTTTCATCGATCGCATCACCAAGCTGCCGCTGGCGCAGCAGCCCTCGACCGCGTTCGAATACGGCTTTTCGATCGATGTGCTCGGCGCTGTCGTCGAGAAGGTGAGCGAGCAGAAGCTTGGCGACTATCTCGCTGCCAATGTCTGGCAGCCGCTCGGCATGAAGGATGCGACTTTCCATCCGACCGAGGCGCAGCGCCCGCGCCTCGCCCGCCCCTTCCCGAACGATCCGCTGACGGGCAAGCCGCAGGCCATCAAGCTCCTGGACACTCCAACCAAGTTCGACTGCGGCGGCGCCTGCTCCTTCGCGACGGTCGGCGACTACATCCGCTTCGGACAGATGTTGCTCAACGGCGGCGAGCTCGATGGGCAGCGCATTCTCGGTCCGAAGACCGTCCGTCACATGACGGCGAACCATCTCGGCCCCGAGATCAAGAACAACGTCGCCAATGTCGAGCCGCATCGCGGCGGCTTCGGCTTCGGCCTTTCGGTGGCGGTCCGGACCAGCGAAGGATTGTCGTCGGTCCCCGGCAATCCGGGCGAGTTCACCTGGAACGGAGCCTACGGGACGCAGTTCTTCTGCGATCCCAAGGAGCGTCTCGTCGTCGTGGTGGGAACGGCGGCACCGGGTGAGCTCAGGAAGTATTATCGCGAGCAGGTCCAGGACATCGTCTACGGCGCGATGACGAAGTGAGACCGTCACATGAAAGAGAAAGGGCGGCCACTTGGGCCGCCCTCTTGATTGACCGTCAGCTCAACACGCCGTGTTTCTTGAACCAGGCCTCTGCCTGCTTCCAGGCATCTTCCGCGGCGTCCTTGCGGTAGCTGCCGCGATAGTCGGCATGGAAGCCGTGCGGCGCTTCGGGGTAGATCTTGAAGTCGGCCGTCTTCTTGCTCTGCTCGAGCGCGGCCTTCATCTGCTCGACCTGCGCGACGGGAATGCCGGTATCGGCGCCACCATAGAGGCCGAGCACCGGCGCCTTCATCTCGGGCGCGAGCTGCAGCGGGCTCTTCGGCCACAACGGGTTGGCTGGATCGACCAAGGTCCCGTAGAAGGCAACGCCCGCCTTGAGCGCACCGCTGTGGGCGGCATATTCCCAGACCGTGCGGCCACCCCGGCAGAAGCCGATGATGCCGAGCCTCGTCGTGTCGCCGCCTTGCGATCCTGCCCAGGCCACCGTCGCGTCCAGATCAGACAACAGCTCCGCGTCCGGCTTCGCATTCACCACCGGCAGCAGCTCCCTGATATCCGTGACCTTGGTCAGGTCGATGCCCTTGCGGAAATAATAGTCGGGCGCCACTGCGAACGCGCCGAGCTTGGCGAGGCGTCGCGTCACGTCCCGGATGTATTCGTGCAGTCCGAAGATCTCCATCGCCACGATGATCACCGGCGCCTTGGTGTTGCCGGCCGGGCGGGCGAAATAGGCGGGCATGTCCTCGGCGCCGACCTTGATCTTGGCATCGCCGGCCTGGAGGCCGCTTGTGTCCGTCGTGACGATGTCGGCCCGGACCGGACCGGCCGCGAGCGTGTAGCCAGCGGCGACGGCCGCGGTGGCGCTCATGAATCCGCGGCGCGAGAGCGGGGCGACTTTCGTCAGTCCAACGACGTCGGATGTCATGGTGGTTTCAAAGCTCATCGATCTTCCCATTCCTGATTCCCATGCTGATGCCCCTCGGGCGCCGCATTCGCCAGTAATTGCCAGATAAACGCAAGTCACCAGCCTGCGAGCACGCGGCTCACCACTTCATCCCTTCGTTAGCGAGCGCCGGTGTCCGCCGCCCGCCGGAGCGTGGGCCGTGTGCCGGACTTAACCGTCTGGCTGCACTGCACCGCAACATCCATTAACCGAAAGGAATGGTTCTTTGCCTGCCGGCCAGGCCGCTTGGCCTTGCGCAGAATGCGCCTGAGCGCAGACCCGACAGGCTCTGCCGCAACAAATAGCAATCGCAGCGACGATGGTGACACATCATGCTGCTTGCGCATCGCTCATCATCACCAAATCACGTGCGAACCGCCGTCATTTGATTGAAATTTTCGGAGGATCTTGGCCGCGCGATTTACCCGGTCTTTCTTTGTGACACCCTAGTTCCACGGCCGGAAGTTCCATCTTCGGAAACGCAGAGGCTTCTTCCCGCGACGCGCGATGCTCGCCCGCAACGGACGGCGGAGCGCGAGCGGGTCTCATTCTCGTCCGCCCCGATTGCGCTACCCGAGGCCCAATTGAATAAACGTTTATGCGACCTGGAACTGAAATGAATTTGGCTCGTGAATCGATTGAACTGTTGGAGCAGGCCGCACGCATCCTGTGGTTCGAAGGCACCAAGCACGGTTTGCGCGACCGCGAATGGATGGCGCTGCGCTTCCTCTCCCGCGCCAACCGATTTTCCCGAACCCCCTCGGCGCTGGCGAGCTACGTCGGCACCACGCGCGGCACCGCCTCGTTCATCATCGGCGAGCTCGAGCGGCTCGGTTATCTCGAGCGGAAGCGCTCGGCCACGGACAAGCGTTCGGTGACGTTGAGCGTGACCCAGCAGGGCAAGAAGTTCCTGGTGCGCGATCCCGTCAACGTCCTCATCGAAGCGATTGGCGTTCTGGACGACGAGGTCAAGATCCGCTTCCGCGACACGTTCCGGCACGTGCTGGACCACTCCGATGCCGCCGAGCAGCGGCACCACACCGACGTCTGCAAGCGGTGCATCTTCCTGCGGGAGGATCGCGCCAATACCGACAGCAAGACGACGGCCGAGTTCAGCTGCCGCCTGTTTCGCGCACCGATCGCCGAAGCGGAGGTCGATCTGCTGTGCACCAGCTTCGAGCATCACCGCCAATAAAAGGCGGCTCGTTCAGGGCGTTGCCTTGCGCGACGAATAGATGACGCCGCCGCTTGATTCCACCACCAGGCGCCCGTTCTCGTTCCTGATCTCTTCGATGCGGCCAAGACCGGGCACCTGTTGTCCCAGCACGGCTTCGATGACACCGTTCGGGCCCTGCAGGATCGCAATTCCCTCATAGGCCTGGCGGACCGACCAGCCCTTGATCGCCTTGCGCGGCGCCAATGCACGCTCGGGTGCAGGCACCGATCCCGTGAATTCGGGCGCGGCGACCGCGGCCATCATCGGCCCTTGCGCTGACACCGGCTGCGTCTGCACCGTCGCCGGCGCGGGAGCTTGGGCTTGGGCTTGCACCTGAGCGAGCTTGTCGAGCTTCACCGTAGACGACGAGCTCACCCGCTCGATCCGGTCGAGATTCTCGGCAAACCGGCCGAAGCGATCGTTCGTGACCTTGCTGGATTGATCGACCGCGGTCCGCAAGCCATCGAGGTTTTCAGACACGCCCGACACTTGCTTGCGCAGTTGCGCGACGGTCTCGCGCAGAATCCTGATCTCTGCATTGGCCGCAACGTTGTTTGGCGCGGGCTGGGTGGTGAGATAGGCGATCACGCCGGTGCAGGCGCAGACCACCAGCATGGCAGCGACCGCCAGAGTTGCGAGCGGCGCGACCCAGGTCGGACGGGGTGGCGGCGGCTTCGCCACGATCACGGCCGGCTTGATCACGACCGGCGCCGGCTTCGGGATCGCCATCTTGTCGAGGCGGGCCTTGGCACGAATCCGCTTCAAGCCGTCGAGTGCCTCCTTTGCGAGAGCCTCGTCGTTCGCCGCGGCCGATACGCGCTTTGCGCTCGCGGCAGGCTTGGTCGTCCGCGCCGCGTTGTCCATTGTATCGCTCGCCTCCAGCGCCGGCTTCGCCGCCGCGGAAGCATCCGCGGTCGCGTTGGGGCGAGCTTGTCCATCGGACAACATATGAAAATGCTCCGTTCGGTTTCGGTCTGTCGAACGACGACGTTACTTGCCGAAGCTTGCCTGAAACGTGTGCGTCGAAACCCCTTCATCGCGCGCGATGCGACGTCGCATGAGTCGATCGCGCCATACACGTGGCGATAGTGCGACTCGAAAGACACACACTCGCCAAGATTTCATCAAGCTGGAGTCGCGGCGCAGACGTGAGTCGAACTGCCGCATCTCGGAAAGCGAGTTCCAGAGTCAATCCGGGGTTGAAAACCCATCAATGTGCGCACTCGGGAGCACCGCCCGAAATAGCTGTAATTGTACGGGGATGCGGAACTATACAACCAGCACGGTGCAGAACTAGTTTGGTAACAAAATCAACTGATGCGTTTGGATACATCAAGAAACAACCCGAAACGAATCAACAGCATCAAGCGCATTTAGCAATCGCTTTCTTCCGCACGCTTGATCGGAAAACGGCAATCGCTACGGTTCTACTCAAGTGATTCTCGCCAGTTGGCGAGGAGATCGACACGGTTCAGCAGTGTTCGGACGCGATGAGCAACTTGGCGCAACTGTTCTAGGTCGTTTCTCAATCTGCTCCGCGAGGTGATCAGTAAGACACCCGCCGAGCCTCACGCAGTAAGCGTTTCAGTATCGAGTTGAAGTAACAGGCCTGCGAGACGCAGGCACTGAACGCGTAGGGCTGCCCGCGAATATCGAAACCACAACAACGGTTCGCGGGATGGAATGTCGTCAAACAGCATCGTTGCCGAGCCGGAGCATCACAACAACCAACCGGCCGCAACAAGTGCGAAACAGGGGCGAAAGACTGATGTATATTATCGTTGATGATCGTGAGAGCGTCGCGAACAGCTATGTCGGAGGGCTCGTTCGCGAAGGCGTATCGTCGATCGGGTTCTCCTCCGGAGAATTCTGGGACTGGCTGCAATCTGCGAGCGAGTCCGATCTGGCGGCGGTGGACGCTTTTCTCCTCGGCGATTGCGATGCCCGCGGAAGCCTGCCGCGGGCGATGCGCAAGCGCTCCTCGGCTCCCATCATTGCCATGAGCGGCCAGAAGATGCTCAAGAACACGCTGGAGCTGTTCGAATCGGGCGTGGACGACGTCGTGCACGTGCCGATCCACCTGCGCGAGATCCTGGCACGAACGGCCGCGATCGCGCGCCGCCGGGTGGGCGAGCTGCCGAGGCCCTGCGAGAGCAGGATCCAGGTCTTCTTCAACGGCCGTGATCCCGAAATCGCGGGCCACGCCCTCACCCTGCCCCGCCGCGAACTGCGCATTCTCGAATATATGGTGGCCAATCACGGCAAGTGGATCACCAAGACGCAGATCTTCAATGCGGTCTACGGCATCTTCGAGTCCACTTTCGACGAGAGCGTGATCGAGAGCCACGTCAGCAAGCTGCGCAAGAAGCTCCGCGACCGCCTCGGCTTCGACGCGATCGTGGCAAGGCGTTACGTCGGCTACCGCCTCAACATCCCGGCGGGCGAAACTCTCGACGAGCCGGTGCAGGAGCTCGAGGACGTCGGCATCCTCTTGAACCGGGCGCAGGCCGCCCCCGCGGCATACCCGGCCGGCAACTGACAGGGCAGGACAGCGCCACGAACCGGCAACGGCCTCTGCGAAGCAGCTTCGCGGAGGCCGTTACACTTTTGGCAGCGAACTGAGCGCACGCCTCGTCCTTCGAGACGGCGCTGACGCGCCTCCTCAGGATGAGGCTAATCGGCCGCGGTGCGCGCTGAGACTGGCGCCGCGCATTCCGTCCTCATCCTGAGGAGCCGCGTAGCGGCCTCTCGAAGGATGGCCGCAGAAAAGAGCTACGGCTTCTGCTGAAATTCCTCCTTGGAGACGTAGTTGAAGTCCTCGACCAGGACGTCCTGGACGATGTCACCCTGCATCCGTTCGTTGACGCGCTGCTTGATGGCCGTCGTCAGGATGGCGAGGTCGTAACGGGCGAGCTTCCTGAAGTCGAGACGATCGTCGGCGTAGATCCTGCGGAAGGCCTCGTCGACGACGAACGGCTCCGGCGGGACGTTCAGCTGGTGCATGGTCCGCGCCTCCATGGTGTAGACGAAGCGCGCGACGATGTAGCCCTGGACATTGCCGTTCTCGACCATCGGCACGCTCAGCGCCCGCGTCTTCTGATATTGCAGCCCTTCGAGATATTCGTCCTTCGCCGGCAGCAGGCTGCCCTTCTCCTTCCAATAGGCAACGGCATAGCTCGTGCCTGCCGTGAGGATGCATACCCAAAGCCCGGCCAGCACCAGCCTGATCATTTTCCGTCCTGCGCCGTGCGACCGGTATAGGTGCCGTCGGACTCGGCGTCCTTGACCGCCTTGACGATGATGCCCGCGACTTCGCGGACCGCGTCGTAGTGCATTTCCAGAATGGAGCGATTCCGCTCGAGCTTCTCGCGCAGCCGCTGAATCTCCTCGGTGATCTCGACTTCGCCGCCGAGGTGCATCCGCGCCCGCATCAGGCGGACGAACTCGAGCATGCTCCGGCTCTTCCGCGCGCTGAAATCGTCGAAATCGATCTTTTGACCGGTCGCGAGTGCGGTCGTCTCCTCCTCGACGATAGTCGCAAGCCGGCGGATTGCGGCCAGCAGGCCACGCATTTCGTCCGATCTCACCGTGTCCGCGGCGTCGACCCTTGCCTCGTCACCCCCGATCGGCAGCAGCACGGGCAGCAGCGCATCGCTCGCTGCGGCTTCCGTCGTCACCATCTCGGTGTCCGCGACCGCCTGGTCCATCGCCACGGCCACCGCGCCTTCTTGTGCCTGCATTGGAAATTCACCTCTCAACTTCTGTCACCCATTCGCGGATCATGATTTGGCCTTCGCAGCGTCCGGTCCAGCCTGATGCGCGGCGGCGAGCTGCCGGGCGATGCCGACACCGTTGCCCTTTGCCAGCTGACTGCCGAGCTGCTCTGCAAGCATCGACTTCCAGACGCCGCCAGCCGTGCCCTTGCCGAAGACCTCCTCCGACTCCTTCGGCAACATCGTCTCGACGAAGGTCTGGAGGATGAAGGCTTCGAACTTCCGGTAAACCTCGCCGGATGCCGGCGCCTTGATCACCTGCACCGGCGCGCCATTCACGGCACCCGACTGCGCTTCCGCGACTTTCGCCGCGGCTTGATCGGCGGTCGCCGCTTTGGCCTTGCCGACTTCCGCCTCCATCGTGGCGGCGAAATCGGCGTCCGACGATTTCAGCGCGTCGAGCTTCGCGGTCGCGGCGCGCTGCGTCGCGGGGTCCGCGGCTTCGAGGACGTCGAGGACGAGGTCGGGCGTCGCTGTCACGATCATGTCTTGTTCCGGTTGGCTGGCTGTGGCGTCCAGGCGTGCACGGTAAGGCTCGTTCCCGTCATGTCCTCGAGCGAGCGCTTCTCGGCATCGCGGAGCTTGTCTGCGAGTGCGGCCTTGGCGACCTCCTCCAGCTGTTTCACGCGGCGGGTCTCCCGGCGAACCTGGTCGAGCTGCTGCGCGGCCTGCGCCTGCACCGCACGGGCGCCGACGCTCGCCCTGTTGAGACGCCGCGCGATCGATTCGTTCGACGATCCCGCCGGCGGCTTTCCATCGTTCAAGGCTCCGACCAGCCATTCCTGCTCGTCCTGCAGGCTGCGCTCCTGCTGCCGCAATTGCGCGAGCTGCCATTCGGAGAGCCGGAGCTGCAGCTTCACCAGCGAGACCATCCGGCCGAGCTTGTCCGCGCGCGATGTCATGACCCGGTCACTCCGCCAGCCACGACGACACGCCCAGCATGAACTGCGTCAGCAGCTCGTCGCTGGTGAGGTAGAGCAGCAGGAAGCCGCCGAACAGCACGAAGGGCACCGAGATGAAATAGACCGGAATGGCCGGCGTCAGCTTGTTGATCAGGCCGACCGCCAGGTTGACGATGACCGAATAGACGATGAAAGGGCTCGAGATCCGCAGCGTCAGCACGAACGCTTCCGAAAGGCGGCCGACGAGCAGCTCGAGCGCGACGCTGCCGCCCAGCCTGCTGCCGGGCTTCCAGACGTCGTAGGAGTTCATCAGCCCCCGCAGCACCTGCCAGTGCTGGTCGGTCATGAAGAACAGCGTGGTGACGGCCGCCATGATCAGCGGCACCAGGGCCGGCGCCGGATCGGTGTCGGCGATCGGTGTGCCCGGGATGTTGCTCAGCCCGATCGCGCTCGCCATCATGGTCGCCATGGTCTGGAGGGCGAGGAAGAACACGCGCCCGCCGAGCCCGATGACGCTGCCGACCACGAGCTCGGAGCAGATCAGGAGCGCGAGCGTCAGGGGAGCCGCGTTGTCCGTGAGCGGCTTCAGGACGGCAATCAGGATCGGCGTCAGTGCAAACGTCGTGACCAGTGCGACGAACAGGCGCACCTGGGGCGGAACGTTGACGCTGGAATAGCCGGGCACCAGCATCAGGCAGGCGCCGATGCGGCAAAACACGATGAACGTCACCAGCACGCTGTCGGCGAGCCCTGAGATCACGATATGGCTCCGAGCGCCCTGATCTCGGCGCTGCGCGCGACTTCGACATGCGACAGGATCGGCAAAGTCGGGAACACCCGCTCCAGGATCATCCGGACATAGGGGCGCGCTTCCGGCGTCACTGCCAGCACCACGCTGGTGCCGCTGTCGGTGAATTTCCGGATCGCGGCGCTGGCTTCGGTCGCGAACTGCTCGATCAGGCGCGGGTCTGCGTCGAACTCGACGACGTCCCCCTTGGCATCGCGCTTCAGGCTCTGGTGGAAAGCGAGGTCCCAGCGGTTACCGAGACGAACCACGTTGAGCACGCCATTGTCGGAGAGATCGCCGCAGATCTGCTGGGCGAGCCGGGTCCGAACGTGCTCCGCCATCTGCTCGGAGCGCCGCACATGGGGCGCGATCTCGGCGATCGCCTCGAGGATCAGGTGAAGATTGCGAATGGAGACTCGCTCGGCAAGCAGGATCTTCAGGATCGCCAGCAGGCCCGAATAGGAGATCTGCGACGGGCAGAGATCCTCGACCAGGCGCTTGTATTCGGGATCGAGCCGGTCGAGCAGGGCACGCATGTCCTTGTAGGACAGCAGCTGGGCAAGGTTCGCCCTGATCACTTCGCTCAAATGCGTGAGCAGCACCGACAGATTGTCGACCGGCTTGCAGCCCTGCCGCTTGACTTCGTCGGTGAAGGCTTCCGTCACCCACAGCGCCTTCATGCCGAACGCAGGCTCGATCACCTCGTCGCCCGGCACGTCGGGCTTGCCGTCCTTGTCGACCAGCACCAGCACCTCGCCGAGCCTGAGCTCGCCATGGGCAACGCGCGTGTCGTGAATCCTTATCTGGTAGCTCTTAGGATCGATCGACAGATTGTCCGTGAGCTTGATCTCGGGAATGACGAAGCCGTACTGCTTGGCGAATTTCTTGCGGATCTTGGCCACGCGGTGGGCAAGCTCGGTGCGCGAGCCCAACAGATGGATTGAAAGGTGGCCGCCGAGCGCCAGCTCGATCTCGGCGGTCTTGAGCTGCTCCTTGACGGACTCCTTGGCCTCAGCCTGCGCGCGCTCGTCGGCCTTGCGGGCCTCCTCCTTCTGCTTCAGCGCAGCTTGCCGCTTCGGCAACGAATAGCCGACGAAGGCCATGACACCCCCAAGCAGCACAAACGGCGCCATCGGCAGTCCCGGCATCAAAGCGAGCACGAACATCATCAGCGCGGCGGCCGACACCGCGCGCGGATAGCCGCCGAGCTGCCGCAGCACCGCCTGCTCCGCCGAGCCCGTGGTGCCGCCCTTGGAGACCAGGAGGCCCGCCGACAGCGACACGATCAGCGCCGGCATCTGCGACACCAGACCATCGCCGACGGAGAGCTTGGTGTAGACGTCGGCCGCGCGGGACAGAGTCAATCCGTGATGGGTGACGCCGATGACGATGCCGCCGAAGATGTTGATCGCGGTGATGATGAGACCGGCAATGGCGTCGCCACGGACGAATTTCGAGGCGCCGTCCATGGCGCCGAAGAACGCGCTCTCCTCTTCGAGCTCGCGGCGCCGTCGCTGCGCTTCCTTGTCGTCGATCAAGCCGGCGGACAGGTCCGCATCGATCGCCATCTGCTTGCCCGGGATGGCGTCCAGGGTGAAACGGGCGCCGACTTCGGCGATACGCGTCGCGCCCTTGGTGATCACGACGAAATTCACCGTCACCAGGATCGCGAAGATGATGAGGCCGATGACGAAGTCGCCGCCCATGACAAATTTCGAGAAGCCGGCAACGACGTGACCGGCCGCATGTTCACCCTCCCCGCCCCGTGACAGGATCAGGCGCGTCGTCGCGATGTTCAGCGCCAGGCGCAGGATCGTCGCGATCAGCAGCACGGTCGGGAAGGCCGAAAAGTCGAGCGGGCGCTGAATCCACAGCGCCACCATCAGGATCAGGGCCGACAACGCGATCGAGAACGCGAGGCCGAGGTCGATCAGGATCGGAGGAATCGGCAGGAACAGGATCGTGAGCATGGTCACGATGCCGGCGGCAAAGAAGGCATCCGTTCCGAGGCGACGCGGATTGGGCGGGCTAGCAGCTAACGTATCGGCCATGGGTCACCGGCAGAGGGGTCCGGTCGCAATCTGCCGCGCAAAGCTTACGCGGGGATGGTGCCGGGGCCGTCCGGATCAGAAGCCGCGCTCGATCCTGGAATAGACCATCTCAGTGAAGGTCGACAGATGCGCGCCGATGAAGGAGCCGGAGACGGCAACGACCAGGAGAATGACAATGATCTTCGGAACGAAGGTCAGCGTCACCTCCTGGATCTGGGTCAACGCCTGGATCAGCGCGATGACGGTGCCGACCAGCATGGCAGCGCCGACCGCGGGCCCGGAGGCGACGATGATGGTCCAGATCGCCGCCTGGACGATATCGAGGGCGTCCCGCTCGTTCATGACTGGCTGATCGTGAGGCCCGGTCCGACCGCGACCTTGGTGCCGTCCTGAAGCGTCGCGATGGAGCCGTCGCTGTTGATGGAGACCGAGACGACCTTGCCGCTAAAGGTCGCGCCGGTCGAGTCGGTGAAGCTGACCGTCTTCCCGATCAGCCCGTTGGCCTGCGACAAGGACTGCGAGGACAGCAGCGCGTCCAGCTTCGCATTCGTCTGCATCGCCTGCTCGACCGTCGAGAGCTGGGCGAACTGGCTCATATACTGCGCGGTGTCCATGGGATTGGTCGGATCCTGGTTCTTCATCTGGGCGATGAGGAGCTGGAGAAACGTGTTGTAGTCCACGCTGTTGCTCGACGTCGTCGAGTTGGTGTCGGTCGAACTGGATCTGCTGGTGCTGTCGGTCGCGCTGGTGACGTTCATCTTGTCTCTCCGCTGTCAGGCAGCTTCGACTGGGGAAACGGCGGCGGCGCCGGCCAGGATGGCCTGCTCCACCGGAAACAACGCGCGAATCCGCTTGAGCGCCTCGAAATAGCGGGTCGCCCCAACCAGTTCGTGGATCGCGCCGAGCCCATCGAGCATCTCGCGGTTCTCGCAAACGGCACACAGGGCCGCGTGATGCTGGGCGTAGAGCGCCGCAGCGTCGCGAACGTCGGTCGGGTTCATCAGCATGAGCTGGACGATGAAATAGAGCTGCCGCAGCGCCGTGGTGGCGTCGGACGCCTGCATGACCTGCCCTTCGAGCAGGAACATCACGTCGTTGACGAGCTCGACGGAGACCTTGCGGTCGACGCGGAGCACCGCGCCGTTGATGTAGACCCGTTCGCCCGCGCGCAAGGAGATCTTCATTAAAGCGCGTCTCGGATCAGGCGGTTGATTTCGATGAGCTGCACCACGTCGCTGGACCGCTGCTCGCGGAGACGATCGGCTTCCTTGACCACCCACAGGCCGATCGAGATGATGTCGGCACGCAGCTTGTCCGGCAGGCCGTTGTCCGGGTGCGCGAGATCCTCGATGAAGATCGTCCACAGCCGCCGCACATAGAGCAGGCTCTCGACCTGATCCTCGGGGCTGAAACGTCCCTTCTGGATCCGCTCGAGCCGGTCGATGCCAAGGCTGAGTGCCTGCCGCTCACGGCTGCGCGCCTCATAGCCACTATCGTCAACGACCGCTTCATAGGCTTCAAACGTCATCAGGACCACTCTTCGCAGAAAACCGAACAACTGGACAAAGGTTACGAGCCTGACAGCGCAGCCTTGGCTCAGAGATAATTGATGAGGCTGATCTTCTGGAGCTGCGAGGTGAGCGCCAGCGCGGTCTGGATCTGTGTCTGCAGCGTATTGACGCGGACCGAGGCTTCGGTCGGGTCGACCGCTTCCATTCCGACGATCTGATTGTTCAGAATGTCCTGCTGCGTCTTGAGCTTGGCGGTTGCGGTGGTGACCCGTTGCTGAACCGTGCCGACGCTGCCGCCGAGCGCAGCGAGATCGTTGATGGCGTTGCCGACCAGCCCGATGGCCTTGTCCACGACGACCTGGAACGTCTCCTGGCTCAGCTTCACGTTCCCGAGATCGGCCATCATGGTGTAGGCCTCGGCGAGCCTGCGGAAGCCGATCTCGTTGGCGCTCACTGACGTGTCCGCGATCTCGGTGGTGGAGATTCGGCTTTGCATGGTCTGGTCCGTCGCCGAGGACCAGTTGGTGTTCCAGGCCGGGCTCGCGAACCCGGCATCGAAGGTGGTGTCCAGGAAGGTCTGCATCTGGGCCGGCGTAATGGTGGCCACGGCGGGCGAGGATTGCGGGAAGCCGAAGGCCGCGAGAAAATCGGCATCGACCTGGTTCTTGCTGGCCGAGCCCGCGGCGTACGGCGTGATGGGCGCGTTCTGCGTGTTGATGCCCGAGAACAGCGACGAGCCGTTATAGGAGACATTCAACGCGCCGATCAGGTCCTGGAGATTGGAGGATGCAGGCGGCAGGATGACGCGCCCGCCGCCGTCGGTGCTGCGGGCCGCGATCAGATCCTTGAGGAAGTCGGTCGCGGTCTTGTTGAGCTGGGTGATCCTGTTCTGCGTCACGTCCAGGCGTCCCGAGACGAGACCGTTGGTGTCGACGAGCTGGTCGGCAAAGCTCCAGTCCGCCCGCAGCGTGAGGTCGCTTCCCGTCGTCGCACCGAGTTCCAGACCAACGTCGTAGAAGCGGCCGGTGGTCGCTTCGGTCGAGGCCTTGCTCAGCGCCGCCTGGTTGTTCGTTATCGAATACCTCAACGACGAGGACAGCATCAGGGTGGAAACGTAATTCGCGCTCATCATGGCTCAGTTCCCCACGGCGGCCAGCAGGCTCTGCAGCATTTCATCGACGGTCGAGATGATCTTCGACGAGGCCGAATAGGTTCGCTCGACCTGGAGCATCAAGGCCATTTCGTCGTCCATGTTGACGCCGTTGACGTTTGACAACGCCGTGATGCTGCGGTTGAGCAATGTGCTCTGGTACTCGGAGTTGGCGTCGGCGGTCTTGCGCTGGTTTTCGATCCAGCTCGCCGATGATGATGCGAAGTCGATCAGGCTGCCGCTCGGCTTGCCTTGCGTCGTTGCATCGAACGGCTGCGCGGCATCCATGCCGCCGATGAGCTGCTGCAGTCGGGCCGAATAGCCGCCGTTGCCGGCGGTGTTGTATTGGTAGGCGGGGTTGCCGCTGATCGCGCCGTCGCGTAGCAAATTCGGGTTGCCGCCCAGGCTCGGATCGACCGAGGCCGCGACCGAGATCGTGCCGGCGAGGCCCACCGAGACGGTCGCGCTCGCCGGCATCGCCGGCGCGCCCGGATAGGTGAAGAGACCGGGAACGTCGGGCAGCGCCGCGGCGGTCTGATCGCTTTCCCTGAACGTATTGATCAGGCCGCGCGCGATTTCGTCGAGCTGGCCCTGATAGGTGACGGTGTCCTGGTCGCGCAGCTGGGCGAGGCCTGCGAGCTTGCCCGACTTCAGCGGCATCACCGAATTGGCGCCGGTCACCGGGACCCCGTCGATGTAGACGGCGTTGCCCGTGGTGCCGGCGGTGTAGGCATTCGTCGGCGCAAAGCTCACCGTCCGCGCCGTCTTGTCGAACAGCACCACGCCGCTGTCGGCGTAGAGCGCCGCGTCGCCGTTGGGGCGGATCGACATGTTGACGCCGACCTCCTGCGACAGCTGCGAGACGATGCTGTCGCGCTGATCGAGATAGTCGGTGATGTCGTCGCCGGAGATCGTGCCTTTCACGATCGCGGTGTTCACGGTCTCGAACCGGGAGAGCAACTGGTTGATATTCTGAACCGACGTCTTCATGTCGGCATCGGCGCTTTCGCGGACCGACTGCACGGTCCGGGTCGCCTGGTTGAGCGCGGTCGCCATGTCCTTGGCGGACGCGACGGCCGCCTGCGCCAGGGTGGCGTTGTCAGGGGCGTTGGCATATTTCTGCAACGCCTGCTTCAGCGCGTTGAGCTGCGCCGTCGGCGACTGGTCGAGCTCCGGATCGTCCACCGTCGCGGTGGCGATCTTCTGCAGGCCGTCATAGATCGCGGTCTGCTTGGCGGACGACGAGGTCGCGATCAGGACGTTGTTGTAGAGGCCCGAGCTGGCGGCGCGCTGGATCGCCGCGACATAGACGCCGGCGCCGGGCAGATTGTCCAGCACGGTGAGCTTGCGCGAATAGCCGGTGGCGCTGGCACCGGCGATGTTGCGCGAGATGACCGACGACTGAACGCTCGACGCCATGAGCGAGGAGCGAGCCGAGTTGAGAGCGGCGGTAAGCGACATGGCGTGCTCTTGCCCGAAACGAGCGCCGAGGAATTCAGCGCTTCAAGTTGACGACGACATCCAGCAGATCCGAGCCGGTCTGGAACGATTTCGAGTTCGCCGTGAAGCCGCGCTGGGCCTCGATCATGCCGGTGAGTTCGTCCGCAAGGTCGACGTTGGAGTCCTCCAGGGCACTGGACTGGATCGTGCCGAGCCCACCCGTGCCGGCATTTCCGACCTGCGCGTTGCCGGAATTCATGTTGGTCGAATAGACGTTGCCGGGCTCGGGCGTCAGATTGTCGGGGCTCGCGACGTCGGCGAGCATGATGGTGTAGAGCGTCAGCTGCTGCCCGTTCTTGAGGATCGCCGTCACATGGCCGGCATCGTCGATATCGACCTTGTCGATCGCCGAGGGAACGCTGCCATTGACAGTGGCCTTGAAGCTGAAGTCGGTGCCGACCTGGGTCAAGTTCGACAGGTCAAAGGTCATCGCCGCACCTCCGGGAACGGTGAAGGCGAGACCGGTCGGGCTCGCCGCGGCGAGCGCGCCCCTGCCGGCCGCCGTGGTGTCGAAGGTGAAAGTGGTGGCGGCGCCGAGCGAGGTGCCCGTCGCGGAGTCGTAGACCCCGATCTGCCAGGTATCCGAGCCGGCAGCCGTCGCCGTGTGGGACATATAGACGTCGAGCGTAACGGCCTGGCCGATATTGTTGTAGGCCACGATCGAACTCTTCGATGAATATGACGCCGGGCCGGGCGGGCCAGCAATGACAGCCGCTTTCGGATCCAAATTGCCGGTCGTGAGCGTCCCCGCCGTTGACGGCACCGGCACCTGCGAGACCTGGGCGATGTTGACGATCTGCATCCCGGACAGGCTGTTCTGCGAGAAGTTGGTCACGTTCCCGGGCTGGCCGAGAAGATAAAAGCCGGCCCCGTTGACCAGATTGCCCTGGCTGTCGGGCACGAACGAGCCGGCCCGCGTCAGATATTGCTGCGTGTTGTTGGCGTTCGACACCACGAAGAAGCCATTGCCCTGGACGCGGAGGTCCGTGGTCGACGTGGTATACTGCGTATTGCCCCCGTCGCTGATGGCATAGCGGACCTTGGTTTCGACAGCGCCGGAATCGTAATTGCCGGAGCCGCTCTTCAGGATCAGCGAGGAGAACTCCGTCGAAGCCCGCTTGTAGCCCGTCGTGTTGACGTTGGCGATGTTGTCCGAGACCGTCGACAGCTTGTTGGACTGCGCGTTCATCCCGGAAACGCCGGTGCGCATAACACCATACAGGCTCATGAATTGGGCTCCTTTGGTAGGTTGCAGCTACAATGGGGGTTCTTGCTTGCGCGGGGCTGATGATTGGGCGCGATGCACAACTTGTCGTGGTCCGGTCAGCTCTGCTTCAGCTCGTCTTGGGCTGGCAGAACGAGCGCGCCTTGTCCGTCCACGCGCCGAAACCGCTCGAGACGAGATGCGCAAGGATGTGACAGACATAGCGCTTCTGCGCCGGCTGATTGTTGGGACCCGCGTTGTAGCGCGCGACCGCCATGGTCCAGCTGCCTTCGCGCTGCTTCAACTCCTTGAGGAAGCGCGCGGCGTACTCGACGTTCCCCGCGGGATCGAACATCGCCCGGACCGAAGCGAACTTTTCGGCGTGATAATAATGGTTGATCTGCATGCAGCCGAGATCGATCAGCTTGATGCCTTTGCTGCGCATGGCCTCGAAATTCGCGATTGCATCGTTGATGTCCTTCGCGAACACGGTCTGGCCGTCGGCCCCGAGCGCGTAAGGATGGAGCGCGCCGCGCCGGCCGGTCTCGGTGAGGCCGACCGCATAGAGAATGCCGAGCGGAATCCCATGCTGCCGGGCCGCGCGCGCCATCTCGCGCTCGCAGGGGCGCGCAGTCTCGGCGGCGGCTTCCGAAGCGCTCGCGTTACAGATAAACAGGGCCGCGACGGTGATGCGGCGCCACGTCCTGCTCATGACGCGTCTCCTGGTTGAACTGGCGCCCCTCGCGGGCCTGCTTTGCGCCGCCGTCGGATTGCCCCGACGACGTGCCGGCACCGCCGAACGCGCCTTGCGACTGCGGCGAGGATTGTTGCTGGCCCGAGAGCTGGGGCTGGGACTGGCCGGAGCCGCTCTGGAATCCGTCCAGCGAGCCGTGCTGGACCGGCGCGACGTCGGCGACGTAGCCGGCCGACTGCATGAGCTCGCGGATCTGGTCGCGCTGCTGGTCGAGCATCTGGCTCGTGTCCTTGCGCTCGGCCGCGAGCTGGACGGACACTTCGGTGCCGACGAGACGCAGGCGCACCGTGACGTTGCCGAGCGCGGGCGGTTCGAGATTGACCGTCAGGATTCTGAGCGGCTGATCCGGTGCGTTGGTCTGGGATGCGGCGAGATCGGGTGCCGCGGACGCAGCCGGTGCCGAGGACTCCTTCAGCTCGGCGACGACTGCATTGGCAACCTGCTGCGGGGCGTTGAACTGCGCCGGTGGCAGATGGGTTTCCTGCTGGACCACGGTGACCTTGGTTGTCTCGGGTAGCGCGGCGCGCGCCGAAGCCTTGGCAGCGCGCTCGACATCGGCCGTAACCGCCTCGAAGCCGGGTGATGCCGGCCTTGCGCTCGAGGCTTCCGCACCTTGCGTCAGCGCAGATTGCGACGCCGCCATCGCTTGCGAAGCCGCCGCCTGCGAGCGCGCGCCGGCCGGGGCAGGACTGGATGGACCGGCATCGCCGGTCGCCGCCTTCACCGCGCCCGGTGCCTCGTGCTTCGCCGAGGGCGACCGCTCGTCACGCGCGGGCGCGTCCTTGTCTGCGGAGGGCACTTGCATCTGCGGTTTCACGGCAGACACAGCAGCTATCTCCTGCCCGACCATCACAGCGATGCCGGATTGATCCTGGCGATCTGTCCCGGTGAGATGATCGACCGGACGTGGTTGCTCCGCCAGCTTGTCGGACTTGGTGTCGGAGGTCTCGTCCATGGACTTTGGATCAGCAATGGTCGCGACGCGTTCGCGCAGCGCCGCCTCCTTCGGCTGCTCCTGCTCGGCCGGATGGATCGAACGCGTGCGCAGCGTTCCGGTCTTCGCGGCCGCCTCGCTGCCGTCTTCGCTCAGCGCCTGCTTGGCGAGATTCGAGACGGTGTGGAGCAGATCGTTGAAGGACGAGTTCGCCTGTGGTTTGGTCGCGGCACCCTTTGCCGCGCGCGACCCGCGCATGTTGAGACTCTCGGCGAGACCGTTGAAGAGCTGTCCGGAGGTTCCGCTGAGCTTGGTCATGGCCGGCGATCCTTGGTCAGGAGTTCGAGCTCCCCGAGCTGCTTCTGCGCGCGTGCGAGCGTCGCGGTCGATGACGCCAGATCGAGTCGCGCCGGCGTTGCCGGGGGCTTATCCGCCGCCGCGGCGGATCCGCCCGCGAACGGCTTGCGGACGTCGAGCGCGAGCTGCACCGTGGCATTGAGAAGGGGGACGTCGCGTTCGGGCAGCTTCGACCGGTCGAGCGCCTTCAGTTCGGCGAGACCGCCGTCATATTCGTCGGTGAGCACGCGCGAGGCGCCGCGGAGGAAATGGGCGCGCTCGCGTTCCGCCGATGTATCCGCGCTGAGGGTCAATGCCCGCTCGCCGGCCAGCCGGGTCACGGTCAGCCGTCCGCGCACCATCGCGGCGCGCGCCATCATGAGATAGAGCTTGAGGCGGCTGGCGCGATCGATCTGCTCGAGCAAGGCTGAGATCCGCGCAAAGCGGCGCTCGTCGAGTGCCAGGCTCGATTGCGTCAGCCCCGCGGAGAAGCGCTGCCAGAAATCGCCCGCATAGATCGAGTTGCGGTAATGGCGGATATAGGCCAGCGTCAGGAACTCGAACTTCTCGAAATCCTCCGCCTGCCCCACCAGCAGGATCTCGCGCCGCAGGGCCGCCTCCTCGACCAGCGTGCCGGGCAACAGCAGGCGCGCATCGTCCAGGCGCTCGATCGCGAGCGAGGCCTCGGCGCGCGCGAACAGCGCGCCCTGAACCAGCGCGACCTGTCCGCCCAGTCCCGAAGGAATCGTCCGCGGCTTGATCTCCTTGAGCAGCTCCCGTGCTTCCTCTTGGCGACCCTCGACATAGGCGAGCGCACCGTTGAACAGCCGCTCGTCGACGTTCAACTTGTCGCGCGGCAGTTTGCGGACGATTTGCGGCGCACCGCCGCTGAGCAGGTAGATAACGACCGCCTGGCCGTTCCGCGGATTGCTCCACACCGCGGGATCGGCCGCGAGAAACTTCTCGCCGATTTGCCGGATCAGCGCGATATGACTGCCATGTGCGGCGGTGTCGCCATTGGCGATGCCGTCCTGCACCGCTTGCAGCGCGCGGACGAGCTCATAGGGTTCGCTGCCCTGGGGTGCAGGCTGGGCAAGCGCATTTGCCGCGATGAACGGCAGCAGCAAGACGGCGCGGCGCAGCAGCCTGATCAAGGTCGCTTCTCCCGGATCAGGATTTCGATCCGGCGGTTCTGGGCGGCCGCCGGATCGTTCGGGAGCTTCGGCCGCCGATCGGCGTAACCTTCGATATGCTCGATCCGCCGCGCATCGACGCCGGAACGGACCAACATGTAATAGGCCATCTGCGCACGCGCGGTCGACAGCCTCCAATTGTCGTAGGTTTCCGATCGATACGGCCGATTGTCGGTATGCCCGCGGACGATGATCATGCCCTGGCGCTTCATCAGCAGCGGCCCGATCTTGTCGATCACGCGGATCAGCTCGGGCCGCGGCTCCGCCGAGCCGACCGCGAACATGCCGAAGCTCGCATCGTCGGTGAGGCTGACCAGGAGCCCTTCCTCGACCTGACGCACCTCGGCCGCCGGCCCCGCCCCTGCTTTGATGTCCGACAGCGCCTCCGCGACCGCGGACTGAAGCTGCTTGAGGGTGGGCTGCTGTGTTTGCGCCGCGTCGCGCGCCTCCGGCTCCTTCGCCGCATCGTTGGGACGAGCCTGCGGGGCGGTGCTCACCTGGACGCCAGCTTGGGCGCTGCCCTCGCGCGGCGACTGCGTCGGTGCGGCGCCCGGCGGCATCAGCGGCGACAGGCTTGCGGACGAGCTCTCCGGGCCCGGAGCCACGTTGCCGCCGGCATCATCCGTCCTGCTCCGGCGCGCCTGCACCTCGCCCGGATTTGCTCCGGCTGCGCCGTCTCGCGCGGAGGCATTCGGCTTCGGCTCGCTCTCGATGAAGCGATCGGCGTCCTTGGACGCCTGTGGCGCCAGCTTCCAATAGCCCGGATCGAATGGATCGCGATAGGCATCGCCCCCCTTGAGGCCGTCCTCTTCAGCGGAGGTCAGAGCGCCGGCGCGCCGCTGGCCCGTCGACTGGTTCGCGCTGTTGGCGATCTCGGCGAGCGTCGCATAGGGGTCACGGAACAGGACCTTCTCCTCGAAAGAGGCCGGCTTCTCAGCCGTCGGAGAATCGCCGCGCCTTTCCTCGTTCGTACCGGCCGGCTGACGCTTGCCGTCCTGGCCTTCGAACGACGACGGCTCCTTGTTGGAGAGATCCTTGAGGCCCTTTGGGGCAGGTGAGTTCTCAGCGAGCTTGATCGGATTGAAATAGCTCGCGACGACCTGCTTCTGGTCCTGGTTGAGCGCGTTGAGCAGCCACATGACCAGGAAGAACGCCATCATCGCGGTCATGAAGTCCGCATAGGCGATCTTCCAGACGCCGCCGTGATGCGCCTCCTCGGCGAAGGCGCTGCGGCGGCGGACGATCACGATCTCATGCTTGACCTCCTCCATGGCGGACTACCGGCGCGCTTCCTTGAGGCGTTCACTCCAGGCGGAGATCTGCGTCTCGATCACGGTCAGGTCGGCCACGACGCGCACCTCGAGCGTCTCGGCGGCCACGTATGCGATGCCCGTTCGCCTGGACGCCTCGAGCTGCGTCTTCACGAGGTCCAGCAGCTCACTCGGGCCGGTGACCTTGAAGGCGGGCGCCGACGAGCTGCCGGTCAGCGCCGCGATCTGCTCGACCAGCGATCCGATCGCCTTGTCGCGCACCGCATCGGCGAGGAACGGCAGCAGGATCCGCGCCACGGAGCTTGCGATGTTGGTCTCGATCTCGCGGCAGGCCGCCTCGAAGCCGCTGACGATCGCGACCGCCTGCTGGTCGGACCATTTGGCCCGCTCTTCGCCGAGCCGGATCGCACTGCGGACGCGCTCCTCGGCCAATTTGGCGTCGCCTTCCGCGACGCCCGCGGCATGGCCGCGCCGATAGGCATCGTCCAGGAGATTGACCGGCGGCGCTTCCGTCGCGGGCGCAGGGGACTGAGCCTGAAGCTGCGTGTGGGCCTGCGGCTGCGATTGAGGCTGCGGATCGCGCCTCGCCTCCTTTGGCCTGGTCAGCACGTCCTGGATTTTTGGAGGCGGGGGCGGCGGCGACGACTTGACCCGGCCGTTCGCATCGAACTGCGTCAGGAGTTTTCCGATTGCCGCGTTCATGCCGCCTCCTCGCGTCGCATCCAGTCTTTAAGGATCGCCGCCGCCTGCGTCTGATCGAGCCGGACGATCTGCTCGAGCCGCTTCTGCGGCGTTCGCTGCATCTTGCCTTCGAGGTCTTCGACGAGGTTGAGCTCGGCCTCCTCGCCGTCGGGCAGCGCAAGGGCCGCCGAGGCCTCGAGCTGGGCGGCCTCGGCCGCCTCGGCCTGCTCCTGCTCCGCGCGATGGGTCAGGATGCCGTTGACCGCCGGCCGCAGCCCGAACCAGACCAGCATCGAAGCCACGGCCAGGATCGTGATCGCGTTGATGACGCTGCCGAGCTGCTTGTTGATCATCTCGACGAAGCTGATCGGCGGCACCGGCGCCAGCTCACGCGAGCCCTCGATGAAATCGACGGCCGTCACCTGGATCTGATCGCCGCGCGCCTTGTCCAATCCGCCCGCGGTCGCCGCGAGCTGGCTGATCTCGGCGAGCTTGCTGTCGATGATGGCCTGGTTGCTCTTGTCGCCGAGATCGGCGACCAGCCGAGCGCGATTCACCAGGACGGCGATGAACAGCTTCTTGACGGAATAGCCGTCGCTGACCGTCGTTGTGGTCTTGGAGGAGACCTCGAAATTGGTGACGTCCTCGCGGCGGGTCTTGTCCTCGCTGGAGTTCTTGCCGCCGCCCGCATTCACCTGCTGGTCGGGGAGATTCTGCTGCACCGTGGTCGGCGACGAGCGGTCGGCGTTCTGCGAGGATTCCTTCTCGCGTACGGCCCGCACCGAGCGCTCGGCGCGGTTCTCGGGATCGTAGACCGTCTCGTTGATCTGCCGCTTGTCGGTGGACAGCTGCGGAGCGACGCTCACCTCGAAATTGTCGAGGCCCAGATACGGCGTCAGCGCCTTGCGAATGCTCTCCTGCACCATGCCGCTGACCGTCTTCTGCAGGCTCGCCATCTTGGTTGGCGCGGCGCTGGCCTCGTCCTCTTCGGCGAGCAGCATCGAGCCGTCGGCATCGAGCACCGTCACCTTGTCGCGGCTCATGCCGGGAATGGCGGCGGCGACGAGATGCCGGATCGACTGTGCCGTGCGCGCCTCGATCGCGCCGTCGGTGCGCAGCACGACCGATGCCGAAGGCGGCTGCTGCGTGGCGCGGAACGAGCCGCGCACCGGCAGCACGATATGCACGCGCGCCGCCTTCACGCCCTTCATCAGCTGGACGGTGCGGGCGATCTCGCCTTCGAGCGCGCGCAGCTTGGTGACCTCCTGCATGAACGAGGTCAGCCCGAGCGAGCCGATCTTGTCGAACAGCTCGTAACCGGAATTGGCGCTGGTCGGCAGCCCCTTCTCGGCGAGCAGCATCCGCGCCTGCATGGTCTGGCTTGGACGCACCGAGACCGCATCGCCGGCGGAATTGACGTCGAAGGTGATGTTCTGCTCGCGCAGTGCCGCGCCGATGCGCGTCACGTCTTCGCGGGTGAGGCCGGTGTAGAGCGTTTCGAACTCGGGGCGGCTGAGATAATAGGCGCCGCCGACGACGGTGACGAGAACCGCAAAACCGATCAGTCCCAAGGCCATCAGGCGTCGCGGCCCAAGCTCCAGCAGATTGTTGAGCAGTTGCTGTACCTGCGCACGACTGAGCATATGACCTCGTACCAATGCGAATGGTGACGACACTCAGCTGCCAACCTTGTCTGAAGGTTGCGCGAGGCGCGAATGTTCGGGTTCGCTGGCGAGGCGTTGCAAATATGCAAGACGGGGCGACGCAATCGGTTTGGCAGGCGCGAGCAAGCGCTCGCGCGCAGGGCAGCCCGACCGGCTGCGGCATGTCGCAAGACGTATGACGAAGGTTCGATTGCCGGCATATCGCGTGTCGGCGCCCACCATCACGGCGGGGACCGTGCTCCCTGAGGGAGCACGGTCGTTTTCGAAAGCGCCGCTTAGCCGCGGAACAGCGACAGGATGCTCTGGCTGTTCTGGTTGGCGATCGAGAGCGCCTGAACGCCGAGCTGCTGCTGGGTCTGCAGAGCCTGCAGGCGGGTCGATTCCGCATTCATGTCGGCGTCGACGAGCTGGCCGACGCCGCGATCCACGGAGTCCATCAGGGTCTTGACGAATTCCGTGTTGGTCGAGATGCGGTTCTTGACCGCGCCGAGATCGGCAGCGGCCGAGGCCACCGAGTTGATCGCCGCCGTGACCTGCGCGATGTAGCCATCGAGCGTGGTCTGATCGGCCGCCGAGTCGGTCAGCGCGGCGATGTTGATCGTGTCGACCGAGGCGCTGCCGGCCACGGTGTCCAGAATGCCGGTCTGCGTGGTCGAGTAGAGCGTGTAATTGGCGGTCGTCACCGTGATCGAGCCGATGGTGGGCGTGCCGCCGACACGCGAGTAGGACGAGACGAGGTTGAAGCTCGTCGGGGTGGTGCCCGTCGTGGTGCTCAGCCAGTTGATGCCGTTGAAGGTGGCCGAATTGGCCTTCAGCTTCATGTCCTGCTGGATCTGGGTGATGTCGGCCTGGATCTTGGTGCGGTCGATACCGGCGGTCTTGGCTTCGACCAGCAGCGCCTGGAGCTTGGTCAGACCCGAGTCCTTGTCGCCGATCACCGAGGTCAGAGCGGTGTATTCGGTGTCGACGGTCGCAGCCGACAGGCCGAGCGAGTCGGAGACCGCGGACAGCGCGGCGTTGTCGGAGCGCATCGAGGTCGCAATCGACCAATAGGCAGCGTTGTCCGAGGCGGTGGACACGCGCTGCCCGGTGGAAATCCGGTTCTGCGTGGCGGCGAGTTGCGTGCTGACAGACCGCAGGGTCTGCAGCGCGGTCATGGCGGAGGAGTTGGTGAGAAGACTAGAACCCATTTTGATGTCCCTTTGAAGATTGACTTGAGTTGGGGACATACCGGGCTTGCACCGGTACGACAGGGCGGCGTCATGCCTTTGGGCGTGCCGCAAACGCGGGTTCAAGGCCCAATCTGTCGTAGCGGCGAGGTTAGCGAGCGAAGCTTGTGCGGGGCTTGTGGCCCTGTGTTCCGGCCGCAACAGTCGGCCGGACTTGGGCGCGTGGCCATGCCCAAACGAAAGGGCCGCGCTTCGCGAGAAGCGCGGCCCTCCCCAGATGACTTCCGCCTTAGCGGAACAGCGACAGGATGCTCTGGCTGCTGTTGTTGGCGATCGAGAGCGCCTGCACGCCGAGCTGCTGCTGGACCTGAAGGGCGGCCAGGCGGGTGGATTCCGCGTTCATGTCGGCGTCGACGAGCTGACCGACACCGCGGTCAACCGAGTCCATCAGCGACTTCACGAAGTTCGTGTTGGTCGAGATACGGTTCTTGACGGCACCGAGATTGGCGGCGGCCGAGGCCACCGAGTTGATCGCAGTCGTGACCTGCGCGATGTAGGCATCGAGCGTGGTCTGGTCGGCGGCCGAGTCGGTCAGCGCGGCGATGTTGATCGTGTCGACCGACGCACTGCCGGCCACGGTGTCCAGAATGCCGGTCTGCGTGGTCGAGTAGAGCGTGTAGTTGGCCGTCGTCACCGTGATCGAGCCGATGGTGGGTGTGCCGCCGACGCGCGAGTAGGACGACACCAGGCTGAAGCTCGTCGGGGTCGTACCCGTCGTGGTGCTCAGCCAGTTGATGCCGTTGAAGGTCGCCGAGTTGGCCTTCAGCTTCATGTCCTGCTGGATCTGGGTGATGTCCGCCTGGATTTTGGTGCGGTCGATACCTGCAGTCTTGGACTGGACCAGCAGCGCCTGGAGCTTGGTCAGACCCGAGTCCTTGTCGCCGATCACCGAGGTCAGAGCGGTATATTCGGTGTCGACGGTCGCGGCCGACAGGCCGAGCGAGTCGGACACCGCCGAGAGCGCGGCGTTGTCGGAGCGCATCGAGGTGGCGATCGACCAATAAGCGGCGTTGTCCGAGGCAGTGGACACGCGCTGGCCGGTGGAGATCCGGTTCTGCGTGGTGGAGAGTTGCGAACCCACAGACCGCAGGGTCTGGAGTGCGGTCATGGCAGTCGAGTTCGTAAGCAGGCTTGACATTGCGAATGTCCCTTTATGTACGCGTTTACATTTTCACGAGGGGACATACCGGGCTTTCACCGGTACGGAAGGGCGGCATCATGCCTTTGGACCGATCTGTGTGGGTCCAACCCGCCGTACCGTGTTGCTAGCACGCCGAATCTTGCTTCCGCATTAAGACGAGCTTGAATTCCGCAGCAAAATCATATGGTTAAAATTACGCGCCGCTAACCATATCCAGCGCGTTTCGTTTAACCATAATCGGCCGGCGGGCGCTCGCGGCGCTCACGAGAACGAGCGGACCAGCCCGGAGGCCAGCAGATTCCAGCCGTCGATCAGCACGAAGAACAGCATCTTGAACGGCAGCGCGAGGATCGTCGGCGGCATCATCATCATGCCCATCGACATGGTCAGCGTCGCCACGATCATGTCGATCACCAGGAACGGCAGGATGATGAGGAATCCGATCTCGAACGAGCGCCGGAGCTCGGAAATCATGAAGGCCGGAATGATGACGCGCAGATCGACCCGCTTGTCGTCGAACTTCCTGCGGAAGCTTTCGGCGGCGAGCGCTTCGAAGGTCTGGAGATCCTTGTCGCGGACATGGGCCAGCATGAACTCGCGGAACGGGTCCGTGATCTTCAGATAGGCTTCCTCTTCCGATATCTCGTTCTTCATCAGCGGCTGGACGCCGCTCTCCCAGGCCCGGTCGAAGGTCGGCGCCATGACATAGAAGGTCATGAACAGCGCGAGGCTGATCAGCACCAGGTTGGCGGGCGTGGTCTGGAGGCCGAGACCGGCGCGCAGGAACGACAACGCCACCGCAAATCGCGTGAAGCTCGTCACCATGATCAGCAACCCCGGCGCCACCGACAGCACCGTGATCAGCGCCATCAGTTGGATGATCCGGCCGCTTGTCGAGCCGTTTCCGGGCGGCAGCAGCGAATTCAGGTCGGGAATCTGGGCCAGCGCCGCTTCGGGCAGCACGACCAGAACCAGCGCGAGCAGCAGGACTTTCACCCTCACTGGATCACCAGCGTTTCGATGATCAATTCGCGGACCTTGCCTGACGAGCGGATACTGGCGCGCTCGGTCAGGTCGTCGCGCAGATGCTGGAGCCCGCGCGATCCCTCGAACTGCGCCACCGTAGCCGACCGCAGATAGGTCACGATGTCCTCGCTGATATGGGCGGCCAGAATGCCGGCATCCTCGTCGCTCATGCTGTCGGTCACCATCGAGGCTTCTATGCGCGCCCAATTGTTGGCTGGCGCCGCGAGATTGGTCACGATCGGAGACAATTTCCTGAGCCGCGCGCTGCCGGCGTAGCTCGACGCGATCGGCGGCGATGTGGCGTTCTTCTTGGCGTCGGCAACGCGTTCGGCGGTCGCGATCAGATGCAAACCGGCAATCGCGCCCGCGCCGATCGCGATCAGGGTCAGCACGACGATGGCGGCGATCAGGCGCATGGCGTCGCCCGCCATCGCGGCGCGATCAGGCCGGCTCGGGCGTCAGAATGGTGCCACGGCGTCATAGATCCGGTGTCCCCATCCAGGCTGCTGCACGTCCGACAGATTTCCGCGCCCGCCATAGGACACGCGCGCCTCGGCGATCTTGTCGTAGGAGATGGTGTTGGCTCGCGAGATATCGCGCGGACGCACGATGCCGCCGACCTTGAGCACGCGCATCTCCGTGTTGACGCGAAATTCCTGCGAGCCGCTGATCATCATATTGCCGTTCGGCAGCACGTCGGTGACGACGGCCGCGATCGAGAGCCTGATGTCCTCGGTGCGGTCGATCTGGCCGTTGCCCTTGATCTGGGTATTGGTGCTGAGATTGGCGTTGGCCGAACCCGTGTCGCTCCATCCAGCGATGTCCATCAGCCAGTCGAGCCCGAACTTGACCTGCGAATCGCGCGAACGGCCAGTCTTGTTGTCGAGCTTGGCCTTGTCCTGCATCGAGATGATCACCGTCACGACGTCGCCGGTGCGGCGGGCGCGCGGATCGCGGTAGAGATCGGTGCCGTCGTCCCAGGTCGAGCGATAGCTGACGGGCGTGCGCATGCGCGGCGTCACCGGGATCGGATCGGCCTGCATCCGCAGGCCGCTGCCGACGGGCGACATCTGCGGACCGGTCAGGACTTCGGCCGGATGGTAGCACCCGGCCAGGAGCACCGACGCCGCGAGCAAGGAAAGGATCGGCCTGTTCATCTATTTGCTCTTTCCGTCGTCCACGCGACGCATGCCGCCGAGCAGGTCTGCGAGGTGCGCCGCGCGTGCCGTGTCCATCTCGTTGAAGATCGCGCTCGAACTGCGCGGGCTGAGCTTGGCGAGCACGGCGGCAGCGGTCTCGTCGGCCATGCCGGCGATCTGCGTCGCCGCAGCTTCGGGCTTCATGCGCGAATAGATCTCGACGACGCTCGCTTCGGCCTTCTTCAGGAAGTCGTCGCGCAGCGCCATCCACTTCTCGTATTCGGCGCGCTTGGCCTCGACCTCGGCGATGCGCTCGCGCAGCAGGCTCTCCGCCTTCTCGAGCTCCTTGAGCTGCCAGGCCAGCCTGGCATCGACGGCGGGATCGGCGACGTTGCTGCAGAACAGCGCGATTTCGTTGTCAGGGGGCGGCGCAGCCTGCGGCGGTGCAGGCTTCGGCGGCGCCGTGACGCTGCCAGGCTTGGCCGGACGGGCAGGCGCCGGTGTCTCCGGCACCGCACCGGTGACCGCGGGGCCCGAATCTTCGGCCGCCCATGCCGTGGCCCGGACCGACGCATTGTCGACAGGTGTCGCGGTGGCCGACGGCTGCGGCTTCTGCGGTCCGCCCGCGCGGGCGCGGGCGAAGGAGAGCAGGTTGAGCGGTTTCGACGGCTTGGCCTCGTCCAAGGCGAGCGCGGGCGAGGCGCTCGCGAGCATTGCTGCCGCGGCCAGCAGGAGGAGTTTGCCTTTGTGATCCAGCTTCAGCATCGGGCCGCGTGCGATTCTCGCTTCAGACCTGAGCATTGAGCGACCAAGCTTGCACGACGCTTGCGCATCATTGCACGATGACGTCGGCCTGGAGCGCGCCTGCCGTCTTGATCGCCTGCAGGATCGCGATGATCCCCGATGGCTTCAGGCCAATCTGGTTCAGCCCGCGCACCAGGCGCTGGAGATCGACCCCGCTCAGGATCGCCACCTGCGATCCGGCCTCGTTGGCTTCGACCACGGTCTGCGGGACGACCACCGTCTGTCCCCGCGAGAACGGCGCCGGCTGCGACACAACCGGCATCTCCGTGACGCGAACCGTCAGATTGCCGTGGGTCACGGCGACGGTGGATATCCGCACGTCGCGCCCGATCACGACCGTGCCGGTGCGCTCGTTGATCACGACGCGCGCCGGCGTATCCGGCTCGACCACCAATTCGCCGATCTCGGCGAGGAAGCGGACAGGGCCGACATGACGCGGCTTCGACAGCACGATGGTGCGGTAGTCGCGCTCGAAGGCGATCTGCGCGCGGTAGCGACCGCCGGCGTAGCGGTTGACAGCGTCCAGGATGCGCGTTGCGGTGACGAAGTCCGGGTTCTTCAGCTGTAGCACCAGGAACTCCATCTCGTGGAGACTTCCCTGCACCTCGCGTTCGACCAGCGCACCGTTCGGGATGCGCCCGGCCGTCGGCGTGCCCTGGCTGACGTTCTGCGCCTGGCCTCCGACGCTGTAGCCGGCAACCGTGATCGCGCCCTGTGCCACCGCATAGACGGCGCCGTCCGCCGCGCGCAGCGACGTCATCACCAATGTGCCGCCGAGCAGCGACGTCGCATCGCCGAGCGAGGACACGGTGACGTCCATGCGCTCGCCGGGCCCGATCGAAGGCGGCAGGTCCGCCGTCACCATCACCGCTGCGACGTTGCGCGTGCGCAGCGTGGTCGGACGCGGGGGATTGTTGGTGCTCGTGGTCTCGTTCCTGACGTTGATGCCCATGTTCTCGAGCATCGACTGCAGGGACTGTTCGGTGAACGGAGCGTTGCGCAGCGTGTCGCCGGTACCGTTGAGGCCGATGACGAGGCCGTAGCCGACGATCTGGTTCTCGCGCAAACCCTTGATGTCCGCTATGTCCTTGATGCGGACGGCGGCCTGGGCGCCGGCGGCCGACACCAGCAGCATGAGCGCAAGCAGGAGCCTGGTCATGACCCGTCCATGACCTTGACGCTGCCGTCCGGCTGGACGACGCCCCTGATGATCACGCCGGTGTCCGTATTGCGCACGGGGATCAGCGCGCCGGCCGCACCCGACTGCATGGCCGAGCCGTAAGTGACGATGGAGAGGCCGCTGTCCTCGACCACGACCTTGACCATGGCGCCGCGCGCGACGGTCCAGGGGTCCTCCACCGCGTTCGTCGGAATGGGCTGGCCCGGTAACAGCGCGCGCCGCGCCATGCGGCCGACCAGGATCTGACGCGCCTCGATGAACATGGCGACGCCGAGCAGGCTCGGCGCGAAGGCGCGCTCGGTGATCATCTCCTCGCGGATCAGCTCGCCGGCGCGGATCGAGACGGCCGGCACGGGAAGCCGCTTCTCCTCGGCCGCGGCGACCCGCGCCGTTACGAGAACCAGCAGCACGGCGGCCAACCCGCGCACGATCAGGCCCACCCTGTTCAACATCGAGACACCGGAACTAGCGCATGCCCTTCGAGACCGTCTGGGCCATTTCATCCGAGGCCTGGATGACCTTGGCATTCATTTCGTAGGCTCGCTGTGCCGAGATCAACTCGGTGATTTCCTTGACCGGGTCGACGTTCGAGGCCTCGAGCCATTTCTGGTTGATCTTGCCATAGCCGGCATCGCCCGGCAGACCGACGACCGGCGTGCCGGACGCCGTGGTCTCCTTGTAGAGATTGCTGCCCAGCGGCTCGAGACCCGCTTCGTTGGCGAAGTTGGCGAGGTTGAGCTGGCCGATCTGCCGCGGATTCACTTCCGTGTCGAGCTTGGCAAACACCTGGCCGGTCTGGTTGACGGTGACCTCGACCGTCCCCTGCGGGATGGTGATCGCGGGATCCAGCAGGTAACCGTCGATCGTGACCAGCTGAGCGTTGGCGTTGACGTTGAACGAGCCCGCACGGGTGTATTGCACCTCGTTGTTGGGGCCGAGCACCTGAAACCAGCCACGTCCATTGATCGCGAGATCATAGGGATTGCCGGTCTGCGTCAGCGCGCCCTGGATGTGCAGCTTGCGGATCGCCGCGGACTTGACGCCGAGGCCGAGATTGGCACCTTCCGGAATCGGCGACGAGCCGTTGGTGTTCGCGACCCCCTGCATGCGGTCCATCTGGTAGAACAGATCGGTGAACTCCGCGCGCGCCCGTTTGTAGGAGGTCGAGTTGATGTTGGCGATGTTGTTCGCGATGACTTCGATGTTGGTCTGCTGGGCGTTCATGCCCGTGGCCGCGATGGCGAGCGATTTCACTGGTCCCACTCCTTCAGATCAAATCGACATCCGAACGACTTCCTGGTAGGCCTGGACGACCTTGTCGCGAACCGCGACCGCCGTCTGCAGGGCCTGCTCGGCCGACATCAGCGCTTCCACGACGCGGCGCGTCGATTCCTTGCCCTGCATTGCAGAGATCGATGCCGCCTCGCCCGCCTTCAGCGTCCCGATCGCATCCGACGTCACCTGCTTCATCACCGATTCGAAGCCGACGTCGTCACTGGTCTGGATCGCGGTGGTCGCCGCCGGCGAGACGGCCTGCGTCTCGGTCGCACGGCTCGCGGCTTGCCCTGCGGAAATCGCGGTGGATGAAATCGCCTCAAGCATGGTCAGCTCCTCAAGAGATCGATGGTCATGCCGAGCATGGACCTCACCTGCTTCACGACCTGGAGATTGGCCTCATAGGAGCGGTTGACCTCCCGCATGTCGGCCATCTCGATCATCATGTTCACGTTCGGCAGCTTGACGTAGCCGGCCTTGTCGGCGGCGGGATGCCCCGGATCGTACTCCACCCGGTAAGGCGTGGTGTCGACCCCGATCTCCTTGACCTTCGCGAGCTGTGCGCCCGAGGCGCGATCCATCGCCGCATCGAAGGTGATGGTCTTGCGCTGATACGGATCGGCGCCGGCGGCGCGCCCCGTCGAGGTGGCGTTCGCGAGGTTTTCCGAGACGATGCGCATGCGCGTCGACTGCGCTTCGAGCCCGGAGCTTGCGACCGTCAGCGAGGCGCTCAATGAGTCCAGCATGTCAATTCACCTCAGGCCTTTGCACTCGACAGCACCATGCGGTGAAACGACCGCACGATCGCCGCGTTCATCGAATAGTCGCGATTGACGTCGCTGCCCTTGATCATTTCCTGCTCGAGGCTGACGGAGTTGCCGGAGTGAACCACTTCCCAGCTGTCCTTCTTCGCGGTCGCCCGCGTGTCGGTCTCGGCTGCGGCCAATTGCATGTGCGAAGGCGACGTCGTCGCAAGCCTCACCGGCATGCCATCGAGCACCTTGTTGAACGGCTCGACGTCGCGCGCCCGAAAGCCCGGCGTGTTGGCGTTGGCGACGTTGGCGGCGATGGTCGACTGACGCAGCTCGAGATAGCGCGCCTGCGACGATGCGAGTTCGAAGAGAAAAAGCGGTCCCACGACGGCCCCATTCTGATCCATTCGGGACGAGCCTAGGGCGTTAAGCTTTCGTCAAGCTGTTGCGCGAAGCACCATCCTCGGAAATCTATCGAACGTTCTCGGGCCGCGGCGCCTGCTTGGATTGGAGGAAGTAGATGATCTCGGCAACGGGCCGGAAGAATTCCGCCGGAATCACCTGATCGACCTGGACTGCCTCGTAGAGCGCGCGCGCCAGCGCCTTGTTTTCGATGACGGGGATTCGGTTCTGCTCGGCAATCTCGCGGATCTTCAGCGCGATCACGTCCATGCCCTTGGCCACGACCAGCGGCGCGGCGTTTTCCTCGCGCTTGTAGCGCAGCGCGATCGCGAAGTGCGTCGGATTGGCAATCACCAGCGTCGCGCGCGAGGCCGAGGCGATCATGCGCTGGCGCGAACGGTCGCGCGCCAGCGAGCGCAGGCGCGCCTTGATCAGGGGATCGCCTTCCGCCTGCTTGTGCTCGTCCTTGATCTCCTGCTTGGTCATGCGCAGCTCGCGCCGCCAGTGGAAGCGCGCCCAGGCGAGATCGATCGCAACCAGCACGATGGTGGCGATGCAGATCGCCGAGACGATGCGCATCGCGATGTTGAGGATCATCTCCGGCAGCGCGACCGGGTCGGTGTACATGGCCTCGAACGCCCTCGCTTCGGACGCGCGCAGCACGAAGGCGACCACGGCGGTCACCGCGGCGAGCTTGAACAACGACTTGGCGAACTCGATCAGGCCCTGCGTCCCGAACAACCGCTTCCAGCCGCTGACTGGAGAGATTCGCGACATGTCAGGCTTGATCCGCTCGAGCACCAGGCGCGGCGCGTTCTGCAGCAGCGAGGCCGCGAGCCCGAACACAACCAGGATGACCACCAAGGGTACCAGGAACCGCAGCGCCTGCAGGCCGACCACGGTGAGCAGGTTCTGCGCGTCCGCACCGGTCGAGAGCGGGAAGCCCTCGGGATCGTCGAGCAGGCTCTTCAGCGTCGGCGTCAATTGCTGCACGCCCTGGCCGATCAGGAATGCCTGGATCACCATCAGCGCGGCCATCGAGGCGAAAATGGAGGCCTCCCGAGAGACCGGAATCTTGCCCTGTTCGAGCGCATCGCGGACTTTCTTCTCGGTCGGCTCTTCTGTCTTGCTCTCCTGATCGGATGTTTCTGCCATGCCCGTTCAGCGGTCAGCGGAAGACCAGCCCATCCTCCTGCTCGGGGTTGAGCTCGATTTCGCCCTTCTCCGCGAGGTCGAGTGCAAGGTCGGTGATCACACGGCGCGCCTCGAGCACGTCGCGCTGGTTCGACGGCTCGCCGATCGCGAGCTCGGCCTCGACGACGCGGCGGACGCGCGAGGCGACCGCGGACAGGATCACCTCGCGGAAATGCTTGTCGGTGCCCTTCAGTGCGACCACGATGCGGTCGGTCGGAACCTGGTCGAAGATCATGGTGCGCGCCTTCGGCGCCAGGTTGATGACGTCGTCGAAGGTGAACAACAGCTCCTTTAGCACCTCGGCCGACTTCGGACGCTTCTCCGACAGGCTCTTCAGGATGTCCTCGATGTGGCCGCGCTCCATCTTGTTGATGATGTCGGCGACGCGGGCGTAGGTGTCGGCGCCGAGGTTGCGGGCGAAATTCAGCGTCAGATCTTCGTGCAGCGTCTTCTCGAGGACCTTCATGGCGTCATCAACGATCGGCTTGAGGCTGAGCACGCGCCGCATCAACTCGTTGCGCAGACTCGACGGCAGCTGGCTCATGACCTTGGCGGCGCAGGACGGCTTGACTTTGGACAGGATGAGCGCCGCGGTCTGCGGATGCTCCTTGGACAGGTAGGTGGCCAGCGAATTTTCCGACACCGACGAGACGCGGTCCCACACAGAGCGGCTCGAATTGCCGAGTAGGTCCGTCATGATCGCCGAAACCTGATCGGCCGGAAGCACGTCGCCGAGCACCGCTTCCAGGCCACCGAGGGTGCCGAGAATGTTCGCGCCCATCGAGAACTGCTGGGCGAACTCCTCGACGATCCCCTCGAGCTCCTGCGCGGTGATCGGCCGCAGCTCCGCCGCCGCCTTGGTGACGATGCGGATCTCCTGCGGCTCGAACTGCTGAAGCACGCTCGCCGCCGCCTGCCGGCCCATGGCCAGCAGGAGCGCGGCGACCTTTTCCGTGCCGCCCAGCGTGGTAACGCCTCGCTGCTTGACGGGAGCGATGCCGACCGGTGCCGCCATGGTCAGGTATCACCCTGCCCCAGCGGTCCGACGATCTCCGTGAGTGAGACGCCGAAGCGGGAATTGTCCTCTTCGACGACGACCACCTCGCCGCGGGCGACGATGCGGCCGTTGACGACGACGTCGACGGGCTCCCCGACCCGGTGATCGAGCGGAACCACCGCGCCGCGTCCGAGCTTCATCAGGTTCGCCACCGGAATGGTCGCCGATCCCAGCACCACCTGCATGGTGACGGGAATGCGCAAGATGGCGTCGACATTGGCGAACTTGCCGGTCTCCTCGGCCGTGCGCTGGGCGATCTCGGCCAAGCGTTCCAGCGGTGACGTCTCGGTCTCAGCCGATGCAGGTGCAGACTCGTAGTCGAATGATTGCGCCATATGGTATCGCCTCTTGGTACTTCCGCTGCCGGAGCGCCGTGGCGTTCCGGCCGTATTGCTCTGCCGGTGCCGGCATTCAGTGCTTGTTCAGCTCGGCGGTCGCGGCCGTCGCCGCGGGTGCGAGCCCGCTGCGCGCATCGAGCGCTGCGATCGCCTCGTGAGCCTGGTCGATCTTCGTGCTCAGCACGTTGGCGAGGCGTCCGAGATTCGCCGTGGAATCGTGCGCCGCGGTGATGACCGTGTCGAAGGCACCCGCGGTCTCGTGCATGATGGTTGAGAATTCGCCCTGATAGCTGCGCAGCCGCGCCAGCTCGCGATGCATCCTGGTCACCCGCAGGCTGGTGAAGGCGAGCGCAACCAGCAGCACGATATCAACGAGATAGGATATCATCGACGAACTCCCGCTTCTGATCGACGGGATCTGCCACCTGCATGGCGTAATAGCCGTCGAGCTGGCCGATCTGACACCAGAACAACACCTGATTGTTGCTTTCGAGACGGGCCAGCGTGCGCGGCGTGGCCTCGAGCTCGAGCACCTGCCCGACCTCGAACTTCACGACGTCGCCGAGCGTCACCATCTTCTCGTCGAGGACGGCGCTGAGGGTCACCTCGGTCCGCTGCACCTCGCTTTCCATCTGTTCGCGCCAGCGTGGGTCGGCGGCGCGACCGTCGCTGACGACCACGTGAGCGAGCTTCTGACGCAGCGGGTTGAGCGCGGAGTGCGGAATGATCAGGAACATCTGACCGCCGCGGTAGAGTGCCTGCACCATCATGTTCGCGCAGATCGACATGTTGCTGGCGCGTCCGATCGCCAGCGACGCCATCGCGGTCTCGACACGCTCGACGCGGAAGGTGACGTTGGACGTTCCGGCGAAGGCGCCTTGCAGCGCCTTGGCGAACCGCTCGAACAGCGCCTGGACCAGCCGTATCTCAATGTTCGAGAACGTCCGTTCGACGTCAAGCGGCGGTTCCGCTCCGTCAGAGCCGAACATCGCCTCGACCATCGTGAATACGAAGTCGCGGTCGAGCATGATAATGACGCGCGAATCCCACTGCTCGGCATAGAGCACGGCCGCGACCGCGTTGCCCTCGTAGTCCTTGATGATGTCGCCGAGCGGATCGTTGGTGATGCCGTTGACCGAGAAATAGCAGGGCGTTCCGGCCATCGGCTGCAGGCTGTCGGTGCACGATGCCGCCATGCGATCGAAGATCACATTGAGCATCGGCATACGCTCGATCGATATGCCGGCAGCGTCCAGCAGGTAGTTCGGCAGCTGCTTGCGCTGGTCGACTTCAGCGTCTTCCATCATCATGCGCGCGCCGCCTTGGGTTCAGCGTCGGCAGCGACGGGCTTGGGACCTGCGATCGTCTCGTTCTCGACGACGTCGATCGAGGGACGTTCGCTGCTGGAGATCATCTTGCGGCCGTGCTCGACGGCGATCTGCGGCATGGCACCGTTCATGAACGCCAGCAGCGTCTGCTTGACGATGATGTAGGGCCGGCATTTCTTCTCACGCGTCATCTTGATCTTGATCGCGAAGGGCGAAAGCACGCCATAGGACAGGAAGATGCCTGCGAAGGTGCCCACCAGGGCTGCACCGATAAAGCCGCCCAATAGCTTCGGAGACTGGTCGAGCGCGCCCATCGCCTTGATGACGCCAAGCACGGCGGCGACGATGCCGAGCGCCGGCAGCGCCTCGGACACCGTCACCAGCGCATGATAGGGCGCCAGCTTGCCTTTCACGATGGTATGGATCTCCTCGTCCATCAGTGCCTCGATCTCGTGCGTGCGCGCATTGCCCATGATGATGAGACGGACATAGTCGCAGATGAACTGGAGCAGCGAGGGATCTCCGAGCACGCTCGGGAACGCCTTGAAGATCTCGGAATTCGAGGGGTCGTCGATATGCGCCTCGACTTCGTTGCGCCCCTTGCCCCGCAGCTCGCGCATCAGAGCGTGGAGCGCGCCGAGCAAGTCAAGGTAGTAGCGCTGGCCGGGCACCGCGCCGGTGATGGCCTGCATGCAGGCGACGCCCGTGTCCACCACCGTCTTCCATGGATTGGCCACGATGAAGGTGCCGACCGCGGTTCCCATGATGATCACGAACTCCCACGGCTGCATGAGCACGGCCAGGTGCCCGCCCATGGCGGCAAAGCCGCCGAGCAGCGCCGCTACCGTGATGAAAATCCCCACGAAACTGCCCAACGCGCCGCTCCATCGCCGATCCCACCTGGAATACCTAGTCGGCGACGCTTGCGCGAAGCTGGCTTCGAGGTCGCCAGCCCCGCGCAAGCAATTGGCGGCAGCTTGAAGCGGGGTCGCGACCTGCGGCCAGAGGGGCGCGTGTCATGCTATCCACCATCGCGGACTACACCAGGCTGACCAAAGACATGGGCAAGTCGCTGACGCAGGTCGCGAAGCAGCCGGACGTCAGCCGCGACACCGACTATTTCCTCGGCCATATCGGCAAAGTGAAGACTATCGACGATTTCCTGAAGGACTATCGTCTCTATTCCTATGCGATGAAGGCCTATGGCCTCAGCGACATGACCTACGCCAAGGCGTTCATGCGCAAGGTGCTGACCGAGGGGGTCACGAGCAAGGACGCCTTCGCCAACAAGCTGACCGACACCCGCTACCGGCAATTCGCGACCGCCTTCAATTTCGCCGCACTCGGCGACAAGGCGACCCAGACCGCCGCGGCCACGACCGGCACCGCGACCCAGTACGTCACGCAGACGATGGAGGAGAAGGCCGGCGATCAGAACGAAGGCCTGCGTTTGGCGCTGTATTTCACCCGCAAGGCTTCCACGATCACGACCGCCTACCAGATCCTGGCCGACAAGGCGCTGACGCAGGTGGTGCAGACCGCGCTCGGCCTGCCGTCGACGATCAGCGCGGCGAACATCGACGCCCAGGCCAAGATGATCGCGGACAAGATCAAGCTCACCGACTTCCAGGATCCCGCCAAGGTGACCAAGTTCGTGCAGCGCTTTGCGGCGATGTGGGATGCGACCCAGGCCCGGAACGACAGCTCGACCAATCCCGCGCTGGTCCTGATCGCCGGCGCCGCGACGTCGGTCAGCATGGATACCAACGTGCTCACGACGCTTCAGAACATCAAGTTCAACAGGTAAGTCATGCAATCGGCTCTCTATGTGGGATTGTCGGCGCAGGTCGCCCTCGAAAAGCGCCTCCAGACGATCGCCAACAACGTCGCCAACGTCAACACGGCCGCGTTCCGCACCGACGTGGTGAAGTTCGAGACCGTGCTGTCCAAGGCCGGTCCGACGCCGGTGGCGTTCTCCTCGCCCGGCGACAACATCATCTCGCGCGAGATGGGCAACATTACCGAGAGCGGCAACCCGCTGGACGTCGCCGTGGTCGGCCAGGGCTGGATCGCCTTCGCCGGTCCGAACGGCACGGTCTACACGCGCGACGGCCGGCTCCAGATCGCCCCCAACGGCGATCTTCAGACCGTGAGCGGCTTTCCGATCGTCGATTCCGGCGGCGCGCAGATCACGCTCGACCCGAACGGCGGACCGATCTCGATCGCGCGCAGCGGCGCGATCATCCAGGACAACAACGAGATCGGCACCATCGGCCTGTTCAGCATTCCGGCCGACGCCAATCTCGAACGCTATGGCAATTCCGGCGTGACGCCCGACCGGCCAGTGACCGCCATCGCGGACTTCTCCCGGGACGGCTTCAAGCAGGGCTATGTCGAAGGCTCCGGCGCCAATCCGATGCTCGAACTGACGCGGCTGATCTCGGCATCGCGCGCTTTCGATGGCACCAACTCGATGATCGAGGGCACCGAGAGCTCGCTGCAGAACGCGATCCGGACCCTCGGCGAACCCGGCAAGTAGATTGCGCGCCAAGCGCGCAGGATGAGGTTGGACGGTTTCCTTGAACGCTCTTCGGCAACTCGAGTGGGCGCTGCTGGAGCTTCAGCAGAGCACTCCCCTGGCAAGCGTCAGTGGCGCGATCTCCGAGATCGCGCCGACGCATTTCCGCGTCTCCGGCCTGTCGCGCTTCGTCAGGCTCGGCGAGCTCATCGGCGTCGATTGCGGCGGTAAGCGCCAGATCGGCGAGGTGGTGCGGATCGACAGCGACGGCATCATCGCCAAGCCGTTCGACCGGCAATTTGGTGGCGGGCTCGGCTCGGCGGCCTACCGGATGCCGCCGCTGTCCTTCGCGCCCGATCCGAGCTGGAAGGGCCGCGTCATCAACGCCCTCGGCGCGCCGCTGGACGGACAGGGGCCGCTCACGCAAGGGTCGCAGGCGGTCTCGGCGGAGGCGGAGGCGCCGTCGGCCATGAAGCGTGCGCGCGTGCACAAGCCGCTGCGCACCGGCGTACGCGTCATCGACCTGTTCGCGCCGGTCTGCGCCGGCCAGCGCGTCGGCATCTTTGCCGGATCGGGCGTCGGCAAATCGACGCTGCTCGCGATGCTCGCCCGCAGCCAGGGCTTCGACACCGTCGTGCTGGCCCTGGTCGGCGAGCGCGGCCGCGAGGTGCGCGAGTTCATCGAGGACGTGCTGGGCAACGACCGTCATCGCGCTGTCACAATCGTCTCGACGGGCGACGAAAGCCCGATGATGCGGCGACTGGCGCCGAAGACGGCGATGGCGGTCGCCGAATATTTCCGCGACCGCGGCGAATCGGTCCTGCTGATGGTGGATTCGATCACCCGTTTTGCCCACGCCGCCCGCGAGGTCGCGCTCGCCGCCGGCGAGCCCGCGGTGGCGCGCGGCTACGCGCCGACGGTCTTCACCGATCTGCCGCGCCTGCTCGAGCGCGCCGGTCCGGGCGAGGAGGGATCCGGCACCATCACCGGGATCTTCTCCGTGCTGGTCGACGGCGACGATCACAACGAGCCGATCGCCGACACCATCCGCGGCACGCTCGATGGGCACATCGTGCTCTCAAGGCACATCGCCGACCAGGCGCGCTATCCGGCCGTCGATGTTCTGGCCTCGGTCTCCCGCCTCGCCCACAACGTCTGGGACCCCGAGGAGCGCGAATTGGTGAGCAAGCTGCGCGCCATGATCGCGAAATACGAGGACACGCGCGACCTTCGCCTGATGGGCGGCTATCAGCCGGGACGTGATTCGGGCCTCGACCAGGCGGTCGAGATGGTTCCGCGAATCTACAACGCGATGCGACAGGGCGCATCGGCCCCGCCGAGCGCCGATCCGTTCCGCGAGCTTCGGGACATGCTCAAGGGCGACTGACGGGTGGAGAGGGTGAGGCGCCTGCCGTCCGCCCTGCCCGTGGTTTTCGACAAGAGATTGCGCATGTCGCTACGCTTCCAGCGCATGCGCGTGCACACCGGCTCACCCATTTTCGTCGTGAGCGAATTCGCCGTTCGCGGTGTGCACGAGCTGGCAAGCGCTGTGCAAGCGATCGAAGAGTCTATTCTGCAAGCACGACGGGAACAACCGCCGCGTGCAATTCCAATGAGTTCCCTCGACGATTCCGCGGCAGAACGCACAAGTTGTGGATGACGTGCCGCCAAACGTCATCGTGATGCACAAGCTTCGATCAGTTTGCATCAACGCAAGACAACAACGCGCGTGCAATCAAACTCTCACAATATCGAGTGCATATTACTCGCCGCGCCATGTATTGCGTTCACCATCATGTGTCCCGAACAACGAGATTGCCCTTGAACGTTACATTCGCCTGCCACGACATCCAGCCTGTGAGAGGGTCTCTACTTGATTTTGTTGAGAAGCTCATCCATCGTTTTGGTTGAGTATAAGAAACGTCTGCTTGTGACTTGAACTTTGGGGGCTTCGGTTGAGCTACTCCGATCCACCGTTTGCCGGCGACGGCAACCCGAGCTCCCGCGCGACGACCACGCCGTTGGCATGCCATCAGCGATACGGCTTCTCGCTGCGGACGATGCGACGCTCATCGGCCGAGGTCGGGCGCGGTGCGATCCGCGCCATTGTGCGAGAGTTCGACAGGGCATGCTCGTCTGACACTCAGGGCGCAAAGCGGCTTCGGGACGCCGCAGACGAAGTTCCGGGGACGAGGTAGATTCATGCCATTGGCGCGGGAAGCCGTCGAGCTGCTGGTTCAGGCGGCGCGGGCTTGGTATTTCGAAGGCAATCAGCATGGATTGCGCGATCGGGAATGGATGGCGCTGCGCTTTCTCGGGCGCGCCAACAGGTTTTCGCGCACGCCGTCCGCACTGGCCGGCTTCATCGGCGCCACACGCGCGACGGCGTCGCAGATCGTGAAGACTCTGGAGAGCAAGTCGTTCCTGGTGCGAAAGCCGTCGCATGAGGACAAGCGTTCCGTCGTCCTGCACGTCACGCCGCAGGGCGAGAAATGCCTGAGCCAGCACGACCCGATCAATCACGTGGTCAACGCAGTGACGTCGCTCGGGACCGAGGAGTGCATCAGGCTGCGCGACTCTCTCCGCGAGATCCTCAATCACCTCGATGCTGCCCATCAGCGGCTCGAAGCGAGCATCTGCCGGGACTGCATGTTTCTCGCAGAGCGCGGGCCGGGCACCGGCAAGGGGCGTGGAAACGCCGAATTCATGTGCCGGCTCTATCGTGCTCCGATCTCGCTCGAGGAGACCGAGCTGCTCTGCACCAGCTTCGAGCGCACGCGTGACCGCCCCAAGATCGAGCAGCATCTCGACCGCGAGCGCATGGCGAGCCAGGGCTGAGGCCGCCAAGAAGCGGCGCTCCATCAACGTCATTGCGAGCGAAGCGAAGCAATGACGGAGTATGAGGCGATAGCTCGCTCTCCGAGTGACGGCTGTCATTCCCCGCGAAGGCGGGGAATCCAGTACGCCGCGGCCTCTGCATTGAACAACTGTCGTCTCGGAGTACTGGATCGCCCGGTCAAGCCGGGCGATGACAGCGAGTGTGTGGTCGCAGACGTGCATATTCATTCTCGCGACTGATTTCGCCCGAGCTTTGCTTCGTCTCGCCGCCCTCATCGGCAAGAGGGCGCAGGGAAGACCGGGTGCTGACATCGCACCCGCGGTCCGCTGCGCAAAACGCACACGCAGAAAACCGCACAGCAGCATACAGGTGGTGCCGATCACTCGGCCTTCCCTGCGCGATGGTCGGACGGCTTATGCCGCGCTCTCCCGGGAGCCGAGTTCCTTCTGGCCTCCCTCGCCCTCACGGAATTCACCGGCCTCCGCGCCGGTTGACGCGAGATGCCGCCTCCGCAAGAGCTTGACCGTAGCAACGACGGCCAGGACCACACGGTTTTGCCGTACGCACGGCCCGCCATTTCGCCGCAGTATTTCTAGCTCCGTCGACGAAGCCGGAAACTTACAGACGAGACGAGACCTAGCAGCGCCGTTCGTCCGCGCGCGGCCGCGAGCTCACCGGGGACTACCCTCCCTGCCCGCACCTTTCGCGCCCGACGCTGCCGCGTCCACCGCAAGCCCGGCTCGCGACAATGACGACCTCATGATCGCCCCTCGAGATTGAGCCGGGATGACCGACACATACGACAAATCCGAATTTCGGTAAAGAAGAATATCTTTGCTTCACTGGGTTGACACGAGACCGAAACAGGCCGCCAGGCTGGCCCTCGAACCCGCGGGGACCAGACGCACTCTTGTATGCATTATCCCAGTTGCCATTCCCCTGCGCTTCGCTTTACATGCCCTCAACTGCCCCGCGGAACGGCCGGGGCCGGAAAAATCACACAGATTTCCAGGGGACGGAGCATGGCGCGCAACATATTGATTCTTGGGGCTTCTTACGGCTCCCTGCTGGGCACGAAGCTGCTGATGGCCGGGCACAACGTGACCCTGGTCTGCCGCGCAAAGACTGCGGAGCTGATCAACCGCGACGGTACCGAGGTGCGCATTAAGCTACGCGACGAGGCGGTGCACCGGGCGATCTTCTCGCGCAACCTCCCCGGCAAGCTCGATGCGGTCACGCCGGCCAATGTCGACCTCTCGCGCTACGATCTGGTCGGCCTCGCGATGCAGGAGCCGCAATACACCAACCACACGGTGCGCGTCCTCATGGTCAAGATTGCCGCGGCGAAGCTGCCGTGCCTGTCGATCATGAACATGCCGCCCCTGCCCTACCTGAAGCGGATTCCGGCACTCGCCGACATGGATCTCGAGGAGGCCTACACCAATGCGCAGGTGTGGGAGCGGTTTGAGCCCGGGCTGGTGACGCTGTGCTCGCCCGACCCGCAGGCCTTCCGGCCGCCGGAAGAGGCCGCCAACGTGCTGCATGTCGGCCTGCCCACCAACTTCAAGGCGTCGGTCTTCGCCGACGAGAAGCACAACAAGCTGCTGCGCGAGCTGGAGGCCGACATCGACGCGGTGACGCTCGACGGCCACGACGTGCCGGTGAAGCTGAAAGTGTTCGATTCCCTGTTCGTGCCGCTGGCGAAATGGTCGATGCTGCTGACCGGCAATTACCGCTGCATCACGCCGAACGAGCCGCAGTCGATCCGCGACGCCGTGCACGGCGATCTCAATCGTTCGCAGACGATCTACGACCATGTCGATGCGATCGCCCGCCGCCTCGGCGCCGATCCGCAGGACCAGGTGCCGTTCGCGAAGTACGCCAAGGCCGCGGAGAGCCTGCTCAAGCCGTCATCGGCGGCGCGCGCGGTCGCGAGCGGTGCGCCCTTCATCGAACGCGTCGACCTGCTGGTGAAGCTGATCTCGCATCAGCTCGGCGTGCCCAACGCCGAGATCGACCGCACCGTCGACACCGTGGACCAGAAGCTGAACGAGAAGATCGTGCAGGGCGGCTCCGGCGCGCAGTAGCGCCGCTCCCACCGAGGTCCGCTCAGGCAACCAGGAAGGATTGCAGCCAGATCAGGCCGGTCACGGCGACCAGCGTAACCGCGCCGGTGCGCGTGACGAGGTCAGGGCGCCCGAGGCGACGGGCGCCGCGGCCGAGCGTTGCGCCGAGAATGATCCACGCGGCGCCGGCGGTGAGAATCTGCAGCACGATCACGCCGAGCCACGGCAGCAGTTCGAGCGGCCCGGCCCCAAGCGGCAGCAGCAGGAACGCGAAGACCAGTGCTTTCGGGTTGAGCAGCGTCGTCAGCAGCACCTGGCCGAACGTCACCGCAGCGCCGTCGCGCAGCTCGCGCGTATTGACGCGCCAGAGCATGACCGCGAGGCACAGGATGTAGATGGTCACGGCGACGCGGAGCAGCAGCGCCGCAATCGGGATGTCGCTGATGACCGGACCGAGCGCCAGCCGCAGCACCGCGATCGCCAGCAGATAACCGCACAGCTCCGCGGCGAGCAGTGGAAGGGAGCGCAATACGCCGGCTCCGGCCCCTGATGTCGCAAGCAGGGTGTTGGTCGGCCCCGGTACCGCCAGCAGGAAATAGGTCGCCGTGAAGAAGGTCAGAAAGGTCATACGGCCAGATAGCAGCTCTCGAACCCGTCGATCTTGATCTGCGTCATTTGGCGAGCGATGGCGATCTGCACCATCTTCCCCGAGCCGAGGCCGTTCGGCACCGGGTTCCTGCCGCTCACGGCGAATGCTTTCCGTTTTGGCGTGGGCAACACCGCCTGATTCGCGCTGGAGCGCTCGACGCGCCGCGGCTGGATTGATAAGCCGCTGTCCGCGAATGACGGACTTTGAGTCGGGGACATGACGGTTGCGATCGAGATGGGGCAGACCACGGCAGGCGCCGCGGCCGCCATGGACCTCGAGGAACTGCTGGCGACCCGTCTCCTGGTGCAGGGCAATTCGGGCTCCGGCAAGTCGCATCTCTTGCGGCGGCTGCTGGAACAGAGCGCGCCCTGGGTGCAGCAGGCCATCATCGATCCCGAGGGCGACTTCGTCACGCTGGCCGAGCGCTTCGGCCATCTGGTGATCGAGGCCGAGGATCACACCGAGCGCGGCCTTCAGGTCGCGGGCGAGCGGGCGCGGCTGCATCGCGTCTCCACCGTGCTCAATCTCGAAGGGCTGGATGCCGAGAACCAGATGCGGCGCGCGGCTGCCTTCCTCGGCGGGATGTTCGACGTCGACCGTGATCATTGGTACCCGATGCTGGTGGTCGTGGACGAGGCGCAGCTGTTTGCGCCGGCGGTGGCGGGCGAAGTCTCGGACGAAGCACGCAAGCTCTCGCTCGGCGCCATGACCAATTTGATGTGCCGCGGCCGCAAACGCGGGCTTGCCGGCATCATCGCAACCCAGCGCCTGGCCAAGCTCGCCAAGAACGTCGCGGCCGAAGCCTCGAACTTCCTGATGGGCCGCACGTTCCTCGACATCGACATGGCGCGCGCCGCCGACCTGCTCGGCATGGAGCGGCGGCAGGCGGAAGCCTTCCGCGATCTCGAGCGCGGCCAGTTCATGGCACTGGGACCTGCGCTGTCGCGCCGGCCGCTGCGCCTCAACATCGGCCCGACCGAGACCAGCCCGCGCAATTCGACGCCGCGGCTGATGCCGCTGCCGGAAGCCACGCTTGAAGATGCCCGCGCGGTCATCCTCGCCGCACCGCCGCCCGATGCCAGCCGGCCGCAGCGACGGCCGGCTCCGGATCTGCTCGAGCAGCTTCGCGCGGCGAAGGCCGCCGCGGTGCCGGAGATTCGGCTAGAGGCGGTCGAGACTCCCGTCAGTGCCGAAGAGCTCGCCGAGCGGCGCGAGCGCGTGGATCGCACGCTGCGTGCCGTGATGGCCGAGCCCGATGCCGGCTTCCGCGCCATCGGCGTGCTCTATCAGGAGTTCGTGGTTCGCTGCCGCATCGAGGGGTTAGGGGCGGCGGTGCCCGATCTCAACGAATTCCGTCGCATGCTGACGCATGCGCGCGCCGGGCTCGGGACGGATCTCACCGAAGACGACGCCTGGCAGGACGTGGCGCTGCGCGCCTCGATCCTGCCCGACGACATGCAGGGCGTGTTCATGATGATCGCGCGCGCGGCGAAGGAAGGCTGGCCGTGCCCCGGCGATGCCGCGATCGCCCGCGCCTACGGCTCGCACTCGCTGCGCCGCGCGCAGCGCCTGCTCAGCTACATGGAGGAGCAGGGCCTGATCGTCGTCCAGCTCGACGGTGGCGGCCGCCGGATCGTGACGCTGGTGGAGCTCGCCTGGGCGACCGCGCCGGGCGATCCCAACGGCGATGATCAGCCGGCGGAGCAGGTCGCGAGCGCGGCGTCGGCTTGATTGTCAGGCCGCCTCGGAGCCGCCGAGATAGGCGTCGCGGATGCGGGGGTCGTCCTTCAGCGCGCGCGCGGGGCCCGACAGCACGATCTTGCCGGTCTGGAGCACATAGGCCTCGTGCGCGATCTCGAGCGCGAGGCTGGCGTTCTGCTCGACCATGAAAACCGAGACGCCCGCCTGGTTGATGCTACGGATCAGCTCCAGCACGCGATCGACATAAAGCGGTGACAGGCCCATGGTCGGCTCGTCCATCACGATCATGCGCGGGCGGCTCATCAGCGCGCGCGCCATCGCCACCATCTGCTGCTCGCCGCCGGAGAGCGAGCCGGCGCGCTGCGACAGCCGCTGGCCGAGCTTCGGGAACAGCGTCAACATCCTGTCGAGATCCTGCGCAATGGCGTCGCGGTCGTTGCGCACGAACGCGCCCATCAGGATGTTCTCGCGCACGCTCATGTCGGCGAACAGCCGCCGCGCCTCCGGCACCGAGGCGATGCCGCGGCGGACGATCTGCGGCGTGGTGAGCCCGATCAGCGAAGCGCCGTCGAACGTCACCTCGCCCGAGCGCGGCTTCACTAGGCCTAAGATGATCTTCATCGTCGTCGACTTGCCGCTCGCGTTGCCACCGAGCAGGCAGACGATGTGGCCGCGCGCGACCGTGATCGACAGGTCGAAATGCACCTGGGCCTGACCGTAGAAGGTGTTGACATCAGACAAAGCCAGCAGCGCTTCGGGTGCGCTCGTCATGCCGCGCTCTCCTGTTCCGCCGTCCCTGACAGGCCGTGACCGAGATAGGCCTCGATCACCTTGGGATCGGTCCGCACCTGCTCGCCCGGCCCTTCCGCGATCTTCTTGCCCTCGTCCATGACGATGACGCGGTCGGACAGGCGCATCACCATCTCCAGCTTGTGCTCGATCAGCAGGATGGTCAGCCCTTCGGCTTTCAATTCGGCGACGAGCCCCTGCATCTCCGCGGTCTCGGTCGGATTCATGCCGGCGGTGGGCTCGTCGAGCAGCAGCAGCCGCGGCTTCAGCGCGAGCGCACGCGCGATCTCGACGCGGCGGCGGTTGGCGTAGGAGAGGCTATAGGCGGGCTGGTCGATGCGCGGCAGCAGCCGTTCGCCGAAACGCGCGAGGATCGCTTTGACCTCCTCACGCAGCCGCTCCTCCTCGGCCCTGACGCGCGAGGGACGCAGCAGGGCCAGACCCAATTCCAGCAGCGGACCGATCACCGGCACGGCCGGCTTCACGGCGCGCAGCCGCGTGTGCGCGCCGATCAGGACATTGTCCATGACGCTGAGATTGCCGAACACGCGGCCGAGCTGGAAGGTGCGCGCGATGCCTTCGGCCGCGAGCCGCTCCGGGGACAGGCCGGTGATGTCCTGCCCTTCGAAGCTGACGGTGCCGGCATCCGGCCGGTCAAGCCCGGTGACGAGATTGAACAGCGTCGTCTTGCCGGCGCCGTTCGGGCCGATGATGCTGATCAGCTCGCCCCTGGCAAGGTCGAGGTCGATGGCGTCGACCGCGGTGAGGCCGCCGAAACGGCGCGTCAGGCCGCGCAGGGACAGCATGGCGTGAAGCTGCTTCTCCATCAGACCGTTCCCAACAGGCCCTGCGGCCTGAACCGCACCAGCAGCAAGAGAACGATGCCGTAGATCAGGATGCGGTACTCGGCCGCGATCCGGAACACCTCGGGCAGGCCGACCAGCGCCACCGACCCGACGATCGCGCCGACGACGTTGCCGAGGCCGCCGAGTATGACGACGGTCAGCGCCAGGATGGATTGCTGCGTGTTGAAGGTCTCGTGGTTGATGTAGGAATAAAGATGCGCGGCGATGCCGCCGCTGACGCCGGCGGCGAAGCCGCCGAAGATGAAGGCGATCGACTTGTAGCGGTTCAGGCTGAGGCCATAGGCGCGCGCGGCGATGTCGTCGTCGCGGATGGCGCGAAAGCTGCGGCCGAGATGCGAGGTGAGCAGCCGTCCCTGCAACAGCGCGAGCACGACCATGACCGCAAGGCTGAACCAATAGACCGAGGTCGGGCTGATCAGGTCATAGCCGAACAGCGACAGCGGCGGGATGCCGGAGATGCCGATCGGGCCGCGCGTCACGCTCTCCCAGTTCAGGATCACCAGCGCCACGATCTCGCCGATCGCGAGCGTCGCGATCGACACGTAATGCCCGCGCAGGCGGAAGGACGGCGAGATCAGGAGCGTGCCGAGCGCGGCGCTCATCAGGCCACCGCCGATGACGGCAAGTCCGGCCGGAACGGCCAGCGTCAGCGACAGCAATGCGGAGGTGTAGGCGCCGATCGCAAGCAGCGCGGCATGACCGAGCGAGACCTGCCCCATCGTGCCCGCAACCAGCGTCAGGCTGAGCGCGAGCATGCCGAGCAGCCAGGCGTTGATCAGGGTCTGGAGCACGTAGAAGGACACCGGAAACAGCGGCAGGATCGCAAAGCCGGCAACCGCGACCAACAGCGCCCAGCGGGGAATATTCACCGGGCGGCTCGGCGCGATGAACGTGCCGGTGAGCGGCTCGGGCGGCGCCTGTCGTGCGCTGACGAACAGGCCGTTCGGCCGCAGCACGAGCACGACGACGAGCAGCAGGAACGCGAACAAATTGCGGTAGCTGGTGCCGAGCACGGCGACGCCGTAGCTCTCGACGAGGCCCAGCAGCAGGCTGCCGATCACCGCGCCCGGCACGTTGCCGGCGCCGCCGACGACTTCCGCGACGACGCCCTTGAGCGTCGCCTGAAGGCTCATCGCCGTGTCGATCTGGTTGTAGTACATGCCGACCAGCATGCCGGAGACGCCGCCGAGTGCCGCCGCGATACCGAACACCGCTTGATTGACCCGGTTGACGTCGACGCCCATCTGCATGGCGGCGTCGCGGTCCTGTGCCGTGGCACGCACGGCCCAGCCGAGCTTGGTGTAACGCAGGAACACGAACAGCAGCAGCGCACTGGTGAGGCCGACGCCGGCAATGAGCAGATCAAGCGGCCCGATCGTCCCGCCACCGACCTGGAAGCGGACATCGGGCAACTGGCTCGGCAGCGCGCGCGGATTGGGCGAGAAGATCAGCATCACCAGTTGATCGAGCACGAAGCTGATGCCGATGGTCGCGAGCAGCGGCGCGATGCGCACCGAGTTTTGCAGCGGCCGCAGACCGAACCGCTCGATGATCAGACCGACGATCGCCGCGGCCACGGCGACCACGATGATGGTGAGAGGCAGCGGCGTGTGCAGCTGCACCACCGCGATCCAGCCGATATAGGCGCCGACCAGATAGATCGACCCTTGCGCGAAGTTGATCAGCCGGCTGACGCCGAAGATCAGCGCAAGCCCGACTGCAACGAGCGCGTAGACATTGCCGACGATCAGCCCGTTGATGGTGTGGTCGAGCCAGGAGGACACTTAGCATTCCTAATCAGGGAGAAAGCGGCCGGAGCGATCGCTTCGGCCATCACATCAGGTCGGCTTGCCGTCCCAGAGCGCGAACTGGCCCTTGCGCACGACGAGCTCGGCATTCATCGCGCCCTTGACGCGGCGGCTCTCGATGTCGAACGTCGCCTGACCGAAGATGACGCTGGAGACGTCCTTCACCTTGGCGAAGGCATCGCGGATGGCGCGGCGGTCGGTGCCGCCGATCTTCACCACGGCAGCGGCCATGTTCATCGCGTCATAGGAATAGGCATTGAAGGCGTCGGGCTCCTGCCCGTTGTACTTGGCCTTGAAGCCGTCGATGAACTTCCTCACCTCGGGCCGCGGATCTTGCGGGAAATAGCGCGTGCCGAGATGGACGTCCTCGACCGCCTCGCCCCCGAGCTCGATGAATTTCGGCGAATACACCGAGCTGGCCGCGCAGATCGTCTGCTTCAGGCCGACCTGGCGGGCCTGGCGCGCGATCAGCGCGCCGTCGGAATAATAGGAGATCAGGATCAGGCCGTCCGGGCTGGCGTCGCGCACGCGCACCAGAGTGGAGCGGAAGTCGCGTTCCTCCGCGATGTAGCCCTCGGTGATCGCGACCTCGGCGCCGTATTCCTTGGCCGCCTTGACGAAATGATCGCGGCTGGTGCGGCCCCAATCGGTGTTGAGGTGCAGCACCGCAAGCTTCTTCAGACCGAGCCGCCTGACGGCGTAGGACGCCAGCAGCGGCTGCTCGTCGGCCTGGCTCACGGACGTGCTCCACATGAAGTCACCGCCCTTGGTGAAGTCGGGGTGCGAATTGGTGAAGCCGAACTGCACCAGGCCGCCGCGCTGATAGATCGGGGAGGCCGCCATCGAGGCGGGACTGGAGAAATCGCCGAGCTCCATGACGATGCGGGGATCGGAGACGAATTTCTGGGCGATCGCGACCGACTGGCGCGGATCGCTCTGGCTGTCCTCGAACTGGTAGGCGAGCTTGCGGCCGTTGATGCCGCCGGCGGCGTGAATCTCGTCGAGCGCGAGATCAAAGCCCTGCTTCCACTGCGCGCCATATTGCGCATTCGGTCCCGTGAGGGGGCCGCTGACCCCGAGCAGGATCGGCTCGGCGGATTGCGCCAGTGCGGCGCGCGAAAAGGCTGTGCCTGCCATCATGGCGGCGAGCGAGCCTTTGACCAGGGTACGGCGATCGATGTTGCTCATTCACGGCTCCATCCATTCAATGTTGATACAGCAGCAATTCTCGTGCCGGTGAGATTGCCTATTTCGAGGGCTCGCCGAGCGACAGCATCAGCCGGTTCGCCCAGTTGAAGAACGAGGCGCCGTTGATGACGTCGACGATCTCGGCGTCGTCGAGACCGGCGCGGCGCAGCTCGGCGATATTGTCAGGCCCGAATGCGATCGGCGTTGCGGCCAACGCCACCGAGGCCTTGACCACCGCATTCCAGCGCTCACCGAGATCGGCCCCAACGCCCTCGTCAAGCAGACGCTGCACGTCGTCGCGGCGCTTGGAATAGGTGCTGGCGAAGCGCGCATGCACGGAGGCGCAATAGATGCAGCCGTTGTAGCGCGAGGTCGCCGCAGCTGCGAGCTCGCGCTCGGCGCGCGGCAGGCCGTCGGCGACGTTGTAGAAGATGTCCTTGTCGGTCTTGGTGCGGGCCTCCAGAACTTCGGGATCGCGCACCAAGAGACGAAAATATTCCGACTTGGCGCGGGCGCGGTCGACGAGGCCGGCGTAGTGCCGCTCGGTCAGCTCGGCCTCGGGCAGCGGGTCGATCCACGAGACCCAGCCGAGCTCGTCCTGGGTGAAGACGACGGGCGGATTGACGGTGCTCATGATTGGGCCTCCTACGCGCTTGCCGCGGCGAGCGTGCGCAAGCCGCTGACGACGCGCACCTGGAACGACAGGAATGCAACGAGCTGGGACAACGTGACGATGCCGGTGGATGACCAGCCGGCAGCCAGCAGCGCCTTCATGTCGGCGGACGCGGCATCGCGCGGGTGGAAGAGAAGCAGATGCGCGTGCTCCAATGCTGCGACCAGCCTGGCGCCGAGGACAGGCTTGCGCTCCGCGCTGACGCGATAGATCAAGCCGGCCTTGTTCTCGATCGACAACGGACCGGCCGGATAGGCGCCGTATGGGCCGGAGGTCTTGCCGCGCTCGATCTCGGCGTTGATCGCATCGAGCAGAGGCGCGCCATCCGCAGTCGCGGCAAGCTTGTCGCGATAGAAGGCGGCGACGGGGGACTCGCCATGGAGCCCGGTCACGAAGGCCGCGACCACCGCGCGCTCGGCAAGCGAAAAATCGCCGGCCTCGATCGGCTCGAACAAAGCGAGATAGCTCTTCTGCGCATTCTCGCGCGCCTGCAGGCGGCGCGCGCGGATGGCGTCGAGCGTGGAGCCGGGCTCGATGCCGGCGAGCGTGTCGATGATGTCTTGCGTTCCCATTATTCAGCCTCGTGCAACGCGTTTTTCGTTCATTCCGGCTAACCTGCGAGGGCAATGTCTTTGGCGGCCGTCCGGGTCCAGCCCAGCACTGGGGCGACCTGGTCGGCGACGAGCTCGATCGAGCGCAGGACGTCAGGATGCGGCGCATCGACCGAATGCACCTGGAAGACGAGATCGGTCACCCGTTCCAGCGTGGCGTCGGTGCGGAGCGAGGCAATGACGTGGTCGGCATCGCCGACATGGGTGTCGAACGCGGTGATCATCTCCTCCAGCGTCTCGCCCGGAGGGGGATGTCCGCCCTTCATGAATTGCGGCAGCGCGCGGCGCAGTCCGATATCGGCGAGGCGCAGCGCCTCGCGATGGTCGTCGGCAACGAAGATGCTGCGCGAGGCCATGATGCGCGGCTCGCAGCCCGGCGGCAGCGCGGCGAGATAGGCATCGATGATCGGGTTCTGGATCTCGGCGAGCGTCGCGTTCGGCGCGTCCTTGGCCCGTGGCTGCGTGCGCGAGAGCAGGAGGCCGTCGCCGGCCTTGCCGGCGCGGGCGCCGCCGGCAACGGAGAACGTCGCCTGCCAGATGCGCTTATCCAGTTGCGGCCGCTGCGGATAGAGCGTGTCGCCGCCATTGAGCGGCTCGCCGGTCAGGGCCTTGCGGACGATGTTCAAATTGCGGGCAAAGATCTCGTTGCGCTGGGCGCTGTCGAGGCCGAAAGCGGCGAAGGCCGACGGATTGCCGCCGGTGCCGACGCCGAGCTCGAAGCGGCCGTTGCAAAGGAGATCGAGCACCGCGGCGTCCTCCGCCACCCGCACTGCGTTCTCCAGCGGCAGCGTGACGATGCCGGTGCCGAGGCGGATGCGCGAGGTCTGCGCGGCCGCATAACCCAGGAACGTGAAGGGCGACGGCAGGCCGCCCTCGCGCTCATGGAAATGATGCTGAGCGATCCACGCGGAATCGAGCCCGGCCTTCTCGGCGCGCACGATCTGCTCGGCGGCGAAGCGATAGCGGTCCGCCGCCGGCGCCTCGTCGAGCAGCCGCGTGAAGAAGCCCAGACGTTTCAGATTGGCAAAGCGTTTCATACGATCCCTGTCGGGCGAGGATGGGCCCCGATGATGTCGGTTGCCGCAGTTCCCGACAAGCGGGCATTACGCAGGGCACATACGCAAGATTCCTGCGCAAGGCTGATCGCAAGGCTGCCCGCCGGATCGCCTTCATGTGGACTCTGGGCGGGCAGATTGCCTACCAGCTCGGCAGCACCGCGCCCTTGAACTTGGTCAGGACGAACTCCTTGACCTCAGGCGTGTGGTAGCTGTCCACGAGGATCTTGACCCAAGGCTTGTCCTTGTCGGCGCTGCGCACCGCGATCAGGTTGACATAGGGCCCCTTCGGGTCCTCGCGCAGGATCGGATCCTTGACCGGATCGAGGCCCGCCTGGGTTGCGTAATTGGTGTTGATCGCGGCGGCGTCGACGTCGTCGAGCGCGCGCGGTGCCTGCGCCGCGTCGACCTCGATGAACTTCAGCTTCTTGGGATTGTCGGTGATGTCGAGCACGGTCGGCTTGAAGCCGGTGCCGTCCTTCAGCTTGATCACGCCCTTGTCGCGCAGCAGCAGCAGCACGCGGCCGCCATTGGTCGGATCGTTCGGGATCGAGACCTTGCCGCCCGCGGGGATATCGCCGAAGGCCTTGTGCTTCTTCGAATAGACGCCGATCGGGAAGTTCACGGTCAGGCCGACGGATTCGATCTTGTAGCCGCGGTCGGCCTTCTGGTTGTCCAGGTAAGGCTGGTTCTGAAACGAATTGGCCTGGATCTCGCCGGCATCGAGCGCGGCGTTCGGCACCACGTAATCGGAGAATTCTAGCAGCTGGATGTCGAGGCCCTGCTTGGCGGCGATCGGCTTCACCGCTTCGAGGATCTGCGCATGCGGCCCGGGCGTCACGCCGATCTTGATGGTCTCGGCCGCGGCTGCGGCGGACCATGCGGCCAGCACGGCAGAGAGAATCAGGGGAAGGCGAAACGGCATCTTGGTCTCCTTGGGTCTTGCGGCAACGGACCCGTATTCCCTTTTCTGCGGTGCGAAATCAATGAAATGGAAATCCATATTGTCCGCGGCTCGGGGCCAGCCTTTCTCCATTCGGCCGCAAACGGAAAACGAATGCAGAGTGCGACAAAGTGCGCGCGCGTAACCCGGATGAAGCGCCGCGCAAGCAGGGCTGCTGCCGCTCGTGGCAAGAATCCCGGATTACACTTTCGTTCCATCCGCAGCCGGGCCGGCGTCCTTCTCTTTGACTCCACCACGCCCGACGTGCTGAGTTAGCGCGCACTGAGCCGGTGGCGACGAAGTGGGGATCATCCAATGAACGAGAACGAAATCCGCAATCTGGTCGCAGAGGTGAAGCAAGGCACGCTGTCGCGGCGCTCATTCATCAGGACAATGGCCGCGGTCGGAATCGCGGCGCCGATCGCGAGCCAGATCCTGGTCTGGCACGACGTCGCGATGGCTGACGCCACGCTGCCGTACAAGCCGGCCAAGGCCGGCGGCGGCGGCACGCTCAAGATGCTGCTCTGGCAGGCGCCCACCCTGCTCAATCCGCATTTCGCGCTCGGCACCAAGGACCAGATCGCCTCGCGCATCTTCTTCGAGCCGCTCGCCGGCTGGGACAAGGAGGGCAACCTCATCCCCTGCCTCGCCGCCGAGGCGCCGACCAAGGCGAACGGCGGCCTTGCGGCCGACGGCATGAGCGTGATCTGGAAGCTGAAGCGGGGCGTGACGTGGCATGACGGTAAGCCCTTCACCGCCGACGATGTCGTCTTCACCTGGCAATACGCCGCAGATCTCGCCACCGCGGCCTACACCACGGGCTCCTACAAGGACATCAAGGTCGAGAAGATCGACGACCACACCGTCAAGGTGATCTTCCGGGCGCCGACGCCGTTCTGGGCCGATCCGTTCGTCGGCTCGGTCGGGATGATCCTGCCGAAGCATCATTTCGGCGAGTATGTCGGCGCCAAGTCGCGCGAAGCGCCGGGCAATCTGAAGCCGGTCGGCACCGGCCCGTACAAATTCGTCGAGTTCAAGCCCGGCGATATGATCCGCGCCGAGCGCAATCCCGACTATCACATCAAGAACCAGCCGCATTTCGACATGGTCGAGATCAAGGGCGGCGGCGACGCGGTGTCCGCGGCGCGCGCCGTGCTGCAGACCGGCGAGTACGACTTCGCCTGGAACATGCAGGTGGAGGAGGAGGTCCTCAAGCGCATGGAGGCCGGCGGCAAGGGCAAGCTCGAGATCACGCCTTCAGGCAATGTCGAGTTCATCATCCTCAACACGACGGATCCCTGGACCGAGGTCGACGGCGAGCGCTCGAGCGTCAAGACCAAGCATCCGACGCTGTCCGATCCCGCCGTTCGCCGCGCGATCAACTTCCTGATCGACCGCGATTCGATCCAGAAGTTCATCTACGGCCGCGGCGCCATCGCCACCGCGAGCTTCGTCAACGCGCCCAAGCAGTTCAAGTCGCCCAAGCTGAAATACGAGTTCGACATCGACAAGGCCAACAAGATCCTCGACGAGGCCGGCTGGACCAAGGGCGCGGACGGCATCCGGGAGAAGGACGGCAAGAAGCTCAAATACGTATTCCAGACCTCGACCAACGCGCCGCGGCAGAAGACGCAGGCCATCATCAAGCAGGCGTGCCAGAAGGCCGGCATCGACATCGAGATCAAGGCGGTCACCGCCTCCGTGTTCTTCTCATCCGACGTCGGCAATCCCGACACCTACTCGAAATTCTATGCCGACATGGAGATGTACAACACCACGCAGCCGCAGCCCGATCCGGAGCGCCTCTTGAACCAGTGCGTGTCCTGGGAGATCGCCACCAAAGACAACAAATGGCTCGGCCGCAACAATTCGCGCTATTCCGATCCCGAAGCCGACAAAGCCTACAAGGCCGCGCAGAACGAGCTCGATCCGGTCAAGCGCGCCGCGCTGCTGATGAAGGTCGACGAGATCTTCTGCGAGGCCAACGTGTTCCTGCCCCTGCTCTCGCGCCACGTCGTCAACGCCGGCGCCAACAATTTGATGATCGACATCTCCGGCTGGGACACCATCACGTGGAACCTGTCGGCGTGGTATCGGACCTGAGGAGCTCGCGAGCGCGCTGATGGTTGCAGCGCAGCGCGGGTGTCCTAAACGCGAGGCCGAATCCTGTCCACTGTGTGCTCCAGATCACAGCGGAATCGTGCGCCATCGCCTACAAGGATCGGGCATGGCCGCAAACAAGGTAACGGCGGTACGCACGAGGCTGGGAAGATCAACAGCTACGGACTTGCGAAGCCGTCAGGATGAAAAATCCGGCGGCTTTTTCCTTGCTTTGCGCGAGCGGCACCCGCGAGACCGCGTGCAGCGGGCACGGATCCCGCCTGGCGCTATGAAGCGCCCGAGCCCTTCTTCTCCTCGCGCTCTTCCTCGATCTGGCGTTCGGCTTCGAGCCAGAACTCCAACTCGCGATTGCTCGGCCGTCCCGCCTGCTCCCAGAGCTCATATGCGCGTGTGCGCACCTTGCCACGGCGCATTATGCGAAGCAGCTTTCGTTTCAGTTCCTCCGCGAAGCTCCTGAAGCGTTGTCCGGTGGTTTCATCCCTGACGAGCGAGGCCGCTCGCGTTGCGAGTTCGATCTGGTGCTCTAGCTTCTTCTGCTCGTCCACCACCGAAGCTGCCGCGGAAAGAATTGTTGTCGGAGCCGTGCGGACACTAAATTCCTTTCCGGGATGGTCCGTTCCCTGAGGTGCAGCGTTTCGGAAGTGACCAGCCGAGCAGGCATCGGTTGGGCGCCGCTAGTGCCACGTCGTGTCGGCTTCGACGATCACCACCCTGATTTCAGGGTCCTCAGTCGTGTTGCAGGAGCAGGGCATGCCCTCGCCACAGCGGCAGCCGCCGAGCTTCTCGCTCCAGACCCGGAGCGGATGGTTTTCGCAGACCCATCCAAGACCCTGGCAGAATGGGCAGGTCTTGTCGGTCACAGCGTATCCGGCGTCCGCAGCGTGCTCGACCTGTCCTCGTTGCGCAGCTCCTGCTCCGCCGCGTGCCAAAATTCCTCCTCGCGCCCTTCGGGCTTGCCCGCCTGCTCCCACAATTGGTGCGCGCGTTCTCTGATCTCTTGCTCGGTCGGCTCGGACAATTGCACCTCCTGCTTGGAAGCACGGCCCCACCCAGGGGGGTATGGGGGGCTTGGAGGCGGGGCCGTGCAGGCCAGCGATCGGCGGCGATGCTGACCCGCGGAGTCAAGTTTCGATCGGGCGCGAGAGTTCCAAGCTGCGCCTGTGCGGCACGACGCCGCGAAGGAAAATCCAGGACGCGGCAAACAATCCACCATGTTCCCAAGGCGAGCGGCCGCAGCAATTGCCTCAAGGCAGTCGGCACTCGGGGCACAGCTGCTGCTGTGCCCCTTTCTGAGATGCCAAGGACGCGCGTTAGAGCAATCCCACCCTGTGCATGATTTCCCGGATCTGCGCCGGATTCGGATCCACCATCATGGGCGCGACTGCCGCGCCTGCGGTCTGTGCGGGACCGTGAGCGACGGAGCTCGATCCGTTCTTGATCGGATCGACGGACTGCAGATTCATTGCGGCCGCCGTTTGTGCCGGACCGCGCGCCACGTGGATCGCACTGCCGTGCACGGGATCGGCGGACGGCGGCGGCGACCCCACGGGAACCATGCTCGGCGCTTCGACCGACTGCAATCCAAGCAGACGCCGCAACGTTGCCAGCGCAGGATCGGTAGCGGCGGCGATCACCGGGGCGACGCCGGTTTCCAGGCCGAGTGCCCGCATCACGTTCGGCAATCCCGCGCCGGTCCGATTTGGGTCGCCAAACTGCAGCGGCGTCGCGGTTTCCTTCAGAATTTGGAACAGCCGCTCGACACGGCGTGCGTCGCGATTCTGAAAGTTGCCTTTGGTGAAGTCTGGATGATGCGCCAGCACCAGCGCGGCCAGGCCCGTGACATGGGGAGTCGCCATCGAGGTGCCGTCCCATGCTCCGAAGCCATCGGCGGGAAGCGACGAGACGATCGCCACACCAGGCGCGCAGACGTCGACCTCCGGACCGAAGCAGGAGAACTTTGCCGGAAAATATCCGTCGCGGCTCTGGAAGCCGTCGAGGGCCTGCTGCGAATGATAGCTGTCGTTGGGGAATTCGCCCCACTTGCCGATCGCGGCAACCGCCAGGCAATGCGGCGTCGACGCGGGAAACTGCACCGGCCCCGAGGAATTGCCCGCGGCGATGATGCAGGCCATACCCATTTGCTTGGCCCGGATGATGCGTTCCTCGATAATGCGCGAAGGCTCGCCGCCGCCCAGGCTCATATTGGCAACATCGATGCCATGCTCCATGCAGTAATCGAGCGCGGAGACGAGATCGCTGAACCGGCCGCCGGGGAAGATGCGGCAGACGTGGATTTCCGCCGCGGGAGCGAAGCCGCGGATGCCGCCACCGGCGCCGACGGGTCCGCCAGCGATGATTCCAGCGCAATGCGATCCGTGGCCGATCGTATCGACGGTCCAGGCCGCCTTGTCGGTCCCGACGATACTGGTGCCTGCCGTGATGCCGTGCAGATTGCGATGGGTCGGCGCCAGGCCGGAATCGATGACTGCGATCTTCATGCCGGCGCCATCGAAGGACGGAGGCAGACGATCAAGGCCCATCGCGCGCTCACCCCATCCCATCAATTGCTGGCCGGGGAAATTCCGCAACACGGCGCCGAGCGCCCTGGCAACGATCCGGTTGACGCTGTTAGGAACGAGCTGCGGACGATCGAGCCAGAAGGTCCAGTAGTCGATCTTCGGTTTGACCAGGATCGAGCGGATGGTCTCGGGTCTTTCGCCTTGCAGGGTCACTGTGGCGCGGCCGGTGGCGTCGGTGATGCCTTGGGCCGGCCACATGCTGCCGAACACATAAACCTCGGCTTCAGGCAGCGGACCATCCTGGCCCAGCACTTCGATCGTGGTCGTGAAGCCGTCGGCCAGCGGTGTCAGCACCCCCGGATTGGGCAGCTGCGGCGTGGTCGGATCGAGCATGTAGCTCAGCCGCTCGTCGCGCTCCACCGCGCAACGCTGTCCCGCCTGGGTCTGCAGCAACTTGGCCTTGTCAGGAGTCATCTTGGCGAGGACCAGCGGGCTGAGCGGCACTTGTCCGAGCTCTGCGCTCTGAAATCCGAACAGGCGCGGCGGAGAGACAGTTTTCACCACTTCGATGTCGGGACTGTTGCTGAGCTGCTGAGTCAGGAAATCGACGCTGAAGGTCGCAAGCCCGGGCTGCTGCTGCGGGGCGATCATGAATTGCGCCGGGCGCGCTGCGATCGTTGCGGGCTCCTGCCCCCGTGACGATGATGGAGCGGTGCCCTGGTCCGGAACGGACCCGTTGCCGTTCATCGCGGCTTCGGTCGCGTCGTGCTCGCCCTGCGTGGAAGTTCCTGATTTGCCTTTCGTGGCCATCTGCGGCCTCCTTGATGTCTTGCGTGTCCAATGTTTGCCCACCGACGTCAGTCGGCATCGAATGGCTTCAGCGCTGAATCCGGTTCGACCACCAGCGTGGCAAACGTCGATTTCAGGCGGTCGGCCTGTGTCGTCGTCATCGACAGGATGACGACATCGGGTGCGACTTGCGCGACTCGCTTCACGCCGGGTTCACGCTGCAAGTGTTCGTTGAGCTCACCGGATTGGACCGGGCCTCCCTGCACGATGAATTGCTGCGACGCGGTTGAATCGGCCATCTGGTTTCCATTCACGTCTAAGCGCAGAGGGCGGGCTTGCGCCCGCCCCCACGCGTTGGGTCTAGTGCATCGTGCCAGCGGGCTGGCCGGCGTTGAAGACTCCGAGCTGACGGCCGATATCGAGGCCGGTCTGGGCGCCTTGGCCGATCTTCTTCAGCACGCTCCAGAAGCCCTGCAGCTCGATGTCGGAGACCTGCGCCGCCGCGGGCTGCAGGCCGGGCTGGGCGCTGAACACGCCGAGCTGCTTGCCGACATCCAAGCCGGTCTGCACGCCCTGGCCGATCTTCTTCAGCACGCTCCAGAAGCTCTGCAGCTCCATGTCGGAGACTTGCGCCGCCGCGGGTTGCAGGCCGGGCTGGGCGCTGAACACGCCGAGCTGCTTGCCGACGTCCAAGCCGGTCTGCACGCCCTGCCCGATCTTCTTCAGCACGCTCCAGAAGCCCTGCAGCTCCATGTCGGAGACCTCCGCCGCCGCGGGCTGCAGGCCGGGCTGGGCGCTGAACACGCCGAGCTGCTTGCCGACGTCCAAGCCGGTCTGCACGCCCTGGCCGATCTTCTTCAGCACGCTCCAGAAGCTCTGCAGCTCCATGTCGGAGACTTGCGCCGCGGCAGGCTGACCGCCGGGGCCGGCACTGAACACGCCGAGCTGGCGACCGATATCGAGGCCGGTCTGGGCACCCTGGCCGATCTTCTTCAGCACGCTCCAGAAGCTCTGCAGCTCGATGTCGGAAACCTGCGCCGCGGCGGGCTCCAAGCCGGGCTGGGCGCTGAACACGCCAAGCTGCTTGCCGACATTCACGCCGGTCTGCACGCCCTGACCGATCTTCTTCAGCACGCTCCAGAAGCTCTGCAGCTCCATGTCGGAAACCTGCGCCGCCGCGGGCTCCAGGCCAGGCTGGGCGCTGAACACGCCGAGCTGCTTGCCGACATTCACGCCGGTCTGCACGCCCTGGCCGATCTTCTTCAGCACGCTCCAGAAGCCCTGCAACTCCATGTCGGAGACCTGCACGGTACCTTGCATGTCCGGACCGGCCGAGAACGGCAGGAAGCCACCACCGATGTTGCCGATCGCGCCGCCGATCTGCTTCCCCTTCTTGCCGCCGAGCAGGTTGCCGATAACGCGTCCGGCCGCGCCGCCGAGGATCGAGCCGAAGATCCCCTGCGGGTCCAATTGGCCGTAGTCCTCAGTCTGTTGCTGAAATCCAGTCATGTTCAAAATCTCCTGATGAAGTGCTTGAGCCGTGAGCGACACGCGCTCCCCACAGGGAGGCGGGATCACTGCGCACGATTGTGCGAGCGGCTGAAGGCTACGACAGGGATCGTGATGCAGGCGTCACGTCGAGCGTGAAAGTTGCGTCAGAATTCTTATCGCGAGGCAATTTGAGTGAAGTAGATCTTACAGCGGCTCGGAACGTGTGCCGGATTTCGAGCTGCAGCCGTTCCGTCTCTCGCTCCGGCGCTGCGCGAACCTCGCGCCACAGTACGGAGCGGCAGAGATCGTACTGACGGAGCGCATCGGTCCGGCGGCCTTGCTGCGCGTAACAGCGCATCAAGATGCGATGAATCTCTTCCTGCAACGGGTCGATTGCGAGGATCCGTAGCGCGAGTGCGATCGCGATATCCATGTGTTCGCGCCCGCCGGAGTCGAGCAGGCCCGCAAGCGCCCGCATCGCCTGGGTCCGCAGTCGCTGGCGCTCGGCAGACAGCCAGGCCTCGAATTGGCATGATGTCGAGCCGATGCCCTCGAGAAGGTCACCGCGATAAAGCACCGCCGCGCGGGCCAGACGTTCGGGATCCCCTCCCGTCAAAAGCCGCTCGAATTCCCCGACATCGGTGCTGATGCTGTTCGGACAGATGCGTATATCATCGCGATCGGCCAGGATCACATCCGAACATCGCGGCAGCTCACGCCGCAACGTGAGCAGGGCTTGTCGAAGACTGGCGCGCGCGCGATCGCCGAAATGACCGTCCCACAACAGCGTCGCGAGCTTGCCGCGCGAAATGGCGCGAGGAGAACTGAGCGCCACGTAGCCCAGGAGAGTTGCAGCCTTGCGACTGGGGATCAACACCGACTCGCCGGTCGCACACACGACCTCGACACCGCCGAAGAGATTGATCTGGAGCAGCGACATTGTCCTTTTCCTTCGGTCATTGTCTTCTGTCCCTCATTCTATCCGGGGGCGAACATTCTTCTTATGATCATGATCACTAGGACACGGACAGCGCCGATTGGCCGCACATCGTCGATCAGACCGGATGCTCTTACGGGCACCATACAATCTAGGTTAGACAAAGCAATGGAACTCGCCTTGGCTCCGCGTCAGCAATTTGTGAGAGCGGAAATTTCAGATGTGTGAGGTAGCCCATAGTCAGCATGCAAATTGCAGGCGCCACAATTGCTCGCATTTGATGCATTTTTCGTGCGGACGCCGGGCGCCGCAAGCTGTCGCATGACGTGACGCACCGAATGCCGTGCGAGTTGTCTCACTCGGCGGTACTCGACAAAGCGAAGTCATGGGTCATGATTGCATCCATATAGAGCAGATCCGTCGACAACGGGTTCCGCGGCTTCGCGACCGCCTTACGTCATTCGAACCCAGACGCCATTACCCGCGGACGACTTCACCGCAGCCTCGATCAACTTCACGCCGGCGAGGCCATCCTCGACCGTCGGGAAGACGACATCGGGATGCGGCTTTTCACCGGCCGCTGCCGCGCGGATGGCGCGCGCCGCCTCGGCATAGATCGTTGCGAAGCCTTCAAGGTAGCCCTCAGGGTGGCCTGATGGGATGCGGCTAACGCGGGCGGCCTCGCCCATTGCGCCGGCTCCGCCGCGGGTCAGGAGCTGCCTGGGCTTGCCGTAGGGTGTGAACCAGAGATGGTTCGGATTCTCCTGCGCCCATTCGAGGCCGCCTTTGCTGCCGTAGACGCGCAGCGTGAGCCCGTTCTCGTTGCCGACGGCAACCTGACTCGCCCACAGCATGCCCTTGGCGCCGCCCTTCCACTTCAGGAGGATCTGGACATCATCGTCGAGCCGCCGTCCCTCGACGAAGGTCGACAATTGCGCGAGCAATTCGTCGAGCTCGAGCCCGCTGACGAAGCAGGCAAGATTGTAAGCATGGGTGCCGATGTCGCCGATGCACCCGCCGGCGCCGGACCGGGACGGGTCGGTGCGCCACGCCGCCTGCTTCTGGCCGGTGGTTTCCAATGGCTCGGTCAGCCAATCCTGCAGATACTCGACCTTGACGAGACGGATCTCGCCGAGATCGCCATTCGCGACCATGGCGCGCGCTTGCCGGATCATGGGATAGCCGGTGTAATTGTGCGTGACGACGAAGATCCTGCCGGTCTTCCTGACCAGCGCCACCAGTTCCTCGGCCTCTGCAACGGTCGTCGTCAGCGGCTTGTCGCAGATGACGTGGATGCCGGTTTCGAGGAAGGCTTTCGCGACCGGGCGGTGCATGTGGTTGGGCGTCACGATCGCGACCGCCTCGATGGCATCCGCCCTCGCCGCTTCAGCCCGCGCCATCTCCTCGAACGAGCCATAGGCCCGGTCGTCGGCGATACCGAGCTCCTTTGCGGACGTCTTGGCGCGAACCGGATCCGACGCGAGCGCGCCGGCGACCAGCTCGAACTGGTCGTCGATGCGCGCGGCAATGCGGTGGACGGCACCGATGAAGGCGCCTTGGCCCCCGCCGACCATGCCGAGGCGGATACGGCGATGGCCGCCGGTTTCATTGCTTGCTTCGATCGCCATGTTGCACCCTCTCTTTTAGGAGATGCCGAGCATCTTGCGGTTGGCAGCCGCGTCAGCGCCGCCGCCTGCGAAATCGTCGAAGGCTTTCTCCGTCACCCTTATGATATGGTTTTGGATGAACTCGGCGCCTTCGGCCGCGCCTTGCTCGGGATGTTTCAGGGCACACTCCCACTCGAGCACCGCCCAGCTGTCGTAATCGTATTGCGTGAGCTTGGAGAAAATGGCGCCGAAATCGACCTGACCGTCGCCGAGTGAGCGGAAGCGGCCGGCACGGTCGACCCAGCTCTGGAAACCGCCATAGACGCCCTGGCGACCGGTCGGATTGAATTCGGCGTCCTTGACGTGAAACGCCTTAATGCGCTGGTGGTAGATGTCGATGTAGTCGAGATAGTCGAGCTGTTGCAGCACGAAGTGCGAGGGATCGTAGAGCAGGTTCGCGCGCGGATGATTGTTCACCCGCTCGAGAAACATTTCGTAGGAGACACCGTCGTGGAGGTCCTCGCCAGGATGGATCTCATAGGCGAGATCGACACCGTGCTCGTCGGCATAGTCGAGGATCGGCCGCCAGCGCTTGGCGAGTTCGTCGAAGGCGGTCTCGATCAGGCCGGCGGGGCGCTGCGGCCAGGGATAGACATAGGGCCAGGCAAGCGCGCCGGAAAACGTTGCCTGGGCCGTCAGCCCGAGCCGCCGAGACGCCAGGATGGCGCGCTTGACCTGATCGACGGCCCATTCCGTGCGGGCCTTGGAATTGCCACGCACGTCCGGCGCGGCGAAGCCGTCGAACGCCGCATCATAGGCCGGGTGAACGGCGACGAGCTGGCCTTGCAGATGGGTCGAAAGCTCGGTGATGGAAAGCCCGTGCCGAGCCGCAACACCCTTCACCTCGTCGGCATAGGTCTGAGACTCCGAGGCTTTGTTCAGGTCGAAGAGCCGCCCATCCCAACTCGGAATCTGAATTCCCTTGTAGCCAAGCGAGGCGGCCCATCCGCATATGGCATCGAGCGAATTGAACGGCGCCGCATCGCCAGCGAACTGAGCGAGGAATATCGCAGGCCCCTTGATCATCTTCATCGCGTGCTTCCTTCCTTGGACGTTTTTGGGCGCTTTTCCGCGCACTTGGTTCGAGGATGCCGGCCATCAAGGGAGAGAGCAATACCGGACTATGCAACGAGAAAAGCTTCAAACGGCCGCAGGACAGATCCAGGCCGCAGCTTCATCGCTTCTGCAACACTGTGGAGAGCGCCGAACCATCGTTCAAGATCGAGAAGATTTCTCGCGAGGATAGATGCTCTGCGGCCTCCTCGAAAGTTTCGCTTGCATCGACCTTGGCACGGCCGACCGCCAGGTTGGCGTCGACCGTATCGGGCCTGGTGGCGCGAGGAGGCAGCAGCTGCGCGAGGTGGAAGGCCAGGAGCGCGGGGTCTTGGCGCAGCTCCACCAAGGCGGGGCTGCCCCCTACGTCTGCCGACGCGCTGAGTTCGTTCGCTCGCCGCAGCACGGAAGGCGGCTCTCGTTCTTCGGGAGTAACAAACAATCTTCCGGAGGCGGGCATGGCGGTCAGCGCGCCTATGGGAACGGCGAACAGCAGCCCAACGATGACCGGCGACATCCAAAGCAGAAGGGGCACCGAAACCGCGTACGCGCTTGCGGCCATCGCAACGCCGCACAGGGTTGGAATGCCGTACTTCCGATAGAGTTCGCGGCGCTCCACCGTGCCGTCGTCGCGCCTCTGGGTCTGCCAGCCGGCATCGCGGCCGGCCAGAATCTCGACGACGGCGATCGACTGAAAGATCATCATCACCGGCGCCATCAGCGCGGACACGACGATCTCTGCGAGAACTCCGGCCGAAGCACGCAACGCGCCGCCGAACTGGCGTCTCACCGAGCCCCGCATCCAAACGAGGACCAGGCTGAGCAGCTTCGGCAACAGCAGCAACCCCATGGTGGCGACGAACACCCAGATGGCGAGCACGGGATCCTGGGCCGGCCAGGTCGGAAACAACGAGAACCCCTTCGGAAAATACTCCGGCCGCACGAACCGAGCCTGCAGCGAGATCAGCATTCCCAGCAGCAGGAACAGCAGCCACAGCGGCGCCGTCAGATACGCTCCTATGCCCACCATGAAATGGACACGCGATACCCAGTGGAGGCCCCGCGCTGGCACGACAGCCAGATGCTGAAGATTGCCCTGACACCAGCGTCGGTCGCGCGCCGCAAAATCGAGCAGCGAAGGCGGCACCTCTTCGTAGCTCCCGCCGAGCGTCGGCAGCATGTAGATGCCCCACCCGGCCCGCCGCATCAAGGCAGCCTCGACGAAATCGTGGCTCAGGATGTGCCCGCCGAATGGCTTGCGCCCGCGCAACTGCGGCAGCGCGGCCGATTCCGCGAACGCCTTCACCCGGATGATCGCGTTGTGGCCCCAGTAATTACCTTCCGAGCCGTGCCACCAGGCGACGCCGGCGGCGATCATCGGTCCGTAGAGGCGGCCCGCGAATTGCTGGACCCGGCTGAACAGGCTTCGCGCGTTGACGACCATGGGGAGCGTCTGGACGAGGCCGGCGCTCGGATTGCTCTCCATGGCATGGACCAGTCGGACGATGGTCTGCCCGCTCATGAGACTGTCGGCGTCGAGCACGATCATGAAGTCGTAGGCGCCGCCGAACCGCGTGATCCACTCGGAGATGTTGCCGGCTTTCCGAGCCGTGTTGTCGGCTCGATGGCGATAGTACAGCCTGGGCGTTCCGACGGCTTGTCGCAGCACGAGGAGCGCTTTTTCCTCGGCGACCCAGATGTCGGGATCGGTGCTGTCGCTCAGAACGTACCAGTCGAACAGCCTTCCTTGGGAGGTCGTCTCCAGGGATTCGATGATCGCGCGAAGCCGCGCCGTCAATCGGTGCGGATCTTCATTGTAGGTGGGAAGCAGCATGGCGGTGCGGCTTGCGATCACAGGCAACTCCGCCTCTGGCGCGAGGGCGCCCGGACGATGGGCCAGCAGCACGACGAAGCCGGCCAGCGCGGAGGCGAACGAGAAGGCGACCCAGGCGAGCAAGACCAGGAAGAGCGCCAGCACCATGGCTTCAAGGACGGTGACGCCGCCGACCTGCAGCACGCGATACATCTCATATCCGCCGGCCCCCGTGAGCGCCGCCGTCGAGAGCAGGATGAGGCCGCGCCGCCAGGCCATTGCGGGGGCAGCCGGCGCAGGAATACGGTCGGGTACCAGGCTTTTTCCGAGGTCGCCAGGAGCCATCGGAAGGGGGGCCTCCGTCGGCAGCAGGCGCTGGGTCGCGATATCGCCGGCAATCGGCCGCGGTGCAGTGCTCAGGGTGCCCATCGGTAGACCCAGATTTCCGACAAGGGCTTGTCGCCTTCTGCCAGAAATGCCCGCAGCTCGATCGGCTCGCTTTTCACCTGGCACTGGAAGCTGAGCCGCCACCCACCGGTGTAGGGATTAGGCTGCGTGACGATGTTCTTCACCTCAGACTTCCCCGCCGACACCACGCCTTTGACAGCGGCAGGATCGACGCCCTTGAGGTTGTCGCCATGCAGATCGAGCACGAACAGGCGCGCATCTCCGCCCCTCGCCCCTATCCCGCTTCGCGTAAATCTGGCCAGCGAATGCGGCTTCGGGCTATCTGGCCCCCAATGCAGCCGATAGGTGTAGTTGTGTTCGCCCTTGGCCTGGAGCGGGCTTTTCGGGCGCCAGAATGCGGCAATGTTGTCGTGGATCTCCTCCTTGGTCGGGATCTCGAACAGCACGACGCCGCCCTCGCCCCAATCGCCGATCGGCTCCATCCAGAGACTTGGACGTTTTTCGAAACTGGATTCGATGTCCTGGTAGGCGAAGAAGTTTCTCTCCCGCTGCATCAGCCCGAAGCCACGCGGATTGAGATCCTGGAAGGTGCTGATCTGGAGATCGCGGGGATTGCTGAGCGGCCGCCAGAGGCTTTCGCCCTTCCCGTTGAAGATCGCAAGGCCATCGGAATCGTGGACGGAGGGGCGGAAATCGTCGATGTCGTTGCGGTCGTTCGGACCATAAAAGAACATGCTGGTCATGGGCGCGAGACCGGCGCGCGGCATCTCGACGCGCGGGTAGACCGACATCTCGACGTCGAAGACCGTCGTCTCCCCGGGGCGCACCGTGAACCGGTAGCTCGCGGCGCAGCTCTTGCTGTCGAGCAGAGCATGGATCACCAACGATGTCGCACCCGGCGCCGGCCGTTCGAGCCAGAACGTCTTGAAGAGCGGAAATTCCTCGCCCTTGGCTTCGCCCGTATCGATCGACAGCCCCCTCGCGGAAAGCCCGTAGGTCTGCCCCTTGGCCACGGCGCGGAAATAGCTCGCGCCCAGGAAGACGCAGACCTCGTCGTAATAGTCGGGACGGTTCATCGGCGCATGGATGCGGAAGCCCGCGAACCCGAGATCGCTGTCCTCGAACGGCGGGACCTTCTCGCCGAAGGAGAAGTCCGCCTTGCGGTACTTGAGCTCGGATGCCTTTCCGTCCGCGACCTCGAAGATGTTTACTCTGTTCTTGTAGAAGAAGCCGCGGTGGAAAAACTGCGCCTCGAACGGAAGATTCTTGCCGCGCCAGAGCGCCCGCTCGGGCAAAAAGCGGATCGAACGATACTGATCGTAGTCCAGGTCCTTCAATCCGCCCGGGAGCTTCTCGTCGGGCGCCTCGTAGGGCTTGCCCGCCAGCCTCCGCGCCAGGTCCCTCACGGTGGACGGCCCGAACATGTCATCCGAAGGGGCGGCCAGACTGCATCGGGAAGCAAGCAGCAACGCCGGCAGCACTGCCGACCCTTGAACAAGCTGGCGTCGGTTCACGTGCTCTCCCCGATCGTTACTGCTGCCCCGGCCAAGCAAACGACCATCACGCCCACGAGTTCCAGCCGGTCCGGCGCCCAACTCGAGGAGCGGCCAAATAGAGGTAAGCTAAATGCCCAAACCGGATGAAATTCGCCGTCCGGCAGTGTCTCTGTGCGAACGCGCGCCATCGAGGGCGCCAGCGCCGTCTTCAAGATCCAGGACATGCCCAAGCCGGTGCTCCGCACGCGGGTGGCGCCGATGTGCCTGGTGCAAGCGCTGGCGATCGGCTTCAATGTCGCAGCGGAGTGACATAGCAGGAAGAGGATCATGGCATCGCCTGACAGGACGAGGATTTTGGCTGGGCAGGTGGCCCTGGTGACCGGCGCAGGGCGAGGGCTCGGCCGCGCCTTTGCGGAAAAGCTCGCCGCGCTCGGTGCCAGCGTCGCGATACACGGCATGCGCGAGAACGGACCGGCCGAATATGGCGAGGGCACCACGCTCACTGCCGTTGCCGCGGAGATCAGCCGAGAATTCGGCGTGAGCACCGTGCGCGTGCTTGGCGATCTCACCAGGACCAACGATATCTCGCGGGTGATTGCCGAAACCGAGGCCGCTCTCGGGCCGATCGACATCCTCGTGCACAATGCGGGCGGCGATATCGCGGCTGCGGGTGGCAAGCCCGATCCGAACGATGCCGTGAACATCAAGGAAGCCGACATACGGGCCGTGCTGGAGCGGAACCTGCTCTCGACCATCCTGACCTGCCAGGCGGTCGCGAAGGGCATGATGGAGCGGCGGCGCGGCCGCATCGTCACGCTCGGCTCGGTCGCCGCCTTCAAGGGCCGCACCAACGGCTCGATCTATGCGGTGGCGAAGGCCGGCGTGACGCATTACACGCGTTGTCTTGCCGACCAGCTCCGTGCCTACGACATCGCCGTCAACTGCATCGCGCCCGGTGACACCCGCACCGGCCGATTTCTTGGCACCCGAGCGGTCGACCCCAACCGGATGGTCGAGACCGGGACGCTCGACCGCATCGCCACCGTCGACGAGGTCGCGCGCGTGGTCGAGTTTTTTGCAGGACCCATGGGTGCCTTCGTCTCGGGCCAGGTGTTGCGGATCGACGGCGGTGGACAGGCGTGGCCGGCGTGAGCGGCCGAAAATGTCACCATGTCGCAAGTCCGATTGTCGGGCACGATGCGTGACCCGCGGACAGGACCCTTGCGCCGATGGACCAAGGGGCAACATGCCTCCGACAGGCGCCACTCATTGCAGGCGACCTAGCAGCGCCGTTCGTCCGCGCAAGGATGAGCCGGGATGGGCGGGTTTTCTGCGGTATTTTCCGAATTTCGGCTCAATACCGTGAATTTTGGCCCGCGCAACAGCCAAAGCCTTGCGTCTCATTTCCCGGCAACGAAGTAAAAATCCTGCCGGCCCGAGACCGATCCGTAGCTGAACGGCTTTTGTGCACGATTGGTCGCCTCCATAACGTCGTCACGCACGACGTCGAACAGCCGGCGCACCTCGAGACCGGGCTTGCGCATATTATTGACGAACGCCGTGGCGAACGGGCTGTTCCTGCCCTCTCCGTCGAGCGCCATCTCTCCGTCCTTGGCGGCATACACCACCAGCGTGCCCGCCTCGGGCTCGATCGCCGCAAGGCCGCGCGATACCGAACGCGACGCCAGCGTCATGGTGCGCTTCATCTGGTTGGCGAAGGGATTGTCGCGGCAGGCATCGAGGACGATGAGGCGCAGCCGCTTGGCGCGTTCCGCCGCGTTCAACACCTGGTCCAGCGCCACGGCTTCGAAGCTGACGTCGCGGTCGGAGGCGATCTTCGCGTCGATCGGGATCAGGTAGTTGACGCCGCCGACCTCCATGCCGTGACCGGCGTAATACACCATCGCCCAGTCGGCGATTTCCGCCTGCCTTGCAAAGTCGCGCAGCGCCGCGGTCAACGCATCCTTGCGCAGATCGGTCAGCAGCGTGACGGATTCGAATCCGGTGAGCTTGAGCGTTTCGGCGACGAGCGCCGCATCGCGCGCCGGATTGGCGAGCGCTGCGACATTCTCATAAGCGGAGTTTCCGACCACGAGCGCGATGCGCCTGTCATTTCTGCTTGACGGTCCCGGCAGCGCGATGACCGACGTGGTGGTGGCGGGAACGGTCTTGATGGACGTATCGTCCAGCGCGGCGAGGCGTTCGCGCGCCTTGTCCATCGACCATTTCGCGCTGTCGTACTTCTGCGGGGCAGCCAGAGCTGCGTTGAAGTCGGCGCGGGCCTTTGCGACCTCGCCCAGCTTCTCGAACACCATTCCGCGGTTTACCAGCGCGCTCTGATGTTGCGGATCATTGCGCAGCGACTCATTGAAATCGGCGAGGGCTTGATCGTACCTGCCCTGAAGGAGATAGATGTCGCCGCGGTTGTTGTAGGCCAGCGTCGTCCTCGGCAAAAGCCGGATCGCCTCGCTGAAATCGGCCAGGGCACGCTCGGACTGGCCGGTGTCCCGATAGGACAGTCCGCGATTGTTGAACGCATAACCGTAGGTCGGGTCAATGCGAATGACCTCGGAGTATTCGGCGATCGCCCGGGTGTGGTCGCCCTTGCCGGCATAGAGCCGCCCTCGATTGAAGTAGGCGAACTTGAACCTCGGATTGATGCGGATCGCTGCGTTGTAATCCGAAAGCGCGCGCTCGGAATCACCCGCAGCGGCATAGGCCATGCCGCGGTCGTTCAAGGCGTTCAGATTGTTTGCATCGAGCCGGATCGACACGGTCAGGTCGGCGATGGCCCGATCCACCTCGTTCCGGCGAAGCAGGGCGGCGCCGCGATGCTGCCAGGCAAGCGCGTATTTCGGATCGATGCGGATGGCCTCGCTGAAATCGGAGATGGCGCGATCGTAGTCGCCCTTGTCGCCATATTCGGCACCGCGATTGTCGAACGCCACGGCGTCGCGCCCGCCGCTCTTTGCGATCAGCCGCGAGCACGCGGCGATGCGGTCGTCATGGCCGCGCTGCGCGCAGATGGTCCGATCGTCTGCGGCCGCAGGATCAGCGGCTGCCAGAGAAGTGAAAAAAAAGAAACTGAAAACCAGTGCAATCCGATTCCGCATGGTCGCCACCCTGCTCCGAGCCGGCAATATAGACAGAGAAAGGCCGCCACGCCTGTGATGGTGATCACAGAACCGGTCGCTTGCTTCCCGAGCAAACCTTCGAGGGCCGGCGCGACGGCCAGGTCAAATCGGTATTCGAGCATAAACCGGCGTGAGCGGTCGAGGGTCTCGTCCTTGTCTCCAGCACGGACAGGGCGCCCGCGCCGAGAGAGTAAAGGGCAGCGTCGTGGGGCCCGACAGCGCTTCGCATCACAGACACGCCTTCGCAGCCTCGCGGCTGATTTCGCCCGAGCTTTGCCGGATGTTTCGCCCATCTGAAAGCCAAGAGGGCGCAGGGAAGGCCGGGTGCCGACATCGCACCCGCGGTCTGCTGCGCAAAATGCACACGCAAAAGACCGCACAGCAGCATACAGGTGGTGCCGATCACTCGGCCTTCCCTGCGCGATGGTCGGACGGCTTATGCCGCGCTCTCCCGGGAGCCGAGTTCCTTCTGGCCTCCCTCGCGCCTCGCGGAATTCACCGGCACCCGCGCCGGTTGACGCGACTGCCGCCTCCGCAAGAGCTTGACCGTAGCAACGACGGCCAGGACCACACGGTTTTGCCGTACGCACGGCCCGCCATTTCGCCCGCAGTATTCCCTGACACCGTCGACAGCGCCGGAAACTTACAGACGAGACGAAACCTAGCAGCGCCGTTCGTCCGCGCGCGGCCGCGAGCTCACCGGGGACTACCCTCCCTGCCCGCACCTTTCGCGCCCGACGCTGCCGCGTCCACCGCAAGCCCGGCTCGCGATCAAGACGACGACGCGATCGCCCCTCAAGATGAGCCGGGATGGGCAGGGTGTACGATATTTCCGAAATTCGGTAAAGTGGAATATTTTTGTGGGAAGGGGTTGACGGGGTGAAGGGGTGTTTTGCCCGACGGGCACCAATGTCTTGCGAGAGAGTCGGCGGACGCGCCGGAACTTCTGACTTAGCCGGCCGCCAGCAGATACTGGATGCGTGGCTTTCCAACTAACGTAGCACCCCTGCCTTGGCAAATTCAATTGCCTGAGCTTCAAGAGCACGCCATGGTTGTAGGAAGGTCTCTGCGACTCGTCTCCCGCCCGCATCCACATTTTCCATCCTGCGGCCCGGTAACCGAATAAGGCAACATCAGTTTATGACGAATCGTGCGTTCAAATTTCTGCTCCAGAAGGACACCCACCCGTTTCGTCCTTCGACATGTTTCATCGTCGCTGACCCAAAGATTAATGATCGCAAGCTCTGGACGCTTGAACTGGAGCGCCCCGCGGATGCGGAATGGGTTTTTCAGATAGACGACATCAAGGATTGGATGCTGCATGGCAACAAACCAGTGCGGCAGATGTTCTACGACACACAAAATCCGCTCACGCCCTACAGGGAGTTGGACCGCGATGAGGTCTACCGCGAATACCTCCGGAAGATCCTTGAGAAGCTGCCTGCGCAGTATCGACAGCGCCGGAAGTACGCATTGATGCCTTCGATTGGCGACGACAAAACACGTACCCTCTACTCCTCGGGATCAAACAGCCTGCCGAGCTCGAGCATCAGGTAACTATCCTGGATCCAAACGATCCATTTATCGATGACGGTGGGATACGCCCAATCGAAGACCTTCCATTATTAGCGAGAGGATCGCATCCAAAGATGCGAGTCGTCCCCGGGGGAGCAGCAGGCGTGGCTGCGCGTAAGGGGCGCAAATTCAAGGCGCTGGAGGTCTGGCAGTCTCCAGGGAAGATGAGTATCCACTGGGATCCGATCAAGCAACGGGCTACGGTTCTTTCCGACCAAGTGTTGGATACCAAATCCACATTGTGGATTGATGCGAACACCCTCCGCAAGCGTGAAGAGCCGGCCTTAAACCCCTTCGACGGCGATCTGCTGCCGGGCGCATTGGCGGTGGATGAAGCGGAGGACGTCGTTCTCGATCTCGGCATGTCCAAGATTGTCGCCTTGACCGCTGATCGCGGCTGGGTTTCAGCCGAAGAACTTGAACGGTTGGTGCGAGACGGGTTGGATCATGAGCAACTGATACCCGACCCCGGCTCGCAGCCCGAGGAAGGCCGCTTGGCAGTCGCCCCAGGCGAAGGTCCGAGGTTAGTCGCCGGACGTGTCGAACCTTCGTCCGACGCCGAAATCCTATATTCGACCTCAGCTTCAAGAGGCGCCGTCTATGATGAACACTTGTCTGATGCACAAGAGGAGCGAGACGAGGGCCTCGCATTCCGCGGCACGTCTTCGAGATCGGAGCAACTTTCAAGCCCGGTATCCCTCGTGTCCACCGAGCCGAGACAAAACGATAGCTTCGATTGGGGCACGCGGATCCCAGACTCGCAGTTTTCACACGCTCTCGAGTCGCTCAAAAACGCCGTGAAAGCCCCAACGCCACATCGCTGGTTCGACGATATCGTCGTGGCACTTCTTGCGTTGGCGGTACGCCCGATCGTACTCCTCGCAGGACCACCCGGCTGTGGAAAGTCTACTCTTGTACGGGTGATAGCCCGCGTTCTTGGAATGGAGCCCGGTAAGACGTTTCATGAAGTTGCAGTACAAGCGCATTGGGACAACGACAGCGTCCTCTTCGACAAGAAAGGCCTGCTGCATCATCTACTCGAAGATCAGACGCGATCGCATGTTGTAATGTTTGATGAGTTCAATCTCACCCGTCCAGAATACTATCTGTCAAGGATGTTTCACGCGCTCGATAATGCTGGAGGCGCGATGGACGCGGGCATCAGAATAGCGCCGTGTCGGGTGCTCGGGACGATGAACATCGACGACTCATCACGACCACCGTCGCCGAAAGTGATTGATCGCTGCTTCCTCGTTGAACTCGCTCAAGTCCCGTGGGATATCGAGCAACCTGTCGGGCTACCGGACCTAGGTTCAGTTCAACCCTTGCCGGGGCTTCCACTGGCATCGGTCGATGGAGCAAGTACGGACGAGCGCATCACCAGCATCCTGAGAGCTTTGCACGTAGCCGTCGTCGACAACGATCTTCGTCATGACCTCCTTCCATCACGACGAGCGTTATCAGATGTAAAGGCGCTACTAGGACTTCATCATAGATTGGATCTTCAGGGTAAGGACCTTCTTAGCCGAGATGATCTGGTCGATCGTGTTCTGGCGAGCCGCATCTTGGTGAAGCTATCGGGTGCCTTCGACCAGATACAGCCGGCTCTTGACGCTTTGGACAAGGCCGTTGACGGGATGGAGGAGTTGCAGCGAACGCGTCGGCGCCTGAAGCTGGCGCGACAACAATCCCGTCTCGGATTCGTTTCTCCATGGCAGTAGCAAGCTCCGAGATCGAAGCCGTACGCGTCAAAGGCGACGACGGCATCTCTGCACAGTACGAGTGGAAGCCGTCCACGTGGTACATCGTACGTGACGATTGTCCGTATTTGGACATCCTCGTCAGAGGATTTCACGCACAATCGACGGATAAACACACCAAACTCGAACGGCTGACCGACACAGCACCGGAAGGACGGAGTTGGCAGCGCTGGAGCTTCGAAAAGGAAATAGGTCGCAACCGCCGATTTGGCGAAGTCACACTATCCCTGAAGATTCCCGAAGATACGGTGTTGCGCTGCTACGTGGTTCCGACACTGCTGCTCAGCTATCGCGACGTATTCGCCATGATCGAGGATATAGAATTCGAACTTGGGGTAACCGCCACTTGGGATGTGATCACGGAGCGAGCGGATCGATCCTGGAGCCGGCTCGGCACGAGTGGGGGACATATTGCGGCGAGCGAGCTCGTCAAATTCGTCGACGAAGAACTCCATTTTGCCCACGCCATACGCCGCAATCCCTACTCCGAGCTGGGACCTCGATCCAGACGCAATATCCCGCTGCCAGAAAATGCGATCGTCTCTCATTGGGCGATGAGAAGGCATAACCAATTGCAGCAATCGAGCGACAAGGTTGCAAAGGAACTGCAAATACTCACGAATAGGGTAGCAAGGCACAATCCCGAAGGTCGACTGCCCGACTTGCATCGTGAGATCCACCGGATACGCATTCTGTCAGATAAAATTGCCAATCTGCAGAGAACGCTATCTCGTCTCTGCAGCGAGGCGGAACTGCAAACCGGCATATATCCAGGTCCTATATTCCAGCGGGACTATCGTCTGCGACATTTGCTACGTGCATTCGCACCTCGCCTTTCCGAGGCACTCTCGCCGAACGAATCCGCAAGATCGCACTATCCTCCCATTTATCTGAACACGCTATGGGAGCTCTGGGGAGCAGTCTGGCTAGCGAAAGAATTCAGACGGTGGGGCTTTGTCGGCTCGTGCTTCGTGAACCCGGTAGACATGCTGCACTCCTGTTCTTGGCGATTGCAACTGGGCGATGTCGTTATTGAGCTGGACTATGAAGCAGAGCCAGCGCTGATCGACTACGGTGGAATCCCTCCAGTTCATGATCGTAGAATGCCAGCTCTAGAGTGGGCTGCGTTGAATCAAGAGTTCGATCAAAAGCGTCCCTACTTCGGATCGGAGGAGAAGTGCTCGCCCGACTATCTCATCAGGATCACCACGCCTGCTCGGCGGACACTCATGGTCGGAGATGCCTGTCTCGCAAGCCCAAAGCACCATGGAGTTCCGAACAGGCTAGATTCCAAACTGTACACCGTAGAAAACTACAGGCGCACCGTCGCCTGGGCTGCGGAGAACGAAGTCGTTAGATGCCATCCACTGGGCGGTTTCGTACTATATCCCCCGCCCGCAGAAGCATGGGCCTACCTTCAGCAGCTTCCGGGAGCAAGCGATTGCACAGTTCTCTGTCCTAGCCCGCTCGGCGACGAGGGGGCCAGCGAAAGACTCGCCAACCTCATAATTGCCATCGCACCTGAGGCGACAAAACATCCGCAACGAGAGCACGCTGCCGCACGGGCTAACACACCTGATGACCTTCGTTAGGCAAGCTTTTGATGTGTTTGGTAGCGGGGGAGGGACTCGAACCCCCGACCCCAGGATTATGATTCCCGTGCTCTAACCAGCTGAGCTACCCCGCCACAGGGATCGCGGCGGCGACTTGAGGCCGATCTCGCGAACGCGCGGCATATAAGGAAGGGGGCGGGGGTAAGTCAATCCGCCTTCGCTAAAGCTTCGGCGCGACAAGTCCGCTTCGGGCCGATTTCTCACCAGAATTTGCGATTTTTTACGGCGCCGAACTCGCGGATGGTCCCCCTCACCCGGAATCCGCGCGTTGCGCGGATTCCGGCCTCTCCCCGGCGGGGAGAGGCGAAGGGAAGCGCCCTTACTTCGGCCTCACATTGGGGTCGCCGCCGGGGCTGCCGGGGGGCGGGATCACGGGGGTGTTGCTGTCGGTGCTGGGGGCCGGGGCGTGCATATCGGGATCGACGCCCGCGGGCGGGCAGAGCACGCCGTCCGTCTTGGCCAGCTTGTCGCCGAGCGGTTCCCGGGACTGGCCGGTGGTGGTGCCTTCCGGGGTGGTCGCCAGCCGATCGGATGGGGCACAGCCGGCGGCGCGTTGCGGGGATGGCGGCGCGGTCGCTTGCGGCGGCGTCGCCGGGGCGGGCGGGGCCTGCGCGATCGCCGGTGCAGAGGCGGCGATCAGGAGGCCCGCAAGAATGAGGTTTGTCGTGCGCATGGGAAGCAAACGCGCGCGCGAGGCCCCCTGTTCCCGCAGGTGGCAATCACGATTTGCGGTAGCGGATCAGCGAGAAGTGGCCCATCGGCGGCATGGGACGGCGCTCGGTGAGCGCGACGCCGCCGTGCCTTTTGGCCCAGCCCTCGAGGCGGGCCCACGGGAATTCCGGGCGCCAGCCGAGACGGCGGGCGATCGGCGCGAAGGCGAGCTCGAACAGCTTGCGAGGGCCGCTCTCCGCACCGATGTGATTGACCAGGATCAGCTCGCCGCCGGACTTGAGCACGCGCATGAACTCGTCGAGCGTGCCTTCGGGATCGGGCACGGCGGTGATGACATATTGCGCCACCACCGCGTCGAAGAAATTGTCGGGGAAGGCGAGGTTCTTCGCATCCATCACCGAGAGCACTTCGACATTGGAGAGACGTAAGCTCCGGACACGCGCCTGCGCCTTGCGCAGCATCGGCTCGGAGATGTCGACGCCGCAGACCTTCGTGGTGCGCGCGTATTCGGAGAGCGAAAGACCGGTGCCGACGCCGACGTCGAGGACGCGGCCGCCGATGCGGTCGGCCTCGGCGATGGTCGACTGCCGGCCGGCGTCGAACACCTTGCCGAATACGAGATCATAGACCGGCGCCCAGCGGCCATAGGCCTTCTCGACCCCGGCCCGCGAGATGTCTGCTGCCATGCCCCCTGCCCTTGCGCGAAGATTCTCTAAGGTGTGTTTGTTGGTGAGAACGGATCCTGCCCCGCGCGCGGTCTGGAGCCTCTCCCGCTTGCGGGAGAGGTCGACACGCTCGCAAGAGCGTGGCGGGTGAGGGCTTTTTCATCTCGCGATATATCGCGTGTGGAGAGAGCCCTCTCCCGTAGCCGATGCTTCGCATCGGCGTCCAACTTCAGAACGGCCGCCAAGGGCGGCCTGTGCCTCTCCCGCAGGCGGGAGAGGGAGCGCACTTCCGGTGTCGCGAGAGTGCGATCCAATTTCATGATCAGCCGCGCACGGCTTCCGCGAGCGGGCGCGATGTGCCCGTGCCGACCTTCGCCGCGGCGCTCTGGATGAAGCCGCCGCCAAGCACGCGGGCCTGGCCGCTCGCTGCGTCGTAGAACACGCAGGCCTGTCCCGGCGAGACGCCCTCCTCGCCGGCGACGAGCTCGACCTCGTAACGCCCGTGGCTGCCGCGCAGCCAGGCTGCTTGCGGACTGCGGGTGGAGCGCACGCGCACGAACATTTCGAGGCCGCTTCCGATGGCGCGGTCGATGTCGCCGTCGCCGATCCAGTTGACGTCGCGAAGTGCGATGCGGTGCATCTTCAGCGCCTCGCGCGGGCCGACCACGACGCGGCGGGTGGCCGCGTCCAGCCGCACCACGAACAGCGGCGCATGGGCTGCGATGCCGAGGCCGCGGCGCTGGCCGACGGTGAAATTGGCGATGCCGTTGTGCCGGCCGAGCACGCGGCCCTCGAGATCGACGATGTCGCCGGGGTCCATCGCATTGGGACGCAGGCGGGTGATGATGTCGGTGTAGCGGCCGGTCGGCACGAAGCAGATGTCCTGGCTGTCGTGCTTGTCGGCGACCGCAAGGCCAAAGCGGCGCGCGAGCTCGCGCGTCTCGGGCTTGGTCATGTCGCCGAGCGGAAAGCGCAGGAAGTCGAGCTGTTCCTGCGTGGTCGCGAACAGGAAATAGCTCTGGTCGCGGTCGGCGTCGGCGGCGCAGACCAGCGCGCGCGAGCCGTCATTCCGGCGCCGTGAGGCGACGTAATGGCCGGTGGCGAGCGCCTGGGCGCCGAGCTCGCGGGCGGTCTTCAAGAGGTCGCGGAATTTGACGCTGCGGTTGCACTCGATGCAGGGCACCGGCGTTTCACCAAGGGCATAAGAATCGGCGAAATTGTCGATGACGGACTCGCGGAAGCGGTCCTCGTAGTCGAGCACGTAATGGGGAATGCCGAGCTTGGCAGCGACGTCGCGGGCGTCGTGGATGTCCTGGCCGGCGCAGCAGGCGCCCTTGCGGTGGGTGGCCGCGCCATGGTCGTAGAGCTGCAGCGTGATGCCGACGACGTCGTAGCCCTCAGCCTTCAAGAGCGCAGCCGTCGTCGAGGAATCGACGCCGCCCGACATGGCAACGACGACCCTGGTGTCCTCGGGACGGCCTTCGAGATCCAGACTGTTGAGCATGGGCCCTAGAGCGTTGTGACGGCGGCGACGCGCGATCCGCGATTTGCTTTCTCGGGGGACGGCGGCGATCCCCCGGAACCTTGGTTCCCGAAGAGCACGACTGCCCAAGTCGAAAGCGGCTGAGAGTAACCTCTTTAATATAGGCGGCATTCCGGTGAAGCAATCGCGCGAGCCCCCCGCTTAGGGCAATTCTTGCCGGGGCGGCAGAAATGGCGGGGTCGGAGCCGGCGGCCCGGCAATGCACCCACATCACTAAATCATTGATTATATTACTGAAATATTCAGTTCGGGACGCTGGCCCGCTCCTTGCTCCCTCTTGATGCGAAGTTGCTTGCAAGGGGTTGCCTGTGGTCGGTCGGATGTCAGATGTCGTGGCAAGCGTGCAAATCCAGAGCGCGCAGGAGAAGCCTGCCCGGTCGCAAGGCCCGAAGGACACGCCCGCGAGCGAGGCTTTCGGCTCGCTGGTCGACAGCAACACGCAGGCCATCGGCAACAATGCGCCGGCGCAGGACAGCCCGCCGCGCCGGAGCGAGCAGACCTCGTCCTCCCCGGCGGCCGAGCGGCCGTCGCGCGACACCTCGTCCACGGACCAGCCTTCGCAGAGCAAGGCGAGCGACGACACCGAGGCGTCTGCGCCTGCGGAGAATGACAGGGGCGAGGCGCCCAGCGATCCGACCAAGGACGCCGGCAAGGTCAAAGACAAGTCCGAGACGGCCGAGGCCAAATCGGCCGACAAATCCGACGAGCCCGAGAGCGACGCGACTGATGGCACCGAGGTCCTCACCGCCGCCGTCGAGGCGGCTGCCGCCGCGCCGTCCGCGACGACGCAGACCGCCCTGCCCGATCTTGGAATCATCGTTGCCGCGCCGGTCGTCCCGGTCGACCCGAATGCAGCTGCGAACCAGGCTGGCGATGCCGCCGCCGCGCCGCTCGCGATCGCCGCGGCAGGTCTTGCCGCCAGCGCCTCCATCGCGGCCCAGATCGCCGGCGCCAAGACCGATACCGCCACGGCGAGCGCCAAGGCCGCAGGCGCCGAGGTCGATGCCGAGACCACGACGACGCTCGGCGAGGCCGCCGCCGGCACGACCGAGACCGCCTCGACCGATGCAAAAGCTGGTGGCGGGCTGATCGCCGCGGTCAGCCAGGGCACGCCCAAGACCGCGTTCAAAGAGGCCGCCACGGCGCAAGCCCAGACCGACATCTCCAATATCGGCCAGGACACCGGCAAGGCGAACGTCGCTGCGCAGGCACCGGCCGCCAACGCCGCCCATGCGCAAGGCTTGAAGCCGCAGGCCGATCACGTCGCGACCGACGCCAAGGCGGGTCCCGCCGACCGCGCCGCCGATCAGGCCCAGGGCACGTCGGCCGCGCCGGCGCATGCCGGCCCGCAAGCCACGATCGCTCCGACGGATACCAGCGCGCAGGCCGCTTCTACCGTGCAGGCGCCGCTGACGAATGCGACCTCGGCCGCGACAGCATCAACCGCGACGCTCACCGCGACCGCGGCGACCCACACTACGGCGGTGCCGATCAGCGGCATCCCGATCGAGATCGCAGCCGCCATTCGGTCCGGCAAGTCGCGGTTCGACATCAGCCTCGATCCGGCCGAGCTCGGCCGCATCGACGTGCGCATCAACGTCGACCGCGCCGGCAACGTCACCTCGCATCTCACCGTCGAGAAGCCGGAGACGCTGCAGATGCTGCGTCAGGACGCGCCGCAATTGCAGCGCGCGCTCGACGATGCCGGCTTCAAGACCGGCAGCAACGGCCTGTCCTTCAGCCTGCGCGACCAGAATTCATCGGGCCAGCACTCAGGCCAGAACAACGACAATGGCGGCAATGCCCGCCGCCTGATCATCAGCGAGGACGACAGCGTTTCCACGGCGCCCATCGGGCGCGGCTATGGCCGCATGCTCGGATCGAGCAGCGGCGTCGACATCAGAGTGTGAGGAGTATCTGGCAATGACCACCACGAATGCCGCCACTTCGCCCCCGGTCGTCTCCGGGACGACCGACCTGCCGAAATCCTCGTCGAATTCGTCGATGAGCTCGACCACGGGGTCGACGCTCGCCGGCAATTTCCAGACCTTCCTGACCCTGCTGACGACGCAGCTGCAGAACCAGAACCCGCTCGATCCGCTCGACACCAACCAGTTCACCCAGCAGCTGGTGCAGTTCGCCGGCGTCGAGCAGCAGCTCAAGACCAACGAATCGCTGGCTCAGCTCGTCACTCTGCAGCAGACCACGCAGGCGACCCAGGCGCTGGGCTTCGTCGGCAAGACCGCGCTGGTCGACGGCTCGACCGCGACGATGACCAACTCGACGGCTGTCTGGCATCTCAACGTGCCGACCGACTCCACCGTCGAGATCTCCATCGCCAATTCGAGCGGCCAGACCGTGTTCAACGGCAAATATACCGCCGCCGCCGGCAACGACATTCCCTTTACCTGGAACGGCATGGGTAATGACGGCACGCAATGGCCCGACGGCAAGTACACGATCTCGGCCACGGGCAAGGACGTCGCGAACAACAATGTCGGCATCGCCGCGCAGGTGCAGGGCGTGGTGTCGTCGGTCGATCTGACCCAGTCGCCGCCGCTGCTCACCATCGACGGCGCCAGCTACACGCTGAGCCAGGTCAAGAGCATCATTGCGACCGGCAGCAATTGAGGGCGGGCAAGCGAACCACATACGAGATGTCATCCCCGCGAAGGCGGGGATCCATAACCCCAGGAAGTCGTTTTCGCATTAGGTCGTAACCCCGAGTCGTCGTCAAACTGCTCCCTGGGATTATGGGTCCCGGGCTCGCGCTACGCGCGCCCCGGGACGACGGTTGGGCCTCCGCGGCACCGCGCTCCGACCCTCGTTCGTTAGTAAAGTATTTACCTTCTGCCCCGCTCAGCCGGCCGAGACTGCGTCTTTGGCCCGCCGAGTCGGCCGCGTTCCCGCAAGATTCAACGAGAATTGTATTGAACCCTTAGGCTTAGCGGATTTTTAAGCCGCGGGGGTTACGGTTACGGCGTGAGTTCAGTGGTTGAGAGTTTGTGAGTACGCCATGACAGAACCCCATCGCCCGAGGGTAAAATACGTCATCGGGCCGGACGGCAGTCCGTTGACGATCGCGGATCTGCCTGCACCCGGCACCAAACGCTGGGTCATCCGCCGCAAGGCCGAAGTCGTCGCCGCTGTCCGTGGCGGACTTCTCTCCCTGGAGGAGGCCTGCAGCCGTTATACCCTGACGGTCGACGAATTCCTCTCCTGGCAGTTTTCCATCGACCAGCACGGTCTGGCGGGTCTTCGCACCACCCGCATCCAGCAATATCGCCAGTAGGCGATCCGGAATTCTGCGGTCTTTGACGAAAATCGGCCTCGCTCTGCGAGGCCGATTTTTTTCATGATGCACTTTTGTCCGACCTCTTAACCTTCGTTAACCATATCGAAACCATCACCTAGGCAATAATTGCCCAGTCGACCGCTCGGTTGCGGGTCGGATTGGTCGGGGCGGTTGCTTGCAAGGTCTTGCGGACTTCTTAAAAAGTATCGGTGCCGCCCGGTTCGGGGCGATGATCGCGGTCACCGCCGCGCTCATCGGCTTCTTTGCCTTCGTCATCATGCGTGTCACCACGCCGCAGATGACGACGCTGTTCACGGACCTGTCCGTCGAAGACTCCTCCAGCATCATCAAGGACCTGGAACGCCAGGGCATCCAGTTCGAGATCCGCAATGAGGGCTCCATCATCATGGTGCCCAAGGACAAGGTCACCCGGCTGCGGATGAAGCTCGCCGAGGGCGGCCTGCCCAAGGGCGGCGGCGTCGGCTACGAGGTGTTCGACAAGTCGGACGCGCTCGGCACCACCTCCTTCGTCCAGAACATCAATCATCTGCGCGCGCTCGAGGGCGAGCTCGCCCGCACCATCCGGGCCATCGACCGCATCCAGGCCGCCCGCGTCCATCTGGTGCTGCCCGAGCGGCCGCTATTCGCCCGCGAAGCGCCGGAGCCGTCGGCCTCGATCGTGGTGCGCGTCCGCGGCGCGCTGGAAGCCCAGCAGATCCGCGCCATCCGCCACCTCGTCGCCTCCGCCGTCAACGGCCTGAAGCCGCAGCGGGTCTCGATCGTCGACGAGGCCGGCCAGCTGCTCGCCGACGGCGCCCAGACCGATCCGGAACAGGCGATCGGCGAGGAACGCCGCATCGCCTTCGAGAAGCGGATGCGCAAGCAGGTCGAGGACATCGTCTCCTCCGTGGTCGGCTCGGGCCGCGCCCGCGTGCAGCTCTCCGCCGATTTCGACTTCAACAAGGTCACCCAGACCTCGGACAAGTTCGACCCCGAAGGCCGCGTGTTGCGCTCGAGCCAGACCCGCGAAGAGCAGAGCATGACCGCCGACAACAACGGCCAGGTCACCGTCAACAACGAGCTGCCCGGCAACCAGCAGAACAACGGCGTCGCGCCCAAGGACCAGAGCAAGAAGACCGAAGAGACCAACAATTACGAGATCTCCCGCACCACCAAGACCGAGGTGACCGAGGCCGGCCGGGTCAACCGCATCTCGGTCGCGGTGCTGGTCGACGGCATCTACAGCAAGAACGACAAGGGCGAGCTGGCCTACCAGGACCGCACCAAGGAGCAGCTCGACCGCATCGCCACGCTGGTGCGCTCGGCGATCGGCTTCGACCAGAAGCGCGGCGACCAGGTCGAGGTCGTCAATCTGCGCTTCGCCGACGCGCCCTCCACCGCCCCGATCGGCGAGCCCAGCGGCTTTCTTGGCATGCTGCAGTTCACCAAGGACGACGTCATGTACTTCGTCGAGCTCGGCGTGATGATGCTGCTCGGCCTCGTCGTGCTGTTCCTGGTGATCCGCCCGCTGGTCAAGCGCATTCTCGCCTCCGACGAGGTCGCCGCCGCCATCTCCGGCGTGCTGACGGGCCCAGCCGCCTCGGAAGAGGCGGCGCCGGCCGGCCAGCCGCTGCTGCCGAGCGGCGGCACCAGCGCCATCGACGTCGCCACCATTCAGGGCCAGGTCCACGCCCAGTCCGTTCACCGCGTCGGTGAGCTCGCCGAACGCAATCCCAACGAAACCGTCGCAATCATCCGCCAGTGGCTGACTGAGCCGACGAAATAACCAACGCCAAGTGCATCAAGAAGTGATCTGACATGGCCGCCTCCTTGCAAAACGCCAACTCCAACGACATCACCAGCGTGATCTCCACGCTCGGTCAGCGCGCCGGCAGCCGTGAGGGCGGACCCAAGACAGAAGGTCTGACAGGGCCGAGGCGCGCCGCGATCCTGATGCTGGCGCTCGGCGAGCAATATGGCGGCAAGATCTGGAGCCTGCTCGACGACGACGAGGTCCGCCAGCTCTCGCTGGAGATGTCGACGCTCGGCACCGTCGAGGTCGACACCGTCGAGGACATGCTGCTCGAATTCGTCTCGCGCATGTCGGCCTCGGGCGCGCTGATGGGCAATTTCGACGCCACCGAGCGGCTGCTCCAGCAATACCTGCCGCCGGAACGCGTCAACGGCATCATGGACGAGATCCGCGGTCCCGCCGGGCGCAACATGTGGGAGAAGCTCTCCAACGTGCAGGAAGAGGTTCTCGCCAACTATCTCAAGAACGAATACCCGCAGACCATCGCCGTGGTGCTGTCGAAGCTGAAGCCGGAGCACGCCGCGCGCGTGCTCGGCATCCTGCCCGAGGAGCTCGCGCTCGACGTCGTCAACCGCATGCTGAAGATGGAGGCGGTGCAGAAGGAGGTGATCGAGAGTGTCGAGAAGACGCTGCGCACCGAATTCATGTCCAACCTGTCGCAGACCCGCCGCCGCGACGCCCACGAGGTCATGGCGGAGATCTTCAACAATTTCGACCGCCAGACCGAAACCCGCTTCATCACCTCTCTGGAAGAGGACAACCGCGAATCCGCCGAGCGCATCAAGGCGCTGATGTTCACCTTCGACGACCTGGTGAAGCTCGATTCCGGCTCCGCCCAGACCTTGATGCGCAACGTCGACAAGGACAAGCTCGGCGTCGCGCTCAAGAGCGCCAACGAGGACGTCCGCAACTTCTTCTTCGGCAACATGTCCTCGCGCGCGGCCAAGATGCTCCAGGACGACATGGCGGCGATGGGCCCCGTGCGCCTGCGCGACGTCGACGAAGCCCAGGCGCTGCTGGTCAATCTCGCCAAGGACCTCGCCGCCAAGGGTGAGATCATGCTGACCAAGAACCGCGCCGACGACGAGCTGGTGTACTGATGGCCGCTCCGGCAAAATTCCTGTTCGATACCGACTTCGCGGCGCCCGAGCGCGCGACGCGCGAGAAGGCCGCGACCGCGGCAGAGATCGCGCAGAAGGTCGCGGAAGCCGAGGCCCGCGCCTATCAGGACGGCTTTGCCGCCGGCCAGCGCGAAGCCAAGGCCGAGAGCGACCGCCGCGTTGCGCTCGCCATGGAAGAGATCAACATCGCGATTCGGGGCGTCGCCTCCGGCATCGGCAACATCGAGACCAGGATGGAGACCGAGGCGGTCGAGGTCGCGGTCGCGGTGGCGCGCAAGCTGTGCGCCGACCTTGTCGCCGCCGAGCCGCTCGGCGAGGTCATCGCGCTGGTCAAGGACTGCTTCTCGCATCTGGTCGCGACGCCGCATCTCGTCGTCCGCATCAACGATTCGCTCTACGACAGCGCGCGCGAGAAGATCGAGCGGCTCGCCAAGCAGAGCGGCTTCGAGGGCCGGCTGGTGATCCTGGCCGAGCCGGAAATTGCCACCGGCGACTGCCGGATCGAATGGGCCGATGGCGGCGTCGTGCTGGAGCGCGGCGCCATCGCGGCCAAGATCGACGAAATGGTCGGACGCTATATCGCGTCTCGCAGGGGGAGCTAAACCATGAGCGACACCGACGGACAGGTTCCGCTGCCCGATCTCAACGGCCCGATGCCGCCTGCCGGCACCGACGTCGGCTACAACGAGGACGAATATGCGGCGCGTGCCGCCGCCGACCTCGAGGCGGTGTTCGACGTGCCGGTGCAGGTCTCGGCCGTGCTCGGCCGCTCCAAGATGGACGTCGGCGAGCTCCTGAAGCTCGGACCGGGCACCGTGCTCGAGCTCGACCGGCGCGTCGGCGAGGCCATCGACATCTACGTCAACAACAAGCTGGTCGCCCGCGGCGAGGTCGTCCTGGTCGAGGACAAGCTCGGCGTGACCATGACGGAAATCATCAAGGCCGAACGCGGCTGACAAAGGACATGACGCGCGACGGCGCGAGCAGACGGATAGGAGACTGACATGCGGCTTCTCATCGTTGGCACATTGAAGGGCCAGCTCACCACCGCCACCAAGATCGCGATGGAGAACGGCGCCACCGTGACCCATGCCGAGGATCACGAGCAGGCGATGCGCGTGCTGCGCGGGGGCAAGGGCGCCGACCTCCTGCTGGTCGACGTCGCGCTCGACATCCGCGACCTCGTGCTGCGGCTGGAAGCCGAGCACATCCACGCCCCGATCGTCGCCTGCGGCATCACCAACGACGCCCGCGCCGCGGTCGCCGCGATCCATGCCGGGGCCAAGGAATACATCCCGCTGCCGCCGGATCCGGAGCTGATCGCCGCGGTGCTGGCTGCTGTCGCCAACGATTCCCGCGAGCTGGTCTACCGTGACGATGCGATGGCAAAGGTGATCAAGCTCGCCCAGCAGATCGCCGGCTCGGACGCCTCGGTGATGATCACCGGCGAATCCGGCACGGGCAAGGAAGTGCTGGCCCGCTACGTCCACTCCCGCTCGGCCCGCGCCAAGCGCCCGTTCATCTCGATCAACTGCGCCGCCATCCCGGAGCACCTGCTGGAATCCGAGCTGTTCGGCCACGAGAAGGGCGCCTTCACCGGCGCGGTCGCCCGCCGCATCGGCAAGTTCGAGGAGGCGACCGGCGGCACGCTGCTGCTCGACGAAATCTCGGAGATGGACGTCCGCCTGCAATCGAAACTGCTGCGCGCCATCCAGGAGCGTGTGATCGATCGCGTCGGCGGCACCAAGCCGGTTCCGGTCGACATCCGCATCATCGCGACCTCGAACCGCAATCTCGCCGAGGCCGTGCGAGAGGGCACGTTCCGCGAGGACTTGCTGTTCCGCCTCAACGTCGTGAATTTGAAGATCCCGCCGCTGCGCGAGCGTCCCGCCGACATCCTCGAGCTCGCCCAGCACTTCGTGAAGAAATATGCCGAGGCCAACGGCGTGCCGCTGCGTCCGCTCTCGGCCGAGGCGCGCCGCGTGCTCTCCGCCAACCGCTGGCAGGGCAACGTCCGCGAGCTCGAAAACACCATGCACCGCGCGGTGCTGATGGCCCAGGGCGACGAGATCGGGCCCGACGCCATCATCACCCCGGACGGCGACCGCCTCGACCTCGCCAAGACCGCACCTGCCGTGGCACACGCGACCATGGCCGCCGAGCAGGTGACGCGCGCGCTGGTGGGGCGCACCGTCGCCGACGTCGAACGCGACCTGATCCTGGAGACGCTGAAGCACTGCCTCGGCAACCGCACCCATGCCGCCAACATCCTCGGCATCTCGATCCGCACGCTGCGCAACAAGCTCAACGAATATGCCGACGGCGGCATCCCAATCCCGCCCGCAGGCACGCCCGGGGAATATCCGCGGATGCCGATGATGGGGGCGTAGGCGCCCGCGACCATCGAGCGGACGCGAATGCCCGGGCCAAGTCCGGGCATTTTCGTTTGGCGCAGGCCGCCACCCCGTCATTGCGAGCGCAGCGAAGCAATCCAGAATCCTTTGGCGGCGACAGACTGGATTGCTTCGCTGCGCTCGCAATGACGAACCTCAAGAGCGTCCTTCGCATGACCGAACCGCGCCACGTGACTATGCCATCCGCGCGGCACGCCCTATAACCCCGCCCGAAAACCACGCGAGGGACCACATGTCTGAAGCTCAAATCACGGGTTGGCTGGCGTCGCAGAAGCAGGCGATGATCGACCTGCTCCGCGACATCGTGAACATCGATTCCGGCTCCTACGACAAGGAGGGCGTCGATGCGGTCGGTGCGCGGTTCGAGCGGCATTTTGCCGAGCACGGCATTCCGTTCCGGCGCGAGGCCAACGCCACCTTCGGCGACGCGATCCATGCCGAGGTGGCAAAGCCCGGCAGCAACGAGAAGCCGGTGCTGTTGATGGGGCACCGCGACACCGTGTTCGGCAAGGGCGAGGCCGCGCGGCGTCCCTTCACGATCCGGGATGGCCGCGCCTATGGGCCCGGTGTCGCCGACATGAAGTCGGGCCTCGTCATGAATGTGTTCGTGGCCGCCGCCTTCCACAAGTTCGGCGGCGCACCGCACCCGATTAAGGTGCTCATCACCTCCGACGAGGAGATCGGCTCGCCCTCCTCGCGCCCGGTGATCGAGCGCGAGGGACGCGCGGCCCGCGCGGTGTTCAATTCCGAGCCGGGCCGGCCCGCGGGCAACGTCGTCACCGGGCGCAAGGGCGGCATCTTCATGCACATGGCCATCACCGGCAAGGCCGCGCATTCCGGCGCCAACTTCGCCGCCGGCGTCAGCGCCATTGGCGAGCTCGCGCACAAGATCGTCCAGATCCACGCGCTCACCGACCTCGACAAGGGCATCACGCTCAATGTGGGCCTCGTCTCGGGTGGGCAGTCCGTCAATACGACGGCGCCTTACGCGGAAGGGCAGATCGACCTGCGCTATGTCGATCCGGCCGATCGCGCGCGGATCATGGGTGCGATCGAGAAGATCGTCGCGACGCCTTACGTGCCCGGCACCAGCGCGACGCTGTCGATCAAGGGCGAGTTCGTGCCGGTGGTGCAGAGCGCGGACTCGAAGGCGCTGTTCGAAAACTATCAGGCGGCCGCAAGGCAGGTGGGCCTCACCACGCTGCAGGGCGAGTTCTCCGGCGGCTGCGCCGATTCCGGCTTCACCGCCGCGGTCGGCACGCCGACCATTTGCGGTCTCGGTCCGGTCGGCGGGCTCGCGCACACGCCGGAGGAATATTTGGAGATCGACAGCATCGTGCCGCGCGCGCAGGCGCTGGCGCTGGCGATTCTGCGGGGGTGAACGGAGGTGCGTAGGGTGGGCAAAGCGAAGCGTGCCCACCGTTCCGGTTGCTGCCTTGGAGAGATGGTGGGCACGGCGCAAGGGTTGCCCACCCTACGAGACCGACCAAGTTCTACGAATAGCTCGGCGCATCCGGCTTGCGGAAGATGTGGATGGGATCGCCCGGCACGATCGGAGAGCCAGAGAACATCGCGTAGGCGTAGAGCGCGAGATAGGCGATCGCGAGCGCACCGACGGCGTAGAAGATCAAGGTAGCCACGCGCTTCATCGTTCCGCTCCATGCGTCCGGCGGGACAGCTCGGGGCGCTTCTAGAGCGACGAGGCGGAAAAGGCCAGCCTTGCGCGAGGCTCGCCGACGGCGATCAAATGCCGCGCCGGCCGCGCGCGGGAAGGCTGACATCGGCCAGCCGGGCCGCGTCTTCGTCCTGGTCGACCGCCACGTACTGGCCATGCCAGTAGGCCAGCGCGGCGGTGCGGGTCGAGCTCCTGATGTCCCGGACACGGCCGATGACGATGCCGTGCGAGTGCCGCTCGACGATCTCCTCGACTTCGCAATCGAAGGCCGAGAGCGCGCCGACCAGCAGCGGGACACCAGAGACTGCCGTCACCCACTGGCTGCCTGCAAAGCGATCCGCACCCTTCAGCCCGCCCTTGCCGGCAAAGCGTTCGGCAATGTCGAGTTGGTCGGCATTGAGGATATTCACGCCGAAAGCGCCAATGCGGCGGATCAGCGGAAACGACGAGGCGTCGCGGTTGATGCTGACCAGCAGCGTCGGCGGCTCGACCGACAGCGAGGTGACCGAGGTCACCGTCATGCCGGAGATGTCCTTGCCCCGCCCGGCCGTGATGACGCTGACGCCGCCGGTAAGGTGGCGCATGGCGCCGCGGAAATCGGCGGACGAGACGGGAATTTCGGTCATGAGCTCGCGGGGCACTACATTCATGGCGCTACTCCCCGCAAGCGGGGTTCCCTCTATTTAGGTACGATCGTCCGCCGACAACAGGTGGCTCAGGATCGAGCCTTCGAGCCCGGCAAGCTCGGCCGAGCCGCGCTGGCGCGGCCGGGCGGCGTTAACCGTGACGTCATGGGCGATGCGGCCCTCCTCGATGACGAGCACGCGGTCGGCCAGCGCCACGGCTTCCGAGACATCGTGGGTCACCAGGATCGCGGTAAAGCCCTGATCGCGCCAGACCCGCTCCAAGAGGCGCTGCATTGAGATACGGGTCAGCGCATCCAGCGCGCCGAGCGGCTCGTCGAAGGCGAGCACGCGCGGGCGCGAGACCAGCGCACGGCCGAGCGCGACGCGCTGCTTCTGGCCCCCTGAGAGCACCGAGGGCCATTGATCGCGCTTGTCGGCGAGGCCGACCTCGATCAGCGCCTTCTCGGCGCGGGCATGCGCATCGCTTGAGGCACGATCGCGGCCGAGGCCGACCTCGACATTGGCGAGCACGCGGGCCCAAGGCAGCAGCCGCGGCTCCTGGAACATCACGCGGATGTCCTCGGGCTGAATATCCTGCCCGAAGCTGATGCTGCCGGCATCGATCTTGTCGAGGCCGGCGATCAGGCGCAGCAAGGTGCTCTTGCCGCAGCCGCTCTTGCCGACGATCGCAACGAACTGCCCGGCGGGAATGTGCAGGTCGATGCCGCGCAGCACCTCGTTGTTACCGAAGGATTTGCGCAAGCCGCGGATGCTGAGCGGCAGGCCGCTGGCCTGAACTCGGTGTTCTTTTTGCCGCTCCTCGCGCACCACGCGGGCGTGTGGGGCGAAAGCGGCGCGGCCGGCGAGCTCGGTCTCGGGAAGAGAGGTACGAAGCGCTGTCTGCATGTGATTCCCAGTATTTTGCTCAACGTTTCTGGAAGGCGGGGTGCCAGGAGAGCGTCAGACGCTCCAGCACGCGGGAGGCGCTGTCGGCGAGCTTGCCGAGCAGGGCGTAGATCAGGATCGAGAGCACGACGACGTCGATCAGCATGAACTCGCGCGCTTGCATCGCCATGTAGCCGAGGCCGGAAGAGGCCGCGATGGTCTCGGCGACGATCAGCGTCAGCCACATGATGCCGAGCGCAAAGCGGATGCCGACGAAGATCGAAGGCAGCGCGCCCGGGAAGATGACGCGGCGGAACAGTTCGCCATCGGTCATGCCGTAGATGCGGCCCATCTCGATCAGCTGCGGATCGACGGTGCGGATGCCGTGCAGCGTGTTGAGATAGATCGGGAAGAACACCCCGAGCGCCACCAGGAAGAGCTTTGCGCTTTCGTCGATGCCGAACCAGAGGATGACCAGCGGGATCAGCGCCAGATGCGGCACGTTGCGCACCATCTGCAGGGTGGTATCGGTGAGCCTGGCCGAGAGCTGCGACAGGCCGTTGGCGAGGCCGAAGGCGAAGCCGATGCTGCCGCCGATCAAAAAGCCGACCGAGGCGCGCCAGAACGACACCCAGATGTTGCGGACGAGCTCACCGGAGACCAGCAGCTTCCAGCCCGCGAGCACGACGTCGCTCGGGGCCGGCAGCACCCGCGTCGGCACGAAGCCGGTGACGCTCGCGACCTGCCAGACCGCGATGATGGCGAGCGGCACGATCCACTGGATCAGGCCGTCGGCCCGCGGCAGGCGGATGCTGCGCGGAAGCGAAATGCTGTCGATCAGGCTCATGACTGCGACACCCGGTGCTGCGGACGGAAATCGCTGCCGACGGTCTCGCCGAACGGACCGCCGTTGAAATGCAGCTTCGTCACGTTGCTCGGCTGCTCCAGCGCGAGCAGCGGGAACACCAGCTCGGCGAAGCGATAGGCTTCCTCCAGATGCGGATAGCCCGACATGATGAAGGTATCGATGCCGAGATCCTGATACTCCTTGATGCGGGCCGCAACCGTCTGGGCGTCGCCGACCAGAGCCGTGCCGGCGCCGCCGCGGACGAGGCCGACGCCGGCCCACAGGTTCGGCGCGATCTCGAGCTTGTCGCGCTTGCCGCCGTGGAGCTGCGCCATGCGGTGCTGACCGACCGAGTCCATACGGGCAAAGTTCTTCTGCGCCAGCGCGATGGTGTCGTCGCTGACATGCCTGATCAGCTCGTTCGCGGCGTGCCAGGCTTCTTCGTTGGTCTCGCGGACAATGACGTGTAGACGGATGCCGAAGGAGAGTTTGCGGCCACGAGCGGCGGCAACCTCCCTCACCTTCGCGATCTTCTCGGCGACCAGCGCCGGCGGCTCGCCCCAGGTGAGATATTTGTCCACGGTGTCCGCCGCGACGTCGATGCCGGCATCGGAGGAACCGCCGAAATAGAGCGGGGGCCGCGGCGACTGCACGGGGGGAAACAGCAGCTTGCCGCCCTCGATGCGGATGTGCTTGCCCTCGGCGTTCACCGTCTTGCCGGCGAGCAGGTCGCTGTAGACGTTGAGGAACTCGCGGGTGACCTCGTAGCGCTCGTCGTGGCCGAGGAAGATGCCGTCGCCCTTGTTCTCGACGGGATCGCCACCGGTGACGACGTTGACGAGGAGCCGGCCGTTCGAGACGCGATCGAGCGTCGCGGTCATGCGCGCGGCGACGCTCGGCGATTGCAGGCCGGGCCGAACGGCGACGAGATAGCGCAGCCGCTCGGTGAACGGCGCGACCGAGGACGCAACGATCCAGGAATCCTCGCAGGATCGCCCGGTCGGCAACAGCACGCCGAAATAGCCGAGCTGATCGGCGGCCTGCGCGACCTGGCGCAGATAGTTGAAATTGACCTCGCGGCCGCCGATGCCGGTGCCGAGATAGCGGCCGTCGCCGTGGGTCGGCAGGAACCAGAGGATGTTGGCGTTTGATTGCTTGCTCATGAGTGTGCTCACGTTCCCGGCTTCCGCGCCACGTCGGAAATCTTGATGGATTTGGGGATCAGGCCGAGCGCGAAGAACGCGTCGGCCACCTGCTGCTGGTCGGCGATGACGGCATCGGTGATCGGCTTGATGCCGTAGGACTGGCGCTTCAGGGCCACCTCGACCACGGGGACCGGGAGACCGATCGAGGGAGCCAGCTGCTCGGCTACGGCGCGGATGTCGCCCTTGGCCCAATCATCGACCGCGCTGAGTTCGGCGAGCACGGCATCGACGATCTTCGGGTTGGCTTCGAGGAATTTCTTGGAGGCGAAGTAGAACTGGTAGTTGGCCACGATGCCGCTGCCATCGGCCAGCGTGCGTGCGCCGGTGGCCGCTTCCGCCGCGGCCTGGAACGGATCCCAGATCACCCAGGCATCGACTGCGCCGCGTTCGAAGGCGGCCCGCGCGTCGGCTGGTGCCAGGAACACGGTCTCGATCTCCGAGTATTTGACGCCGGCTTTCTCAAGCGCCTTGACGAGGAGATAGTGGACGTTGGAGCCCTTGTTGAGCGCGACCTTCTTGCCCTTGAGGTCGGCAACGGATTTCAGCGGACTTTCCTTCGGGACCAGGATCGCCTCGCCCTTCGGCGCCGGCGGCTCGTAGGCCACATACTGGATCGGCGCGCCGGCGGCCTGCGCGAAGATCGGCGGAGCTTCGCCGGTGTTGCCGAAATCGATCGCGCCGACGTTAAGCGCTTCGAGCAGCGGCGGACCGGACGGAAATTCGGTCCACACCACCTTGTAGCCGTCAGCGGCGAGCTTCGGCTCCAGCGTGCCCTTGCTCTTGAGCAGCACCAGCTTGCCGTACTTCTGGTAGCCGATGCGGACCACCTTATCCTGACCGTAGGAGGTGCCGACCGCGGCCGCGACGATGCCGATCGACAGCACGATGGCTGCGATCACGCGTTGAACGATGCGCTTCATGTTCAGACCTTTTTGAACGGGAAGAGTTGTCGGCACGGTCAGGCTGCCGGGTTGCGCCAGACGATGTCGCGAATATGAATCGGCTTCGGGATCAGGCCGAGCTTGTAGAAGCGGTCGGCGACGCCCTGCTGGGTCGCAACGATCTCGTCGGTGACGGGGCCGACCACGAAGTTCGCGCGATTGGCGGCGACGGTCTGGATATCCAAGGGAACGCCGGTAATCGCGGCGAGCGATCTGGCGACCTCGTCGCGGTGCTGCTCGGCCCATTGGCCTGCCGCGGTCGTCACGTCGACGATCTGCTGCAGGATCGCCCCATGGTTCTTCGCGAACTCGCGGTTGGCGATGTAGAAGGAATTGGTCTTGGTGACCTCGCGCGCATTGATCAGGATGCGGCCGTTCTGCTTGGTCTCGCCGATCGCGAAATACGGATCCCAGATCGCCCAGGCCTCGATGCTGCCATTGGCGAAGGCGGGGCCGGCATCCGGCGGCGTCAGGTAGACCGGGGTGATGTCGGCATAGGTGAGGCCGGCCTTCTCCAGCGTCTGCACCACGACGTTGTGGGCGCTGGAGCCCTTGGTGAAGCCGATGCGCTTGCCCTTGAGATCGGCGATGTCGCGGATTGGCGAATCCTTGGGCACCAGGATGCCCTGGCCGTTGGTGATGGGCTGGCCGGCGGCGTAGACGATCGCCGCGCCCGCGGCCTGGGCAAACACTGGCGGGGAATCACCCACCGCGCCGAAATCGACGCTGCCGACGTTCATCGCCTCCATCATCGGCGGCCCCGAGGAGAACTCGATCCACTTCACCTCGATGCCTGAGGCTGCGAAATGTCTTTCCAGGGCAGCCTGCTGGCGCGCGATGACCAGCACGCCGGTCTTCTGGTAGCCGATACGAATTTCCTTCACCGCGCCTTGCGCGATCGCATGCGATGCGAACGCAGCGGCGGCCGCAGTTCCAACCGAAAGTTTCAGAAAGTCCCGACGCTGCATTCCACACTCCCGGCCGCATGTGGCCGTCATCATTCACGTATGCCGAATGATGGTGCGCGTCATCGGAAGTGTCGAGACGTCCGGGAAAATAGCGATGCGAGCACTGCGCTGCATGCCGCGCGCGTGATTAATCTTTCAAGCGGGGAAGCGAATGAGGATGGAATTTTTCTGCACGCGAATGTGAGAGCTCCACGGATTTGGTCGAGCGGTCTTTGGCGCGAAACATAAAACGCGAAAACAACCCCATGCACAGTAGACGAGACGTGCAAGATCAACGACTTACGAATTATCCGAAATTTGTTTGACCTGTCGGGCAAAACAGCGGCAGAATGGCACGATTGCAGCCTTGGGGGAGAGGCTCCTTACCGGCCTATTGCTCCCACCTCACCGGCAGATTCTGCAGCCCGCGGAAGGCCCAGCCGCCGATCCGCACCTCTTCGTCCTCGGCGAGCTCGATGCGCGAGGCCCGCGCGAACAATGTCGGCAGCGCGACGTCGGCGATCATGGCGCGCGAGGCGAAGGCGCCGGCGCAGAAATGCGGGCCCGCGCCGAAGGCGACGCTCTTGGAGGTGTCGCGCCGCACGTTGAACTGGTCCGCGCGCTCGAAATGCTTCTCGTCGCGGTTGGCGGAGCCGAACATCAGGAATACGCGTTCGTCGAGCTCGAACGCCACATCGCGAATGGTCCAGGGTTTTGCGATGCGGCGCGGCGACATGCCGATCGGCGAGATCCAGCGGGCATATTCCTCGAAAGCCTGCAGCCAGGACACCTCGCCGCGCAGGACCAGATCGAGCTGGTCGGGATGGGTCAGCAGCGCCCAGACCGTGCCGGCGATCGCCTTGCGCGGCTCGTTCTGGCCGCCGGAGATGGCAAGCTTGACGTTGGCGCGCACGCTCTCCATCGGCATGTCCGAGGCGAGCAGCACGCCCAAAATGCTCTGGTCGGGATGCTTGCGCATCACCGGCAGGACGTCGTCGATCGCGGCGTCGATGCCCGCGGTTGCTGCATGACAGCGCGCCTCGACCTCAGGGTCGCCGGCATAATTGGCGATGCCTTCGATCATGCCTTGCGACCACGCGTCCATGTCCTGAAAGCCGATATTGGTAAGGCCGGTGATCGACTTCAGGCATTCGCCGGAGAACGGCAGCGCGAAGTCGCGCATGAGATCGATCCGGCCCGGTTCGAGTGAAGCGATGATGCGATCCGCATGGGCCTGGAACTGTGCGGTCCAGTAGCCCTTCACCGTCTTCGGTGAGACCGTCGGAAACATCGCCCGGCGCTCGACGAGATGCGCCTCGCCATCCTTGCGCATCATGTTGTGGCCCATCAGCCGGTTCATCAGGCCGGCGGGCTGGTGCGAGGAGAACACGTCGATCTGCTTCTCCGAGATCGAGATGTCGTCGCGGCTCGTCAGCAGCGTCGAGCCGAGCTGCGGCACGAAGGCGATCGGCGCCTCCTTCCGCATCTTGGCGAGCATCGGATAGGGGTCGGCCCAGAAGGCAGCCGGGTCGATCTCGATGCGCGGCGCGGTGCTCAAGCTTCGCTCCCTTGTCGTCTCCTCGATGCCGAGGCTAGCGCCTTTCAGTTGCCGCCGTCTGTCCCCATGGATTGGGACAGGCGGGCCAAAAGCTGCCTTTGTCTGCTTTCAACTCAGATGGCAGCTCCGGCCAGCAAGAAAGCGCCGCCAAGCGCGACCATCACAAGTCCAGGCCAGTTCGATTTGACGCCGAAACCGCTACCGGGCCTTTCAGGCTCCAGCGTGTCACGTCCGGAGCGAAGCCACTTCCCACCACTGAATCGACCTCGCCAAATGGGCTGAAACGCCATTTGGAGTACGCCGCCGAAAACAAGGAGCACTCCAAGCCATATGAGGATCATGCTCGCCTCCTCTACCCGCGAACGCCGATAGGTTGATGCGCCGAGAACCGTGGTCCATTCAGCGCTGCCCCCGGCTTACGGGATCAGACCGACCTTGAAAGCCGCCGGGACAACCTCTGACCTGTCAAATAGTTGATATATGGACATGATTTCTGCTAGCCGTCCATCCGGGCCGGCTTGGGAAATAGTAGCAATTGGTTCCGCCGAAGCGGATTGGTATCAAGGGCCTTGGGCGGGCGAAGCACGAAGGCTGCTGCAGAAATGCACGCCGCGCGTCTGAAAGATCGGTCGAATCTGATGGGTCCAGCGCAGCAATGACGGGCATCGATTTCGAGCAGATCGTGGACCGCATCCACGAGGCAGCGACCGTTCCGGAGCTCTGGCCGGACGTCCTGGAGAACATCGCTCATGCCGCGGGCGCGCATGGCATGGTCATGATCACCTCGGACTCCGATCAATGGTCCGGTGTCTGGAATGGTGTCGTGACGTCGCCGTCGATCCGCGAGGCTTTCTCGGCGTTCCTGCGTGGCGACCTCTCCAGCCGGACGGAGACGACCCCGCGACTCCTGGCGCTTGATCACCCCGGCTTCGTCGGCGAACACGAGGCATTTTCGCCGGAGGAATGGGAGCGCGATCCCTATCGGGTGGAATGGAACAAGAAGTGGGGCTTCGAACACGCCTGCGCGACGGCGGTCCGCAGCCCGTCCGGTGAGATCATCGTCTTCCACATGGAAAGACTGGCCGGCCGCCCCGCCTTTTCGCGGCAGGATCTCGATTTTCTCGACCGCTTTCGCCCCCATCTCGCGCGGGCGGCTTTGCTGTCGACACGCTGGCGCCTCACCCGGATGCGGGCGGCAACCGAGGCGCTGTCGCTGGTCGGCTTGCCGGCCCTCGCGATCACGCGCTCCGGGCGGGTTCTGACCGCCAACGCCTTGATCGAAGCCATGACTGACCTTCTGCAATGGTTGCCGAAGGACCGGATCGCGATCAAGGACCGGGCGGCCGACACCCTGCTGCGCGCCGGCCTCACCCAACTCGATGTGCCGGACAAGGCCGTGTGCTCCTTCGCCGCGCGTCGCGCCAGCGATCTCGATCGGGTGGTGCTTCATCTCGTGTCGATGCCTGGCGAAGCCCGCGATCTCTTCGATGGGGCGGTTGGCCTCCTCATCGCAACGCCGGTCGCCGCCTCGCAGGCACCGAGCCTTGCCCTCATTCGTGGCCTGTTCGATCTCACCCCGAGCGAGGCGCGCGTTGCGCGCGGAATTGCGCAAGGACAGACGATCGGCGACATCGCCGCGCATCACGGGCTCAGCCGCGAAACCATCCGCACGCAGGTCAAGGCCGTCCTCGCCAAGACGGGAACGCGGAACCAGAAGAGCGCAGCCGCCCTCTTCGGCGCGATCCCCAAATTACCGCTGAGAGATTGACGCCGGACTTGTCCGGTGGCGTGCGTCGGCAGGGACAAGCTTCGCTTCACCCAAATGGGTGAAGACACAGGCCGGCGCTCCGGGTTCAACTCCGCCCAAATTGGATGTCTGGCGAGAAGCGGCGGCGATGGCGGGACCGGAATTTCCGATTTTCGAAGTGACCCTGGCGCAGCGCAGGCGCAGGACATGGAGCTGGAGCGTCTGCACCATTCAAGGCGCGGTGGTGATGCAGGGCCGGGAAGCCAGTCGACCCGCAGCAAAGTACCAGGCCGAGAGAGCGCTGTTCATGCTGCTGCTCACCGCGCCCTATCGTTCCCGACTTTCCGCATAGCAAGGGGCTCCTCGAGCGCTGCAGGGTTGCCAGTGTGCGGGACAGCAAGCTAAGCGTCGGTCGGCGAGCGACCATGCGTCAGCCAATGGTCGATCTGCCAGGTCTCGTAACCGAGCAATTCGCCGAAGCGCCGTTCTCGATCATCGGACCAGGCTCCGGGCTCGTTCAGCAGCGCAAGCATGGCGTCAATCCGCCACTCGTGACCGGGCAATGTGTAGAACAGCATCCGATATTCGAGCTGCGGCGCCCCAGGACATGGCTCGATCAGCTCGCGCTTCGTCAGGCGGCCTTCAGCGACATGCCGGTCGAACATGCGCCAATACCGGATACAGATGTCCGGCTCCTGGCCGACGATATCCATGAAATATGCGAGGGGCTTGGTGCCCCGGAGCATCAGGCCGAGCTCTCTGTTGGTGTGAACCAGATAGGGCACTTGACGACGCCGTTTGGAATGCATGTCGAGCATGTTGGCGACGCAACGTTAATTTCCGCTGAGGGACCCCGCGCGAACGTCGTGAGCGAAAGGCAACGACGGCTTCCGGCTCAATCCGGACAATTGCAACGAATTTCACGGTGTGCCCTCGTGACGGTGGGCGTCATGATGGCCAAGGCGTCCAGCAAAGAAACGGCTAACCACGTTGCAACGACCGCATGCGCGAGAGCATGGAGGAGAAATCAACTCATGATAGTATCGGCCTTGTCAGCCGACCAAAGGGAACTGCCGTGACTGAAATGACCAAGCTTCGATCTCGACTTCTGTTGATTGCCTTGTGGGTCAGTCTCGTCGGAGCTCTCGTCGCTTTCTTTGCGTTCGCCAACACACCAGGCGGAAGCGGTGGTTCATCCTGGGTCTTTAATCTGATCGTGTCCTGGTTGCCGTTCCTGGTGCTGGTGGGCGCCTGGCTATGGTACTCGCGCACGATCCGGCGCTCATCATCCGGGGCGAGCTGGGTCGATCTATACGAGCAGCAGGTCGCGGAAAACAGGCGAACCAATGCATTGCTGGAGAGGATCGCGACCGCTCTGGAAAAGCCGTCTCCTGGTTAGCGCGAACACCGGGCATCGCGGGGACGAAGTCATGCGCTCGGGCATTGCCGCCCACATCCTGCTGGTTGTTCTGGCACTCGCAGCCGCCGTCGTCAGCCGGCCAGCGGCTGCCGACGATCGACAAGTCTGTTTGGAACGGACGAAGGAAGCCTCTGCCGAGATCATCGCTGCCTGCACACGCGCGATCCAGAGCGGAGACTACAACGGCGAAGACCTGTCGAGTTTGTATCATGCGCGTGGCTGTTCCTGGCCATGGACAAGCTTCGCCGATCGCGATGACCGCGCCCTGGAAGATTTCACCGCGGCGATCCGGGTAAACCCGAAAGCTGGCGGCTCACTGCTCAACCGGTCGCACATCTACAACCAACGGCACGACCACGACCGGGCAATAGCCGACGTCGACCAGGCATTCGAAGCCGGCCTGTCAGACCATGGAAAGCGGGTCGGATACGGCGAGCGCGGCTACGCCTATCAAAGGAAAGGGGACAACGACCGCGCCATTGCCGACTATACCGCCACCATCCAGCTGAATGCGAACAATAGCTTCGCTCTCATGGCCCGGGGCAACGCCTATTTTGCCAAAGGCGATTTTGACCGTGCCATTGCCGACTACAACCGGGTGATCGCAGTTGATCCCGAATATGCCCACGACTATGCCGCCTACGGCAGCCGCGCGATTGCGTACCTACGCAAGGGCGACCTCCGCCAGGCCTTCGCGGACGTCGACCGGAAGCAGGCGCTATCCTGGCTCGCTGCCGGCGTCTTTCTGGCAGCGCTGATCTGGCTTTGTTGCCGAGGGGGCGCACGGGCGTTCGGATGGCGGTCTGGACGAACGATCATCGAGATGTGCGAACAGCAGCTGGTCGACTTGCGGCACACAAACGCCGCCCTGGAGAAAATCGCGGCGGCTGTCGAGAAGCGATCGTCGGGTTAGCTCGGGTTCGCCGGACGTTGGCCGCGCCGACGTGTGCTAACTTCCGGAATGACCGTCAGAGCCGCCGGACCAACCGTCATTCTGGCCGGGTCCAAAGTTCGTATTGCTTCGATCCGGCGGGACCCTCATGCCCTGGTAAAAGGCATAGCCGATGAATCCCAGCAAGGCGACCAAGCAGATAAGTGCAAGAAGCCAGTCTGGCATGTTCTCATCCTCGGATCCGCCCTACGCGCCGCAATCGCAGCGGATAATAGGCCGAATGCTTCAACTACAGATCCAATCAAATGCTAAAATTGGATGGATACGGACATCGCGGACTTGGAGCCCCTAGTTCAGGCCGCTCGGACCCGTCAGCAGGCGCAGCACGATCGCAAACAATTCGTTCTGCGAGGAGATGCCCAGCCGCTCATAGGCGCGCTTGCGGTAGGTCAGGGTCGAATGCAGGCTGATGCCGAGTCCTTGCGAGATCGCCTCGGAGCTGAAGCCTGCGAGGATATGGCGGCAGACCTCCTGCTCGCGCAGGGTGAGCGCGGAGAGCGGCTTGCGCGTCGCGAACAGGGACGCAAGATCGGACGTCGGCGTCTCCTGGAAATGGCGCGCGACGCTGGCTGCGATCGCCGGCGCGATTGTCGCGAGCCGCTCGCGTTGCACGGCGCTGAAGCGGCCCTGCGCGGCGATCCGATAGAAGTTGACGTAGAAGCAGGTGTCGCCGGTCCAGATCGCGGTCGCACATTTGTCGACGATGCCGGAATCCTGGAAGAAGATCTTGCGGTAGCGCGCACCATACATGCGCGGCGCGAAGCGAGGCAGCATGATCGGCGCGCCGCCCTCGCCTTCGAACAGCGCATCGCGGTTGGGATCCGTTTCGTGAAACTGGCCGGCATAGGCGGCGCCGAGATCGCCGCCGATCGGGATGTTGCCGGCATCGAGCAGGCAGCTTGCCGCGCCGGCCCGGCTCAACGCGAACACCATGCAATGGCCGACATCGGCCTGCCGGCGCAACGTGTCGATGAGCACATCGGGAAAATCGGAGCGGCCGATGGCGAGCACCGCGGGCGTGACATCGCCGGCCGACGGATCGAGGGTTATCCCGTTGGGTCGCACCGTATTCCTCCGCAAGACGCTCTTTTGCGAGAGGATAGCAGCAACGGAATCTTACCGGAAGCGCTCACGAGCACCGCCGCCCAGGGCCGCTCGGCTGTTGCAGACACCATTGGCGGGTCTCACGCTGCGCCTCCCCCTTCGAGACGGCATCGTCGCGATTTTCTCAGATGAGGCTGATCCGATGGCCCCACCGAGTCACTTCACCCTGTGCCTGAAAGCAATCTCGCGCAGATGACTGAAAAGCTTTGAGAGCCGCTTCAAGCGCTCACTGACCAGCGCGCAAAGAAGCATCAGCCACGTTGCGAGCGCGACACACCACAACAGAAATTCCAATGCTGCGGGCATGAGGGCACCTTTCGAAACGAGTTGCGAAACAAAGGCGGGGCACTGATGCTCGTTGAAAAACGCGAGCACTGCGTCTGCGTTATCAGCCTTTATGGCCTCTCGCGCTGCCGCGATCATGATCGCCTCCGCTGCCGACCGCATTCGAAGGCTATTACGACCTCCTGAATTGCACTAGAATTAATGCTGAAAGTCACAATTCCATTTCGGGGAATGATCCGATGGACAGGCTCGATGAACTTGCGACATTCGTCGCGATAGTTGAGGTTGGAAGTCTGGTAGGCGCAGCAAAGCGATTGAAGCGTTCGCCTCCCGCGGTCACTCGCGCGCTTGCGGCCCTCGAGGAAAGGGTCGGAAGACGATTGGTGGAGCGAACAACCCGCCGCCTTGCACCGACGGATGCCGGACGCCACTTTGCTGAGCGCGCCCGCGAGCTGGTCAACGGCTACTCGACCGTCATGAGCAGGCTTGTCGAGACGGAGGGGGCTCCGCTGCACGGTATCCTGCGAATAGCCGCTCCCACCATCTTCGGACGCCGTCATGTCGCCCCGATCGTATCGAGCTTCCTTGACGCTCATCCGGCGATCCGTATCGAGCTCGTCATGGGCGAAAGGTCGCTCGACCTGATCGGTGAAGGCATCGATGTTGCGGTCAGGATAGGTCAGCCGCGCGACTCGCGCCTCGTCGTCAGATCAGTGGGGTCGGTCCGTCGCGTCCTGGTGGCCAGCCCTTCCTACTTGCGCAGGCAACCTGAGCCTCGACATCCGCGAGACATACCGAAGCACGATGTCGTGTTCTTTTCCGGATTTGCGGGGCCGACCGAACTGCGTTTTCAAAATCGAGGTCGCTTGCACACGGTTCGCGTGATGCCGCGCCTCATGACGACAGATCTCGACACGGTCATTGCCGCCGTGACATCGGGCCAAGGCATCGCTCGACTTTTATCCTATCAGGTCGAAGCCGAGATTTCGTCAGGCAAGCTCGTGCGTCTTCTTCCGGCCTATGAGCCGCCGGCCGTACCGGTTCAAGTCGTGATTCCCGGTTCCCGGCGCACCGCACCGGCTGTGAGGGCATTCGCGGATCACGCCGCTGCGTCGCTCCGTACCCTTTCGATCATCCGCCATTGACTTCAAGGGAGCTGCGCGGGGCGGGGTGTCCGGTTCTCTGCCTGCAGCCAAACCCATCAGTTCCCCCGCGAGGAACGATTGCAGCCCCGCTTTATTGGTCCGTATCTTCAAGGCTTGATCAGGGCGTTGCCCAGGCCGCTCATCGAAGGATCAGTCGATGCGCATCCTTCTCGTCGGGGCTACAGGACTCATCGGATCGGCGATCCACGCCAGGCTGTCCGCCGAAGGACATGACTGCATCTTGGTGTCGCGCCATCCCGCGGCGGCGCACGATCCTCGCCACGTCGCGCTCGACGTCGCCCGGACCACCGATGTGTCGAAATGGAAGGGCCTTCTCGCCGGCGTCGATGCCGTGATCAATGCAGCGGGTGCGCTGCAGGGACAGGACATGCAAGGCGTTCATGTCGCCGGCAGCGCGGCACTCTATGCGGCCTGCGAGACCGCCGGAGTCCGCAGGGTCATCCTGTTCTCGGCAATCGGCAGCAATGTCGATGCGCTCAGCGATTTTTCCCGCACCAAGCGCGAGGGCGAAGCCGCCTTGATGGCGCGGGAGCTCGATTGGGTGGTGCTGCGGCCTTCTGTCGTGGTCGGCCGGCCCGCCTATGGTGGCAGCGCGCTGCTGCGCGGGCTGGCGGCGCTGCCGGTACTGCCGGTCATGCCGGACACGGCGGCGATTCAACCGGTGCATCTCGACGACGTCGTTGAGACCGTGCTGTTCTTCCTGCAGCCCGGCGCGCCTTCACGGGTCGCGGTCGATCTGGCCGGCCCGCGGCGGATCGCCTTCAGCGATGCGGTCGCGCTGTTTCGCGCCTGGCTGCGCTGGCGCCCGGCCTATCGCCTGCAGCTGCCGCGCTGGGCGGCTTCAATTGCCTATCGTGCGGGCGACGTTGCGCAGATGCTGGGATGGCCAACGCCCATCAACACGACGGCACAGGCGGAAATGCGCCGCGGTGCGACCGGCGATCCCGAGCCCTGGCGTCGATTGACCGGCACTCCACCGCGCGATCTCGAAGTCGCGCTCGCACGCGAGCCTGCGTCGGTGCAGGAACGCTGGTTTGCACAGCTGTATGCGCTCAAGCCGCTGATCTTTGGCGTCTTCGGCGCGTTCTGGATCGCCACCGGCATCATCTCGCTGAGCGCGGGCTGGAATATCGGCATGTCGTTGCTGCTTGAAGGCGGGCTGCAAAGAAACGTCGCGGCGCTCGTCGTCACCGCGGGCGCGCTCGCCGACATCGTCATCGGCATCGCCATTCTCTGGCGGCCTCTGAGCCGCTACGGACTCTGGGCCGCACTGATCATCTCGCTCACCTATGCCGTGATCGGCACCGTCCTGGTGCCGCGACTGTGGGCCGATCCGCTGGGACCGATGCTGAAGATCTGGCCGGTGATCATGCTCAACCTGGTCGCCATGGCCATCCGCGAGGATCGCTGATGCTCTACTTCCTCGTGAAGATGGCGCACATCATCGGCGCTGCCGTGCTGCTCGGCACCGGGGCCGGCATCGCCTTCTTCATGCTGGTGGCGCATCTGCGCGGCGACCCGCGCGAGATCGCGGGCGTCGCGCGGACGGTGGTGCTGGCCGACTTCCTGTTCACGGCGAGTGCCGTGATCCTGCAGCCGATCACCGGGACATGGCTCGCCTGGTCGAGCGGCTATTCCCTCGGCGACGGCTGGGTGGCGGCGTCGATTGTACTGTATCTCGTGACCGGCGCCTTCTGGCTGCCGGTGGTGTGGATGCAGATGCAGATGCGCGATCTCGCCGTCGCAGCGGTCGCGAGCAACGGCAAGCTGCCCGCCCGCTATCACCGTCTCTTCTGGTGGTGGTTCGCCTTCGGCTTTCCGGCGTTCGCGGCGGTGCTGATGATCTTCTGGCTGATGATCGCCCGTCCGGCCATTCCATACTGGGATTAGGTTCGCCTTCAGGACAACCCACCTGCCTGATCACCCAACCAGAGCGGGGCGCGTGGCCAACGCACCCCGCTCTCCCTCGCCTCATTACGGAGCCTTTACCTCGGCGCGGGCAGCTGCCGCGGCGTCCATCCCGGCCTGCTTGACCCGGTCCACAATTTCGGCGCCGGTATCGCTGATTTCCGAGACAACCGTGTCCGAGGCTTCGCGCAGGGCCTGCGAGACCGCGCCGGCGCGCCGGTTCAGGTCGGCCTTCACGTCGTCGCTGACGTCTCCGATATACTGGTTCTCGATCTCGGAGGCGCGGAACGCGCCCGCCACGGCCGCACCAATTGCGATGCCCACGACCCCCAGCACGAGCGGTTGCCGCTCCAGCATGTCCGCCAGTGACGACTTCGCACTCGTCATGGTGTCCTTGTTCGGAAGCGCATTGCCCAGCTTGCCGAATTGCTCCTGCGCGAAGGCGACGCCCTCGTCGAAACGATCCCGGACGCCCTCGGCGGCCTGCGAGACAGTATCGGAAGCGGCGGCGGTCGCGCCACGCAGGATCTCCCCGACCCCTTGCGAGCCGTCGTTGTCCATTTCGGGGGCGGTCGGCGGCGCGGCGGTCCGCTTGATCGCGGATGCTGCCGACCTGAAACCACTCGTCCCGATATCGGCAACAGGTTCGACGGCCTCGGCAGCGGAACGCGCCACAGTCTTCAGCCTCTGGTCGCCGGCCAACAGCCAAAGCGCGCCGCCTCCGATGAGGGCTGCGGCAAGCGGGTTGTCCCTGGCGGCTGCCACCAGATTGTCGATAAAGCGGGTCCTTGTGCTGCTCATCGCACCATTCCCTTCACGGTGTCCTTGTCTTTTTCCAGCTGGCCGATCGTTTCGCGGGGAGCCAGCTGACGCATATCAAGCCGGTTCATGCCCATGGCGACCAGCGCGGCGGCGACGGCCGCAGCGATGACTGCCGATGTCAGATATGACAGCGGCTGCGACCATCCTGCGGAGATCAATGCGGCGGATAGAGCGAATAAGGCCATGACGATGGCCGGGATCACCAGAACGGCGCCGCCTACGATCAAGCCGACGGCGCCGCCGATCTTCTGGAGCTTCTCGCCAAGTTCTGCCTTTGCCAGGTCGATCTCGTTCTGGAACAGCTTGGCGAACTGCGACATGGCTTCGCCGAGCAGCGTCGAGATTTCCCTGAACTCGCTTTCGCTGGTTTTGATATCGCGCTCGATGCTCATGGTAACGTGCTGCCCTGGAAGGATGAGGATTGTTGCGTATGGGGGTTACGGGTCCCGGACTCCTGATTCCAGTTTTGCTCTCCCGCCGAAAACGGTCTCCCGCCCGACGTTTGCCCGCTCCCCGACGTGCTGCCGGGGGTGTTGCGCTGCCCTTGGGATGACGACTGTCCGCCCGATGCCTTCAGGAAGCGAACGGCCGCGAAGCCAGCCAGCACCGATATGCCAAGAAAGGCGGCCGGCTGACGTTTGGCGAAATCGGTCGCGCCTGCGACAAGATCTCGGAAGCTTCCGTCCCGAATCTTCTGGGCGGCATCCTCGACATAGTCCGCCGCCGAACCGATGCCGCGTGCGGCGAACGGTACGTCGCTCTCGAAAGCCCGTCCGGCCTCGCGGATGTTGGCCGCGAGGCGCTCGACGAAATCGGCGCCCGATCGCTGCTGTTCGCGCGCCTGGCTCTGAATCTGGTCCATGGTTCCGTCCGCGACGCCCTTTGCTGAATCCGCGGCCTCGCCGAACTTGTCTCGCGCGACGTCGGCCGATGCCCGGAACGCATCGCCGGCGCGCTGCTTCATCTCCGCTCCGGCATCGCCGATCTGCTCTTTCATGTCCTTCGCGGTGCCCTTGTCCTGGTTCTTTGTGAACTGCTTCACGTTCTGCGGGTCCAAATCGCTCATGATGGTTTCCTTCAGGTGTTGGTTTGAGAGGGGCTAAAGGCAGCTTTGACCACGTCGTCCGCAGCCTCCTTCAGAGTGTCCGCCATGTTCTGCGTCATGCGGCTGGCATGGGTGCCGAGATCAGCATCGGCGACCCTTTGCACCGCAGCATCGGCCGCCGACGTGGTGGCGTCTTTCGCGGCCTCGAACCCGGATTGCGCCGCGGCGGCAGCAGCCTGCTTCACCTCGTCGCTCGTCCGGCCCATAACCTTAGCTTCGACCTTGGTCTCGGGAAGAGCAGCCGCAATGATGGCGCCGATCGCGATGCCCAGGCCGCCGATGAGCGCAGCATTGTCGCCAATGGCCTGCCGGGCCTGGTCAGGCGCGCTCGCGGCGGCATCCCTGGTTGCATTCATGCCACTCTTGAGCTTTTCACTCGCAAAACTGGCAGCACGCGCCGCGCTCTCCCGCAGATCGGCGGCAATGCCGGCGGCCTTCTCCTGCGCGTCATCAGCCATGCCAGCGGTTCGGCTTTGCGCGGAGGATAGCGTCTCCTTGGCGTCACCCTGCATCGCCCGTGCGCTCTCGGCCACCTCCTCAAGCATGTGCCCGGCTTTGTCCATGACCGGGGCGGTGACGTCTGCAGCACGATCGCGCACCGTCTTCGAGGTCAGAGCGAGTCCTGCGCCGATCATGAGAAGTGGCAACGGCGTACCTCGCACCAACCGAAGCAACGGAACGCCCACTGCGGCGCCGGCGGCCACTGCGCCCATCGGATTGTCCATGATCTGTTGCTTGAGCCCTTCGACCCAGCTCTGGGTCTTGTGGCTGACGTATTCGGTGACTTCGGATTTGATGTGCTGCGGCGAGACTTTGTGGCGAATGTCCTCGGCGGTGTCCGATATCTGCTCCTTCAACCGTCCGACCGTTGCCGCCAGCTCCGCGCGGCTACGCTCGGACTCCCGTCTCAATTCCTCCACGGATCGTGTCATCGCGTTACCCTCTTGCTTTGTTTCTTGGATTTGAGGTCGAACTCACGCTGTGTTGAATCGTTCCTCGCGCCGCTTGGGCGCTTGCTGGGACGACGATATGCGTGAAGCAGCGCAACGGCGCGCGACCTCGGCCGCCTAGCCATTGCTGGATGCAGAGAGTTCGAAAGGTCTGCTCCGGGTCAAAACGCCGCACTCCTGCGCGGCTCACCGCACCGGCTTCAGCGCCAGGAAGCAGGACCTGTCGTTGCTTACACGCTACCCCGCCGCCGCCTTCGCGGGGGCCACGTTGATCGCCAGCTTGCCGTAGCGATCGGTGAAGGCCTCGGTATCGATCTCTTCCAGCTCGATCTCGCCGCTCATCACCCCCTGCTTCCAGGCCGCCTGCGCCGGATCGTTTTGGAACTCCGGCATCACCTCGCTGCCGAACAGCTCCAGCGATTCGCAGATATGTTCGTGGCTGTTCTTGCCGGCCTGGTTGAGCAGGATGACCTGGTCGATGTGCGAGGACTGGAAGCGCCTCAGCTTCTTGCGGATCGTGTCGGGTGAGCCGATCAGGCCGCCACGCAGCGCCGCCTCCTGGGCTTGCGGATTGTCGCGCTTCCACTTGTTGTACTCGTCCCACATGTTGACGGTGTAGGGCGCGGGGCGCTGGCGGTTCTGCGCGGCGCCGTAGAAGCGCAGCGCGAACTGGAAGAAGGTGGCGCCGTCGGCGCGGGCACGCGCCTCCTCGTCGGTCTTGGCGCACATGAAGAACGAGACCAGCGCCATGTTCGGGTTGATTTCGTAGTCCGCGAGCTTGTGCAGCCGCTTGGTGATCGCGTTGTAATAGGCGTGCACCCAGGCGTGCGCGGCATCGGCGCTGACGAACTGGAAGCCGAGCGCGCCGAAACCGTGGCGGCCGGCACGTTCGATGGTCGGCAGCTGCGAGCACGCCATCCACAGCGGCGGATGCGGCTTCTGCACCGGCTTCGGCACGACATTGCGCAAGGGGATGTCGAAATATTTGCCGTGATGCTCTGAGCCGGCATCCCGAAACATCGGGAAGATGGCTGCGACCGCCTCCTCGAACACCTCCTTCTTGGTCTCCATGTCGCGGCCGAACGGCTCCAGCTCGGTGATCGAGGCGCTCTCGCCCATGCCGAACTCGCAGCGGCCGTTGCTGAGCAAATCCAGCACTGCGACGCGCTCGGCAACCCGCGCCGGATGATTGGTGGTGAGCTGGAGGATGCCGTGGCCGAGCCGGATGTTCTTGGTGCGCTGGCTTGCGGCAGCCAGGAACGATTCCGGCGAGGGCGAGTGCGAATATTCTTCGAGGAAGTGATGCTCGACCACCCAGGCATGGTCGTAGCCGAGCTTGTCGGCGAGCTCCATCTGCGAGAGCGCATTCTGATAAAGGGCGAGTTCGTCGCCGGCCGCCCAGGGCCGCGGCAGCTGCAGCTCGTAGAAGATGCCGAACTTCATGGCGTCGCTCTCCCGCTTGTTGTTGTTAACGGCATCTTAATGCGCGAGGCGACGCTGTCTACGGATGCGCAATTCCGCCACGTGGGAGACGATCCATCCTCCGGCGCAGCGAGAGGCAGCCAACCGACATTGATCCAAATCAACGCGCTGTCGGGTGGAACGTATCTAAAGTGCAGCAAGGCGACGGCCCGGATGCCGTCACGATTCCCCACAGCTTCAAGAGACCGAATATGTCGGCCCCTGACGACACGACGTCGCGCGTGCGCCGTAAGCGCATGGAGATTTTCGCCTTCCTGTTCCTGACCGCGATCGTGATGCCCATGCTCGCGGTCGGGACCGTCGGCAGTTACGGCCTTGGCGTCTGGATCTACCAGATGTTCGCCGGCCCTCCCGGCCCGCCGCCCTCCCCGCATTGATCGGCAACCAGCGAAAGACAGGCATCATGGCTCACGCCACACTCAACCGCCGCGCCTTGATCACCGGCCGGATGCTCAGCGCCGACCGCGTCATCGCGCCGCCGGGCGCCGAGATCGCCAGCATCATCGTGCAGGCGCGGCCCGAGCGCCTTGCCGAACTGGAAGCGGAGATCGCAGCGCTTCCCGGCTGCGAGATTCATGCCCGCGACGCGCGCGGAAAGCTCGTCGTCGTGGCTGAAGCGGCGGATGCCGGCAGCCTTGGCACCATGCTCAACACCATCCAGTCGCTGCCGAACGTCTATTCCGCAGCGCTCGTCTTCCACGCCATTGAAACCGCCTGAGTCAGGAAGAGCCATCATGACATCGCCGAAGCTCGACCGCCGCCAGATGCTCAAGCTCGAGGCCGCCGCGATCGCCGCGGCCGCCGCCGGCCTGCCGGCACCGGCGCTCGCCGCCAACCTCGCCGCCGAGCGGAAGGAGAGCGAATTGAAATGGGACAAGGCCGCCTGCCGCTTCTGCGGCACAGGCTGCTCGGTGATGGTCGCGACCAAGGACAACCGCGTCGTCGCCACCCATGGCGACATCAAGGCCGAGGTCAATCGCGGCCTCAACTGCGTCAAGGGCTACTTCCTCTCCAAGATCATGTACGGCCATGACCGGCTGACGCAGCCGATGCTGCGCAAGACGGGCGGCAAGTACGACAAGAACGGCGAGTTCACGCCCGTCACCTGGACCGAAGCCTTCGACATCATGGAGCTGAAGTGGAAGGAAGCGATCAAGAAGCGCGGCCCCAACGGCGTCGCCATGTTCGGCTCCGGCCAGTGGACGATCTGGGAAGGCTATGCCGCCGTCAAGCTGTTCAAGGCCGGCTTCCGCACCAACAACATCGATCCCAATGCGCGGCACTGCATGGCCTCGGCGGTCGCCGGCATGATGCGCACCTTCGGCATCGACGAGCCGGCCGGCTGCTACGACGACATCGAGGCCACCGATGCCTTCGTGCTGTGGGGCTCCAACATGGCGGAGATGCATCCGATCCTGTGGACACGCATCGCCGACCGCCGGCTGTCCGCACCGCATGTCCGCGTCGCCGTGCTCTCCACCTTCGAGCACCGCTCGTTCGACCTCGCCGACATCGGCATGGTGTTCAAGCCGCACACCGACCTGTACATCCTCAACGCCATCGCCAACCACATCATCAAGACCGGTCGCGTCAACAAGGACTTCGTTGCCGCACATACCGTGTTCAAGCGCGGCCAGACCGACATCGGCTACGGCCTGCGGCCCGAGCATCCGCTGCAGAAGAAGGCGACGGGCGCGGCGAAACCCAACGACGCCACCGACATGAGCTATGACGAATTCGCCAAGTTCGTGTCGGAGTACACGCTGGAGAAAGCCGCCCAAATGTCGGGCGTGCCGCTGAACCGGCTCGAGGCGCTGGCCGAGTTGTATGCCGACCCGAAGACAAAAGTGGTCTCGTTCTGGACCATGGGCTTCAACCAGCACACCCGCGGCGTCTGGTGCAACAACCTCGTCTACAACATCCACCTTTTGACCGGAAAGATCTCCGCGCCCGGCAACAGCCCGTTCTCGCTGACCGGCCAGCCCTCGGCCTGCGGCACCGCGCGCGAGGTCGGCACCTTCTCGCACCGTCTGCCCGCGGACATGGTGGTGACCAACAAGAAGCATCGCGACCACACCGAGCAGATCTGGCAGCTGCCCGAAGGCACCATTCCGGACAAGCCGGGCGCGCACGCCGTGCTGCAAAGCCGGATGCTGAAGGACGGCCTGATCAACGCCTATTGGGTGCAGGTCAACAACAACCTCCAGGCCGGTCCCAACGTCAACGAGGAGATCTATCCAGGCTTCCGCAACCCCGACAATTTCATCGTGGTCTCCGACGCCTATCCAACCGTGACGGCGCTCGCCGCCGATCTGATCCTGCCCACCGCGATGTGGGTGGAGAAGGAAGGCGCCTACGGCAATGCCGAGCGGCGCACCCAGTTCTGGCACCAGCTCGTCCCCGCGCCGGGCGACTCGAAGTCGGATCTCTGGCAACTCATGGAGTTCTCCAAGCGCTTTAGAATCGAGGAGGTCTGGCCCGCGGAGCTGATCGCCAAGAAGCCGGAATATCGCGGCAAGACCCTGTTCGACGTGCTCTACAAGAATGGCCAGGTCGACAAATTCCCGGTCACCGATATCGAGCCGGGCTATGCCAACGACGAATCCAAGGCGTTCGGCTTCTACGTCCACAAGGGCCTGTTCGAGGAATATGCCCAGTTCGGCCGCGGCCATGGCCACGACCTCGCGCCGTTCGACACCTATCACCGGGAGCGCGGCCTGCGCTGGCCCGTCGTCAACGGCCAGGAGACCAAGTGGCGCTTCCGCGAAGGCAGCGACCCCTACGTCAAGCAGGGCACCAACGTGCAGTTCTACGGCCATGCCGACGGCAAGGCCCGCATCTTCGCGCTGCCCTACGAGCCGCCGGCGGAATCGCCCGACAACGAATATCCCTACTGGCTCTCCACCGGCCGCGTGCTGGAGCACTGGCATTCCGGCACCATGACGCGCCGCGTCCCCGAGCTGTTCAAGGCCTTTCCCGAAGCCGTCTGCTTCATGCATCCGGACGATGCGCAGGAGGCGAAGCTGCGCCGCGGCGACGAGGTGAAGGTGGTCTCCCGCCGCGGCTTCATCCGCGCCCGCGTCGAGACGCGCGGCCGCGACCGGCCGCCGCGCGGCCTCGTCTTCGTGCCGTGGTTCGACGAATCCAAGCTGATCAACAAGGTGACGCTCGACGCCACCGATCCGATCTCGCTGCAGACCGACTTCAAGAAATGCGCCGTGCGCATCGAGCGGGTGAACATGTCATGATGAAACGATCCGCAATCATCCTGCTCGCCTTCGCGATCGCAGCGGGCACGAGCTCGCTGACGGCGCAGACGGTGACCTCCGGCCTGCGCGGCCCGACCCCGCTCAACGACGAGGGCCCGGCGCCGCCGATGCTGCCGAACCGCAACACCTCCGAGAAGGAGGTGCGCAACTATCCGGAGCAGCCGCCCGTCATCCCGCATAATATCGACGGCTACCAGGTCGACCTCAACGGCAACAAATGCCTGTCCTGCCATGCACGGGCGCGCACGGCGGAGTCGCAGGCGCCGATGGTGTCGATCACGCACTTCATGGATCGCGACGGCCAGTTCCTGGCCTCGGTCTCGCCGCGCCGCTTCTTCTGCACCGAATGCCACGTGCCGCAGAACACCGCCAATCCTCCGGTCAGCAACGATTTCACCGACATCGACACGCTGCTGTCACGCGCAAGCCCGGGTGGCCGCAGATGACGACGACTGCCGACGATCCCAACGCGGAGCTGAATGCCAAGCGCGGCGTCATCGCGCGCAGCCGGGCGTTCCTGCTCGAGCTGTGGCAGGTGCTGACCCGGCCGAGCTCGGTGTTCGCGCTCGGCACCCTGGTGCTGGCCGGTTTCGTCGCCGGAGTGATCTTCTGGGGCGGCTTCAACACCGCGCTGGAGATCACCAACACCGAGAAGTTCTGCACCGGCTGCCACGAGATGAAGGACAATGTCTACGCCGAGCTGAAGTCGACCGTCCACTTCACCAACCGCTCCGGCGTGCGCGCGACCTGCCCGGACTGCCACGTGCCGCACAACTGGACCGACAAGATCGCGCGAAAGATGCAGGCCTCCAAGGAGGTCTGGGGCAAGATCTTCGGCACGATCGACACCCGCGAGAAATTCCAGGATCACCGGCTCGAGCTCGCCGCGCACGAATGGGCGCGCTTCAAGGCCAACGACTCGCTGGAATGCCGCAACTGCCACAGCGCCGATTCCATGGACATCACCAAGCAGTCGCCGCGGGCCTCGGTGGCGCACCAGCGCTTCCTGTTCACCAAGGAAAAGACCTGCATCGACTGCCACAAGGGCATCGCCCACCAGCTGCCCGACATGCGCGGCGTTCCCGGCTGGCAGTAGGGTTTGGCGACGCCTGAGCGAACGCCTCGTCCTTCGAGATGGCTGCTTCGCAGCCTCCTCAGGATGAGGCTCAACGGCATCTTGCCCGCCAAAAATGCCGCCGCGCACTCCGCCCTGATCCTGAGGGCCCGCCAAAGGCGGGCGTCTCGAAGGATGGCGGCCGGGAACGGACTTCAAATGCGACGGGCCCGCGCTTGAACCAGCGGGGCGAATGGTTAGTTTGGGGGAAGGCGAATCGCCTCATTCGCCGCTCCCTCAAGACAGACATGGCCACTTTCACCCCGCACCAGGATGCTGCGCTCAAGGCCGTCGGCGACTGGCTCAAGGCCAAGCCGGGACGGGGCGGCACGCCGCCGGTGTTCCGCCTGTTCGGCTTTGCCGGCACCGGCAAGACCACGCTGGCGCGGCACATTGCCGAGGGTGTCGACGGCGAGGTGAAGTTCGCCGCCTTCACCGGCAAGGCGGCCCTCGTCATGCGCAACAAGGGCTGCGACGGCGCCTCCACCATTCATTCGTTGATCTACCGCGCCCGCGAATCCGGCGAGGAGCAGCCGAGCTTCGAGCTGTGGGACGATGCGCCGGCGTCGAAGGCGAAGCTGATCGTGATCGACGAATGCTCGATGGTCGATGCCGAATTGGGGCGCGACCTGATGTCGTTCGACTGCCCGCTGCTGGTGCTCGGCGATCCCGCGCAGCTGCCGCCGATCCAGGGCGGCGGCTTCTTCACCAATTCCGAGCCGGACGCGATGCTGACCGAGGTGCATCGCCAGGCCCAGGACGATCCGATCGTGCGGATGTCGATGGACGTGCGCGAGGGACGCGAGCTCGACATCGGCCGCTATGGCGAGAGCGAGGTCGTCTCGCGCAAGGAGCTCGATCCCGATCGCGTCATGGGCGCCGACCAGATCCTGGTCGGCCGCAACAACACGCGCCGCGCCTACAACATGCGGGTGCGCCAGCGCCAGAACATCGAGGACCAGTTCCCGGTCGCCGGCGACAAGCTGGTGTGCCTGCGCAACAACCGCAAGAAGGGCCTGTTCAATGGCGGCCTGTGGCGCGTCAAGTCGCGCAACACCTCGCGATCGAAGTCGCGCATCCTCTCGATGCGGCTGTCGCCGGACGAGGATTTCGGCCACAAGGTGACCAAGGTCTCGGTGCGCGCCGATTGCTTCGAGGGCGGCGTCGAGCAGATCGCTTGGGAGCAGCGCAAGCCCTATGACGAGTTCGACTACGGCTATGTCCTGACCGTGCACAAATCGCAGGGCTCGCAATGGGACGACGTCGTGCTGTTCGACGAGAGCTTTGCGTTCCAGGATTCGCGGGCGCGGTGGCTCTATACCGGCATCACGCGTGCCGCGAAACGGCTGAGCGTGGTGGTATGAAGCTGCCGTAGCGCGGATGAGCGTAGCGATATCCGCCGCTTGTAGCTGCGCTCATCCGGGCCACGGACCCGCACAATGAGCAGCCACGACGAGGTGCGTTCACCGCCCGCTAGGCTTTGTGCTGTATCAGCTTGCGATCTGCCTCGGAGTGGAACGCATGACCTCTCGCGCGACAAAGCCTGATGACCTCGATCGCCGGCTCGATGATGTTGCAGTGAGCCGCCGGAGCTTCCTCAAGTCCGGAAGCGCGGCAGCGATATGCGGCACGAAACGACGTGGAGCTGCGGCGCATCGTCACCTTCACGCGCATCCCGGATACCGGAGAACGCGTCAAGGTCAGCGGCCTGCTTGCGGTTCCGGTCGGCGCGCGCGGCACCTTGCCGCTCCTGTCATGGCAGCACGGCACGATCCTCTCCTTCGATCAGGTCCCGTCGAACCTGCTGCGGCTGAAGGACGAAAATTACGAGCTGCGCGACAATGTCGATTCGATCGAGACCCTGTTCAACGTCCAGCGCTTCGCCGGCAACGGCTATGCGGTCGTCGCGGCCGATTATGTCGGCAAGGGCCCTTATCGCAACGGTCGGAGCGAAGCCTATGCCGTGAAGGGCGCGACCGTGCAATGCTGCGTCGACATCCTGACGGCAGGGTTGCACGAATTGCGGACACTGAGCCTGCGCCAATCAAACCTGTTCCTGAACGGTTGGTCGCAAGGCGCCTTGAACACGCAGTGGCTGAAACAGGAGCTGCAGCGCCGCGGCATCAAGGTGCGGGCGACCGCCACACAGAGTCCGTTCAATGATCTCGCCGAGAGCTTTCACTATTGGACGAACCCCACGGCCTATATTCCGGCCTCGGAAACCTCCTACCCGATGCCGCCGGCCTGGATCACACCCTGCCTGATCGTCCTGCTCGGCAGCTATCGCCGCTACTACGGGCTGACCGACTTGTTCAAGACGGCGGTCAAGCCCCAATATCAAGCCTTCGCGGAGAAATACTGGTCCGATTACAGCCTCGAGGGCGAGATCGCGAAGAGCATTCCGCCCGCCGGCGATTTCCTGGTCGAAGGCTTCTTCGATCGCTTCACCAACGAGACCAACAGCGCATTGCTGCGCCACCTTGGTGGCAATGGTGCGACGTACTGGCAGTACGATTCCCCGATCAGATTTTACTACGGGCTGGCCGATGAGGCGCTGCATCCCCGGCTGGTGCGGCCCGCAATCGCCGCCGGTGGGCATTTCGCCGCGGGCGTCGCGGTCAATGGCGCAAGCCATCGCGGCACGTTCCTGTCGAGCCTCTATGGCGAAGCGGCCGTTCTGAACGGAAACGCGACGGCGTTCGACTGGTTCAATTCGCTGGCGTGAGCGCGGCTACTTCCCAGCGACGAAGTAAAAATCTTCCCGCCCTGGCGGCGACCCATACGTGAACGGCTGCTGCTCGTGCCTGGTCGCGGCCCAGACGTCGTCGCGCACGATGTCGAACAATTTTCGGATCTCGACCTTCGGCTGCTTGATCTCGCGCGCGAGCGCGGTGGCGAACGGGCTGTTGGGGCTACCATCGCCATCCATCGCGGTCTGGCCGTGCTTGGCGGCGTAGACCACCATGAAGCCCGCACCTGGCTCGATGTTGGAAAAGCCCTTCTCGACCAGCTTCAGCGACAGCGTGCGCTGCATGGCCGGCGCGAACGGATTGTCGCGGCAGGCATCGAGGACCACGAGGCGCACTTTTCGCGCCGCGCCGACCGCGGCGATCACCTGCTCGAGCGCGACGGCCTCGGTCTCGGCGTCCTTGTCGGCGGTGAGCTTGGCGTCGACCGGAACGAGATAGTTCACCCCGCCGATCTCGAAACCATGGCCGGCATAATACACCATGGCCCAATCGGCCTTTTCCGCTTCCTCCGCGAAGGCCTTCAGCGTCTGGAAGAACGCATCGCGGGTGAGGTCCCTGGTGTCCATCACGGTCTTGAAGCCGAGGTCGCGCAGCACGCCCGCGATCAGCTTCGAGTCGCGCGGCGGATTGGGCAACGCATGGACGTTCTTGTAGGCGCCGTTGCCGACCACCAGCGCGACGCGACGGCCGGTCGTCGCGCTCGCCGCCTCCTTCGGCGTCAGGGCGGCGAGCCGCTCCTGCGCGATGGCGCGGGCGCGCGCAACCTCGGTCTCGTCGAACCTCGTCAGCGAATAGGCGGCGGCGCGATAATCGGCGCGGGCCTGCGCGAGATCCTTCCTGCGCTCGTAGATCTGGCCGCGGCCGGAATGGGCGCGGACATTGTTCGGGTTGTTCTGGATGACCGTGTTGTAATCCTTCAGCGCCGCGTCGAGATCGCCCTTCATCATGTTGACGTCGGCGCGGTTGTTGATCGCGAACGCGTTCCTGGGCTGCTTTTCGATCAGGCCATTGCAATCGGCCAGGGCTCGGTCGAACTTGCCCATCATGCCGTAAGTGATGCAGCGGTTGCCGGCGATCTGCGGCGCAGCCGCATCAATCTTCTCGGCCTCGGCGAAATCGGCGATGGCGCCGTCGAAATCCTTCATCAGCGTGCGCGCGCGGGCGCGATTGGTCCAGGCGAGCAGGAATTTCGGCGTGTACTTGATCGACAGGCTGAAATCGTCGATCGCGCTCTGCAGCGCACCGCGGCGCGCGTGGATGACGCCGCGGTTGTTGTAAGGAACGCCATAGGCCGGGCGTTTCCGGAGCGCGAGGTTGTAGTCGGCCATCGCGAGATCCTCCTGGCCGCTCCGCTCATAGGCGAGGCCGCGCAAGTTGAGCGCGACGACGTTGTCGGGATCGAGGTCGATGGCCATGGACAGCGTCTCGATCGCGTGGACATGGTCGCGCTTGTTTAGCAGGACATTGCCACGCGCGGACAGGGCGATCGCCTTGTCCTTGGCGGTGAGGCGATCGGCGCTCAGCAGATTCTCGCAGGCGGCGGCGCGGGCCTGCAGCTCGGCCTGGCGGTCGCGGCACAAAGCGAGATCGTCGCCGGCTCGGAGATCGGCCGCGGCAAAGCAAGTGCCGGCGGCGAGGACGGCCAGGATCAGGAGTACGACGCGCAGCATGTTGTCAGGCCAGCTCCAGCCACCATTTGGTCGATCATCGATCGCGCCGGTTCATCTAGCGCGGAGTTCCGCATCCCGCCAAGCCGGCCCGTCGCCGCGTCAGCCGCGTCCTCACGGTCTCGTGTCCGCCCCGGCGTAACAATCTGCGGTACGGCCCGTATCTCGGATGATGCGAAAACGCGGCCGGGCAGGCTGTTCGCCCGGTCCCGACCGCCCTAGACTGTCAGCCCTTCCGAAAGAGGATGCCATGCGCCGAACCGCCCTCTCCACCCTGCTCGCCGCAACCACCGCCCTGACGCTGGCTTTCGTGATGCCGTCGCGGGCCGCGGAGGAGGCGGTCGTGATCCCAGCCCCTACCTTGGACGCGGCGCCCGCGAGCGGCGTCCAGACCGCCGTGCTCGCCGGCGGCTGCTTCTGGGGCGTGCAAGGCGTCTTCCAGCACACCGCAGGCGTCGTCAACGCGGTCTCCGGCTATGCCGGCGGCACCAAGGCGACCGCCGATTACAAGACCGTGTCGAGCGGCCGTTCCGGCCATGCCGAGGTGGTCGAGATCAAGTACGACCCGAAGAAGATCTCCTACGGCAAGATCCTCCAGATCTACTTCTCGGTGGTGCACGACCCGACCCAGCTCAACCGCCAGGGTCCCGACGTCGGCCCGCAATATCGCTCGGCCATCTTCACCACGTCGGACGAGCAGAAGAAGGTCGCGGAGGCCTATATTGCCCAGCTCAACGGCGCCAAGGTGTTCAACAAGCCGATCGTGACCAAGATCGGCGCGCTGGAGGCGTTCTATCCGGCGGAGGCCTATCACCAGGATTATCTGACGCTGCACCCGAACCAGCCCTACATCGTCTATAACGACATCCCGAAGGTCGAGAACCTGAAAAAGCTGTTCGCGGATAACTACATCGAGAAGCCGACGCTGGTGAATGCCGGCAAGGCCACCAACTGATCGCGAGATCCCCAAAGCAACGGGAGACCCATGCCCGACACCAAGACGAAAGCGACCGACGACAAGGTCATCAAGAGTGAAGAGCAGTGGCGGCGCGAGCTGACGCCGATGCAATACGCCGTGCTGCGCGAGAAGGCGACCGAGCGTCCCTTCTCGGGCGAATATGAGCACGACCACCGTGCCGGCACCTATGTCTGTGCCGGCTGCGGCAATGTGCTGTTCGAGTCGGATGCCAAGTTCGATTCCGGCTGCGGCTGGCCGAGCTTCACCCAGCCCGCGATCGAGAGCCACATCGACGAGGAGCGGGACACCAGCCACGGCATGATCCGCACCGAGGTGCTCTGCTCCAAATGCAGCGGCCATCTCGGCCACGTCTTCCCCGACGGCCCAGGGCCGACCGGCCTGCGCTACTGCATCAATTCCGCGGCCCTGAAGCTCGAGCCCAAATAACCCAAGCCCGCCGCCGGGTTCCCCCGTGGAACCCGGCGGCGCGATGTGCTTTTCTGCTCTGGCGGTGCGGCCGATCATCGCATTTCGGTGGCCGCCAGGGAGGATGCCATGGCGCTTGGGACCATCCTGATCATCCTGGTGATCATCTATCTCGTCGGCGGCCTGTCCGGCCGGTTCGGCGGCTACGGCTATGGCCTTGGCCATTCCGGCATCGGGATCGGCGGGGTCGTGCTGGTGATCCTGGTCGTGCTGCTGCTTCTTGGCAAAGTTTAAGCCATATAAGTCATTGAAACATTGATAAGTTTCGTCTCCGCGGGGCTGCCATGCGCTGATTCATCATCTCGCATCGCGGGGGTCGCATTTTTGTCAAATCGGCCTATATTAGAGGGCGACAACGACATGCGGCGGGCCCGCTCGATTGCGGCCCCTGCCCTCCCCAACCCCACGCGCTTAAAGCCCCAGAGAAGATCACGAGGTCTTTGACCATGCGTCCACTGCGTCCGTTCAACTTCAACACCTCCGCCGAACTCTTCCCCGCCGCCATCCGCAAGAAGAAGCGCGCGGGCTTCACCTATCGGCGGTTCGGCACTGCGGCCGAGGCCGTGCAGTTCGCGATGGAGCAGTTGCCGACGGACTCGCTGAACGGCGCCTATCTCCAGGTCGAGGAAGCGCGCTTCGACCAGAACGGCATCCGCTCGCTGTACGAGAGCGATGCCTTCCCGCTGCCCCGCCGGCCCAAGCCGGCCCCGGCCGCGGAGACCGACGCCGACGCGGCGTAAGCTTTCGCAACAAAGTTCGATGTGCGCAGAGGGCGCGATGGCCGAAAGGTCGTCGCGCCTTTTGTGTTTGGGGGCTTTCTCACCCGCTATCTCTCATCCGTCATTGCGAGCGCAGCGAAGCAATCCAGCGTCCCTCCGCGGAAAGATTCTGGATTGCTTCGCTGCGCTCGCAATGACGACGCAGGGAGATCGAGCGCATTGTCGACCAGTCGGACTCGCGGCGAGCGCTCTCAGCCAGGCTACATCCGCGGCTGCTTTTCCAGCCAGCGCTGGAGCAGGCGGACGTTGCGCGTGTTGGCGCGGAACATGACGTCGAAGGCGTCGCCCGCGAACGGGACGAGGCCGACCACGCCGTCAACCGCGACATTGCCGAGCATGCGCGCCGTGATGTGCCAGGGCGCGCCCAGCGCGCGGGCTTCGCGCACCAGCCACAGCGAGATCGCGGTGGTGATGACGTCGCCGACGACGGGAATCAATCCGATCAGCCCGTCGATGCCGTAGCGGATGTTGGTGCCGGGCAGGATGAAGGCGACGTCGAGCAGCTTGGCGATCGCCTCGAGCCGCGCGATCCGCTGCTCGCGCGTCAGATTGCCGAACGGGCTGCCTTGACCGAACTCGAAACGAAACTCGCGAAATCCCTGCTCCAGGCTTTCCGGCCTGATCTCGTGGCCGTCCTGGTCGATGATCGGGCCGCGCGCCTCGTCGCGCGAAAAGCGCGCATGCGAGCCGCTCCCGGAACGGGATTTGCGCGGAGCGAGGATGTCGTCGTCTTGCATGGCCATGGCCTTCAGTGAACGCGCCAGCGCGGCGGAGGTTGGGCCGCGCCCGAACGCCGCGCGTCAGGTCAGCACCGGCGCGGCTTGCGGCTCCTCGACGTAGCGATGCACCAGCCAGGATGAAATCACCGCCGGCACGAAACCGACGAGCCCGTACAGGATGAACTGCACCGCGCCCGAATCCGGCCCGCGCGAGCTGTGGGTGAGCGAGGCCAGAGCGAAGGCGAACAGGCCGACCAGGAGCATCCGCAAGACCGGCCCAATCCGGCGGATGTGGATCAGGATGTCATCGACTGCGCCGATCATCAGCGCAGGCAAGAACCCGAACAGGTAGCTGTATTGGAGCGTCTTGAAGAACACCGCGAACAGCTTGCCGACCTCGCCGAGGTTGGTCTGGGCCCAATAGCCGGACTGGTAGGTCGTCGTCAGCAGCAGCAGGAACCCGCCGATGAATGGGACGACCAGCGCAAATACCAGATAGCGTTTCATCAAGCACCTCACACTCTGCAGGCGTTATAGCAGCGCAGCGGGAACCTTGAACAGCGGGCGCCGGGCTCCTTAAGGGGAACAAGTGGCAAGGCGATGAGTTCATGCTGGACCTGGATTGACCCCTGGCAGACTGGAGCCGCCGATGGCCCGCAAATTTCTCCTGGCGACGATCGCGCTGGCGGCCTTGAGCAGCCTGCCGACGGCACCCGCGCTGGCCCAAGGTCAGATGGGCACGCCGCAGGAGCGGCAGGCCTGCACGCGAGACGCTCAGCGTTTCTGCCGCAAGGACCTTGGCAACGAGATGGCAGTGCAAGGCTGCCTGCAAGCCAACAGGGCCAAGCTGTCCAAGTCTTGCAGCAAGGTGTTTCAGAGCCACGGCATGTGAGGACGGACCCATAACCCGCGAACGGAGAGTGACGCCATGTTGCACGACGAAGAGCTCTCGATCCTGCGGGACATCAGCCAGTCCGTTGCCTTTGCCGACGACCGGCATGGCAAGATGGGGCAATTGATCGCCGACGGCTACGTGATGAAGGACGGCGATCTGTTCGAGCTGACGCCCAAGGGCGTCACCGCTGTCGAGGAGCACGCCGCCGCTCTCGGCGCGAGCGATGAGGAACAAGCATCTCCGATCGGCTGATCTGATCGCGCGACGTGACTGGCGTGCAACAATTGCGAATTCCTTTGTGCCGGCCATTGCGGGCGCGTGACAATGGCGCATACTTCGCTCGGGCGGCGCAGCACTTTCGATTCGAGCATCAAGAAGTCGAGCGACCACACGCGGGATCGAAGCTCCCGACGTGAAGGCTGCGACATGCGGCAGATCAAGCCGCGTGCGGCGCCCCAAAACCAAGCGGCTCAAGCCTTAAGGGAACTCGGGGATCCATTCCACATGACACGCCTTCAGACCATCGCTTCGCTCTTCGCAGTCGCCACCACCTTCGCTCTCCAGACCTCACCCAGTTTCGCCTTCACGCAAGAAGCCCAGCAGATGTGCTCGGGTGACGCCATGCGGCTGTGCTCCAGCGAGATTCCCGACATCCCGCGGATCACCGCCTGCATGGTGCGGAACAAGGCGCAGGTCAGCCCCGGCTGCCGCGCCGTGATGGACCGCCAGCACGCCGCCGCCGCGGCATCGCGCAAGCGGGAAGCCGCGGCGCAGTAGTCCTCTCGGACGTCATTCCGGGGCGTGCGAAGCACGAGCCCGGAATCCATCGGGCGGCATGTGACGCGGTGAAATGGATTCCGGGTTCGCGCTACGCGCGCCCCGGAATGACAGAAGAGCCTCAATCGCCCCACTGCGCGAAGGCGTCGTTGAAGGCGCGCTCGCCGGGGGCGCCCTTCTCGATGGCGATGATGGCACGGCGCTGGTTGGCGTAGACCAGCGGCACGTCGAACCAGGAGCGCTCCTTCAGGAGCTGGACGTTGCGGGCGCGGTCGGCGTCGACATTGGAGAGGCCGACCAGGAAGAAGCCGTCGGTGACCTTGACCGCGAGGCCGGCGAGCGGCGTGCCGCGGGCCTGCTCGTTCGACTTCATCAAGATGCCCGGCACGTTGGAGACGCTGCCGCCGGGGAAATCCTGCGGCAGGATGAAGGTCAGCTCCGCCGTGTGGCTCGCCGGCAACGAGGAATCGGTGTTGCGGCGGAACGACATCGTCATCTTGAACTTGCGGTCGGGAATTTCGATGTCGGCGCGCACGGCGACGTCGGCCTTCTGGTTGCCGGAGGCCTTGATCGGCTCGAGCCGCCACACCACCGAACCGACGTATTGCTTGCCCTTCGGATCGGACGGATCCTCGTCGTAGAGCACGACCTTCTGCGCCACCGGCGCGACCGGCTGGTCCGCCGAGGGCTGACCGACGCGATCGGGAATCTTGGGCTTGCTCTGCGGCTGCGCCGGCGTCGTCGGCGTGTCAGCAACTTGCGTCGCGGACGGCTTGAGAAAGCCGTTGACGATCTGGACCAGTTGCTTGCCCCAGAGGATGCCGGCGCCGACCAGGATGAGCACGATGCCGACGGCAATCGCGCTCTTGAACGGAAAAGCGGAGCCGGTGCGGGCGCGCTTCTTGACGTCGCGATCGGGGGCGATGCGCGGACGCGGCGACGGCGGCTGCGGCGTGTAGCGCTCGGCCTCCTCGATCGACTCGTCGTAGGAATAGGGCGCTTCGGTCTCACCGGCGCGGTTTTCCAGGCTCGGCTCCAGCCGGTCGAATTCCGGCGAGGGCGAGGGCACGTTGGCGTAGGTGCGGCGCGCGGCGCGGCTGGCCTGCGCGGCGGCACCGCCGAGATCGTTGGCGTCGGCCGTGATGTCACGGAAGCCGCGCACGCCGGGTGAGGACGGCAGCGGCGGCGGCGGGCCGACGTCGGGCGGACGCCGCCCACCCTGGCGATCGCGGCCGGCCGGCGGCTCCGGCGGCGGGGCGGCGGGGCCAGGTGGGCGCGGGGCGTCGAAACGGGGCGCGCGCGGCGGCCGCGGGGCCTCGCCTTGATCATCGACGTTGAAGGACGGGCGGTCGGCGCGCGGCGGCGTCGGGGCCGGACGCGTGCGCGGCGGAGCCGCAGCCGGGCTCGCCTCGGTGGCACGGGTGCTGGCGCGGCGGAAGGCATCGCCACTCGAGCCGGAGCGGGCGGCGCCACCGGGACGCGAGGCCTCGCGGGCCCGCTGGGCGGCCTCCGATTCGACCTTGCGGACGGCCTCCTCGAGCGACAGCCGTTCCCGGGTGATCTCGGATTCGGAGAGCGGCGGCTGCACGCTGCGCAGTTGCGCAATCAGGGCCGTGCGCGCCCGCTCATAGAGCGCGCGACGGCTTTCGCCGGGAGCGTTGGGGTCCAGGGCGGCAATAGCGCGGGCGATCAGCGGATAGTAATCAGCCATTTCTACTCAACTATACGCGCGTCCCGGTAAGATATCGTTAAGCCTCAAACGGATTTTGCACCAGGATAGTATCTTCGCGTTCCGGGCTGGTGGAAAGCAGCGCGACCGGACATCCCACCAATTCCTCGATCCGCCGGACATATTTGATGGCCTGCGCCGGCAGGTCGGCCCAGGACCGCGCATTGGCGGTCGGCTCCTTCCAGCCCTCGATGGTCTCGTAGATCGGCTCGACCCGGCTTTGCGCGCCCTCGCCGGCCGGGAAATGGTCGATCTCCTTGCCGTCGAGCCTGTAGCCGGTGCAGACCTCGATCGAATCGAAGCCGTCGAGGATGTCGAGCTTGGTCAGCGCCAGGCCGTTGATGCCGCAGGTCCGGACCGCCTGGCGGACCAGCACGGCGTCGAACCAGCCGCAGCGGCGCGGACGGCCGGTATTGGTGCCGAACTCGCGGCCGCGCTCGCCGATCTTGCGGCCGATCTCGTTGTCCTGCTCGGTCGGGAACGGGCCCTGGCCGACGCGGGTCGTGTAGGCCTTGCACAGGCCGAGCACGTAGCCGACCGCGCCCGGCCCGAGGCCGGCGCCGGTCGCGGCCTGCGCCGCCACCGTGTTGGACGAGGTGACGTAGGGATAGGTGCCGTGGTCGACGTCGAGCAGCGCGCCTTGCGCGCCCTCGAACAACATGCGCTTGCCGGCGCGCCGCTCGATATCGAGCAGCCGCCAGACCGTCTCGGCATAGGGCAGCAGCTGCGGCGCCATCGCCATCAGCTCCTTCAGGATCACCGCGCCGTCGAATTCCGGCAGGTTGAGGCCGCGGCGCAGCGCGTTGTGGTGCGCCAGCAGGCGGTCGATCTTGTGTGGCAGCGTCTGATGATCGGCCAGATCCATCAGGCGGATGGCACGGCGGCCGACCTTGTCTTCATAGGCCGGCCCGATGCCGCGGCGGGTGGTGCCGATCGCAGTCGCGGCGCTGGCGGATTCGCGGTGCGCGTCGAGCTCGCGGTGCAGCGGCAGGATCAACGTGACGTTTTCCGCGACACGCAGGTTGTCGGGGCCGACATCGACGCCCTGCGACCTGAGCCTGGCGACCTCGTCGAGGAAAGCGGCGGGATCGAACACGACGCCGTTGCCGATCACCGACAGCTTGCCCTCGCGCAGCACGCCGGAGGGCAGCAGCGCGAGCTTGTAGGTCTTGCCGTTGATCACCAGCGTGTGGCCGGCATTGTGGCCGCCCTGGAAGCGGACGACGATATCCGCCTGCTCCGACAACCAGTCGACGATCTTGCCCTTCCCTTCGTCGCCCCACTGGGCGCCGACGACGACAACATTGGCCATTCGCGGGTAATCCTGTTCAATCTGTCTCTAGAAGGCATGATCCTCGCGGAAAACCGGTGCCCACTCTTCCGGGATCACGCCTGCGCCCAGCCCAATCGGCAGCCGGAGCCGCCCGCACGCAAGGCAGCCAACCGGATAAAGGAAGCAGCCCTTCTAGGCAAGCAAGAACGGGGCTTTTTCGGGGTCCAACGTCCGGTCCAAGCCCTTGATATCCGCGGAAAATCCCGGACCCTGGCGGGCCGGCGCAGGCGGCTTCGACCAAAGCGGGAGAGGCCGCCTTCGCCGCCAGCATGGTCGCGATGCGCCCGTCCCCGTTGATGCAACCTGGTTTTCCGTGTCTTTGGACCTGCCGGGTGATCAGCCGGCCCGGACCTCGCCGGGCCGGAGGGCTCGGCGTACTCGACGCGGGGCTCAACCATCACAATGTCCGCCACCGGCCAGACCACGCCCGCGGAAACATCCGGCCACAGCTGGATCGCCAACCAGCCTTACCTGCTGCTCAGCATCACCGCGCTGTGCTGGGCCGGCAACGCCATCGTCGGTAGGCTCGCTGCCGGCCACATTCCGCCGGTGACGCTGTCGTTCCTGCGCTGGTTCTTCGCCTTCCTGCTGGTGCTGCCGTTCGCCTTCAAGCACCTCGTGCAGGACTGGCCGGCGATCCGCGGCAAGCTCGGCCTGATGGTCACGCTCTCGGTCACCGGCATCGGCGCCTTCAACACGCTGCAATATTGGGCCCTGGAGCACACCCAGGCGCTCAACACGCTGCTGCTGCAGTCGGCCGCGCCGCTGCTGGTGGCGCTGTGGTCGCTGGTCATCCTCGGCATTCGTCTCACCGCCGCGCAGGCCTTCGGCGTGCTGCTGTCGATGTGCGGCGTGCTGACCATCCTGCTGCATGGCGATTTCACCACGCTGTCGAGCATCGACTTCAACAAGGGCGACCTGATCTTCCTGCTCGCGCTCCTGATCTTCGCGCTCTATTCGGTGCTGTCACTGAGGCGGCCGCCGATGCACGGCCTCTCGTTCCTCGCCTTCACCTTCGGCTGCGGCGCCGCCTGTCTCATTCCGCTGGAGATCTGGGAACTGTCTGCTCGCCCGGTGATGAAGCTCGACGGGCCGAACCTCCTGACGCTGTTCTACGTCGCCGTCTTTCCCTCGACGCTCGCCTATCTCTGCTTCAATCGCGGCGTGCGCCTGATCGGCGCCAACCGCGCCGCACCGTTCTTCCACGTCGTGCCGGTGTTCGGCTCGATCATGGCGATGGCGTTTTTGGGCGAGCACCCGCAGGCGTTCCACTTCATCGGTTTCGCATTGGTGCTGGCGGGCGTGTTCGCGGCGTCGCGAAAGCAGGCAAGTTAGGCGGCTTCATCGAAGCGCTCGCTGCACTTCCCTTCTCCCCTTGTGGGAGAAGGTGGCGCGAAGCGCCGGATGAGGGGTTGTCTCCGCGCATTCAATTGGGAGTGGACTCGCGGAGAGAGACCCCTCACCCGTCTCGCCGCTACGCGGCGAGCCACCCTCTCCCACAAGGGGAGAGGGGAAAAGTGCACGCGCTGCTACTTCGTCTTGAACTTGCTGTACGCCTCGCTCGTCGCAATGATCACGTGCTCGGCGCAGCCGTTGACGCGATGCGGATCGGCTTCGCGCTCGTAGGCTTGCGAGGTCATCATGTCGAGAAAGGCCGAGACGGACGGGTAATGGACCAGCGCGACGAAGTCCCAATCGTTGCCCGCGTGCGGACCGAGTGCGACCTCCCTGCCTTCACCGGTCCAGAGCAGCGTGCCGCCGCGCGCCTTGATCATCGGCACCGTGATCGCGCTGTAGCGCAAGTATGCGTCCCAGCCCGACCCGTCGCCATCGAGCGAGCGCGCGTGGAAGCGCATCAGGTTCAGCATCACCACCGGCGCATTCGGATCGAGCCGCTCCAGGCCCTCGATGTTCAACATATTGACCGCCAATGGCACCTCCTTAGGGCTCGGCTGCATTGTAGCATTGCGGCGCTGTGACTTGTGCCATCGCGGCAATCGGGCGCAAGTTGTATCCAACGCCCATGACGACCGCTTCGCCCGCGCCACCGGCCGCCAATCCGGCCAGCTGGCTCAACAACCAGCCTTATCTGCTGCTCAGCCTTAGCTCGCTGTTCTGGGCCGGCAACATCGTGCTCGCGCGCCATGTCGGGGCGCATGTGCCGCCGCTGACGATCACCACGATCCGCTGGTTCGGCGTGTTCCTGATCCTGTTGCCGTTCGCCTGGCCGCATCTGAAGCGCGACTGGCCTGCGTTGCGCAAGAGCATGCCCCTGATGCTGTTCCTGTCGCTGGTCGGCTTTGCCTTCAACAACGCGATCTCGTACTGGGCGCTGCAATACACCGAGGCGCTGAATGCGCTGCTGATCCAGTCGGCGGGTCCGCTGTTCGTGGCGCTGTGGTCGCTGGTGCTGTTCGGCGTGCGGCTGACCGGCGCGCAGCTCGGCGGCATCGCGATCTCGCTGCTCGGCGTGCTGATCATCATCCTGCGCGGCGACCTCGCGGCGCTGGCAAGCATCAGCTTCAACAGGGGCGACATCATGTTCGCCTCCTCGCTGGTGGCGTTCGGGCTCTACTCGGCCTTCATCCCGCGCCGGCCGAAGATCCACCAGCTCTCCTTCCTGTCCTTCACCACCTGCTGCGGCGCGACGATGCTGCTGCCGACGGCGATCTGGGAGGCGGCGAGCGGCCTCGTGCTGCAATTCGACGCGACCACGCTAGCGACACTGGGCTACATCCTGATCTTCCCCTCCACACTCGCCTATCTCTTCTTCAACCGCGGCGTGGCGCTGATCGGGCCGAACCGGGCGGCGCCGTTCTTCCATTTGGTGCCGGTGTTCGGCTCGGCGCTGGCGATCGTGCTGCTGGGCGAGAAGCTCCAGCCGTTCCACCTAATCGGTTACGCCCTGGTGCTCGCCGGGGTCGTGCTTGCATCGCGCCGGGGCTCGGCGATGACATAATTCCGCGCGACGGACGCGGTCACGACCTATAGCCATCTTCCGATTCCCCTTTGGACAAGCTAGGTTCCCCGCCAACCAAAAAGAGGGAACGACCGACATGATTTCAGGGCTGATTCGAAACCTGCGGACCGTCGCCGCGGCCGCGCTATGCCTCACGGCAGCATCCACCGCTCACGCCGACACCTATCCCAGCCGCAACATCACGCTGGTGCTGCCCTTCGCGGCCGGCAGCGGCACCGACACCACGACACGGCTGATTTCGCAGCATCTGTCGCAGGCGCTCGGCGTTCCCATCGTGATCGAGAACAAGGCGGGGGCCAACGGCATGCTTGCCGCGACCTATGTCGCGAAGGCTGCTCCCGACGGCTACACGCTGCTGGTGACGACCAACACGACGCATTCGGCCAATCCCTATCTGCTCAAGAGCCTCACTTACGATCCGGTCAAGGATTTCACCCCGATTGCCCGCACCGGCGATCTGCCCTTCATGCTGGTCATCAATCCCGAGGTGCCGGCCAAGACGGTCGGAGAGCTGGTGGCCTATGGCAAGGCCAATCCGGGCAAGCTGAGCTACGCCTCGGGCTCCTCGGCGGCGATCGTGTCGGGCGCGACCTTCGCGCACAATGCCGGGCTCGACCTGCTGCACGTGCCCTACAAGAGTTCGCCGCCGGCGCTCAACGACGTCATGGGCGGCCGCGTGTCGATGATGTTCGTCGACATCCTGACCGGCCTGCCCCATGTCAACGGCAACGCGCTGCGCGCGCTCGCCGTCACCACCAAGAACCGCACGCCGCTGGTGCCACACCTGCCCTCGATGCAGGAGGCCGGCGTGCCGGACTTCGACATCACGTCCTGGCAGGGCTATTTCGGCCCGGCCGGCATGCCGAAGGAGATCGTGACCCGGCTCAACACCGAGATCCGCAAGATCATCGAGAACCCGGAGATCAAGGCCAAGCTCGCCACGCTCGGCATGGACGCTTTTTCCGGCACGCCGGAGCAGCTCGGCACCTTCGTGAACGAGCAGCTGGTGCTGTGGGAAAAGCTGATCGCCAACGCGAAGATCGAGAAGCAGTAGAACGGTCTCGTAGGGTGGGCAAAGCGCAGCGTGCCCACGAAGAGTCGCACCGTACTCAAAAAGAAAAGGTGGGCACGACGCTTCGCGTCTTTGCCCACCCTACGAATTCAGCGTAAGAATTTACGCCGCGCGGACCTTGGCGAGGAAGCCGTCGACGGCATCGCGCAGCGCGCCGGACTGGGTGTCCAGCTCGCGGGCGTTGGTGAGCACATCGCTGGCCGCGCTGCCGGTCGCTTCGGCGGCCGAGGTGACGCTGCCGATATGGGCGTTGATCTCGCTCGAGCCGGCCGCGACCGACTGGATGTTGCGGGCGATCTCGCGCGTCGCCTCGCCCTGCTGCTCGATCGATGCGGAAATGCCGGCGGTGATCTCGCTCATCTCGGCGATCGTCTGGGTGATGCCGGAGATGGCCGACACCGCATCGCTGGTCGAGGTCTGCATCGCCGCGACCTGGGCGGAGATCTCCTCGGTCGCCTTCGCGGTCTGGTTGGCGAGCGCCTTGACCTCGGAGGCGACGACGGCGAAGCCGCGGCCGGACTCGCCGGCACGCGCCGCCTCGATGGTGGCGTTGAGCGCGAGCAGGTTGGTCTGCGCCGCGATCGAGTGAATGAGCTTGACCACCTCGCCGATCTTCTCGGCACCGGTGGAGAGCTCCTGCACCGTGGCGTTGGTGCGCTCGGCATCGCTGACGGCACGGCTCGCAACTTCAGTCGAGCGCGTCACCTGGCGGGAGATTTCCGCAACCGAGCTCGACAGCTCTTCGGCGGCGGCCGCAACGGTGCCAACATTGCCGGACGCCTTCTGCGAGGCGGCACCGACGGTTGCCGCGCGCGAGGAGGCATCGCTGGCGGTCGCGGTCATCGATTGCGCCGTGGTCTGCATGCCGGCTGCGGCCGAGGAGACCGAGCGGACGATGCCGTTGACGCTGCGCTCGAAATCGTTGGCGATCTCCTCCATGGCGCTGCGGCGATCCGCCGCGGCGCGTTCCTTGGCGTCCGCGTCGGTCTTCTCGAGGTCGCGGATGCGGATCGCGTTGTCCTTGAAGATCTGCACGGTCGATGCCATCGCGCCGATCTCGTCGCCACGACCGACGCCGGGGATGTCGCCTTCGAGCTTGCCGTCGGCCAGCTCCCGCATCCGGGTGCCGAGCAGCCCGAGCGGAGCACTGATGCTGCGGCCGATCATCCAGGCGACGCTGCCGGCAACGATGACGATGCCGAGCACCGCCAGGCCGAGCAGCCAGTAGACCGGACCCATCTTGGCGTCGATGTCATCCAGATAGGCGCCGGTGCCGAGATACATATCGAAGCCGGGGACCGCGACCGCGTAACCGATCTTGCGGATCGGCGTTTCCTGGCCGGGCTTCATATATTCATAGTGAAGCAGGATCTCGCCGTTGGCCTTGACGCCGTTCATCAATTCCAGCGACAGCTTGCGGCCGTTGGTCACGACGTCCATTCGGTTGGTGCCGATCACCTTCGGATCGGGCGCAAGCTGGGTGAGACCGTCATAGGACGTGCCGAACAGGTAGCCGGCACCCTTGTCATAGGTCATCGCGTTGCCGTAGCGGCGAAGCTCGGCCATCGCGGCGTCCTTCGTCATCTCGCCGGCATCGACGCGCTTCTTCAACGCGGCGGCATAGTTGCGCGCCAGCTCGACGATCGCCTTGGCCTGGTCGATGCGCGCATTTACCATCTCGCGCTTCATCAGATAGCCGGCGAGAACTCCGGAGATGCAGAGGCCGAACAGCGTGACGCCGACGAGAATGCCAAGCTTCGGGGCGATCTTCAGATTGCTCAACTTCACAGGTTAGCTCCGGCAATGATGGGGTACAGGCGCACGACGAGATCGATCAAATTCGAATCAAGTCTTAGTGGCGGAGCCCTTAGCAAGTTACTTACGCACCTCCGTAGAAGCCCGGGGCTTGCACGGAAAAGCGGAAATATACCTCGCCCGCAACAACCGTGAATTGTACGCACTCGCCCGGATTTCGCGTAAAAGACGCAAAGGCCCGCCCGTCGAGGCGGGGCGCAACAAGAAACCAAAATCGGGAGCAGATAATGCCGAAATACAGGGTGGTGACGCCGAAGGGTGCGAGCTTCACCGTCGCGGGCAGCGATTATTCCTATGAGCGCGAGGCGCTCGATCCGATCGATGCCGAGATCGTCGAGGGGCCCGCCGACGAGGCGGGGTTCATCGCCGCCGCGAAGAATGCCGACGCGATCTACGCCAAGGGCATCCCGATCACCAAGACCATCATCGACGCGCTCGAGAGCTGCAAGGTGATCACGCTCGGCTCGGTCGGCGTCGACAGTGTCGACGTCAAGGCCGCCACGGCCCGCGGCATTCCGGTCACCAACATTCCCGACACCTTCATCGAGGAGGTCGCCGACCACGCCATGATGCTGCTGCTCGCCGGCTTCCGCCGCCTGGTCGAGCAGGACCGCATGGTGCGCGACGGCCGCTGGGCCGAGGGCCGGCCGGCGCTGCTGAAAATCCCGAGGCTGATGGGCCAGACGCTTGGCTTCATCTCGTTCGGCCGGGTCGCGCGTGCGGTCGCGAGACGCGCCGCGCCTTTCGGCCTGCGCATGATGGCCTACGATCCCTTCATCCAGGAAACGCTGATGTACGAACACGGCGTGATCCCGGCGACGCTGAACGAGGTGCTGTCGCAATCCGACTTCGTCTCGATGCATGCCCCGGCGCGGCCCGAGGTGCATCACATGCTGACCGAGAAGCACTTCCGACAGATGAAGAAAGGCTCGATCTTCATCAACACCGGCCGCGGTGCCACCGTGGACGAGGAGAGCCTGATCAAGGCGCTGCAGGAGGGCTGGATCGCGCACGCCGCTCTCGACGTGCTGGAAAAGGAGCCGCCCTCGCACAACAATCCCCTGCTCGGCATGGAGAACGTGACCCTGACCGCCCATGTCGCCTCGGCCTCGGCACGGTTCGACGAGGCGCGCAAGCGCCGGGTGGGCTACGAATTGTCACTGGTGCTCCAGGGCATGTGGCCGGTAAGCTGCGTCAATCCGTCGGTGCTGCAGAACACCGCGCTCCGCCGCTGGCAGCCCGTCAGCATGGACCGCGGGCCGAACAGCTAGGCGGGCGGCGCGAAGGCGCCAAGGACCAAACGGCCCCTTCACCGGCGATCAACGCCGGGAAGGGAGACATCATAGGGAGGTACTGATGAGGAACGACATCACACGTCGTGATGCCTTGGCGCTGGGCCTGTCCGCTGCAACGCTCGCGGCCACCGGTGCTGCAGCGCAAACGTCCGCTATCAAGGCTGCCGACGTCCCGGCACCCAAGCGCGAGATCGAAAAGGGCGCGTCCTTGCGCATGCTGCGCCCGGTGCGCTTCGTCCAGGCGGACGAGGACGTGTTCCGCGCCAATGCGGCAAAGTTCACCAAGGACACCGGGGTCGAGGTCAAGGTCGACTTCGTCGGCTGGGAGGACATCAACCAGCAGACCGCGGTGACCTCGAATTCCGGCGCCGGCCCCGACATCATCATCGGCTTCTCCGACGCGCCTCACATCTACATCGACAAGCTGATCGAGCTCACCGACGTCGCCGACTATCTCGGCAAGAAGTACGGCGGCTGGCTGCCGCTGGCGCAACGCTACGGCAAGAAGAACAAGAGCGAGTCCTGGATCGGACTGCCGTTCGGCGCCACCGCAGGTCCCCTGATCTACCGCAAGTCGGTCCTGCAATCGGTCGGCTTCGACAAGGTTCCGGAAGATCATGCCGGCGTGCTCGACCTCTGCCGCAAGCTGCAAAAGGCCGGCAAGCCGGCCGGCTTCGCACTCGGCAACGCCAAGGGCGACGGCAACGGCTTCGCCAACTGGGCGCTGTGGTCGCACAACGCCTCGCTGCTCGACGAGGAGGGCAACGTCACCATCAACAGCAAGGAGACGATCGCCGCACTCAACTGGGTCAAGGAGCTGTATCCGACCTTCATCGCCGGCACGCCGTCCTGGAATGACGTCAGCAACAACCGCGCCTATTCCTCGCAGGAGATCGCGCTGACGGCCAACGGCGTCTCACTGTACTTCTCGCTGAAGAACGACCCGGCCACCAAGTCCATCGCCGAGGACAGCGAGCATCAGCTGCTGCCCAAGGGCCTCGCCAAGGTCTCGCCGATGGCGGGCCTGACATTGAACGCCATGGTGTTCAAGCACAGCCCGTACCCCAATGCCGCCAAGGCCTTCCTGCAGTACATGCTGGAGAAGGACCAATACGAGCCGTGGCTCAATGCCAATTCGGGCTACTGGTCGCAGCCGCTGGCCGCCTATGCCGAGGCTGCCGTGTGGTCGCAGGATCCGAAGGTGAGCCTGTTCAAGAACACGATGAACAGCACTTACTATGACGGCTACAAGGGGCCGATCTCGACGGCCACCGGCGCAGTCAGCGCCGATTACGTGCTGATTCAGATGTGCGCGTCCGTCGCCACCGGAGCCGCCACGCCGGAAGCCGCGGCTGCGGAAGCCGAGCAGCGCTGCAAACGCTACTTCCGGCGGCAGCGGTAGAGCGCGACGACGACAGAGCCGCCGTCATTGCGAGGAGCACTTGCGACGAAGCAATCCAGACGATCACTGCGGAGACAGACTGGATTGCTTCGCTTCGCTCGCAATGACGGTGTCGTGACACTTCAGACGGGACAAACCAATCTATGTCCGTGACCACCCTCTCCTCCCACGCACTGGCGCAACGACAGCCGAACTGGATCGTGCGCCTGTTCGACTACAAGCCGTTCCTGATCGTGATGTGCCTCGCGCCCGCGCTCGGGCTGCTCACGGTATTCCTGACCTACCCGCTCGGCCTCGGCGTCTGGCTCGCCTTCACCGACACCACGATCGGCCGTCGCGGCATCTATGTCGGGATCGAGAATTTCCAGTACCTGCTCACGGATCCCTTGTGGTGGAACGCGGTGTTCTACAGCGTGTTCTACACGGCCGTGGCGACCTTCGGAAAATTCGCGCTCGGCTTCTGGCTCGCCCTGCTGCTCAACAACCATTTCCCGTTCAAGAGCCTGCTGCGCGCCATCGTGCTGCTGCCCTGGATCGTCCCGACGGTGCTGTCGGCGCTGGCGTTCTGGTGGATCTACGATCCGCAGTTCTCGATCATCTCCTACCTGCTGGTCGACGTGCTGCATTGGCGCGACAGCAATATCGACTTCCTCGGCTCGCCCTGGCCGGCGCGGTTCTCGCTGATCGCCGCCAACATCTGGCGCGGCATTCCCTTCGTCGCGATCTCGCTGCTGGCGGGCTTGCAGACCATCTCGCCCTCGCTCTACGAGGCCGCGATGCTGGACGGCGCCAGCGCCTGGCAGCGCTTCCGCTACATCACCTTCCCGATGATGCTGCCGATCCTCGCCATCGTCATGACGTTCTCGATCATCTTCACCTTCACTGACTTCCAGCTGGTCTACGCCATTACCCGCGGCGGTCCGGTGAACTCGACGCATTTGCTGGCGACGCTGGCGTTCCAGCGCGGCATCGCCGGCGGCGAGCTCGGCGAAGGCGCGGCGATCGCGGTGTCGATGATCCCGTTCCTGGTGTTCGCGACGCTGTTCTCCTATTTCGGCCTAGCACGCCGCAAATGGCAGCAGGGAGAGGCCAATGACTGAAACCGTCGCGCAATCGACCGTCGCGGACGCAAAAGCGCCGCCCGACACCATGGCCTGGGATTCCGGGCTGCGGCGGCTGATGATGATCTACCTGCCGCTCGGCTGCTTCGTTCTGATCCTGCTGTTTCCGTTCTATTGGATGGCGATCACCTCGTTCAAACCGAACGCGGAGCTGATGAACTACCGGGACAACAACCCGTTCTGGATCTCCTCGCCGACCCTGGCGCACATCAAGCATCTGTTGTTCAACACCGCCTATCCGCAATGGCTGAAGACGACGATGCTGGTCGCGATCGGCTCGACCACGCTGTCGCTGATCGCGAGCACGCTGGCGGCCTACGCGATCGAGCGCCTGCGCTTCCGCGGCAGCCCCTATGTCGGCCTCGGCATCTATCTCGCCTATCTGGTGCCGCCGTCGATCCTGTTCATTCCGCTCGCCACCGTGGTGGTGCAGTTCGGCCTGTTCGACTCGCCGCTGGCCCTGATCCTGGTCTATCCGACCTTCCTGGTGCCGTTCTGCACCTGGCTCCTGATCGGCTATTTCAAGTCGATTCCTTACGAGCTCGAGGAATGCGCGCTGGTCGATGGCGCCACGCGGCTGCAGATCCTGCGCCGGATCACGCTGCCGCTCGCGGTGCCCGGGCTGATCTCGGCCGGCATCTTCTCCTTCACGCTGTCCTGGAACGAGTTCATCTACGCGCTCGCCTTCATCCAGAGCGGCGCCAACAAGACGGTGCCGGTCGCGATCCTGACCGAGCTCGTCACCGGCGACGTCTATCAATGGGGTGCGCTGATGGCGGGATCGCTGCTCGGCTCGCTCCCGGTCGCGATCTTCTACTCGCTGTTCGTGGATTACTACGTCTCTTCGCTGACGGGTGCGGTGAAGGAGTAGCCCCGCTCTCTCGTCCCCCTCTCCCCGTTCTCACGGTCTGCAGGCGGGGAGAGGCGAAGAGCGCTGCGGCCTTTGGCCCGGCTTCACAATACTGCAACATGCGATCCGCATAAGCGTTGCGTCCGCCAACAGGAGACGCACATGCGCGCGACTTTTCTTTGCACCGTCGCCACGATCATCCTCACCGCGAGCACAGCGCTCGCGCAGAGCGAGGGCGAATTCCCCGCCAAGCTCGCCGGCCACGCGGTGATGCCCGCCGAAACCTTCATCGAGGCGCCGGCTGATGCCCCCGCCGATCTCAAGGCGGCGGGCAAATATACCACCGGCAAGCGGGTCGACGCGCTCGGCACCGTGATGGGCAAGTCCTTCGAGCGTCCGACCGGCGTGTCGCTGCCGTTCAAGGGCCAGCCGCTGCAGGGCCATTCCGGCATCAAGACCCTGCCCGACGGCACGTTCTGGGTCCTCACCGACAACGGCATGGGCGCGCGCGCCAACTCGCCGGATTCGATGCTGTACCTCAACCGCTACAAGATGGACTGGGCCAGCAGTAAGATGGAGCGGCTGGAGACCATCTTCCTGCACGACCCCGACAGACGCGTCCCCTTCCGCATCGTGCACGAGGACACCCAGAAGCGCTATCTCACCGGCTCCGATTTCGACACCGAAGGTTGCCAGATCGTCGGCGACACCTTCTGGATCGGCGACGAGTTCGGCCCCTATGTCCTGAAGGCGGACAAGTCAGGCAAAATCCTCGGCGTGTTCGATACGGTCGCCGACGGCAAGCCGGTGCGCTCGCCCGACAATTGGGCGGTGGGGACGCCGGCCGCGCCGGGCGCGACCTACACCAATGTCAATCTCCGCCGCTCCAAGGGCTATGAGGGCTTCGCCGCGTCCAAGGACGGCAAGTTCCTCTACGGCCTGCTCGAGGGACCGCTGTGGGACGCGGAGAAGAAGGAGTGGGAGAAGGTCGACGGCAAGGAAGCCGCCCGCATCCTCGAATTCGACGTCGCCGCCGAGAAATTCACCGGCCGGTACTGGCACTATGTGTTCGAGCAGAACGGCAACGCCATCGGCGACTTCAACATGATCGACCAGGCTTCCGGCCTCGTCATCGAGCGCGACAATGGCGAGGGCACCGCCGACAAGGCCTGCCCGCAAGGCCAGCGCGGCGAGAACTGCTTCCCCGACCTCGCCAAGTTCAAGCGCGTCTACAAGATCGAGCTGACCGACGCCAATGTCGGCAAGCCCGTGCGCAAGATCGGCTATATCGACCTGATGAAGATCAGGGATCCCGACAAGAAGGCGCGGAAGCCGCTCAACGACGGCGTCTACACCTTCCCGTTCTTCACCATCGAGAACGTCGATCGCGTCGACGACACCCACATCATCGTCGGCAACGACAACAACCTGCCGTTCTCCTCCAGTCGCGATCCCAACAAGGCCGACGACAACGAGTTCGTGCTGCTCGAGGTCGCGGATTTCCTGAAGGCGAAGTGAGGCGAGGCTCGCTCTCTCTCCCTCCCGCTTTTCCGCGGGAGGGAGAGTCATTGCCCATGGCTACTTCCCGAAAATCACCGGGACGTTGATGGGTATGGTTGCATAACTGATCTCGGCCGGCACCGGCGGGAATGGTTGGGCCTGGCGCACCATGGCCATCGCCTGGGCATCGAGCGCTGCGACGCCCGAGGAGCCGCCGAGGCGGCTGGACAATACCTGACCGTTACGGCCGAGCGTGAAGCTCACCTTGACCACGCCCCTCTGGCCATTCGCGCTCGTCGGATACTGGTGGAAGCGCATGAGATGCGCGCGGACGCGCTGATAATAGGTCGCCATCGCAGACGCGAGCGAGCCGGCATTGACGGCAGAGGCCAGCGGAGCCTGCCGCTCCGTGCGCGGCGGTGCGCTGGTGCGCGGCGCCGGAAGGGCATCCGACGGCTTCCGGGCGTCGAGGCGGACCGCCTTGGGCTTCGCCGGGGCGGGCTTCTCCACGGGCACAACTTTCGCGGGCTCGGGCTGCGGCGGGCTCGGCTCGAGCTTCTGTTCCGGTGGAGCCAACACCTCCGGCCGCTCCTGCGGCGGTGTCGGCGGGATCATTTCCTCGACAGCCTGCTGCTGCACCGGCTCGGGCGGTGACGCATCCGCCTGCTGCATCATCGGTCCCGGCGCGATGTCCAGCGGCGTTGACTGCGGTGCCGACGTCTCCGGCGTCATGTCGATCAGGATGGCCGGCATGTTGACGCCCTCGTCCGGCACCTGCTTCAGCCAGTTCATCGCAAGCAGCGCGGCGCCGAGATGCAGCGCCACGATCATCGCCGCCGAGGCGCCCCAGCGCGCGCCCTCCCGCTCGTCAAGCGGCTGATGCAAGGCAAAGGCGTTCGCTGCCATCAGCTGCGTCCGTCGAGCCCGACGAGGGCGACCTTGAGATAGCCGGCGTTGCGCAGGGTGTTCATCACCTCCATCAGGTCGCCATAGGAGACGGCCTTGTCGGCGCGCAGATAGATGCGCTCGTCCTTGCGGCCCTTGGTGGCGGCATCGAGTGAGGTGCTGAGCCCGTCGCGAGCGACGATATCCTCACCCACGGCGATCGAAAGGTCCGGCTTGACGGTGACGAAGACCGGCTTGTCGGGCCGCGGTGCCGGCTCGGCGGCGGTCGCCGGGAGATCGACGCCGATGTCGACGGTGGCGAGCGGTGCGGCCACCATGAAGATGATCAGGAGCACCAGCATCACGTCGATGAACGGCGTGACGTTGATCTCGTGGGTGACGTCGAAATCCCTCGTCTCGCCGCGCGAGCCGAGCTTCGATGTTCCGAGCTTGACGGCCATGGCTACTCCGCTGCCCGCGCCAGACGGAAATGGCTGTGGTCGCGCTGGCGGCTCACCAGCAGCATGAGCTGCGCCGAGGCGTCGCCGAGCAAAGCGCGGTAATTGGCAATGCCGCGGACGAGGTGATTGTAGATCACCACCGCCGGAATCGCGGCGACGAGACCGAGCGCGGTCGCGAGCAACGCTTCGGCAATGCCGGGCGCGACCACCGCCAGACTGGTGGTGTGGCTCTCGGAGATGCCGATGAAGGAATTCATGATGCCCCAGACGGTGCCGAACAGACCGACGAACGGCGCGATGGCGCCGATGGTCGCGAGCACGCCGGTGCCGCGCGCGATCTGCCTGGACATCGCCGCCTCGACCCGCTCCAGCCGCAACGCGACGCGCTCCTGCAGGCCGTCGTCGAGAATGCCGCCGGAGAGCTCGGCCTCCCTGGCGCAGGACTGAATCAGCTGCGCGACTGCGTCGCGGGCGTCGTCGGTCCGCGCGGATGCCTCGGCCAGCGTCATGTTGCCTTCGAGGGTGCGCGTCCGCTGCAAGGCGAGCGAGCCCTTGCGACGCAGCTCGATGGTCTTGGCGAGCCAGACCGTCCATGTCGCCAGCGAGGCAACGGCAAGCCCGACCATCACGACCTTCACGACGATGTCGGCACCGAGGAACATGCCCCAGGGCGACAGATTGCGCGGCAACAGCGCCGCGTCGATCGCAAAGGCCGGCGCCGGCACGAGCGCCAGTGCGATTGTGAGGATCACGTGCCCTAGCGTGGAATTGCTCTGCATCCTGATCTCCCGACAAATGGAAGTCACGCCGAAAGCTTCGCCGCGATCCGGTCCGCGAGCCGCCGGAACCGCGCCAGCTGATCCGCCCGCAGCGCCCTCGTCTCGTCGCGGCCGACGAAGACCTTGAACATGATGCCGCCGTCGGCGTTCACGAAGGCGACGAAGGCCGAGGACTTGCCCATGAAGGGCCGCTCGACGAAGGCAATTCCCGCGCAGCGCTCGTGGCGGAGATGGCCGTGCAGGCCCTTTGGCTGCATCAGGTTGAAATAGCCGCGGCCGATCTCGCCCGCGGGAATGGTCCCGGTGAACTCGAAGATCGCATCATCGGTGTGGACGATCAGCGTGACCTCGCCCCATTCCGCGATGTCCTGCATGGCGGCGGCAAAATGTTCGCCGCTCCCGATGCGCACCATTGACGGCGGCAACGCCTCGATCACCGCGCGCGGCGTGGCGCTGCGCTCGCGCGCGACGTCCTCGATCACGGCACCCGGATTGTCCGCCATATGCGCCTTGAGGTCGGCGAGATCGGTGCTCAGCATATCTGGCTCCTCAACCCCGGCGCCTCAAGCGGCCGCGCTCGCCTTGCGCTCGGTCATGATGACCTCGAAACCTTCGAACTTGGGGTGACCGAGATAGAGGCTCTCGCCGGTCTTGTTGTCGGCGCGCGCATGAGCGCGGCGGAATTCCTCCGAGCGCGTCCAGGCCTCGAAAGCCGCTTTGTCGACCCACACGGTATGCGAGGAATACAGCGTGTGGTCCTCGGCGACCGGCCCCTTGAGCAGATGGAATTCGACGAACCCCGCCATGCTGCCGAGATAGGACTCACGGGTCCGCCAGACGGTTTCGAACGCGGCTTCCGAGCCGGGCTTCACCTGGAAGCGATTCATGGCGATGAACATTCGACTTTTCTCCTGTGACTTGTAGATCGGCAATTGCCGACCGGATATTTCAGAACGGGTCGAAAGCCACGCTGACGCATCAGCGTGGCTTTCGAGATCAGCAAGGCATAACCTGCGGTGTCTTCCTCAGGTGCCGCCAAAGTGGTATTTGAGACCTCCCTTGATCACGAGCCCAGCGCCGGCGCTCGCCCACTTCACGTCGTTTTGCGTGTCGCCCGTGCTACCGACCGGAATGGCGTACGGACGATAGTAGCGGTTGAAGAGGTTCTCGACGGAGAAGTTGAGCGTGAGATCGGGCGTCGGGTGATACTGCGCGTAAAGATTGACGAGATCGTACGACGTCGCGGGCGTGTAGGTCCTGGGGATGTCGTAGTTGGCGATTGCCGACGTCCACATCATCGAAAGGATGAGGGTGCGGTCGAGCAGACGCACGCCGGCCGTCGTCGTGATCTTCTGCGGCGGAATGCTGTAGAGGCCGAAGCCGGTCTGCAGATTCTTTCCGCTCTGATAGGTCCCGGAGAGGCCGAAGAACCACAGGTTCGCGTCATACATCGCCTCGGCCTCGACGCCTTGTATGAGCGCGGACGCCACGTTCTGATACTGCAGGAACGGGAGCACCGTGATCGACGGCGCCGGTGGCGGCCCGGTCGGGACCACGCGCGGGTTTCCGTAAGCGACCTGATCGATGAAGTCGCTGATGTCGTTGCGGAACACGTTGATCTTGCCGCGCAGCGTGTCGCCCGCCGTGAACAGATCGTTCTTCTTGATATTGAAACCGATCTCCTTGTTCTTGCCGACCTCGGGGCGCAGGTTTGGATTGGGCACGAAGCAGAAGGTCGAGTCCGCGCCCGGTCCCGGCGTGCCCGACGGACAGCGGAAGAACGAGTCGTTGACCGTCGCGCCGGCATGTGGCCCGCTCACCAGCGTCTCCGTGATCGAGGGCGCCCGATAGCCTTCCGCGTAGCTGGCATAGGGGGTCACGACCGCGGTCGGAACGAGAGCAACGGTGATCTTCGGCGAGAGGCGATCGCCGCCCGACGACGAGGATGCCGAGGAAAGCTGATAATTGTCGTAACGGAGCGCACCGATCACCTCGAGCATCGAAGTGTAGTTCGCCCGCCACTGCACGAAGCCGCCAGACACCGTGCGCTGGCCGCCGGGCGTCGTCACTTCGGCGGTACCGGTCCTATCCTGCGTAGATACTTTATCCTGAAAGGCGTCCAGGCCGTATGTCACCGCGTGGCGCCAGCTTCCAGTGTCGAACCGCGTCGTATTGTGCACGTCGATGCCGATTGTATCGAGCAGATATCCGCGGTTGCTCCCGATGCACCCCGAAACGGCATTGCCCGGCACGCCACCGCAATACACTGACGGCGTCGTGGTGGTGTGCCTGGTCTTAGTCTGGTCGTTCTCGGTGCGATTCCAGTAGATCTTCGCATCCCAGTCGAACCACTGATCATCCGGCTGCGAATATTTCCAGCCGAGCGTCGTGGTGTAATTCTTCACGTTGGAGGCGTAGATCGACGTGCCGTTCAGATTGTTCGTGCCGTTCGCATTGGTCGAATTGGGATCGCCGGCGCGTCGCGGCGGCTGGCCCAGGCTGTAGATGTCTTCCTGAAAGATGGCGCCGAGCTTGACCTCGTGGCCGTCCGCCGGCCGCACCGTCAGCTTGGCGATGCCGCTGCTGAGCCGATTGCCGGTATTGGCGACCTCGAAGCCGGTGCCGTCCTTGTAGCTCTCCTGCGTCGAATAGGTGCCGCCTGCGAACACGTCGACATTCGGATTGACGTGCACGCCGCCGAAGGCCGAGCCGAGTGCGCGACCATAATTGCTGCCAAGGATAGTCTTGACATCGACGCCCCAGCGCTCGCCCACGCGGACGACATCCTCGATGTCCTTGGTGCGGAACGAGGCCACGCCACCGATCGCGCCGGAGCCGTAGATGTTCGCGGTCGGGCCGCGCACGATGTCGATGCCGCTGATCAGCTCCGGATTGAGGAAGAAGGAGCCGTTGGCGAAGTGGCCTGTGCGCTGATAGTTCTGCCGCGCGCCATCGACGACGACAGCAACGCGGCCGAAATCCTGCAGGCCGCGAATGTTGATCGAGGTCGACGGCTCGTCGCCGCGATTCTGAACCCATACGCCCGGCACATTATAGATGAGGTCACCAACCGTGCTGGCCTGACGTCCCTCGATCTGCGCCGAGGTCACGACGCTGACCGGTGCCAGCGCATCCACGGCACGCTCCTCGGTCTTCGTTGCCGCGACCGTAATCGCATCGAGCGTTTGCACCGGCGCTGCGCCGCCGGCCTGGGCGCGGGCGTTCATCACCTCCGGCGCGGCCTGCTGCGCAACTTGCGGCGCCGGCTTACGCTTGGCCTGCTTCGGCCTGTCCGACGACGCGTTTTCGCTCTGCGGCGATGCGGTCTGCGCGAGACTGCCCTCCGCCGTCATTGCCGCAATTGAAACCACCGACGCGCCCAAAATCAGGGCGCGCGAATACCTAGCCCCGTCAGCCATATCAGCCCCAGCCTGCACTTCACTTTAGTTTTTGATGTCGTCTGGCTGGCGCGCGCTCGCAACGCGAGCGACTGGCTGGCTGATTGTCTCAAGAGGCGGGCGAGTTCCCCGCTGTGAGAAATCGTTACGTGGCAACACTCTGACGGTCAATGACATCGGGTTACAGTTTATATCGATTGTAAACTGCGATGGTTGGAATGCGCTTGGCGCCACCTGTACAAACGGGCGGTACTCCAGCTTTCGAAAGCGCATCACACCGACAATGTCAGCCACATCAGGGGACAGCAGCGGCAGCGCGGCAGGACGGGCACAAAGCCCTTCTGCAGCAACGCGAACTCTCACCATGCGCGGCAGCCGCATCGATAGCCGCGAGCTGTTTGCCGCCGAGCGCGAGATCATCATTGCGCATGGCGAGGACAGCTATCGTCTCCGCCTGACCTCGCAGAACAAGCTGATCCTGACGAAGTAACTGCAATGACATGTTGCCGCACCCTCGCCCGTCTCCTGCTCTCCGGCGGACTCGCGTTCGCGTCTATCGCTCACGCCGCGGGCATCATTGTGCATGACGCACGCAATCGCGACGTCACTGTTACCGATTTTGCCCGCACGGTGTCGATCGGCGGCGCCATCACCGAGATCCTCTATGCGCTGGGATTGGAAAGCCGGCTGGTCGGCGTCGACACGACGAGCCTCTATCCGGCGGCGGCACTGCAAGACAAGCCGAATGTCGGCTACGTGCGCCAGATCTCGGCCGAAGGCGTGCTCGGTCTCAACCCGACGCTGATCCTGGCGATCCAGGGCTCGGGCCCGCGCGAGACCATGGACATCCTGGAGACGGCGAAGGTGCCGCTGGTGCTGGTGCCCGAGACCTTTTCCGAGGAAGGCCTGATCGAGAAGATCAAGCTGGTCGGCCACGCCATGGGGGTCGATGCGCGTGCCGAATGTCTCAGCGCCGCGGTCGGCGCCGATCTTGCACAGCTCCGTGCCCTGCGCGCCAAGGTGACGAAGCCGGTGCGGGTGATGTTCGTGATGTCGCTCCAGAACGGGCGGGCGATGGTGGCGGGCCACAAGACCGCGGCGGATGAGATCATCCAGCTCGCGGGCGCGGTCAACGCGGTCGAGAATTACGACGGCTACAAGGTCATCAGCGACGAGGCGATCGTGGCCGCAAAGCCCGATGTCGTGCTGTCGATCGAGCGCGGCAAGGATTCGCTGCAAGCCGATGCAGTCTACACGCACCCCGGCTTTGCGCTGACGCCGGTCGCGGCCAACAAGAGCTTCATCACCATGGATGGGCTTTATCTGCTCGGCTTCGGGCCGCGCACCGCGGCAGCGGCGCGCGATCTCTCGGTCAAGCTCTATCCGACCTTGGCCGAGGGTGGCGCGTTCGCGTCGGCGCTGTCGACGGCGAATTGCCGGCAATGAGCGTGGCCGCCGGGATCGAAACACGGAGCCCGCGACACAGCGCGGGGCGGCGAGCAGCATCGTTCGCGATTCCCCTCCTGCTCGTGGTGCTCCTGGTCACCGCGATCGCCGCTCTGACGGTCGGCGCCGCCGGCATCCCGCTCTCCCGGCTGCCAGCCGCGCTGGGCTTGGCCGGCGAAAGCACGGCCATGACGGCCCGCGACCAGCTCGTGCTGTGGTCGATCCGCATTCCCCGGATCGCGGCGGCGGCGATGATCGGCGGCCTGCTTGCCGCGGCCGGCGCGATCATGCAGGGGCTGTTTCGCAACCCGCTCGCCGATCCCGCCCTGGTCGGCGTCTCCAGCGGCGGCGCGCTCGCAGCCGCGAGCGCGATCGTCTTCACCGATTCCCGCTTCGGCGAGGCGCTGCGCGTTCTCCAGACCGAGCTGTTGCCGCTCGCAGCCTTCGCGGGTTCGCTGGCGACCACCACAATCCTCTACGGCATCTCCAGTCGCTCGGGACGCACCTCGATCGCGATCTTCCTGCTCGCCGGCGTCGCCATCACCGCGATCGCCAATGCGGGCATCGGCCTGCTGGTATTCATCGCCGATGACCGTCAGCTGCGCGACATCACGTTCTGGATGCTGGGCTCGATGAGCGGCGCGACCTGGACCAAGGCCGCCGTGCTCGCGCCGGTGCTCATTGCCGGACTCGCAGGCTGCGCCTTCATCGCGCGCGGCCTCGACCTGCTGGTGCTCGGCGAGGCCGACGCCTTTCACGGCGGCGTCGACGTCGAGCGCCTGAAGCGGATCTCGATCGTGATGGTCTCGGCCATGACCGGCGTCGCGGTGTCGATCAGCGGCGTGATCGGCTTCGTCGGCATCGTCGTGCCGCATCTGCTCCGTCTCGTGATCGGCCCGGCGCATCGCCTGCTGCTGCCGGCCTCGGTGCTGTCAGGCGCGATCCTGATGGTCGGGGCCGACACGCTGGCGCGGACCATCGTGGCGCCCGCGGAGATGCCGATCGGCATCCTGACGGCGGCCGTCGGCGCACCCGTCTTTCTCTTCATCCTGCTGCGGCAGCGCGGGCTCGCCGCGCTATGACCGCGGTGCTCGAAGCACGACACTTGGGCAAGCGCGCCGGCCGCGCGACATTGCTTGACGGCGTCGGCCTGACGGTTGCGGCCGGCGAGATGATCGCCATCATCGGCCCGAACGGCGCCGGCAAGTCGACGCTGCTGCGGCTGCTCTCCGGCGATCTCCGCCCGAGCGCCGGCGAGGTGCGGCTCAAGCAGCGCGACATCGGCAGCTTCGCGCCGCGCGAGCTCGCCGCGCGCCGTGCGATGCTGTCTCAGCACATCAACGTCACCTTCCCCTTCACCGTCGAGGAGATCGTGCTGATGGGCGCGGGCGAGCGCAGCTTGCGCGAGGCCGGCCCGCTCGTCGACGCCGCGCTGGACGAGGTCGGACTGTCGCATTTCCGCGAGCGGCAATTGCCGACGCTGTCGGGCGGCGAGCAGCAGCGCGCTCATTTCGCCCGCGTGCTGGTGCAGCTCGCCTGCGGCGAGGCCAAGCACGGCCCCGGGCTCTTGCTGCTGGACGAGCCGACATCGAGCCTCGATCTGCGTCACCAGATCGACCTCGTCGAGGCGGCCCGCCGCCGCGCGGCTGCCGGCACCGCCGTGATCGCGATCCTGCACGATCTCAACCTCGCGATCCGCTTTGCCGACCGGCTGGTCGTGCTGGCCGGCGGCAGGCTCGCCGCGGACGGTCCGCGCGCCGAGGTCGTCACGCGGGAGAGGATCCGGAATATTTTCGAGATCGACGCGGACGTGCATCAGGTTGACGGCGTGCCTTATGTGCTGCCGCAGTCGATGCGGGCTGCGGGGCAAGCTGAACTGCCGCCACGGTGAAGGTGCGCTCCCTCGCCCCGTTCTTACGGGGAGAGGGTTGGGTGAGGGGCCTCTCTCCACTCGCGAGATGGTCGAGAGACCTGTACCCCCTCACCCGGATTGCATCTTCGATGCAACCCGACCTCTCCCCGCAAGCGGGGCGAGGTGAAGCTGCGCCACCCGTGCAGGAAATCAGCCCGCCGGAACGATCACCATGCTCTTGTCCTTCGGCCAGCGGATGCGCCAGGCGAAGTTGATGTCGCGGGCCTCGCCGGGCTTGGCGTCGAACGACCATTCCAGCACGCCGCGCTTGTCGCGGATGTTGTTGGCGGTCGGCTGGGTGCTCGAGGGCAGCATCTCGACGACGATGTCCTCGTTCTCGCTGACCGGCAGCTGATCCTCGATCGCGACGCGAATCGGAAAATCATGCCCGTTGCGGATCGTGGTCTTGAACGAACGCTCGTCGGTCTTCGACGTCGTGACCAGGAGGCCTGCCGAGCCTTCGTTGCGCTTGAGCACGGCGCGTTCGATCTTGACCTTGTCGTCGGCGCCGAACCCGAGCCGCACGATGTCGTCCTTGGTGGACGCCGTGATCTTGCCGCGGCCGACGAAGGTGCCGTCGCGATAGATCGCGACCTTGCCCGGCAGCAGGGTCGTGTCGTCGGTCTGCTTGAAGCTGGCTTCCAGGAATGCGGTCGGATCCAGCACCGGCGCGGCGCGCACCGCGAGATCGGCGGGCACATTCACCGAAGCGATACGTAGGCTCTTGGCACCGTCGGCGGCGCCGAGGCTGACGCGGCCGGGAATCCTGAAGGTGGCCTGGAAGTCGCCGATCTCGGCGACGGCCTGTTGCTCGTCGGCGCGCTCGCGCAACTCGGTCGCTTCGGCAGCCTTGGACATGGGCTCGTAGGAGCGCTGGCGAACAGTTGGCGCAGGCCGCGCTAGATCCGAGGCCGTGCCAAGGGCCATGGGCTTCGGCACTTGTGGATATTGCGCGATCAGCGAATGCAGCTCCGGAGCACTGCCGCCGCGGCTGATGCGCACGGTGGAGACGCCGAGCGTCACGTTCGACCAGTCCTCGCCGGTGGCCTGCGTCACCTCGGCGCGACGAACCAGTTCGAGCTGCGGCTTGCGATCCTTGGCGCCGGTATCGAGCCGCGCATCGTAGAGCGGCACCCAGCGCGCGTTGCGCACGGCATAGGTCACGCGCAGCGTCGCCTTGGTCGCGGCGGCCGAGGCGACGTCGATCCGCACTTCCAGCTTGCTCGGCGGCTTGGCCGAGCGCTCGGCTTCCAGTTGCGCGATCTGGCGGTCGAGCTCGCGCTGTTTTCGCGTGGCATCGCGAATTGCGCTGTCGGCGGTCGCGATCTCCTCGGCGACCGCGGCAAAGGCCGCGCGCCATTCAGCAATCGGGCGCGCCTCGCCCTTCTCGCCGAGGCCGGCCGGCGACGCCTCGGCAAAATGCTGCGCGAACTTGCGCCGGGCATTGGCCGAGTCGATCGCACCCTGCAGGTCGGCCCGTTGATCCTTCAGCGCTTCGATGCGCTTGTCGAGCTCGGGCAGGTTGACCGGCGGCGCGGCCTTCGGTGGGCGTGCATCGATCGTGCCGATGGTGAGCTTGGCGCCCGCCTCGCCTTCGACGCGGAGGGAAGATGGATCGAGCGAGAGCGGAAAATCCTTGGCCACCAATGTCGAATCGCCGGAGGCGAGATCCAGCGAAATGACGCGGGTGACGGTGGCACCGTCGGGATAGACGGTGACCGTGTCGATCGTCGAATTGGCGTCCACATTGGCCGCCCATAACGGCGATGCGAGCGCCGTGGTCACCAGGACCAGGCCCGTGGTTGCCAAATATCTTGCGGTGATGCGCATAAAGTCCCTCCTGCCGGTATCGCCGCGCCGCCAGCCGGACGCGCGCGATGAGATGCCTCGCCATCGTGGTTGGACGCGGCAGGGAAGGAACCGGTTCGATTGAGACTTCCGTGGGGCGCCGCCGCGGCGGCACCATGTCTGTGGAACGCTCGGTGGTCCGGGCGGCTTCAGGCCTGGGCCTAAGAGCCCTGACCGAAAATGCGCCGGAGCAGATCGGTCACGTTCTTGGCGCCGGCCTTCTTCAGGACGCTGGCACGGTAACCTTCGACCGTCCGCGCGCTCAGATGCATCCGCCGGGCGATCCCCTTGTTGGTGAGGCCGGCGGCAAGATGCTCGAGCACGTCGGCTTCGCGCGCGGTCAGAGGCTCACAGCCCGGCAGCCAGCGTTGCCCGATCGCCCCGGGTTGCGCGAATTGATCGATGGCGGCATCGATCCGGTTGACAATGTCGTGGGTGCGGAACGGCTTTTCGATGAAGTCGGTCGCGCCGCTCTTGATGGCGTCGACCGCCATGGCGATGCTGCCATTCGCCGACGTCACCAGCACCGGCGCCATGCAATTCTCCTCGCGCAGCTGCCTGAGCACCTCGAGAGCGGAGCGATCCGGCGGCATCTCCAGCAGCACACAGGCCGGCATCCGCGTCTTGGCTTCCGAGAGCAGAGAGGCACCATCGGCAAAGCAGATCACGTCATAGGCGCTCTGTTCGAGCGCGGCGGAAAGTTGTTCGCGGGAGGCGGCGTCAGTGTCGATGACGAATACCTCGCCCTTGGAATGCATGTTCCCCGGCATAGTCCCGATCCAGCAATGTCTTGGTCAAATGGCCCGAGACGGCCGGGCCCCGTCGCGCCCGCCGTCAATGCGCACGGCATTCACGCCAGTGCATCGGTTTTCCTTATGTATGCGCCACCGGGTTCCCCGATTTGACGTATTGAGACAGAAACTTTACATTTCGGGACATCTGCGGGTATGGCTGGCAGGAACGGTTTGCATGACCGACCTCATTCGCAGCGCAGGCTTGAGCTGTTACCCCGAGGTCGCGCGGTCGGTCGGGCTGGACCCCAGCCAGATGATGCGCAAGGTCAGGCTCCCGCTGGCCTGCCTCGACCAGCCCGACATCCCCATCGCCGTCACCGGCCTGCGCCGCCTGCTCGAACTATCGGCAAAGGCGTCCGGTGCAGAGGATTTCGGCCTGCGTCTCGCCGAGCGCGGCGGCCTCACCAATTTCGGCGCGGTCGGCCTGATCGTGCGCGAACAGGCGACCGTCGGCGAAGCGATCGAGGCGTTTTCGCGCTTCATCCATATCCATCACGACGGCATGCGGCTCGACGTCACGCGTGACGAGCGGACCGTGACCATCACGCTGCATTTGCGCGGCCGGCAGCCGCGCGCGCCGCGGCAGTCGATCGACATGGCGCTCGGCAGCGTTCAGCGCATCATCCAGTCGCTGTTCGGAGGCGATTGGCGGCCGCTGGAAGTGCATCTGCACTACCCGCCGCCGCTCGACCGCAAGCGTTACCGCGACTTCTTCGGCTGCCGGGTGATCTTCAATGCGGACGACGATGCGATCCTGTTGTCGGCGCACGACATGCAGCGCCGGATCCCAAGCGCGCATCCCTTGATCGCGAGTTACTTGCGCAAGCGGATCGAGGCGATCGAGAGTAGGCCGGCAAGCTGGGAGGCGAAGGTCGACGAGGTGGTGCGGACCCTGCTCGCCAGCGGCGATTGCACGGTCGAGCGCGTCGCCGAGCATCTGGCCTGCACCCGCCGCACCATCCACCGCCGCCTCGCCGCATCGGGCACCAGCTTCTCGGCCATCCTGGACGCGCAGCGCGCCGATCTCGTGGTGCAGCTGATCGAGGATCACACCCGGCCGCTGGCCGACATCGCGGTGCAGCTCGGCTTCTCCGCGCAGAGCGCCATGGCGCGCTGGTTTCGCGGCCGCTTCGGCTGCACCATCACCGATTGGCGCAAGGGCGTGCGGCCTCGCTCCGCACCGCCCTCGGCAGGTGCAGCCTGACTTCAGCGCGCGGGGGCGGGCACGCCCATCGTGGCGAGCGCCCGCCGCCCGCTGCCGGCGAGCAGCGGACCGAACGCGACGGCAAATCCGAGGAAGGCGAGGATCCAGCCGCAGGCAGCGACGTACAGCAGCACGTCGCCATACGCGGGCAACACGACGGCACCGATTCGGGCCAGAGCCGCGATGACGATTGCAGCATAGATTGCCTGGACCGCCGGCGAAGCCGTCAGCGCCTGTCCGGTATGGCCGAGGCTGGCGCGGGTCATCACCGCGAGCGTCATCGTTCCCGCAGCACCCGCCATCCAGGCATGGATGCCGGCGCTCGGCGGCAGCTCGCCAAAGGCGGCCACAGCGTTCAGGATGAAGCCGAGCGGCACGAAGACATAACCGACATGCAGGATCAGCAGCAGCCGCTCCCGCGTGGTGCGGTCGCCGGCCCAGCGTGCAAGCCGAACCAGATGCAGCACGCCGACTGCCACCATCGCGACGCCGGTGATCATGTTCAGCGGTGCCGCGATCCATGCGATCAGCGCCAGCGCGCTCAAGCCGATCACCGCGCCATCGAATCGTCCGAACGGCACCGGCAGGCGGCCGGGATTGAACTTGACCAGCCAGTTGCGGGTGAAGCTCGGAATGATGCGGCCGCCGATCAAGCCGATCAGCAGGACGACCACGCCGATGCCGACGCGGATGCTGACGTCGGCCGCGCCTGCGTAATGCGTCTCGACATGGAAGGCGACGTTGCCGGCGAGCAGAACCAGCACCAGCCCCACCACCGGCAGGTTGCGCCAGTTGCCGCCCGCGATGATCTCGCGCGTTGCGGCGGCAACGACCAATGCCAGGAACGCGGCATCGACGACCAGTGCAAACGTCCAACCGGTATTCGCCGACAGCGTCACCGCGACGCGTCCGGCAAGCCAGACCGTCACCAAGCCCGCGAGCGGCGCGCCCTGGATCGGCAGGCGCCCCGTCCAGTTCGGGATGGCGGTGAAGAGGAAGCCGGTGATGACGGCCGGCAGGAAGCCATAGAGCATCTCGTGGATGTGCCAATCGCGCGGCGCGAATGCGGAACTCACCGACAATTCGCCGTAGAACATCGGCAGCCAGACCAGGATCGACAACGCCGCCTGGATTGCGGCGAGCAGGAAAAAGGGGCGAAAGCTGTTCGCAAACAGCGGCCAGCCCGTAAAGTTGCGGGATCGGGCGCCAGCCATGGGTCAACTCCAATCAAATCAGACTGTTGCTTGGAAAAATACTGCCACCGGGCGGCCTCGTTTTGCGCTAACGCAAACTACCTGACGATTGCAGGTGCCATCACACTCCCTGATGCCAGGGGAGGCAGAATGGCCAAGGTCGACACATCGCTGGTTGCGCATTTGCCGCTGTTTGCGGGGATGACGCCGGAAGCTCTCGACGAGATCCTGCGTGAGGCCCGCTCGGCGCGCTATCCCAAGAACAGTACGATCTTCGAGCAGGGGGCGGACGCGCAGTCCTTCTTCCTGCTGCTGCACGGCCATGTCCGCGCGGCCAAGACCACACCTGCCGGCGAGCAAATCGTGGTGCGCTATGTCACGCCCGGCGAGACGTTCGGGCTCGCGATGGCGATCGGAGCCGCGCGGTATCCGGCGACGGCCATGGCGGTCGACGACAGCGTCGTGCTGATCTGGCCGACTTCGGCCTGGCCGCGGCTGGTCGAGCGGTTTCCGGCGCTTGCCGCCAACACGCTCCAGACCGTCGGCACGCGGCTGCAGGAAAGTCACACCCGCATCCTGGAAATGTCGACCCAGCAGGTCGAGCAACGCGTCGCGCACGCGCTGCTTCGCCTCGCCAAGCAATCCGGCAAGAAGCTCGACCACGGCATCGAGATCGACTTCCCGATCAGCCGCCAGGACATCGCGCAGATGACGGGCACCACGCTGCACACCGTCAGCCGCATCCTGAGCGGCTGGGAGAGCCAGGGCTTGGTCGAGAGCGGCCGCCAGCGCATCATTCTGCGCGAGCCGCACAAGATTGTGGTTCTGGCGGAGCGGAGCGTCGACAGCGGCACGGCGTGAGAGACACCTCTCTGCTCAAGTCAGGGATGAGGGGCGCTTCCGCTTACGGCGAAAGCGCGCTCATCATCCGGGAACCCACGCACACCTGCGCGATTCCTGATCGTTTCACGCCGGCACGCACTCGATCAGCGCGGCGAGGAACTTGTCGCGGTCAATGCCATGCTCGCGGCAGGCGTCATCGACCGTGTGGAAGGTCGCGATCGGACAGCCGACGCAAGCCATCCTGAAGGCGAGAAACACGCGGATCGTGTGCGGCGCCGAATGCATGGTGTCATCGACCAGATCGTCGGATCGGAAGGACATGGACAACTCCCATTCCGATCGACGATAGCGACGCGGGACCGAGTTTCTTTGTTGGAGCGCAAGCTGGCTCGTCATTGCGGGGCGCGCGTAGCGCGAACCCGGAATCCATCGAGCAGCAACCAGTGCAGTGAAATGGATTCCGGGTTCGCGCCAAGAGGCGCGCCCCGGAATGACGGGGGGCTACACCGCCCGACTGTGCAACTGCTTGCCTGGATCCAGATGCGCATCGAACGCAGCGGCGACGCTGCGGACCAGGAAGCGCGAGTCCTTGGCGACAGCGAGTCGATCGCCCTCCACCCTCACGACGCCGTCGGAAATCAGCGGCTTCAGACGCGAGGCAGATTTCAGCATGGCGCCGGCCTCCGCGCCATGGCGCGCGCAGATGTCACCGAGATCGGCACCGAACTCGCACATGATGCGTTCGATAATGTCGGCGCGCAGCCGGTCGTCATCGGTGAAGCCGTAACCCTTCGCGGTGGCGAGGCGGCCGGCAGCAATGCTCTGCGCATAGGCGCCGATCTGCACCTCGTTCTGGACATAGCCCTGCGGCAGGTGCCCGATCGCGCTGGCGCCGAAGCCGAGCAGGACTTCGCTCCGGTCGGTGGTGTAGCCCTGGAAGTTGCGCCGCAGCGTGCCCTGCTCGAACGCCACGGCCATGGCATCGTCGGGCCGCGCGAAATGATCGAGCCCGATCTGCACGTAGCCGGCCTCTTTCAAGGCATTGGCGATGGCGCAGGCCTGGTCGTGGCGCGCAAGGCCGTCGGGCAACACGCCTTCATTGATCATGCGCTGGTGCTTCTTGAAGGCTGGCACGTGAGCATAGCCGAACACCGAGAAGCGGCTGGGTGAAAGCGCGAGGCTGCGTCGCACCGTCTCCAGGCACGAAGCCACTGTCTGGTGCGGCAGTCCGTAGATCAGGTCGAAGTTGACACCCTCGATCCCGGCGCCGCGGAGTATCTCGACCACGGAGGCCGTCTGCGCGAAGCTCTGCACACGGTTGATCGCCCGCTGCACCACCGGGTCGAAGCTCTGCACGCCGAGGCTCGCGCGGTTGACGCCGGAGAGCCGCATCGCCTCGACCATGTCCGCGCTCAATGTACGGGGATCGATCTCGACCGCGATTTCCGCCGAGGGCAGCACGAAGGATTCCTGGCGCATCGTCGCCATCAGCTCGGCAAAGCCGTCCGGCGCCATGATCGTCGGCGTACCGCCGCCGAAATGAATGTGCTCGACCTTGATGCGGTGGCCGATGGTTTCGGCCGTCAGCGCGATCTCTCTGCGCAGCGTCCGCTGGTAGCCGGCGATCAGTTCGTCGCGGCGGACGATCTGGGTATGGCAGCCGCAGTACCAGCACATCTCGCGGCAGAATGGCACGTGCAGATAGAGCGAGGCGCTGGCGGCCACGGGCAGCTCCGCCAGCCAGCGGGCATAGGCGTCCGGACCGATCGCCGGCGTGAAATGCGGTGCGGTCGGATAGCTGGTATAGCGTGGCAGGCGTTCCTCGCCGTAGATCGCCGCAAGATCAGCTCTCATAAGTTACCCATTCGTAAATGCCCGCCGCGCGCGAGACATCGCGGCAAATCACGGAATGAACTCAAATAACCCGGATCGGCGGACGCGGCTTTGCGCTCGCGCAAAGCGCGGATACCGGTTCCCGGCCATGGTGAGAAAAAATCGCGGCCATCCGGAGCGTTCGCCATGAGGCTTTTCGCACTCGAACTCATTCTCTCCCTGCTCGACGTCCGCGGCCATATCCCGCGTTTCGACGACTTCCGACCGGCCCCGGCCGCGCCGGCCCCCGCCGGCGCGGTGCGCGCCCTGGCGGCCGCGATCGCCGTCTTCGTCGCGCTATCATTGGCGATCTGGGGATTGGTCTGGCTCGCCGTGAACCTGCTCTGAACGGACGCGCCTTCGCCAAGGCCTGTCTTGCGATCTCGTCCACGCGCATGAGCGGGGCAACCGAGATCGTCATCCAGCTTGAACATGCAAACGAGTTGCCGCTGAGTTGACGCTCGGCCTCGATCGGCATCGCGCCTGCGGACGCGGTGAGTTGCCATCGCCGATCCCGCTCCTTCGAGAAATCTAGGTCATGTTGCCGAACGCGAATCCGGCGGAAGCTTGTCGCAGCACAAACACGCTTGCCGCAATCGGCGCACACTGCACTCCGTCATCAAAACCATTTCAGATGAAGGATGCTTCCGATGTTCACCCGCAGAGCCGCATTGATCAGCGCCGCCGCGACCGCCCTGATGTTGGCGATCCCGGCTTTCGCCGCCGGCGATCTCAAGCTGCCGCGTCAGAAGGTAGAGCTGGTCGCTCCGCCCTTCGTGCACGCGCACGAGCAGGCCACGACACAGGGCCCCAAGATCGTCGAGTTCAGGATGACGATCGAGGAGAAGAAAGTCGTCATCGACGACAAGGGCACCACCTTCCAGGCGATGACGTTCAACGGCTCGATGCCGGGCCCGCTCATGGTCGTGCACGAGGGTGACTATGTCGAGCTGACGCTAGTCAATCCCGCGACGAACACCATGCCGCACAACATCGACTTCCATTCCGCGACCGGCGCGCTCGGCGGCGGCGAGCTCACGCTCATCAATCCCGGCGAGCAGGTCGTGCTGCGCTGGAAGGCGACCAAGACCGGCGTGTTCGTGTATCACTGCGCACCGGGCGGCCCGATGACCCCCTGGCACGTCGTCTCGGGCATGAACGGTGCCGTGATGGTGCTGCCGCGTGAGGGGCTGAACGACGGCAAGGGCCGCGCGCTGAAATACGACAAGATCTACTATATCGGCGAGCAGGACATGTACGTGCCGCGCGACGAGAATGGCAACTTCAAGTCCTACGAATCGCCGGGCGAAGCCTTCACCGAGACCGAAGAGGTGATGAAGAAGCTGACCCCGACCCATGTCGTGTTCAACGGCAAGGTTGGCGCGCTCACCGGCAAGAACGCGCTCACCGCGAAGGTCGGCGAGAACGTGCTGATCGTGCACTCGCAGGCCAATCGCGACAGCCGTCCGCATCTGATCGGTGGCCACGGCGACTATGTCTGGGAGACCGGCAAGTTCGGCAACGCGCCCGAGGTCGGGCTCGAGACCTGGTTCATCCGCGGCGGCTCGGCGGGAGCTGCGCTGCACAAGTTCCAGCAGCCCGGCATCTACGCCTATGTCACGCATAACCTGATCGAGGCGGCCAGTCTCGGCGCCACCGCGCACTTCAAGGTCGAAGGCAAGTGGAACGACGATCTGATGATGCAAGTGAAGGCGCCTGCCGAAATACCTCCCGCCAGCACCAACTAGACGCGACGAAGGGGCCGGTCATCGCCGGCCCCTTTTTTCCTTCTGCGGAGGAATGATTGTGCTGATCGCATTCAAGCTCAAGCTGGCACTTGCCTGCGCGGCCGGGCTTGCGGGGCCGCTGGCCGTTGCGCCTCTGGTCTCGGAGCTGACGATGCGCCATGCCGTCGGCGAGCCGGCCTTGGTCGAGGTCGCCCCGGGCAGCTTCGCCTATCGCGAGGCCGGCGATTTCACCCGCGGCGGACAGCAGGCGGAAGCGCCGATGCGCACCATCCGGATCAACCGGCCGCTGCGCATCATGCGGAATCAGGTCGCTTCATCCGACTATCAGCATTGCGTGCAGGATGGCGCCTGCCGCGCACTCGATCGCGACGTGGCAATCGCCCCCGATCGCCCAGCAGTGCAGGTGAGCTGGCACGATGCCGAGGCCTACGCAGGCTGGCTATCGCGCAAGACCGGCCATCAATACCGCCTGCCGAGCGACGAGGAATGGGCCTTTGCCGCCGGCTCCCGATTCAAGGACGACGGCGCACCGGTCGATGCAAGCGACCCTTCGAAGCGCTGGATCAGCCGCTATGAGCGCGAATCCGAACGCGACCTCTCCGACACCACGGCTCATCGCTTCGGCAAGTTCGGCCCGAACGAGCATGGCGTCGAAGACCTCGCCGGCAATATCTGGGAGTGGACCGCGACGTGCTTCGTGCGCTCGCGTGTCGATGATTCCGGCAATCCCGGCCGCGCGACCGTGAATTGCGGCGTGCGCGTCGCCGAGGGTGCGCACCGCGCCTATGTCACCGACTTCATCCGCGACGCCCGTGCCGGCGGCTGCGCCCAGGGCGTGCCGCCCGCCAATCTCGGCTTCCGCCTGGTGCGCGAGGAGACGTCGTGGCTGGCCAGCGTCTCGCAGCGCCTGAGCAAGATGAGGCCGGCAGGATCATAGGGCGTCAATTATTTCCCATGACCGTCGCTTCAGTATTAGAATGAGTCTAAAAGATACTTTGGAATTGCTCTAAGCTTATGCTCTCGCGACATCGCGTCGCTAACGTTGGCTCCCCGCCTGCGCTACTCAATCGGCGTTCAATCTCGCGCCTGGGAGCAGCCCTTATGATCTATCTTCGCGTCCTCGCCGCGTCTGCGGCGGTGTTGAGCCTGACCACGTCTTTCGTGTCGGAGGCAGCCGCCAACGGCGAGGTCAACGTCTATACCTACCGCGAGACCAAGCTGATCCAGCCGCTGTTCGATGCGTTCACCAAGGACACGGGCATCAAGGTCAACGTCGTCTCCGCAAGCTCCGGTCTGGAGCAGCGCATGAAGGCGGAAGGGGCCAACAGTCCGGCCGACGTGCTGCTGACGGTGGACATCGGCCGCATCGACGAGGCCGTGCAGGCCGGCGTCACCCAGCCGATCAAGTCGGAGGCGGTCGACAAGGTCGTGCCGGCGCAATATCGCGATCCGGACGGACACTGGGCCGGCATCTCCATGCGCGCGCGCGTGATCTATGCCTCGAAGGATCGCGTCAAGCAGGACAAGATCACCTATGAGGAGCTCGCCGATCCCAAGTGGAAGGGCAAGATCTGCATTCGCTCGGGCCAGCACATCTATAACAACGCGCTGTTCGCGGCCTACGCGGCCAAGTACGGCGAAGCCAAGGCCGAGGAATGGCTGCGCGGCCTGAAGGCCAATCTCGCGCAGAAGCCGTCGGGCGGCGATCGCGAAGCCGCGCGTGACGTCGCCGCCGGCAAATGCGATATCGGCATCGGCAACACCTATTACTGGGCGTTGATGATGAACAACGATCCCGAGAAGAAGCCGTGGGCGGAGGCGACCCGCGTCATCCTGCCGACCTTCGAGGGCGGCGGCACCCACGTCAACCTCTCCGGCGTGCTGCTCGCCAAGAACGCGCCCAACAAGGCCAACGGTACCAAGCTGATCGAGTGGCTCGTCAGCGAGCAGGCGCAGCAGATGTATGCCGACCAGAACTACGAATATCCGGTTCGGAGCGGTGTCGCCGTCAATGCGACCATCGCCGGCTACGGCAAGCTCGTCCCGGATCCGTTGCCGATCGCAAAGATCGCCGCCAACCGCAAGGCTGCGGCCTCGCTGGTGGACAAGGTCGGCTTTGACAACTGATCTCTGGCGGCCCACGTCTATCGAACTGCTGGAAGCTACGAGCACACGGCCTCGATCGAGGGGCCGTGTGCGGGCCGGTCGCGCCGCAACCGCCATCGCGATCGCAACCGCGGTCCTGGTCGCGGCGCCCGTGATCTCGATCGTTTCGCTGGCTTTGCAGCCGGCATCCGATGTGTGGCACGACCTGATCAACTACGTGCTGCCGGCCGCCCTTCTCGACACTGCCCTTCTGCTCGTCGGGGTCGGCGCGGTCACACTTTTGATCGGCGCCGGCACTGCATGGGTGATGTCGCGCCACGATTTTGCCGGCCGGGGCATGCTGCTGTGGCTGATGCCGCTGCCGCTGGCGATTCCGACCTATCTTGCGGCGTACGTCTATGCCGATCTGTTCGAACCGCTAGGCCTGGTGCATCGCACCCTGGCGACCTGGCTGCCGCTGGGCGATGCCCTCGGCCTTCTGCCCAACCTCCGCTCGCTGCCGGGCGCCATCTTCGTGATCGGGCTCGTGCTCTACCCTTACGTCTATCTCTCGGCGCGTGCGACGTTCCAGGTTCAGTCTGCCGAATTCGCGGAAGCGGCCACGACGCTGGGCGCCGGCCGATGGACCATCTTGTGGCGCGTTTCACTGCCGATGGCGCGGCCGGCGCTGGCGGTCGGCGTGGCGCTGGTCGCGCTGGAAACGCTCAACGACATCGGAGCCAGCGAATATCTCGGCATCCGCACGCTGACGGTCTCGATCTTCACCACCTGGCTCAACCGCGGCAGCCTTGCCGGTGCAGCGCAGCTCGCATGCCTGATGCTTGCGATCGTTGCCGGCCTGATCGCGATGGAGCGTTACGGCCGTCGCAACGCCAGCATCGAATTCTCGGCCGAAAGCCCGCATGTGAGGCGGCGAACCCCGCTGTCGGGCGCAAGAGCGTCGATCGCGTTCGCGGTCTGCGTGCTGCCGGTGCTGATCGGCTTCGTGGTCCCGCTGCTCTATCTGGCGCATCAGGCTCTCGGCCGCGGCCTGCTTGCAAATTTCGACCCGCTGCTGTGGCGCCACACCTTCCATTCGTTTGCCTTTGCAGGGCTCGCAACGCTCATGGCCTTGATGCTTGCGCTCGCCACCACGATCGCGCATCGCTTGCGGCCGGATCCTCTGCGATATGTCGCGCTGAGCATCGCGCAGGCCGGATACGCGCTGCCGGGTCTCGTCATCGCTCTCGGCCTGCTCACCCCGGTGCTGGCGGTCGACAATGCGCTGAGCGCGGTCGCGACCTGGACCGGACGTTCGCTTCCGGGGCTGGTCCTGGTCGGCTCCGGGATGGCCGTCGTGATCGCCTACACGATTCGTTTTCTGGCTGTGCCGGTCGGCATGATCAAGGCCGGGTTCGACAGCATTCCGAGCGACTATGACGAGAGCGCACGCGCGGTCGGCGCCGGCCAGGGGGTCATGTTGAGGCAGATCTATCTGCCGTTGCTCCGGCCCGCGATGCTTGGCGCCGTCATCATCATGTTCGTCGACTGCCTGAAGGAGCTGCCGGCAACGCTGCTCCTGCGGCCCCTCAACGTCGAAACGCTGTCCACGTCAATCTACCAGTACGCAAGCCGCGGCAATTTCGAGGACGGCGCGCTCGCGGCCCTCCTGATCATCGCGGCCAGCATCGGCCCGGTTGCCTGGCTAACCCGGTTCTCCGAGGTGCCGAGCGGCCCCGCTTGAAGGGGCACATCGTCCGCACATTCATGGCGCTTCGACCAATTGATAGCAAACGCTTGGTTGTCGCCGGCGCCTGCAACCTGCTCAAATCTTTCGCGCGAACATGCGAAAACCGGGCGCGCCGATGATTGCCTCGAAATTCGGGTCGCGCTTCTCTTCCGCGAAGACAAAACCCGCCTTCGCGTAGGCGCGCTCGGCCGGCTCGTTGCCGATCAGGAACGATATCGTCGCCCGGGCAAATCCAGCTGCCCGCCCTTTGTCCAGCGCATGCGCGATCAACGCCTGCATCAAGCCACGACCACGATAGGCAGGGTCGGTCGCGACATGCTCGATCATCCAGTCGCCCTCGCCGCCCTGGACCCAGCAAGCTCGCGAATAGGCACCGCGCTGGCGGATGGCGTCGAGCTCTGACGCCGTCAGCCCAATCGACAGACCGACCTCTTCGACCGCGCGCCATGCCGCCGGTCCGGTGCCGGCTGCCGGCACGGCGCAAAGTGCAGCAGCGGGCTTGCCATCAATCTCGGCGACCAGGAACTGCGAAAAATGCCACATCGACACCGCCCGTGCGACGGCGACGCGCGCGACGAAAGCGAGGCACTCCGCTTCCGGCCAGCCGAGCGCCACGTCGAACCAGCCGCGCGGCCGGTGGCCGCGCATCGAATTCAGGATGGTTTGTGCGATGAATTCGGCATCTTCGGGACGCGCGGACCGTATCGTCATGCGCGCCCCTTTACGACGACCCTACGTGTTCTTCAGCGCGACGCGGAATTCGGCTTCGGTCTTGGACTTGATCTCGTCGAGCGTGACGCCGTCGGCGAGCTCGATCAGCGCCATGCCGCCATCGCCGTGCTTGTCGATGGTGAAGACGGCAAGATCAGTGACGACCATGTCGACGACGCGCTCACCGGTCAGCGGCAGATTGCACCTCTTCAGGAGCTTCGGGCCGTCCTTGGCCGAATGCTCCATCACCACCACGACGCGCTTGACGCCGGCGACGAGATCCATCGCGCCGCCCATGCCCTTGACCATCTTGCCGGGGATCATCCAGTTGGCGAGATCGCCGTTCTGGGCCACCTGCATGGCGCCGAGGATCGAGAGATCCATGTGGCCGCCGCGGATCATGCCGAAGGAATCCGCGCTCGAGAAATACGAGGTCGACGGCAGCTCGCTCACGGTCTGCTTGCCGGCGTTGATGAGATCGGCGTCTTCCTCGCCCTCATAGGGGAACGGCCCCATGCCGAGCATGCCGTTCTCGCTCTGCAAGGAGACGTCCATGCCATCGGGGATGTAGTTCGAGACCAGCGTCGGGATGCCGATGCCGAGATTGACGTAATAGCCGTCGCGCAATTCCTTCGCGGCGCGCGCGGCCATCTGTTCACGGGTCCAGGCCATGTGAGTCTCCTGTTGCGCTTAAGCGGCGGTACGCGGGCGGGTGTTGCGGAATTCGATGCGCTTCTTGGCCGTGCCGACCTCGACGATGCGCTTCACGAAGATGCCGGGCGTGTGGATGTGGTCGGGATTGAGTTCACCGGCGGGAACCAGATGCTCGACCTCGGCCACCGTGATCTTCGCGGCGGTCGCCATCATCGGGTTAAAGTTGCGCGCGGTCTTGCGGTAGATCAGGTTTCCGGCGGTGTCGCCCTTCCAGGCGTGCACGATGGCGAGGTCGGCGAACAGGCCGCGCTCCATCAGGTACTTCTCGCCGTCGAATTCCTTCACTTCCTTGCCTTCGGCGATCAGCGTGCCGACGCCGGTCTTGGTGTAGAAGGCCGGGATGCCGGCGCCGCCGGCGCGGATGCGCTCGGCCAACGTGCCCTGCGGATTGAACTCGAGTTCCAGCTCGCCGGCGAGGTATTGCTGGGCGAACAGCTTGTTCTCGCCGACATAGGACGAGATCATCTTCTTGATCTGGCGGGTTTCGAGCAGGCGGCTGAGGCCGATGCCGTCGACGCCGGCATTGTTGGAGACCACGGTCAGGCCCTTGACGCCGGAATCCCGGATCGCGTCCGACAGCTCCTCGGCAATGCCGCAGAGGCCGAAGCCGCCCGACATGATCATCATGTTGTCTTTTAGAATGCCTGACAGCGCCGACTTGGCGTCGGGATAGACCTTGTTCATGCAAAAAACCTCGACTGAACCTTGGGCTGGCGGGCGTCGCGCCTCATTGGCGGCGATTATTAGGCGAAATCGTCCGAAGCCGTCAATGATACGGGGTTCTCCGCTCCGCCCCCGGGTGATAGAAGCTGCCCATGCCGTGGGCATAACCGCGCAGCGGCCTTGAAAGCGTCAAGAAAACCCATCAAGTTGCGGTACTTAACACCATAGGATCTGGGCGTTCGGCACACACGTTTCGCGGCCCGCCCTTCTGGCTCCAACGACCAACCCGATCAGGACATGCCATTGACCATGGCCCAAGGAATGAAGCGCCTCGGGACGCCGATCGCGGCGCTGCTTGGCGTCGCGCTGATCGCCCTGATCGCGACCTCCTGGCTCATCAACCGCGACGCGCTGCGCAAGGCGGTCGAAGCGCAGATCCGCGACGTCACCGGGCTCGAGCTCAATGTCGCAGGCAGCATCGAGATCTCGGTGCTTCCGGCGAGCTACATCTCCTTCCGCGACGTCGGCCTCAAGGGCGGCGGCACCAGCGCTCCCGCGCTCCAGGTCGACGTGCTTACCGCGAATTTGCGGCTGCTGCCGCTCCTGCTGCAGCGTTTCGAGATCGCCGACCTGACGCTGCTGCGGCCGCGCATCCACGTCAGCCTGAAGCCGGACGGCGAGAGCAACTGGACGCCCTTCATCCAGACCATCGCACGCACCATGAAGCCCGGGGCCGAGAACCAGGTCTCGTTCTCCGAAATCCGCATCCAGGACGGCGTGCTCGATTACGAGGACGTTGCCACGCGTGCCACCGAGAAGCTCGAGGACATCGACCTGTCGCTGGCCTGGCCTTCGATCTCGCGCTCTTTTGCCGCGACCGGGCAGTTCGACTGGCGCGGCGAGCGCGTCGACGGCTCGATCAGCTTTTCCGATTTCGTCGCCGCCCTCTCCGGCGACCGCTCCGGCCTGAAGGCGCGCATCGCCAGCGCGCCGCTCAAGCTCGCCTTCGACGGCAGCGTCGCCAATCGCACCAGCGCGATGATGGAGGGCACGCTCACAGTGGACAGCCCGTCCTTGCGCAACGCGCTGCGCTGGACCGGACAGCCGCAGCCCGGCAGCGGCGGCTTCGGCCGCTTCGTGCTGAAGGCGCGCGCCAACGTCGTCGGCGCCTCGATCGCGCTCACCAATGTCAACGTCGAGCTCGACGGCAATGCCGCCGAAGGCGTCATGACCTACGCCAATAACGGCCGGCAGACGCTGCAGGCCACGCTCGCCGCCGACGCGCTCGACTTCACACCTTATATCTCGACGTTCCGCCTGCTCGCGAGCGGCGCGCGCGACTGGAACAGGCAGCTGTTCGACCTCCAGGGATTGTCGACCACCGATCTCGACATGCGCCTGTCGGCGGCCAAGCTGACGGTCGGGCCCACGCGGCTCGGCCGCACCGCGATCGGCGCCAATTTGCGGAATGGCACGCTGGCCCTCTCGGTCGGCGAGGCGCAGGTCTATGGCGGTATCGCGAAAGGCTCGTTCGGCATCGCGCGGTCCGATACGGTCGCCGACATCAAGGCGCAATTCCAGTTCACCGACGTGGATCTGCAGGCCTGCGCCACCGAGCTGTTCGGCCTCAACAAGCTATCCGGCCGCGGCAACATCAACGTCTCGCTGTTCGCCTCGGGCTCGAGCCCGTTCGGCCTCGTGCAGTCGCTCGACGGCAGCGCCACCGTGACCGGGCATAACGGCGCGATCGCGGGCTTCAATGCCGAGCAGCTGCTGAAGCGGCTGGAGCGGCGGCCGCTGTCGGGCGGCGGCAATTTCCGCAGCGGCTCGACGCCATACGACAAGCTCACGATCGCCGTGAAATTCTCCGACGGCATCGCAACCGCCGAAGACATCCGCATCGAGGGCCCGGCGGCCAAGATCACGCTGACCGGCACCGCCTCGGTGCCGACCCGCGAATACGACATGAAGGGCGTGGCGAGCCTCAACACGGCGTCCGGCTTTCAATTGCCCTTCATGGTGCAGGGCCCCTGGGACGATCCCCTGATCTTCCCCGATCCCGAAAGCCTGATCCGGCAGTCGCCGGCGGCGTCTCCCTTCCTCGATCTCCTCAAGCAGCGCATCACGGGGGGAAAGCGCCCGGAGGGATCGCCGACCGCCGAAAATGCGAAAGAGGGCGCGAAGTCGAACTGACGATTGTGCGCCGTGGAGCGCGCGCGAATTGATCCCGGTGAATTGATGCGGCGATTGGATCGATGCGCGCATGATGCATCTCCGACGCGCTACGACCTTGGTCCGACAAGATGCGTTGATTGCGCTACCACCATGCGCTAGTGTTTTATACGACCGGTTAAAACACCGGCCGTTTGAGGGAGAAAAACGTGAAATCCAAGGTTATTGGCGCAGTTTCATTGGCGGTCGCTGCGGTTGGGCTGTTTGCCGCCACTGCGCCCGCATTTGCACAACAGAAGACGATCACGGTCTGGTGGGTCAAAGGCTTTTACAAGTCCGAGGACGAAGCGCTCGCCGAGACGATCAAGAAGTTTGAAGCCAAGACCGGCATCAAGGTCGAATTGTCGCAATACGCGATCCAGGACATGATTCCGAAGACCGTCGCAGCGCTCGATGCGGGCACCGTGCCCGACGTCGCCTATTCCGACAGCTACGACGTGCAGGTACAGGGCAAGTGGGCCTATGAGGGCAAGCTCGAGGACCTCACCGACGTCATGGAGCCGATCAAGGGCCGGTTCGTGCAGAACACGCTGGACGCCTCGATCCTCTACAACGACGTCGCCAAGAAGAAGGCCTATTACGGCTTCCCGCTGAAGCAGCAGAGCATGCACGTCCAGATCTGGAACGACATGCTGGAGAAAGCCGGCTTCAAGCAGAGTGACATCCCGAACGACTGGACCGGCTACTGGAGCTTCTGGTGCGACAAGGTGCAGCCGGCGATCCGTAAGGCCACAGGCCAGCGCATCTATGCCGTCGGCCAGCCGATGGGCGTGGAATCTACCGACTCGTTCCAATCGTTCTACACCTTCATGGACGCCTACCACGTCAAGCTGGTCGACGACGACGGCAAGCTGCTGGTCGACGACCCCAAGGTCCGCGACGGCCTGATCAAGGCGCTGAAGGACTACACCGACACCTACAGCAAAGGCTGCGCCCCGCCCTCCGCGACCACCTGGAAGGACCCGGACAACAATGTCGCCTTCCACAACAAGACGATCGTGATGACCCACAACTTCACGATCTCGATCGCAGCGAAATGGTACGAGGAATCGCAGAACCAGAACCTCACGCCGGAACAGCGCGAGGCCGGCAAAAAGGCTTATGAGCAGGACATCGTCACGGCGTCCTTCCCCAAGGCTCCCGATGGCTCGACCATCAAGTATCGCTCCGACGTCAAGACGGGTCTGATCTTCACCGCGGCCAAGAACAAGGCCGAGGGCAAGCAGTTCCTCAACTTCCTGCTGCAGGAAGAGAACATCCGTCCCTACATCGAGGGCGCGCTCGGCCGCTGGTTCCCGGTGACGAAAGAAAGCCAGGAAAGCCCGTTCTGGCAGGCCGACAAGCACCGCAAGGCCGTCTACACCCAGTTCAAGGGCGGCACCTCTCAGTTCGACTTTACCAGGAACTGGAAGTTCACGATCTTGAACAATGAGAACGTGTGGGCGAAGGCGATGAACCGCGTCGTCAGTGAGAAGGTTCCGGTTGACAAGGCCGTCGACGAACTCATCGCCCGCATCAAGCAGGTCGCGGGCTGAGTCGTCCGCCCATCTCTCCGCGTTGCGGGGGAGAGTGCAACAACAACAACAACACCGGCCGCGTCTCGCGGCCGGCTTCTCTTTGAAGAGTCCGAAAGAATGGCGATCACGCTCTCTGGCGATCAGGCAATACCCGGCCCGCCCCTGTCGTCGCGGCTGACCCCGGCGCAGGTCTGGGGCATCCTCCTGCTAACACCTTATCTGCTCGTCTTCCTTGCCTTTGTCGTCTATCCCGTCTGCTACGGGCTCTGGCTGGCACGCGATCCGGCGAACTATGTGGCGCTGTATCACGACCCGATCTTCGCGCGCGCTGCAATCAACACGCTGATCTTCCTGGTCGTCGGCATCAACATCAAGATGATGATTGCGCTGTTCCTGTCCGGCTTCTTCGCGCAGCAGCGCACCTGGATCAGATGGCTGTCGGTGATCTTCATCCTGCCCTGGGCGGTGCCGTCGATCCCGACCATCCTGTCGGTGCGCTTCATGCTCAATCCCGAATGGGGCATGGTCAACCACTTCATCTTCTCCCTGACCGGCGATGACGGTCCGAACTGGCTGAACGACCCGACCGTCGCGCTCTGCATGGCGATCGCCGTGCACATCTGGAAGTCGCTGCCGTTCTGGACGCTGATCCTGATCACCGGGCGCCTTGCGATCTCGCACGATCTGTTCGAGGCCGCCGAGGTCGACGGTGCCAGCTGGTGGCAGAAATTCCGCTACATCACCTGGCCGTCGATGCAGACGCTCTACGTCACCTGCACGCTGCTCTCGATGATTTGGACGCTGGGCGATTTCAACAGCGTCTACCTGCTCACCGGCGGCGGACCTGCCGACCTCACGCACGTGCTGGCGACGCTCGGCATCCGCTATCTTCGGCTCGACCAGCTCTCGCTCGCGATGGCATCCATCGTCTGCGCGATGCCGTTCGTCCTGCCACTGGTTTACTTCATGATGAAACGGTTGTCGCGATGAAGCTTCCCTCCCTCCGTGACGTCGCGACGGAAGCGCGGCTGCTGCTGATCGGCATTCCCGTCTTCCTGTGGACGATGATCCCGATCTACCACATGTTCCTGTTCGCGATCTCCCCGAAGGAGGACGCGTTCTCGGGCAAGCTGTGGCCGGACCATCCGACGCTGCACAACTTCGAAATCGTGTTCAAGCAGCAGCACTACTTCCTGCGCGACTTCTACGCCCAGTTCTGGAATTCGACGCTGATCGCAGTCTCCGTGGGCGTGCTCACGCTGTTCATCGCGACCGCCGCGGCGTTCGCGATTTCGCGATTGAAGGTGCCGGGCGGCCGCGCCGTGCTGAACCTCGCGCTCTTCACCTATTTCATTCCGGCGGCGTTCCTCGCGGTCCCGATGTATCGCACGATGGGCAATTACGGCCTGCTCAACAATCACTGGTCGCTGATCCTGGCCATGGTGACGATCGCGAGCCCCTACGCGATCTGGGTGCTGAAGCAGGCCTCGGACAAGCTGCCGGTGGAGCTGGACGAAGCCGCGGTGATGGACGGCGCCACCACGCTGCAGATCTTCCGCCTGGTCTATTTGCCGCTGATGATGCCCTCGCTGGTCGCGATCGGCACCTATGCGGTGCTGCTGGCCTGGAACGAGTATCTCTACGCGTTCCTGCTGCTGTCGAACGACCGCGACATCACCCTCCCCGTCGCGCTCGGCAACTTCCTCGCCGCCGACGACTCGCCGTGGGAGCTGCTGATGACGACGGGCTTCATCTACGCGCTGCCGCCGGCCGCAGTCTACTATGCCTTCCGCCGCTACATGGTGGGCGGGCTCACGGCGGGTGCGGTGAAGTCGTAAGCTCTTCTTTCGTCATTGCGAGCCACCGGGTCCGCGCGGAGCGCGGCCCGATCACAAGCTCCGCGAAGCAATCCAGACTACTGCAGAGACAGACTGGATTGCTTCGTCGCAAGAATTCCACGCAATGACAGCAGAGCCTCACAGCGGCGCCGCGCTCTCGCCCTGCGAGCTCGACAGCTTGGAGGCGAGCGAGGCGATGACAATGACGACCGCGATCAGGGCGATCACAAGCGTGCAGATCGCGTTGATCTCGGGCTTCACGCCGAGCCGCACCTCCGAATAGATACGGATCGGCAGCGTCGCCGAGCCTGGGCCGGTGGTGAAGCTCGCGATCACGAGGTCGTCGAGCGACAGCGTGAACGCCAGCATCCAGCCGGCGACGATTGCAGGGGCGATCAGCGGCAGTGTTACGGCAACGAACGCACCGACGGGATTGCAGCCGAGATCCATCGCCGCCTCCTCCAGCGAGCGATCGAGCGAGCCGAGGCGCGACTGCACGACCACCGTGACGAAGCACATGGTGAGCGTGGTGTGGGCGATCGTCACCGTCCAGAAACCGCGCTCGGCGTTCAGCGCAACGAACAGCAAGAGCAGCGACAACCCGGTGATCACCTCCGGCATCACCAGCGGTGCGTAGAGCATGCCTGAGAACAGGGTGCGACCACGAAAGCGTTCACCGCGCGACAGCGCCACCGCTGCGAGCGTGCCGAGCAGCGTCGCGATCGTCGCGGAGGCGACCGCGACCCGCAGGCTCATCCAGGCCGCCTCGATCAGGGCGCGATCGTTGAACAACTCATGATACCAGCGCAGCGACCAGCCGCCCCACACCGTCACCAGGCGCGAAGCGTTGAAGGAATAGAGAACGAGGATCAGGATCGGCAAATAGAGGAACGCCAGCCCCAGCGCGAGCGAGGCGATGTTGAAGCGGGACAGGCGGGAGACCTTGCGCATCGCGCTAGCTTCCCTGTTCCAGCTGCCGCTTCTGCAGCCGCTCGTACAGCAAGAGCGGCACCAGCAGCACGACCAGCAGCACGATCGCGGCAGCCGAGGCAACCGGCCAGTCCTTGTTGGTGAAGAATTCGAGCCACAGGGTCTGGCCGATCATCAGCGCGTTGGAGCCGGCCAGAAGGTCGGGAATGACGAACTCGCCGACGATCGGGATGAAGCACAAGATCACGCCGGCGCCGACGCCGGGCAGCGACAGCGGGAAGGTGACGAGCCAGAACACCTGCCAGGGCGGCGCGCCGAGATCGGCAGCCGCTTCCTCCAGCACCGGCTCCATCTTGGCGAGCGTCGCGTAGAGCGGCAGGATCATGAACGGCAGATAGGAATAGACGATGCCGATATACATCGCGGTGTCGGTGGAGAGCCACACTACGGGCTGGCTGACCAGATGCAGCGCCAGCAGGACCTGGTTCAGCAGGCCGTCGTGCTGGAGGATGTTGATCCAGGCGTAGATGCGGATCAGGAACGAGGTCCAGAACGGCACGATCACCAGCACCATCGCCACCGCCTGCCAGCGCTGCGGCAGCCGCGCCATCCCGTAGGCGATGGGATAGCCGATCAGGAGCAGTAGCGCGGTGGCCGTGAGGGCGACGGTGAGACTGCGGACATAGGCGAAGACGTAGATGTCGTCGGAGGCGAGCAGCTTGAAATTGTCGACCGAGAGCGCAGCGAACGCCGCCTTCAGCGCGTCCCATCCCGCCGTCAGGTCGAACACCGGCTCGTAAGGCGGCTGCGCGATCGCGGTCTGCGACAGGCTAATCTTGAGCACGAAGCCGAACGGCACCAGGAAGAACAGCACCATCCAGACATAGGGCGCGATGGCCGCGAAGCGCGCCGGCTTTGCGAAGATGCGGCGCGAGCTCATGATTGCAGCACCACGCAATCGTCGGGCGTGAACCAGGCAACGACATGCTGGTTCAGGCTGTAGGCGTCGACGTCCAGCCGCGCGCTGTTAGCGACCGACGCCTGCAGCATCCCGCCGGTGTCGAGCTTCACCTTGTAGGTGGTGGTGCCGCCGAGATAGCAGATGTCCGCGATCACGCCGTCGAGGGCGTTGATCGCGGTCTCACGACCGGCCTCGCTGACCGGGCCGCGCCGCGACAGCTTGACCTTCTCGGGGCGGATCGCGACCGCCAGTTTTCCAGTGCCGACGGCCTCGCGCGGCTCGGCCACCACCAGCGCCCCCGCATCAGGCGTGCCGATGACCAGACGATGACCGTCGCGCAATTTTGACTCGCCGTCGAACAGGTTGATGTCGCCGACGAAGTCGGCGATCCAGCGCGAGCGCGGCGCCTCGTAGAGCTCGCGGGGGCTCGCGACCTGGGCGAGCTTGCCTGATTTCATCACGCCGATCCGGCTCGCCATCGTCATCGCCTCCTCCTGGTCGTGGGTGACGATGATGAAGGTCATGCCGAGCCGCCGCTGCAGCTCCATCAGCTCGGCTTGCGTGTTTTCGCGAAGCTTCTTGTCGAGAGCTGCGAGCGGCTCGTCGAGCAGCAGGAGCTGCGGGCGGCGCGCCAATGCGCGGGCGAGCGCCACGCGCTGGCGCTGACCGCCGGACAGCTGGTCCGGCTTGCGCTTCTCCAATCCCTCGAGCTTGACCAGCGCCACCATCTCCGCCACGCGCGTGGCGATGTCGGCACGCGGCATGCCGGCGCGCTTCAGGCCGAAGGCAATGTTGTCGCGTACCGACAGATGCGGGAACAGTGCATAGTTCTGGAACATCATGTTGATCGGGCGCTCATGCGGCAGCGCCTGCGCGATATCCTTGCCGCCCAGCAGGATACGCCCCTCGTCCGGCGCCTCGAGGCCCGCGAGCATGCGCAAGAGCGTGGTCTTGCCGCAGCCGCTCGGGCCGAGCAGCGCGAAGAACTCGCCGGCCTTGATATCGAGCGACACGCCGTCGACGGCGCGGAACGTGTCAAAGGTCTTGGCGACGCCCTCGATGCGCAGCAGCGGCTGGCCGGCCGCCGGACATGCGTCCCCGCCAGCCGCTTCAGCCGCAACGTTCATCCCGGGCAATTCTTCCGCCATGGTCCCTGACAACCCCGATTCCGCCGCACGCTAGCGGCCGATTGGCTTTTGCTCAACCGGTTCGGGGAAAACTTACATCGCGCCGCCGTAGCCCGGATGGAGCGAAGCGGAATCCGGGGCTGTTCGCCGGCGCAGAGACTCTCCCGGATTTCGCTTCGCTCCATCCGGGCTACACCAGTGACCGGCTCAGATCCGCCATGAACGCCGCCAGCGCGTCGTGGTCCGCCGCAGGCATTGTCAGGCCCAGCTTGGAACGGCGCCACAGAACGTCATCCGGAAAACGCGCCCACTCGCAGGTCATGAGATATCGCACCTCCGCGCCGGTCAGTTCGGGACCGAAGGCTGGGCCAAGCTCTTTGCGCGTGCTTGCTTCACCGAGCACGGCCGCCAATCGCGAGCCGTAGGCCCCGACCAGGCGCTGGGCTTCCGGCTCGGACAGAAATCGCCAGCGCTCGCGTGCGAGGTCGACCTCGGTGTCGAAACGATCCCAGGCGAAATCTCCACCTGGCAGCGCTGCGCCGGCGGTCCAGGGCGGCGACATCGGATAGAACGGCGTCAGCCTTGTCACCGCCCGCTCGGCGCGCCGGCGCGCGGTGGTGAGGTCGTCGCCGAACATCGTGATCAGCGGTGCCTTGCGCCGGCGCGCGTGGAACAGGGTTGTGCCCTCGCGTTGCCGCGCGGACGCCGGCCTCAGATTGACGCCGCAGACCGCCCGGACCACGTCGGTCGGGGCGACGCGCTCGCGGAAGTAGCGGCTCGCCGCTTCGCAGAGATAACCGACATCGGCCCCTCGCACCGCCACGATGGCGGGGTCGCCGGTGAAATCGTGCGTGACTGTGCCGATCAGCGTGAACGCGCGCTCAAACGGGCTTGCGAAGATCAGTCGGCCGTCGCTGTTCTGGAACACGTAGACATTGTCTGAATCGAACAGCCTGGGCACGATGATCTGGCTCATCTGCATGGCCGTGGCGGCGGGCTGCGGCTGGCGCAGGACGGTCTCCGCGACGATCGAGGTCCAGCCGCCACTGGTATTGGCCAGCGCCCTTGCTGTAACGGAGCGGCGGTGGCCGCGATCGACCACGGCGAGCCGCCAGATGTCGGTTCGGTCGGCACGCACGCAGCGCGCCCCGGTCCGGATCGTCGCACCACGCTCGGCGGCGTCCAGCGCCGTGAGCACGACAAGGCGGGAATCGTCGACGATACAGTCCGAATATTCGAACGCCGTGCCGAACGGGCGCTTCAGCGCGTTGCCGACCGGGTGATGGGTGATGTCGAGGGTCGTCGATCCGGGCAGGCCGCTCCGGCCGGCGAGGACGTCATAAAGAAACAGGCCGGCCCGCAGCAGCCACGGCGGACGCTCGTCCACATGTGCAGGAATCACGAAACGCATCGGCCGCACCAGATGCGGCGCGATGGCGAGCCAGGTCCGGCGCTCGGCCAGTGCCCGGCGCACCCGCCAAAAGCCGCGGCGCTCCAGCACCGAGAGATCGCCGTGGATCAGCCGCGGTGTTGCCGACGACGCTGCGCCGGCGAGATCGCCCTGCTCGAACAGGATCACGCGCAGGCCGCGCCCCGCCGCATCGCGGGCGATGCTGACGCCGTTCAGGCCGCCGCCGATGATCGCGAGGTCGTAGTCCGCCATGAAGCCGTCGAATGGGAGCGAGCGCTCCCATCACTAGAGCCATTTCCGTTCCGATGAAATCGGAACGGTTGCTCTAGATTCGTATTCTGACGCATTTTCTTGACGCGAGCCGGTGTCCACTTCGCTCGAAGACGCTCTAACCGGTCTTCAGCGCAAGCTCCATGGCTTCGGCGCGGCCGACCAGCCCGGCATATTTGCCGATCGGCAAGGGCTTGCCGAGCAGATAGCCCTGCACCCCGTCACAGCCTTCCTTGGCGAGGAAGGCGAGCTGGTCGAGCGTCTCGACGCCCTCGGCGATGATCGACATTTCGAGGCCGTGGCCGAGGTCGATGACGGCGCGCACGATCGCCGCCGATTGCGGGTTGCGGCCGAGATTGATGATGAAGGCGCGGTCGATCTTGATCTTGTCGAACGGGAACGCCTGGAGATAGCTCAGCGAAGAATAGCCGCTGCCGAAATCGTCCATGGAGATGCGCACGCCGAGCGCCTTCAGGCGGCGCAGCAGCGCAAGGCCGCGATCGAAATCCTCGATCAGAACACCTTCGGTGATCTCGAGCTCGAGCCGGCCGGGTGCGAGGCCCGTCTCGATCAGGATCGAATGGACGAGGCCGACCACGTCGCCGTGCATGAACTGCGCCGGCGACAGATTGACCGCGACCTGCAGCGGCTTCGGCCAGGACGCCGCCTCGCGGCAGGCCTCGCGCAGGATCCACTCGCCCATCTCGACGATGAGGCCGCTCTCCTCGGCGATGGGAATGAATTCGGCCGGCGAAACCTGGCCGCGCACCGGATGCTGCCAGCGCGCCAGCGCCTCGAAGCCGATGATCTCGCTCTCGGCGACGCTGTGGCCCGCGGCCCCCTGCGGCTGGAAGGCGAGCGAGAGCTCGCCGTTCTTGACCGCCATGGAGAGGTCCTGGTGCAGCACGCGGCGGTCGCGGATCTGCTGGTCCATCTCGGGCTGGTAGAGGCTGATCGTGCCGCGCGACTTCTGCTTGGCGCGGAACAGCGCCGCGCCGGCATTGGCGAGCAGCGAGGCGCCATCGGTGCCATTGTGGGGAAAGACCGACATGCCCGTGGTGATGCCGGCGCGGACCGGCCGGCCGTCGATCTGAAAATCCTTCGCGACGGCTTCGCCGATCTGCTGCGCCAGCGCGAGGCCGGCCTCGGGCTGCTTGCCGTCGATGATCAGGCCGAACTCGTCCCCGGACAGGCGCGCCACCACGCCGCCGCGTGCGGAATCCTGGAGCCGATGGGCGACCTCGATCAGGAGCTTGTCGCCGAGCGCATGGCCGAAGACGTCGTTGACCTCCTTGAGGCCGTCGAGGTCGACGCAGAGAACGGCGAACTCCTCGCCGGTGCCCTCGCAAGCCTCGATCATCTGGGTCAGAGCCTGCAGGAAGGCGGCGCGATTCGGCAGATCGGTGAGGCCGTCGTGATAGGCCATGTGCGCCATGCGCGACTCGGTCTGCCGGCGGTCGGTGACGTCCTCGTGGGTCTTGATCAGATATTGCGGCTCGCCGGCATCGTTGACCACAGTGGCGCGGCGGGTCAGGAACAGCCGCAGGCCGCCCTTGGTGGAGATCGGATGCTCCTCGGTGATCATCCCGCGCTTCTTGATCGCGGCCTCGTCGCGCGCGACGATCAGCTTGGCTTCCTTGGCGTTGAAGATGTCGGACGCGGTCAGTCCGGTGGCTTCCTCGCGCCTGCGGTTGAGGATCGTCTCCGCGCTGCGGTTGGCGAGCAGATAGCGGCCGTCCTTGACCTGCTCCACGATCAGCGCAACCGGGATGTTGTCGACCACGAGCTCGAGGAACTTCTTGGTGCTCTCCAGCTCCTGCGACAGCGAGCGGCGGTCGGTGATGTCCTCGAACAGGATGAGCAGAAATTCGGGCTTGTTGCTCTCGTTGCGGACCACGATCCGGATCGAGGCGACCATGCGCCGCGCGCCGGCACGATCCACCTCGAACTCATTGCGGTGCTGGCCATCCGGCGAATTGAGCGCGGCCTGGTCAGCGGCCTCGATGCTGGCCGCCGAGGCCGACGCAAACAGCTCCCGTGCATTCCTGCCGACGGCGAAGTCCCGCGACAATCCCCAGAACTTCTCATAGGCGCTGTTGGCGAAGATGTAGCAGCCGTCCTCGATGTTCTTGGCCGCCACGCAGGCCGGCACATGATCGAGCACCGATTCCAGGAACTGCTTGGTGGAGGCGAGCTGCCGCGACAGGTTGCGCTGCTCGGTGACGTCGAGATGGGTCGCCACCGAGCCGCCGTTCGGCAACACGAAATACTTCACCAGGATAGCCCGTCCGTCCGGCAGTTCCGTGGTCAGGCCATTGGCGCTCGATGCCTTCCGGTAAAATTCGTCATCGGTGACGCCGAGCACTCCGCGCTCGCGGCGCAGCCTCAGGATGTCGCAACCGGTCATGTTGGGCCGGAGGTCGGATCGCGTCAGGCCATAGATCTCTAGATAGCGGTCATTGCAGAAGATGACGCGGCGCTGCGCATCCGTCATCACCACGCCCTGGTTGAGGTTGTTCATGGCGGAGGAGATGAAGGCGTTGCGACGCAGCTGCAAACGGCTGGACCGGCGCAGCGAGGAATGGATCCACAGCCCGATCGCGGCGAGGAACGAGCAGACCACGATGCCCGCGATGAGGGCTTCCCAGATCACGCCGGGATCAAGCCTGGTGAGATCGCCCGGAACGGCAAGGCTGTCCGATGCCGCAAAGGCGCGCGCAGGCGCGCCCGTAACGGCCAGGCATAGGAGGGCGTGCACAGCAATCGAAAGCGTGCTGCCCACGTGCCAGTTCTTCTCAGCCATCAGCCACCCGCGATTTCAACGTCGGATTGTCTGGCCTCGCGGGTTTGGATCGGGTAAACGCCTGTGGGCACAACAGAATAATGTGACATAAAATGCGGCAATTGCCCTGACATGATAAACGACTTCTTAACGGAAGCCCCGCCTGCGCCGCCGCATCCGGACCATGCGCCACCGGTGCTTCCAACTGGTATCCTGCACAACCATGGATAGGGTCGATTGCGTCGTCATCGGAGCCGGCGTGGTCGGGCTCGCGGTGGCCCGGAAGCTCGCCCAGGCCGGGCGCGAGGTGATCGTGCTCGAGGAAGCCGAGGCGATCGGCACCGTCACCTCCTCGCGCAACAGCGAGGTGATCCATGCCGGCATCTACTACCGGGCCGGGAGCTGGATGGCGCGCATGTGCGTGGCAGGCAAGCACGCGCTGTACCGCTACTGCGCCGAGCGCGGCATCCCGCACAAAAATTGCGGCAAGCTGATCGTCGCGACCAGCCCGAAGGAGACCGAGAAGCTGCAATCGATCAAGGCGCATGCCGAGGCCAACGGCGTGCTCGACATGCAGCTGCTCTCGGGCGAGGCCGCACGCGCGCTGGAGCCGGCGCTCGCCTGCGACGCCGCGCTGCTGTCACCGTCGACGGGCATCATCGACAGCCATTCCTACATGCTCTCGCTGCGCGGCGAAGCCGAGGACGCCGGCGCAGCTTTCGCGTTTCACACCCCGCTGATCCGTGCCAAGGCGGCGGCCGGCCTCATCGAGATCGATGCCGGCGGCGAGGCACCGATGACGCTGCAATGCAACCTCCTCGTCAACGCCGCGGGGCTGTCGGCAACGCATGTGGCGCGCAACATCGACGGCATGCCGCTGGACCGGATTCCGCCGGCCTATCTCGCCAAGGGAAACTACTTCAGCTGCAACGCCAAGGCGCCGTTCTCGCGTCTGATCTATCCGGTGCCCGAGCCCGGCGGCCTCGGGGTGCACTTGACGCTGGACATGGCAGGACAGGCGCGCTTCGGGCCTGACGTCGAATGGATCGAGACGATCGACTACGAGGTCGATCCGTCACGCGCCGAGCGCTTCTATCCCGCGATCCGCAAATACTGGCCGACGCTGCCTGACGGCGCGCTGATGCCGAGCTATTCGGGCATCCGCCCGAAGATCGTGCCGCCGGCCGTGGCCACGCAGGATTTCTTGATGCAGGGCCCGCGCGATCACGGCGTTGCAGGCCTGATCAATCTCTTCGGCATCGAATCGCCGGGACTGACGTCCTCGCTCGCGATCGCCGATCACGTCGCCGAGCTCGCAGATATCGACAGTGTTTCGAGAAGCGGATAAGTGTGCGCGTCGAGAGCCACGGGTCCAAGCAAGAGTGAGCGCCGCACAACCGTGTTGCACGGTACACACCTTGCAGCAGGGATGAGCACGGATGCTCTCATCCCTGCGTGAAGGACGTGATCAACTCTACACTGTCACGGGGGTTACTAGTGGAGCGTGTCGCCAGATTGCTTCAGACGCTCGATCTGGTCCTTGACCATCAACTTCCGGCGCTTCAACTCAACAATTTGCAGGTCGTCTGTTGAAAGGTGCACGAGAGCTTCGTGCAATTCGTTTTCGAGAAGTTTGTGCTTCCGTTCCAATTCAACGAGATGTGCCTGAATTGTCATTCGAAACCTCCTCGGTAGGGTTGAACCTTTAGGATTCGATCCGGACAACCAAGTCTACATCACCGATTCGTCCTGTCGATGGGTATCCGTCGTTGCAGCGTCATTTTTGAAAGTTCATATGTAACGAAGCGTGACTAAGGGAACCACGCCGGAAAAATCCATGATATCAATACGCCGACGCACCGCCGCAGCTCCCTGCAGAAATATGTTGCTGGAGATCGGGGACGAGGGATCGCAGATCGCTTGCGATCACGCGGCGCAAGGACGATAATTTCCACAGGGCATCCACAGCCCGGATCTCACGCCTATCGGTTTTCGGCCACCGCAGACATGACCAATGAAGATGAGCGTGAGCTCGAAGCCGAGCTCACCCGGTTGCAGCAGGAACACCGAGATCTCGATGCGGCGATCGATGCATTGCATCAATCGCCCGCCCCCGACCTGTTGCGGTTACAGCGCCTGAAGAAGCGCAAGCTGTTGTTGCGCGACCGCATCGCATTCATCGAAGACCAGATCACCCCCGACATCATCGCCTGACCGTGAGCCGGTCTTGCGCGGCGCCCCGCCGCTTCCGAATCCGCTTGACTCAATAAGAACAAAATAGGAACATTCGCGGGCGCCCCAACACCTCAGAGAACGCTCAAGGACAACACACGAGGACAACGCAGATGTCGGCAACCGCCCTTTTCGACAACAGCCATTACGAACAGGCCTGCGATCAGGCGATCGCGATGTGCGACGGCAATCTGCGCAGCACCATCAAGGCGCTGATCATGGCCAACGAATATCTGGAAGCCGAGCTGGAGGAATTGCAGGCGGCGATTTCAGCCGGCTGCATTCCGGAGATCTCGCGCAGCAAGATGCGGAGCAAGAGCAGCGCCGCATAATCTTCAACCTTGGAGCAACGCCATGTCGGATGTGACCTATTACGTTGCAATGCCCTTCTTGATCGATGACGACGGATCACCCGTCGCAGGCGCTGCAGAGGAGTGTCAGTCCTCGACGGCGGCGCTGCGACGCGCAGAGATGCTGGCGCGCGGCGCCGGCCATATCGGCGCGATCGCGTTCAGCCGCAGCGGCGATCCCATGACCGGCGAATTCGGCGACGCGACGCTGCTGCGCAAGTTCGGCACCGTGCCGGAAGATCTTGCCACCCTCTAGACTAGCGCTCGCCGCCGACCAGCCTGATCCGCGGCTCGTGCCGGCGGCTCGCCTTGCGCACATACATGGCGGCATCCGCCTCCTCCAGGGCGCGGCCTGCACCGGATTGCGGACCGAGCAGCGCGACGCCGGCCGAGGCGCCCGCGGTCACGTGCTGGCCGCGAAAAACGAATGACAATTCGTCGATCGCCTGCTCCAAGGCCGCAGCCTTGACCTTCGCATCGGTCTCGCTGAGATTCCAGAGCAGCAGCGCGAACTCGTCGCCCCCGAGCCGGCCGACCACGTCGGAGGCGCGGACCTGTCGCGTCAGCGTGGCGACGATCGCCTTGAGCACCTCATCGCCGGCGGCATGACCGAAGGAATCGTTGATCGGCTTCAGCCGATCGACGTCGAGCACGATCAGCGCCCCGCTGGCGCGGTAGCGCTTCATATAGGCGATGGCGCGCGCAAGCTCGCGCTCGAAACCGCGCCGGTTGGGAATCCCGAGCAGGAAATCGGTATCGGCGGCCGCCTCGAGCTCCGAGATCCGCAGCAGGGCCGCCTTGAGCTTGCTCCTGAGGCCGCGGATGATCGCCTTGCCGTCATCAGCAGCCGGCGCTCTGCGCAAGGCCGGTTTGGCCGCGCGGCTCGAAACGGCTTTGGAGCGGGCGGCGCTGATGTTCCGGCCCTTTCTGGCCTTCACAGGGCTCGCCCTTTTCGGTTTCTTCATGGGCATCCTGCTCAATGAAGGCTTGCGGGGATTCACCAAGACAGGATAGTGGATTCCCTTCTCCTTGCCACCGCCTTGCGAGCCGCCGGCCGGAATCATTAATCTGGCCTATCTCTCTGTTTTTCTGGGCACAATTGACGTCATGACCGCGCCGATCGCCATCATCATGGGAAGCCAGTCGGACTGGGACACGATGCGGCACGCCGCCGACACGCTTGACGCGCTCGGCATTGCTGCCGACAGCCGCATCGTCTCGGCCCACCGCACGCCCGACCGGCTGTTCGCATTCGCCAAGGGTGCCAAGGCCGCAGGTTACAAGATTATCATCGCCGGCGCCGGTGGCGCGGCCCATCTGCCCGGCATGGCGGCGGCGCTGACGGAACTTCCCGTCTTCGGCGTTCCCGTCGAATCCAAGACGCTCAAGGGCGTCGATTCGCTCTATTCGATCGTCCAGATGCCCGCGGGCATTCCGGTCGGCACCCTCGCCATCGGCAAGGCCGGCGCGATCAATGCCGCGCTGCTGGCAGCGGCCGTGCTGGCATTGTCCGACCCGGCCCTGTCGGATCGCCTCGCCGCCTGGCGCAAGGCCCAGACCGAGGCGGTCGCCGAGCGGCCGGAGGACAAGGCGTGACGGACACCAGGCACGTGAAGCTGAAGCCCGGTGACACCATCGGAATCCTCGGCGGCGGACAATTGGGCCGGATGCTGGCCATGGCCGCGGCGCGACTCGGCCTGCGCTGCCAGGTGTTCTCGCCCGATCCGGATTCGCCGGCCTTCGACGTCGTGCTGAACGCGACCTGCGCCGAATATGCCGACGTCGAGGCGCTCGAATTGTTCGCGCATGATGTCGACGTCATCACCTACGAATTCGAGAACGTGCCGGCGGCAGCCGCGCTGGTATTGGACGCGCGCCGCCCGGTGCTGCCCAACCGCAAGATCCTCGAGACGACCCAAGACCGGCTCGCCGAGAAGGATTTCGTGACGAAGCTCGGGATCGGCACTGCCGCCTACGCCGACGTCACCTCCGTCTCCTCGCTGCGCGAGGCGATCGCCAGGATCGGCCTTCCAGCGGTGCTGAAAACCCGCCGCTTCGGCTATGACGGCAAGGGCCAGGCCATCATCCGCGAGGGCGACGACATCGCGAAGGTGTGGACCAGCCTCGCCACCAAATCGGCGATCCTGGAGGCCTTCGTGCCCTACGAGCGCGAGATCTCCGTGATCGCCGCGCGCGCGGCCACGGGCGAGGTCGAGTGCTTCGACGTCACCGAGAACGAGCACCGCGACCACATCCTGAAGATATCGCGTGCGCCCGCGCCGATTCCTGACGCGCTCGCCGAGGAGGCGCGCAGCATCGCGAGCAAAATCGCAAGCGCGCTCGACTATGTCGGCGTGCTCGCGGTCGAAATGTTCGTGCTGGCAGGCGGCACCGGACCGAAGGTGCTGGTCAACGAGATCGCGCCGCGCGTGCACAATTCCGGGCACTGGACGCTCGACGGCGCCTCCGTCTCGCAGTTCGAGCAACACATCCGCGCCATCGCCGGCTGGCCGCTCGGCAAGCCGGTGCGCCACGGCGACGTCGTCACCATGACCAACCTGATCGGCGACGAGATCAACGATTACGAAAAGTGGATGAGCGTGCCGGGCGCGACCGTGCACATCTACGGCAAGGGTGCGCCGCGCCCCGGCCGCAAGATGGGCCACGTGACGGAAGTCAGGCCGCCCCGCGACAAGTGACGGGATCGCAGCAAGAGCTGCAATCCCGCCGGGCGATTGTGACTACGCCGTCTTCACGCCCGCAACGACGCCGCTGGGCTCCTCGCTGAGCCAGCGATAGATCACCCCGCCGAGCGCGCCGCCGATCAGCGGCGCGACCCAGAACAGCCACAGCTGCGACAGCGCCCAGCCGCCGACGAACAACGCCGGGCCGGTGCTGCGCGCCGGGTTCACCGAGGTGTTGGTGACGGGAATGCTGACGAGGTGGATCATCACCAGCGCGAGCCCGATCGCCAGCGGAGCGAAACCCGCCGGCGCGCGCCCATGGGTCGCCCCCATGATGATGAACAGGAACATCATGGTCATCACCACCTCGGTGAGGAAGCCGGCCATCATGCTGTACTGACCGGGCGAATGCGCGCCATAGCCGTTGGAGGCGAAGCCCTTGCTGACGTCGAAGCCGGGCGCCCCACTCGCAATGACATAGAGCAGCGATGCGGCGACAATCGCGCCCGCCACCTGGGCGATCACATAAGGCAGGATCTGGCCGGCCGGAAAGCGGCCGCCGGCGGCGAGACCGACCGTGACGGCCGGATTCAGATGGCACCCGGAGATGTGGCCGATCGCGTAGGCCATGGTGACGACGCTCAATCCGAAAGCCAGGGACACGCCGACCAGCCCGATCCCGACCTGCGGGAAGCCGGCGGCGATCACCGCGCTTCCGCAGCCCGCGAATGTCAGCCAGAAGGTGCCGATGGCTTCGGCAGCATATTTTTTGATGTCCATTGTAGTCCCTCATTGCAAAGATTCCGGAACAAAGCTCCGGTGCGGCCCCGTCCTCGGCGCCAAATCGCCCAAATCGGGGCCGCATGGAGGTATTTTCGCCGCATTTAATGGCCGAACTTGGCCCGAAAATCCGCTTGGCCGGTGGACATCTGCGGTTTTGTCTGATACATCCGCGCGCTCAAGGTTAAGGGCTTGCGCGTTTCGCCATCCCCTTTGACTTACCAGAATTCAAATCCGATCCACCTGAAGAGGATGCCGCGTGCAGGTTCTCGTTCGCGATAACAATGTTGATCAAGCCCTCAAGGCGCTGAAGAAGAAGATGCAGCGCGAGGGAATTTTCCGCGAGATGAAGCTCCGCGGTCATTACGAGAAGCCCTCCGAGAAGAAGGCCCGCGAAAAGGCCGAAGCCGTGCGCCGCGCGCGCAAGCTGGCCCGCAAGAAGCTGCAGCGCGAAGGCCTGCTGCCGATGAAGCCGAAGCCGGTGTTCGGCGCCGGCCCGGGCGGTGATCGCGGCGGTCGTGGCGGCCCCGGCGCAGGTCCGCGCGGACCGCGCTGAGCCGATTCAGCAAGACTCTAGTTTTCGATGACGCGGGCCCCGGGCCCGCGTTATTGTTTTGAGGACTTGTCGGATCAAGCTCTAGCGCGAGCCAACCGTAGATGGCCTCCCCTTTCTCCCAGCGCGGCCTTCCGCGACGGCGCCGGATCTGGCAGCCGCCGCTCGCGGCGGCCCTGACGGGGATCGTGCTGGGCGGCTGCTCGTTCGATCTGGGATCACTGATGCCGGAGAAGGACAAGCCGCAGGAGGCCCCCAAGGCCGCCGCGCCGGCCGAGAGCGCGGTGAGCGCCGGCAACGTCACCGAAGCCCAGGCCCATACCGCGAAGGCTCAATCTCTGGCGAAGTCAGGCGAGGCCGCGGCAGCGCTCGACGAGTTCAATCGCGCGATCGGCCTCGATCCCTACAATGCGCAGGCGCTCTATGGCCGCGCCCTGATCTACCAGGGCAACAACCAGCACGACTTCGCGATCGCCGATTTCAGCGCCGCCAGCGGACTCAACCCGCAAAAGGCCGAGCCGCTGCTGGGCCGCGCCAACAGCTATCTCGCGCTCGGCAAGGTCAAGGAGGCCGCAGCCGATCTCGACGAAGCCTCCGAGGCCGATCCGAACAATGCCCAGGTCTGGACCGCGCGCGGTCAGGTCTATGAGCGCTTGGGCGACAAAGCCAAGGCGGCGGCGTCCTACACCAAGGCGGTTGCGCTTCGTCCACGCGACGAACCCGCTCGCAGCGGTCTCGCCCGCGTCGGCGGCTGACGGTTTGGCGGAGGCTGAGCGGAGTTCTAGTCGGGCGTGGCGCTCTTGGGCAGAACGGCGTTGAACATCGACTTCATGCCCGACAGCATCTCGTCGGCGACATTGGTCTTCTTCGGCCGCGGCAGGGCGGCGCCCGCATCGGCACGCAGGTCGAGCGGCGGTGCGATGACCGGCACGGGAATGTCGGCCGGCGGCGTCACCCGATTCGGATCATCGTTGCCGATCGAGGCCGTGTAGGGCGGATTGGAGCCCCCATTGCCATAGGCCTCGGGTGAGGGCGTCGAGACATTGATCGGCGGCGGCAGCGGACGGACTGGAGACGGCTCCACATTCACGACACGCGGAGCCTCCGGCGTGCGGGCGGCGTCCCGCACCGCAGGCTCAGCCGGCTTGGTCTCCGACGCGCGAGCCTCGGCAGGCTTGGTTTCCGACGACCTGGCCTCGGCAGCCTTGCCCTCGGGCGACTTGCGCAGGCGCTCGATCGCAGCACGCGCCAGATCGTTGGCGTCGGGAGCCGCGGAAGCCGCCGTCGGGGCCGAATTGGCCTCAACCACGGGAGCAGAAGCCGCCGGTGCGGATTTCGCCGCGGCCTTGTCGCGGGCAGAGGGACGTCCGCGCGGACCGGTGTCAGCGGGAGCCACGTCTGCGGCCTTGGTCTCGGCGGCCGGCGGATGATCGACCGGCTTCTCGACCGCCGCCTTGTCCGTCACGCTCTTCTCGGGGATGCCCTTGGCCTTGACGCCGGAGGCGGGAAGGTTGGCGGTATCGGTGGGTTTGCCGTCGCTGCCGGTCTGGGCAGGCGCGGTCACGGCGGCTGGGGTGTCGGCGGCCGGCTTGGCGTTGATGTAATGATTGACGATGTAGGCCCCGATGATCGTCGCGAGCACCGAGGGGAAAATATCCATCGAAATTTTTGCGAGGTATTTCAGCATTCCGACCACACTCCCCGCGCGACCTGATGCGGGAACTTTAGGGCATTGTGAGGGATCAACTGCGACGGATCGATGGCAAACGGTGGCGCGACCCTAGCGCTTCAGCTCAATTTCAAGGAACACGATCTCAGTTGAGGTTTCGTTAAGTACGTCATGCTGGACGCCGGCCTTGCGGAAATAGGATTTCCCGGCGGCAAGCTGCGCCTTGGACCTTTCGCCATTGGGCGCGACGATGGTCATCTCGCCGGCGGCGAGCGGAACGATCACATAGTCCATGCCATGGGTGTGATGGCCGGTGGCGCTGCCGGGGGCAAGCCGCCATTCCGTCACCCGGACCTCTTCGTTGTCGACCTGAACCTCGGACTGGGCGGCAAGCACCGGGAGCTCCTTCTAGGGTACGAAAACCATGAACACGTAGACGGCAAATACCACCATATGCACCAGGCCGAACAGGACATTGGTCCTGCCCGTGCCGAAGGTCAGCATGCTCAGGAAGAAGGTCAGCAGCAGGAGCACGCTGCCCTGGGCGCCGAGGCCGAGCTCGAGCTCCTTGTCGAGCGCGTAAGTGGCGACGCCGACGGCAGGAATGGTCAGGCCGATGGTCGCCAGCGACGATCCCAGAGCGAGGTTGATGCTCTTCTGGAGGTCGTTCTGGCGGGCCGCCGAGACGGCCGCGACGCCTTCCGGCATCAGGATCAGAAGCGCGACCAGAAGCCCGGCAAAGGCCGGCGGCGCGCCAATCTTGGCCGCGACGGCGTCGACCACCAGCGAGAATTTCTTGGAGAGCAGCACGACCGCCAGCAGCGCGATCAGCAGCAGCACGACGCTGAGCACCAGCATCCTGCCCGACAGATGCACCTCGCCGCTGCCGGCGTACGCCCGCTCGTGGACGAAGTAATCCTTGTGCAGGACCGTCTGGGTGTAGAGAAACACCGCATAGAGCGCCAGCGTGACCACGTCGACGAAGCCGAGCTGGACCGCCGAATAGACAGGCCCCGGCGTGGTGGTGGTGTAGTTCGGCAGGATCAGCGTGATGGTCGCGAGCGCGAACAGGACGCTGAGATAGACGTTGGCGCCGGAGAGCTGAAAACCCTGCTCGCGATAGCGCAGGCCGCCGATGAAGATGCAGAGCCCGACGAGGCCGTTGCAGACGATCATGACCACGGCGAACACGGTGTCGCGCGCCAGTGCCGGGGCAGGCTTGTCGCCCAGCATGATCGTGGTGATCAGCGCGACCTCGATGATGGTCACCGAGAGCGTCAGCACCAGCGTGCCGTAGGGTTCGCCGACCCGCTCCGCGATCACCTCGGCATGATGAACCGCCGCGAACACCGTGCCGAACAGGATGACCAGAAGGACGACGGTGAAGAGAAGACCGCCAAACGACAGCGTGAAGACGTAATCCGTGGCGCTGACGGCTGCGAACAACAGCAGGGCCAGCGCCGGAAAGACCCAGGCCGACCGGGGCATCGGATCATGCGCGCTCATCCATCGGCTCCAACTACAAAGCGAGCAATAGCAAATCGGCCGGCGGATTCAATGCCAGTGCAGGATCGGTGCGACCGGCAGGAACGTCAGCAACAGGAACAGCGGGATCAGCACGGCGCCGGCGCGCAGGAGATAACCGAAGAAGCTCGGCATCGCGACGCCGTTCTCGCGGGCGATGCTGCTCACCATGAAGTTCGGCGCGTTGCCGATATAGGTGAGTGCTCCCATGTAGACCGCTCCCATGGAGATCGAGGCGAGCGTGCCCGAGAGCTGATGCATCAACACCTGCGGATTGCCGCCGGCGAGCTCGAAGAACAGCAGATAGGTCGGCGCATTGTCGAGGAACGCGGACATCAGGCCGGTGAACCAGAAGTAAACGACCTCGCGCGGCGCGCCATCCGGCGCCGTCACCGCCGACAGCAGCCAGGCGAACGCGCCGTGATGGCCGGCATTGAGCATGGCAATGACCGGGATGATGGCGACGAAGATGCCCGCGAACAGTTTTGCGACCTCGCGGATCGGCTCCCAGGTGAAGCCGTTGGCCTGCCTGTGCTCGTCGGGCGTCAGCCACACCGACAGCGCCGCGATGGCCAGCAGCGCCAGGTTGCGCGCGACGTCCTCCAGCTCCAGCTTGGTACCGAAAATGTCGAAGGCAATGTCGGGCCTCCACATCGCCGAAGCGAGAAGGCTGGCGACGATGGCTGCGATCAGCACCAGATTGACGAGGCCGCGGATGCGCAACGGCTCTCCCCGGCCTGTGTCGGCGGGCGGCGGCTCACTGCGAAAGCGCCAGACGTCGACGACGGCGAAGATCGCGAGCAGCAGGACGGCGACGAGTGCGGTCTGCAACCAGATGGTCCGCGTGGTCCAGAAGAAGTCAACGCCATGCAGGAAGCCGACGAACAGAGGGGGATCGCCGAGCGGGCTCAGCGCGCCGCCGACATTGGCCACCAGGATGATGAAGAAGATGACGACATGGGTGTTGTGGCGCCGCTGCCGGTTGGCGCGGATCAAGGGGCGGATCAGGATCATCGCGGCACCCGTGGTGCCGACGATGCTCGCCCCCAGCGTGCCGAGCGCGAGGATGCCGACATTCGCCGCCGGCGTGCCCTTGATGTCGCCGGTGATGAGGATGCCGCCGGCCACGACATAGAGAGCGAACAGCAGCACGATGAAGCCGAGATATTCGGCGAGCATGGCATGGACCAGCGCCGCCAAGGTCGCCGCGCCGCCGGCAAAGACGACGAGCGCGGCGAGCGCCAGCAGCGACCAGGCGGCGGTGATCTTGCCGTAGTGGTGATGCCAGATCTTCGGCAACAGCAGCGGCCCCATTGCAATCGACAGCAACAAGCCGGCAAAGGGCAGCGCATAGGGCCAGCGCATCGCCGCACCATCGAGGCCGGTCGCGGCAAGCGCATTCTGCGGCAGAAGCGTCAAGCAGGAGGCAGCGAGCGCGGGGATGTAACGTTGAGCCAAGCCGTCAGCCGCCAATGAAGCCTCTCGCCGTTTCGATCGCGCCATATTGATCGAGATCGTCGTGCCCGCCGCCCTCGATGCGAACGAACCGCTTGGGCTCGCGGGCGAGCGCGAACAGACGCTCTCCGAAGACGATCGAAATGACAAGGTCATTGGTGCCATGCATGACGAGCAGCGGCACCGTGACGCGCGACATGCGCTGGTCCGAATGGAACGGGTCGCGCATCAGAAGGCGGACCGGAACGAACCAGAACGATGACCCCGCAATGTCGGCCGTCGACGTATAGGGCGCCTCCAGGATGAGTTTTCCAACGCGATGCTCCGAGGCGAGCGCGACCGCGACGCCCGTCCCGAGCGAAAAGCCCCAGGCGACGATTCGTTCCGCCGCATAGCGCGCGGTGGTGAACGCGTAGGCGGCTGCAGCGTCGCGCAGCAGGCCCTGCTCGCTCGGCATCCCGCTCGAGCCGCCATAGCCGCGATAGGACAGCGCAACGAGGCCGGTGCCGTCGGCGGTCATCGCCTTGAAACGGCCGACGCGGCCGGCGAGAAAATCGCCATTGCCGTGGAAGTAGAGGATCACGGAACGACCGGGCTTGGCCGGCACGTGCCAGACGATGACCTGCTCGCCATCAGACGTGGTCAAGACATGCTCTTGCGCCTCAGGAAGGCCCGCAGCATCGGGTGCGGTGCGACCGGCGGGCGGGATCGGAAACAGCATCTCGCGCTGGCGGACGTACAGCACGAGGAGACCGGCGCAATAGACGGTCAGGAGCACGATGGCGATCCACTTGACAATGCTCATCATTGCGCGGCCGCTCCCTCGCTTGAGACTAGGGCTTGCGACGGCTCCGCAGCAATTTCATGACGTCGGTCGCAGGCTCGCCGGAACGTCGCGGCAGCTGCACGCCGCCTTGTGGGCAGCGTGCCAGGCGACGCGCTGCTCGCGCACGCCTTGGGCGGCATGCGATCGGACTGGTGCCATTCCTAATTGATGGCCACGGTCCCTCCCCCCGTCACATCGCCTTGACGATGTTCTCGGTGACCTTCTTGGCGTCGCCGAGCAGCATCATGGTGTTGTCGCGGTAGAACAGCGGATTGTCGATACCGGCATAGCCCGACGCCAGCGAGCGCTTGATGAACATCACCGTGCCGGCCTTCCAGACCTGGAGCACCGGCATGCCGTAGATCGGCGAAGTCTTGTCCTCTTCGGCCGCCGGGTTGGTGACGTCGTTGGCGCCGATCACGAAGGCGATGTCGGCCTGCGCGAATTCGGAGTTGATGTCCTCGAGCTCGAACACCTCGTCATAGGGCACGTTGGCTTCGGCCAGCAGCACGTTCATGTGGCCGGGCATGCGGCCGGCGACCGGGTGAATGGCGTATTTCACCTCGACGCCTTCCTTCTTGAGCATGTCCGCCATCTCGCGCAGCGCGTGCTGGGCCTGCGCCACCGCCATGCCGTAGCCGGGCACGATGATGACCTTGGAGGCGTTCTTCATGATGAAGGCCGCATCGTCCGCCGAGCCGAGCTTGGCGGGCTTCTGCTCGCCCGTGGCGCCGCCGGCCGCCGCGGTCTCACCGCCGAAGCCGCCGAGGATGACCGAGATGAAGGACCGGTTCATCGCGTGGCACATGATGTAGGACAGGATCGCGCCCGAGGAACCGACCAGCGCGCCGGTGATGATCAGCGCGGAATTGCCGAGCGTGAAGCCGATGCCGGCGGCCGCCCAACCCGAATAGGAGTTCAGCATCGAGATCACGACCGGCATGTCGGCGCCGCCGATCGGGATGATCATGAGCACGCCGAGCGCCAGCGCGATGATGGTGATCATCCAGAAGTCGAACGCGCCGCCGGTGAGGACGAGACGGACGATGAAGAACACCAGCGCGACGGCCAGCGCGATGTTGATGATGTGGCGGAACGGCAGGATGATCGGCGCGCCGCTCATGCGCGCGGACAGCTTCAGGAAGGCGATCACCGAGCCGGTGAAGGTCAGCGCGCCGATGGCGACACCGAGCGACATTTCGACCAGACTTGATGCATGAATGGCGCCAGGCTTGCCGATGTCGAAGGCCTCAGGCGCGTAGAACGCGCCGGCAGCGACCAGCACCGCGGCCATGCCGACCAGCGAGTGGAAGGCGGCGACCAGTTCCGGCATCGAGGTCATCGGCACGCGGCGGGCGATCACCGCGCCGATGCCGCCGCCGATCGCGACCGCGAGGATCACGAGGACCCAGGCCACGCCATCCGCCGGCGGATGGCTCGCCAGCGTGGTGGCGACCGCGATCGCCATGCCAATCATGCCGAACAGATTGCCCTGGCGCGAGGTTGCCGGGCTCGACAGCCCGCGCAGCGACAGGATGAACAGCACCCCCGCCACGAGATACAAGAATGCAGAGAGATTGGCGCTCATCTCAGGTCCCCATTGATCCCTTCAGCCCGAGGTGGCCGCTTACTTCGACTTCTTCTTGTACATCGCCAGCATGCGCTGGGTGACAAGGAAGCCGCCGAAAATGTTCACGCAGGCGAAGACGAGCGCGACGAAGCCGAAGCCGCGCGCCCAGCCCGAGCCGCTCGAAACCATGCCGACGCCGACCGCGAGCAGCGCGCCGACCACGATCACCGAGGAGATCGCGTTGGTCACGCTCATCAGCGGCGTGTGCAGCGCCGGCGTCACCGACCACACCACGAAATAGCCGACGAAGACGGCGAGGACGAAGATCGACAGCCGGAAGATGAAGGGGTCGACGACCTGTGCAGCGTGCTCCATGGCAATCTCTCCTTAAGCTTTCGGCTGGAAGTTCGGGTGGATCACGGCGCCGTCCTTCGTCAGCGCGGTAGCCTTGACGAGTTCGTCGTCCCAGTTGACGGCGAGCTTCTTCTCTTTCTTGTCGACCATGGTCTCGATGAAGGAGAACAGGTTGCGCGCGTAGAGGCTGGAGGCCGAGGCCGCAACGCGACCCGCAACGTTGGTGTAGCCGACGATCTTGATGCCATCGAGGTCGACGACTTCGCCGGCCTTGGCGCCCTCGACATTGCCGCCGCGTTCGACGGCGAGATCGACCAGCACCGAGCCGGGCTTCATCGACTTGACCATGTCGGCACTGACGAGCTTCGGCGCCGGGCGGCCCGGAATCAGCGCGGTGGTGATGACGATGTCCTGCTTCTTGATGTGCTCGGCGGTGAGCGCGGCCTGCTTGGCCTGGTATTCTTTCGACATTTCCTTGGCGTAGCCGCCGGCGGTCTGCGCGTTCTTGAACTCCTCGTCCTCGACGGCGAGGAATTTCGCGCCGAGGGATTCCACCTGCTCCTTGGTGGCGGGCCGCACGTCGGTCGCGGTCACCACGGCGCCGAGACGGCGCGCGGTCGCGATCGCCTGGAGGCCGGCGACGCCGACGCCCATCACGAACACCTTTGCGGCAGGCACGGTGCCGGCTGCGGTCATCATCATCGGAAAGGCGCGGCCGAAGGCTTCGGCGCCCTCGATCACGGCGCGGTAGCCGGCGAGGTTGGCCTGCGAGGACAGCACGTCCATCACCTGCGCTCGGGTGATGCGCGGCATCAATTCCATCGCGAAGGCGGCGATGCCGGCATCGGCCATCGTCTTCAGCGCGGCCTCGTTGCCGTAGGGGTCCATGATGGCGATGACGAGGGCGCCGCGCTTGTACTGCGCCAGCTCGGATGCCTCAGGGCGCTTCACCTTGATGATGATGTCGGCGTCCTTGAGCGCGTCAGCGCTGACGGTGGCGCCGACCGCGGTGAATTCGGAATCCGGCAGGCCCGATTTGATGCCGGCACCCGGCTCGACGGCGATCTCGGCGCCCAACGCCTTGAACTTCTTCACCGTATCAGGCGAAGCGGCGACCCGCGGCTCCGACGGATCTATTTCTTTGGCAACGGCGATCTTCATAGGCCCTCCGGCGACGCGGACAAAAACGCGCACGCGAACTTAGCGTTACTCCCGCAACGTTTGGATACCGGTTTTGAAACCGGCTTGTATGCAAATTTAATGAGCAGCCGCCGGCGTTGGCGGATGCAGCCGACGATGGATCAGGTCAGAAAGACCGCCATCAGGATCACGATGAGCGCGACCGAGACCGTGCCGTACTTCACCAGCTTGATGAAGCCCTCATAGGTCTGCTCGTGGGCAACGTAGTCGTTGCCGTCGGCGGTGGTGTACGCCACTTCGCTATGGTCAGCCATGGAATGTCCCCAGTCGAACGTCGAATTCTCGGGCTGGGATACCTGAAAGATTTAGACAGGGCAACGGCACCGAGGCGGGGTTTTCCCGCAAATCGGGTCATTTGGAATTCCAATTGTCCCGGATCCATCGCGTCAGACTCTCCTCACTGACTTCGCCGGCGGCGAGGGAGAGGATGATCGTTGTCGCTTCCGCGGGATCGGGGCTGAAAGCTACGCCGTTCTTGCGAAGAAAAGCCATCATGGCCATGAAGGCGATGCGCTTGTTTCCATCGACGAATGCATGATTTTTCGCGAGGCCGAATGCATAGGCTGCAGCGAGTTCGTCCAACGGCGCCTGTTCCGAGCGCCATTTGTTGATCGGGCGCTCCAGCGCCGAGCGCAGCATGCCTTCGTCGCGCAATCCCGGCGCACCGCCGAAGCGCCGGAGCTGTCGACCATGAATTGCGACAGCCTGCTCGTAAGTGACCCAGAGCGGCTCCTGAGGATCGCTCATGCGCATCGCCAGCTATTTTGCGAGCGCAGCGAGCGTGTCGCGATACTTATCCATGATCTCGTCGGCGATCTCCATCGTCCGCTCGAAATCGGGGTCGTAGGGCAGCAGCTGAAAACCACCACCAGGCAATTCCACCACATGCAATTGCTGGCCGCGCTTGAGATCGAGGCGCTGCATCAGCTCGCGTGGCAACAGCAAACCATCCGAATTGCCGATCTTCTTGATCTCAATTTTCATGGCTGACCTCCGGCGCGTTATACACTTGTATAACACAACCAACGAGTCGGTTCAACGGATGTTTTACGGATGGCGAATGCGTCAGCCCATCGCCTCCAGCTCGTCGATCATTCCGGCGATGACGCTGAGCCCGCCGTCCCAGAACTTTGGGTCCTTCGCATCTAACCCGAATGGCCGCAGCAGCTCGGAATAGTGCTTGGTGCCGCCGGCGGCGAGCATGTCGAGATAGCGCTCGGCGAAACCCTCGGCCGCGTTCTCGTAGACGGCATAGAGCGAGTTCACGAGACAGTCGCCGAACGCGTAGGCGTAGACATAGAACGGCGAATGGATGAAGTGCGGGATGTACATCCAGTAGTTCTCGTAGCCCGCCTTGATCTCGATCGCCGGTCCAAGGCTCTCGCCCTGCACCGACAGCCAGATCTCGCCGAGCCGCGTCGCGGTGAGCTCGCCGTTCTTGCGCTCGGTGTGGACCGCACGCTCGAAGGAATAGAACGCGATCTGCCGCACCACGGTGTTGATCATGTCCTCGACCTTGCCGGCGAGCAGCGCCTGGCGCTGCTTCGCGCTCTTGGTCTGGGCCAGCAGCCGCTTGAAGGTGAGCATTTCGCCGAACACGCTCGCGGTCTCCGCCAGGGTCAGCGGCGTCGGCGCCATCAGCGCGCCGTTCTTTGCCGCGAGCACCTGATGGACGCCATGGCCGAGCTCATGCGCGAGCGTCATCACGTCGCGCGGCTTGCCCTGGTAGTTCATGAGAACGTAAGGGTGCGCTGACGGCGTGGTCGGATGCGAGAACGCCCCGGGCACCTTGCCCGGCCGGACCGGCGCGTCGATCCAGCGGTCGGTGAAGAAGCGCTCGGCGATATCGGCCATTTTGGGCGAGAAGCCGCGATAGGCCGTCAGCACCATGCTGCGCGCCTCCGGCCAGGCGATGACATCGGTCGCCGCGAAAGGCAGCGGCGCGTTGCGGTCCCAATAGGCCAGCCGCTTCTTGCCGAACCATTTCGCTTTCAGCGCATAATAGCGATGCGACAGTTTCGGATAGGCTGCGCGCACCGAGGCGACCAGCGCATCGACGACCTCGCGCTCGACACGATTGTTCAGATGGCGGGAATCGGCCACGTCCTTGAAGCCGCGCCAACGGTCGGAAATGTCCTTGTCCTTGGCGAGCGTGTTGGTGATCAGCGCAAACGTGCGCTCATTGGCCTTGAAGGTCTTCGCCAGTGCCTCCGCCGCGCTCTTGCGCTTGGCGCCGTCGCGATCCTGCAGCAGATTCAGCGTCGGCTCGATCGCGAGCTCCTTGGCGCCGACCTTGAAGCGGAGGCTGGAGATGGTCTGATCGAACAGCCGGTTGAAGGCTGAATAGCCGGTCTGCGCCTTCTCCAGGAAAAGCTGCTCGAGCTTGTCATCGAGCTGGTACGGCTTCTCCTTGCGCAGATCCTCGATCCAGGGAGCGTAGTGCGCGAGCTCGGCGGCCTGCATCGCGCGATTCAAAATATCGTCATCGATCCGATTGAGCTCGAGCGCGAAGAACAACAGATGCGTGGACGCCGCCGTCAGCCGCTCGGACACGTCGCCGTAAAACTTTGAAATCGCAGGGTCCACACTGTCGCCGGCATGGACGAGCCCGGCATAGGAGCCGAGACGGCCGGCGAGATCGTCGATCGCCTCATAGCGTCGCACCGCCTCGGCGAGCCACTTTCCGCCATCTTCGTTTGCTGTCCCTGTCGCCAGCTTGCCCCTGTAGTCCGTCTCGAAGGCGACGCAGTCGGCATCCATTCTCTCGAGGTCGCGCGCCACCTCCGGCGCCTCGATCCCGGAATAGAGGTCGGCCAGGTTCCACTCCGGAAGCTTGCCGGTCTTGCTCGCAGCTTTGGAGGGTGCAGCTTTGGAGGGCCTTGCCTTGGCGGCGGATTTTTTGGTGCTTGGCTTGCGGGGAGCGGGCTTGCCGGGAGCGGACTTCTTGAGAGCGGTCTTGTTCAAGGCGGACTTGTTCAAGGCGGACTTGGAGCGCGAATTCATTGTGTGGGAAACCTGTGTTCAACAATCGCGGCGGCAGGCGGGGGCATCAAGGTTTAAGCGTGCGTTAATCGGCTTCGGCCAGAGTGCCCCGATTCGAGACAGATAGTAGTAGCGTGCGGGGAACACCATGGCTGCCAGTATTTTGATCGCCGACGACGACGCTGTAGCCCGCCGGCTGGTCGAGAACATGGTGCAGAAATGCGGCTATGAGACGGTCGTCGTGGACTCCGGTGACGCCGCAATTGCCGCCCTCACTGCCCCCGACGGACCGGCCATCGACGCCGTCATCCTCGACCTCGTCATGCCCGGCCTCGACGGCATGGGCGTATTGGCGAAGATCCGCGAAGCCGGCCTGAGCGTCCCCGTCATCGTGCAGACCGCTCATGGCGGTATCGACAACGTGATCTCCGCGATGCGCGCGGGCGCGGCCGATTTCGTCGTCAAGCCGGTCGGCGTCGAGCGGCTCCAGGTCTCGCTTCGCAACGCGCTCAACACGTCCGCGCTCAAGGGGGAATTGCAGCGCATCCGTCACAGCCGCGAAGGACGGCTCACCTTCTCCGACATCATCACCCGCTCCGAAGCGATGACGGGCGTGATGCGCGCCGCCCAGAAGGCGGCAAACTCCGCGATCCCCGTGCTGATCGAGGGCGAGTCCGGCGTCGGCAAGGAGATGTTCGCGCGCGCCATCCATGGCAGCGGCGAGCGCAAGGCCAAGCCGTTCGTTGCGGTCAATTGCGGCGCAATTCCCGACAACCTCGTCGAGTCCATCCTGTTCGGCCATGAGAAGGGCGCCTTCACCGGGGCCACCGAGCGGCACACGGGCAAGTTCGTCGAGGCTCATGGCGGCACGCTGTTTCTGGACGAGGTCAGCGAGCTGCCGCTGACGGCGCAGGTAAAGCTGCTGCGTGCGCTCCAGGAAGGCGCCGTGGAATCGGTCGGCGGCCGCAAGCCGCTCAAGGTCGACGTCCGCATCATCTCGGCCACCAATCGCAAGCTGCTGGAGCGGGTGAAGCAGGGACAATTCCGGGAAGACCTGTTCTACCGGCTGCACGTGCTGCCGCTGACGATCCCCTCGCTGCGCGCGCGGCGTGAGGATATCCCGCACCTGCTCAGGCATTTCATCGCGCGCTTTGCCGCCGAGGAGAGCCGCCCGATCACCGGGATCAGCGGCGAGGCGGTGGCCCATCTTGCCCAGCTCGACTGGCCCGGCAACATCCGCCAGCTCGAGAACGCGGTCTATCGCGCCGTGGTGATGAGCGACGGGGACCAGCTTGGTCTCGGCGACTTCCCTCTGCTCGCCTCGCAAGCGCATCCCGTCACGGATATTCCGACCGCTCCGTTGCTGCTCGAGCCGGCGGCGACGCCCTCCGTAGTGTCGGGTAATGAAATACCAATCGCCCCGCTCCCCGCGGTGGGAACGCTGTCTATGCTCACTGCGACCGGGGATGTCCGCCCGCTGGAGGACATGGAGAACGAGATCATCCGTTTCGCGATCTCGCATTATCGCGGCCAGATGTCCGAAGTGGCTCGCCGACTCAAAATCGGCCGCTCGACGCTCTACCGCAAACTCGACGAGGCCGGGGTTCCCGGGCATGGCGGCAAAAGCGGCGAGGAGACGCATTGAGCCCAGTGCGAACGAAGCTTCGCGCGGCGGTGCGAGATCGCTCTAAGCCGTTCGCGTGACGACGGAATTCGTCTGCGATTTGAACCGTGACTTGGAAGTGACAGACAGAGGGAAAAGCGCGTGGCAGAAGCGTACAATCCGTTGCCAAGAGGCTCCCTTGAAGTCAGTTTGTCGTGAGTTGCCCCGGGCAGCGCTGGCCGCAAAATCGGGGCCTGTATATCGTCTGCGTCAGAATCGTTGCGTGCAGGCGTGCAACTTTCGAGAGGCCGGCGCGGTTTAGCCGAAACACCAATAAGCGATAACAAGCTGTTCCATGAAGGAACAGTTCACCCGAGGGGTGCGACACAATGCGTGACTGTTTGAACCACCGTGTGGGCTTTGACCGTGTCTTGATGACGGTCGCGGCGACCTTCCTCACGGTGTCGGCCAGCTCGGCCCTGGCGCAGGATCTGCCGCGCAGCAGCGCCGCGGAACTCGCGATCGAAGCCGCGATCCCGCGCCCCGAACCGGCAAACGTCCCGCCCCCGACTGCAGCCGACATCAAGCTCGACACCACCGCCACGGTGCAGAATTCCACGAAGGACGTCGCAAGGGATTCCGCCAAGGTGAACGTCGCGCCCACGGCGGACAAGGTGGAGACCAAGCCCTCCGACGTTGCCACCACACCCGCGCCGGAAGCGCCGAAGAGCGAGACTGCGAAAACCGAGCCGGCCAAGGCCGACACCGCAACGGCCACGCCGGCGGCTCCCGCAGCACCGGCCGCCGAACCGGTGAAGGCCGCAAGCAACGTGCCCACCGCCGACCAACCGGTCGCGGACAAGCTCAAGGACATCATCGGCGCTAAGACCTCGCGCCATTTCGACCGCAAGAACGAGCGCGCCGCCGTCGAGAAGTTTTACGGCGCGCGCGACTTCGCGCCGGTCTGGACGCAAGGCGGCAACCTGACTGCTGCGGCCAAGGGCGTGATCGCACGGCTCAAGGACGCGGCGTCCGACGGTCTCAATCCCGCCGACTATCCGGTGCCGGATTTCGCCGCCACGACCCCCGATGCGCTGGCCGATGCCGAGCTCAAGCTCACCGCCAGCGTGTTCGACTATGCCCGCCACGCCCAGAGCGGCCGCATGCATTGGTCGCAGGTCGCCGGCGACATCCTCTATCCCGAGCATCCGGTCGATCCCGGCGAGGTGCTCGCCAAGGTCACGACGGCGACCGACGCCTCCGCGGCGCTCGACAGCTACAACCCGCCGCACAAGCTCTACAAGGAGCTGAAGGCCAAGCTCGCCGAGTTGCGCGGCCAGGGCAGCGGTCCGGTGATCGAGATCGCCGACGGCCCTGCGCTGAAATACACCCCTCCCGGCAAGAAGCAGGCTGAGATCGTCGTGGAAGATCCGCGCGTGCCGCAACTGCGCGCCAAGCTCGGGCTCGCCGAGAATGCCAGCGACACCCGCTACGACGCTGCGGTCGCCGAAGCCGTGCGCAAGTTCCAGACCGGCGCCGAGCTGAAGCCGACCGGCATCCTAGACGACAAGACGGTCAAGGCGCTCAACACCCCCAAGCGCGACAAGCAGATCGACGTGGTGCTGGTGAACATGGAGCGCTGGCGCTGGCTGCCGCGCGATCTCGGCGCGCCGGCGCTGGGTGACGCCTATGTCATCCTCAACATTCCGGACTTCACGCTGAAGGTCATGCAGCGCGGCCAGCAGGTCTGGACCACGCGCGTCGTCACCGGCAAGCCGGGCAAGCATGCCACCCCGCTCCTCACCGAGACGATGAAGTACATCACGGTCAATCCGACCTGGAACGTGCCGCCGTCGATCGTCTACAACGAGTACCTGCCGGCCTTGCAGCAGGACCCGACCGTGCTCCAGCGCATGGGCCTGAGGCTCGAGCAAAACCGCGACGGCTCGGTGCACATTTCGCAGCCGCCGGGCGAAGCCAACGCGCTCGGCCGCGTCCGCTTCAACTTCCCGAACAAGTTCCTGGTCTATCAGCACGACACGCCGGACAAACACTTGTTCGCCAAGGAAGAGCGTGCTTTCAGCCATGGCTGCATGCGGGTGCAGAATCCGGATCAGTACGCCTCCGTTCTGCTCAACATCGTCATGCCGAACGAGAAGTACACGCCGGAGCGCATCCGCAGCATGTACGGCAAGAGCGAGATCGACCTGAAATTCCCGACGCCGATTCCGGTCAACATCACCTACCAGACCGCGTTCGTGGATGAGGCCGGCAAGCTGCAATTCCGCAAGGACGTCTATGGTCGCGACGCGGTCATGATCAACGTCCTGAAGAACAATCGCGGCAAGGACCTCGAGGCCGTCGTGGCGCATTCCCAGCCGAGCTATTCGCGTCCGGCAACGACGCTGCCCTCAGGCGTGGCGGTGGCCAACAATGGCGGGGGCTTCGGCTCGTCCGGGCCGAACTTCTTCGAGCGGCTGTTCGGGGCGCCGACCCCGGCCGCGCCGCCGGCACCGGTCGGCCGTCGGCCGCAACAGCAGCAGCGGGTGTTTACCCGCTGACGCCTGCCCGGCCCCCCGATTTCCTGAAATTCTACAACGAAATCAGCGACCCCATCCCCCGATGGGTTCGTCTGACGTTAACCATGTCCCGCCGTCCACCCGGGCGGCGGGCGTTTTTTTGCCACAGTCAACCGGTTAGGATCGTAATCTGACTTGGTTTGGGGGCGGGAAGGTCAACCTCAAATTAACCTTCTCGCTTTAAGAAAGCGTTCATCCTCTTTCGCGCTGCTAACGGGGTTGGCGGGAGAGTCCATTTGAACGCTCGTCGACTGGGTGGGCTCATACGTGCTGACTGGTCTCGCACGCCAACTTGCTGTGCTGTCGTTGTCCCATGCGGGCGTGAAGGCCGGGTCCCGGATCGGCCTTGCGGCTGCATTGCTGCTTGCGGCCGCCGGTTCGGTTCATGACGCCGCCGCGCTGAACGAGACCAAGACGCTCTCGTTCCACCACACCCATTCCGGCGAAGACCTCACCGTCACCTTCAAGCGCGACGGGCGCTATGACGAAGCGGCGCTGAAGCAGCTCAACCATTTCCTGCGCGACTGGCGCAGCCAGGAGCAGACGGTCATGGACCGTCGCCTGTTCGACATCCTCTGGGAAGTCTATCGGGACGTCGACGGCAAGCAGCCGATCCAGATCATCTCCTCCTATCGCTCCCCCGCCACCAACGCCATGCTCCGCCGCCGCTCCTCCGGCGTGGCGCGCGCCAGCCAGCACATGCTGGGCCATGCGATAGACTTCTACATCCCCGGCGTGCCGCTGGAGCAGATCCGCTTCGCCGGCCTGCGTCTGCAGCGCGGCGGCGTCGGCTTCTATCCCACCTCCGGCTCGCCTTTCGTGCACCTCGACACCGGCAGCGTCCGGCACTGGCCGCGGATGACGCATGACCAGCTCGCCCGCGTCTTCCCGGACGGCAAGACCGTGCATCTGCCGACCGATGGGGTGCCGCTGAAGAACTATGAGCTCGCCAAGGCCGAGATCGAGCGGCGCGGCAGCGGCGATGATGCCGGCAGCAAGCCGAATTTCTTCGCAGCCTTGTTCAGGAGCAAGCCGGCAGCTCCGGCCGCCAGCGACGAGGATGACGAGGGCGCGCCCGCCCCGGCCGCGAAGCCGGCGGCACCGACCGTCGTCGCAGCCGCCGCCAAGCCCGCCGAGCCGGTGCCGACGCCCCGCGCCAAGCCGCAGATCGCCGCCGCGATCCAGCTCGCGTCGGCCGATGCGCAGATCGTCGCGCCGCCCAAGCCGAAGCCCGCGCCCGTGGCTGACAAGCCCGCTGCCAGCAAGCCGGAAACCCCGGCCGACATCATCAATGCGCGCGGCTTCTGGGATGACGTTCCGACCACGCCGCAGCAGGCGACACCGGCGCAGGTCGCCGCGCTGAAGGCGCGCCAGGCGCTGGCCGCGGCCACCGATCCGCAACCAACCGCGAGCGTGTCCAACGCGGCCCTCCAAGCCCTGGCTTTCGCGCCGGCGGCCTCCCCGGTCGACCGCGCCAACGTCGTCGCCGCCTCCGCGCCGATCCCGCGCACCGCCCGCCCCCGCAGCCTGGCTCAGGCAACGGAGATCAACAGCGTGGTCGGCAAGAGCGTCGACGGCAGGGTCGCAACCGCGACCCGCCTCTCCGCGGCCAAGGGCGAGAGCATCTGGCTCAAGATCGTGATGCTGTCGCCGAGCGCCAGCCACGCGATGTCGGTGACGCTGATGGGCGAGCTCGATACCGCGGCGCTGCGCGGCTATTTCGTCAAGCCGCGCTCCGTGATCGCGATGGGCTTCTCCGACGACCCAATGCAGGGCCTGTCCTGCGACAATTTCTCGGGCAGCGCGACCGCAAAGCTCGAGACGACGTCGTTCGTCGTGCGCACCGCCGCGCTGCGCTGAGTCCTCTGTACCAGCAAAGCTCTCTCTGTTCGTCCTTGCCCGGGGTCGATCAAGCCGGCAAGCCGGCCGCGATGAGACCGGCCTCGTGGCGCTGCCGGTCGGGCTCGCGCTTGTAGTGCAGCGTCGCAAGATAAGCTGCCACCGAGAATCCCGGTTCGCGCTTCAAGACCTCGGCGGCGTGAGCGCCGGCCGCGATCGCGTTCTTCATCTGCGCGAATGTCGCCGCCAGGAACGCATGATGGGTATAGTCGGGGCGCGTGATCCTTGAAAACGCCTCGGCGGCCTCGGCGTATTTCTCCGCGCAATAATAGGCGCGGCCCAGATGGCTCCAGAAGCGCTCGGGATGATAGGGATTGAGACGCATCGCTTTCCTGATCCAGTCGATACCTTCCTCCGGCAGGCCCAGCCAAGTCAGAAGCTCTCCCTGTTGCACGACGACAAGGTCGTAGTTCGGATTGAGGGCGAGTGCACGCTCCTGGTGATAGGTGGCCTTTTCGTAGTCGTGTCGCGTCAGATTGAGCGCGGCGAGAATTCGGTGCACGTCCGCGTCGTTGTCGTCGAGCGCCAACGCAATTTCCAGCTCCGAAGCAACCTGCTCGAAGGTCGCCTCGCGGTCGGCGCACCAGCCATAGATCCAGCACTGACCGAGCACGCATGCCTTCCAGGCATGAGCGTGGGCATAGTTCGGATCCATCGAAAGCGCACGGTTGAGCAGCGTCTGCGCCTGAGCGTTGTCGTCGCGGGTTGATCGATGATGCAGGAGCTTTGCAGCCAGCACGCATTCGTAAGCGGGCATGTTGTCGGTCGGCTTGCGCTTGGTGCGGTCGTGCGTTGCGGCTTCTACTCGCCCCGGCAACGTCGCCACGATCGCGCGGGTCATCTCGTCCTGGATGGCGAAGATATCCCGGAGCTCGCGGTCGTAGCGTTCGGCCCAGATATGGCGGTCAGTCTCTGCATCGATCAGCTGCACGGTGACGCGGACGCGCTCGCCGGCCTTGCGAACGCTGCCCTCGATGACATAGTCGACTCCGAACTCACGGCCGATGTCCTGAACCTTTACGGCCTTGCCCTTGTAGACGAACGTCGAGTTGCGGGAGATGACGAGCAGGTCGTGGAAGCGCGAAAGCTCGGTGATGATGTCCTCGGTGAGACCGTCAGCGAAGAACTCCTGCTCCGGATCGCCGCTCATATTGGCGAACGGCAGCACGGCGATGGACGGCTTCTTCGAAACACCCGGCGGCGTCAGAGCACGATTGGACCCGTCAGGCAGGCTTGCGGGCCCCTCCGCCAGCCGAATGCGGAAGATGCGGATTGGACGGGCGATGTTCTTGACGCTCTGTTCACCGAGATCGTCGAACTGAACGCCGTCGAGCCGGTCGCCGACCTGATCGCGCACCGCGCCGGAGACGCAGATTCCTCCGGGCTCGGCCAGCGTCTCCAGCCGCGCCGCGACGTTGACGCCATCGCCGAATATGTCGTTCTGATCGACGATGACGTCGCCGAGATTGATGCCGATGCGGAATTGGATCCACCGCGGCGGCGGGACGTCGGCATTGCGCCGCGCCATGCGGCGCTGAACCTCGGCCGCACATAGCACGGCATCGACGACGCTGTGGAATTCCGCGAGCATGCCGTCGCCGGTCGTCTTGATGATACGGCCGCGATTCTTGGCAATGGCAGGATCGATGAGCTCGACACGATGGGTCTTGAGGCGCGCAAGAGTGCCGGCCTCGTCGACCTCCATCAGCCGGCTGAAGCCGACCATGTCGGCAGCGAGAACCGCGGCAAGCCTGCGCTCTGGTCCCGGCACATCCATCGCTCGGTCCCTTCACCGAGCAACCTAGCAGATGCCGAGATTTTGCCCAAGCTTGGTGCGCTGCAACGCCGACCGGGCGGGGCGCCTCAGAGCATCCCCAGCGCCTGCATGTAGGTCTCGAGGATGGTCTCTGCCTCGGCGCGCTCGTTGGGGTCCTGCTTGCGCAGGCGCACGATGGTGCGCAGCGCCTTGACGTCGTAGCCGTTGCCCTTGCTTTCGGCATAGACGTCGCGGATGTCGTCGGAGATCGCCTTCTTCTCTTCCTCCAGCCGCTCGATGCGCTCGATGATGGATTTGAGCTGGTCCTTGGCGAATTTCGTCGCGGGCTCGTCGTCGCGGACGGCGGCGGAGGTGGCCATCTTGGTACTCCCAATGGAACTGGCAAAACGAGGTGACGCCGGCATCCCTCACCGCGCGTGCTGGGTAGACCCTTAGGGTCGGCGCTCCCAGCGTTCAAGCAAGCATCACGCTCGTCCACAGCGCGCCCACACCTTCCTGCGCCGACGCACAGAAAGCTGTTGTGTGGTGCGACTCAGGGCTCGGCGATGGGCCGTTCAATGCCCGTGGGGATGGACCTTCTTCATCGCCTCGAGCTGCTCGGGCGTGGCCGTGCCCTGGTGCTTCGCCTTCCAGGTCTCATAGGGCATGCCGTAGACGGCCTCCCGGCTCTCGTCCTTGCTCAAGGCGACGCCCTGGGCGTCCGCGGCGTCCTTGAGCCAGTTGGACAGGCAATTGCGGCAGAAGCCGGCCAGATTCATCAGGTCGATGTTCTGGACGTCGGTGCGGCTCCGCAGATGCTCGACCAAGCGCCGAAAAGCGGCCGCCTCGAGCTCCGTTCTGGTTTTGTCGTCGATTGCCATGGCTGTCTTTCCTCAAGGTCCGTTCCGGGGCAGGGTTACGGGATCAGGTGGGTCTTGTCACAGATTTTGCCATATCGCGGCGCAAAGGGGCCACTGCCCGGCTGCCCCCGGCCCAACGCCAAATCGTCAATGATCTGGTATAGCTTCCGCGACAATGACTGCCGAATCTCCCCGCTCCCCGCTTTACCTGCTCGCCCGGTTGGTCCCGGTGCTGGTGGTCGCCCTGGCGTGCCTCTACGCCGGCCCGGCCTCCGCCGATTTCCGCCTCTGCAACAACACGTCGAGCCGGGTCGGGATCGCGCTCGGCTACAAGGACGCCGAGGGCTGGACCACCGAGGGCTGGTGGAACATCTCGTCCCGTTCCTGCGAGACGCTGCTGCGCGGCACGCTGGTCGCCCGGTACTACTACATCTACGCCATCGACTACGACCGCGGCGGCGAATGGTCGGGCCAAGCCTTCATGTGCTCCCGCGACAAGGAGTTCACCATCCGCGGCACCGAGGATTGCCTGGCCCGCGGCTATGACCGCACCGGCTATTTCGAGGTCGACACCGGCGAGCAGCGCGCCTGGACGGTGCAGCTGACCGACGCCAACGAACAGCCGGCGCAGCAGCGCGTGCCTGGCCTGCCCGGCCCGGTGGGCCCGGGCGGCGTTCCGGGTTTGCCCAATAGCCCGCCCGGTGCTACGCCCCCGGGCTCGCCCGGCCTGCCACCCCCGTCTGGAAATAAGCCATGAGGCGCCTTCGCCGTATCAAGATTCTCGCGACCCTGGGACCAGCCTCTTCAGACCTCGCGATGATCCGCCGCCTGTTCGAGGCCGGCGCCGACCTGTTCCGCATCAACATGAGCCACACCCCGCATGACAAGATGCGGGAGCTGGTGGCGACGATCCGCAACGTCGAGAGCAGCTACGGCCGGCCGATCGGCATCCTGGTCGACCTGCAGGGCCCGAAGCTGAGACTGGGCGCCTTTGCCGAAGGGGCGATTCAGCTCCAGAACGGACAGACCTTCACGCTGGATTCCGACAAGACGCCCGGCGATGCCACGCGCGTCCAGCTCCCGCATCCGGAGATCCTGGCGGCGCTCAGGCCCGGCCATGCGCTGCTGCTCGACGACGGCAAGGTGCGGCTGATCGCGGAGGAGACCTCGAAGGAGCATGCGGTGACGCGTGTCGTGGTCGGCGGCAAGATGAGCGACCGCAAGGGCGTCAGCCTGCCCGACACCGACCTGCCGGTCTCGGCGATGACGCCCAAGGACCGCGCCGATCTCGAGGCCGCCCTCGTCACCGGCGTCGACTGGATCGCGCTGTCCTTCGTGCAGCGCGCCGACGACGTCATCGAGGCCAAGAAGATGATCCGCGGCCGGGCCGCCGTGATGGCCAAGATCGAGAAGCCGCAGGCGATCGACCGCCTCGCCGACATCATCGAGGCTTCCGATGCGCTGATGGTGGCGCGCGGCGACCTCGGCGTCGAGCTGCCGCTGGAGCGGGTGCCGAGCCTGCAGAAGCAGATGACGCGGATGGCGCGCCGCGCCGGCAAGCCGGTGGTGATCGCGACCCAGATGCTGGAATCGATGATCCAGTCGCCGGTGCCGACCCGCGCCGAAGTCTCCGACGTCGCCACCGCGGTCTATGAGGGCGCCGACGCCATCATGCTGTCGGCGGAATCGGCGGCCGGCAAATTCCCGGTCGAGGCGGTCTCGACCATGAACCGCATCGGCGAGGAGGTCGAGCGCGATCCGACCTACCGTTCGGTGATCATGGCCCAGCGCCCGGCGCCGGAATCCACCGCGGGCGATGCCATCGCCGACGCCGCCCGGCAGATCGCCGAGACCCTCGATTTGCCGGCCTTGATCTGCTGGACCTCATCGGGCTCGACTGCCGTGCGCGTGGCGCGCGAGCGGCCGAAGCCGCCGATCGTGGCGATCACGCCGAACATCACCGCCGGCCGACGGCTCGCGGTCGCCTGGGGCGTGCATTGCGTGGTGGCGGAGGACGCGCGCGACCAGGACGACATGGTGAGCCGCGCCGGCCAGATCGCCTTCCGCGACGGTTTCGTCCGCGCCGGCCAGCGCGTCATCATCGTCGCCGGCGTGCCGCTCGGCATCCCCGGCACCACCAACATGGTGCGCATCGCCTCGGTCGGGCCCGAGGGCGACGCGAACATATGAGGGTCCGCCAGGGCGGCCAAACAAAAAGTCAAAAAACAACCCCATGCACAGTAGCCGGCCACTCTGGCCGGTCTTGCCGGGGTTTTGCGAAAAGGCACGCTCGGGCAATGGCCTGAGCGCGATCAGGTCGCCTTTTGGCTCGCGGCGCGATTTCTTCAGGTCCCGACCAGCGCCGTGTTCGCCGGCATCAGCGTCAGCTGCACCAAGCCGCGGGGGCGGCGAGAAGTTGTTCGAATGGAATCGGTCGCATGGCCACCGTAGAATCCGAAGCCCGCGCCCGCCCGACGCTGGGCATCGTGCTCATGGCGGCCGCGATGCTTTCGATCCCGCTGGTCGATGGGATCGCCAAATATCTGAGCGCCGACTATTCGCCGCTCTTCATCGCCTGGGCGCGCTACGCCGTGGCAAGCGCCGTCGTCCTTCCGGTGGCCGCGATCAGGTACAAAGGAGAGATCTTTCCCGCCGAACGGCGCGCCTCCCATATGCTGCGGACGGTGTTCCTCGTCACCGGGATGACGCTTTACTTCCTGTCCATCGCGACCGTTCCGCTGGCTACAGCCGTCAGCGCCTATTTCGTGGGGCCGGTCATCGCGGTCGCGCTCGCCGCCATGGTCCTGAAGGAGCGTTTGACGCAACGAAAGCTCGCGAGCCTGGCGCTGGGCTTCACCGGCGCCATCGTCATTCTGCGCCCGGACGGCGACATCGAGCCCGGCATCCTGCTGGCGCTCGGCGCCGGGCTAACGTTCGCGCTCTATCTGATCGCAACGCGGCAGGCTTCTCTGGTCAGCGATCCCGTCAAGACGCTCGCCTTCCAGTGTGTCGTCGGCATGGTGCTCCTGACGCCACAAGCCATCTTGACCTGGACCACACCGGCTTGGGACGCTGTCATGTTCTTTCTGGCTTTGGGTGCGCTCTCTGCTGTCAGTCATGTCCTGTCCATCGCGGCATTTCGCTTCGCCGAAGCGTCCACCCTGTCGCCGCTGGTCTATCTCGAACTGCTCGGTTCCACAGCCATCGGCTATCTTGTCTTCAAGCATATCCCGCAAGGCTCCACGATCGCCGGAGCCGTCCTCATTGTGACCGCCGGGCTCATTCTTCTGAAGCGTCCCACCGGGGTTGATCAGTCCGGCCGGGAAAATGCTGATGCAGCAGGATAACAGGGAGCTTGGGCCAGATCCCGGTGGCGGGTCGGCTCAGGCGCCGACCAGTGCCTTGGTCGTCGGCAGCAGCGTCTGCTGCACCACGAGGCCGCGGGCACGAGCGTCCATGACGCCGACGGCGCGCAGCGCCAGCAGGGTCACGGTCTGCACCGCATCGCGCATCTTGACGGGATCCTCGAGATTGTCGGGCGCGAGCGGGCCGACGAGCGCCTCATGCAGCGCGCCGAGCAAGGCGGTGGCCGCAAGCGCGGTGTCCTGCGCCGGCAGATGGCCGGCACGCACGGCGGCGTCGATCCGGGAGGCGATCTCGCCGGCGATCTCGCGCCGGCTGGCCAGACGGGAGGCGCTGACATCGACATCGACAGGCTCGGCCAGGATGCCCCAGGCCAGCCGGCGCTGCGACAGCGTATGCACCGCCACGGTGGTGACGGCGGCCGCCAGCGCCGAGGACGGCCCCGGCGCGGCATCGGCCGCCCTTCGGATCGCCGCGAGCTCGTCGCGGGAGACCTCGGCAATGAGCTCGGAGATCAGGTCGGCCTTGGAGGGGAAATAACGGTAGACCGTGCCCGCCGCGACATTGGCCCGGACCGCGACCGGTGCGATCTGCACCGCCGCCATCCCCCCTTCCGCCGCCGCCTCCCGCGCCGCCGCCAGTATGGCGCTGCGCCGCGCCGCAAGGCGCTTCACCACTTGATGCGTCCGCCGATAAACCATGGCGCGCTTCCTGTCCCACCACGCCCACCGCACGCCCTGCGGCCGAACGCTTCTCACGCAATAGATGCAAATCGCCCCGCAAGGACTGAACAACTATTCAGGGTGAATGACAAGATGCAAATGCGTGGGGCGTCATGGTGGGCGGACGGAGGCGTCAAACGAACCGGTCGAGAGACTGAACGAGTATTCTTGGAGGGCTTGGATCGCACAATGTGAATTCAGTGGTCGGTGTTTCGCCTGTGAGTGTTCCGGCTGGATTGCGCTACGATCATATACTTATAGGTTCATTTATCCTGTTCGCAGCCAGAAGTTGACGCGCGCCTGGTGCAGTGTGCTGATGGCATCGATCTTCACTGCCAGGCAGTTTTCGAAGCCTCGAAAGACTCGGCGCTCTCTCAAGCTGCGGTGGACAGTCTCATGGACGAACGGAGCGTGCGTCATGAAGCGGCTCTTGGGCCTCGCGCTCATTCTCTTTCTGATGCCGACGCCAGACCGCGCGGCAGCCGGTGAATTATTTTCGGTGCGGTGTGAAGGCGGCATTCCCGCCCGCCTCTACTTCGCGACGTTCGACGTCGATGCCAATGCTGTCGTGTTTGAGACGCCACCGATAGACCTCGAAACAAATTTCGGCATCACTACACGTTCTGGAGAAATCATTTCCAAAAACGATGGAAAGATCGAATTCATGCTGCGCGTTCGTCCAGGTCGGATCGGCCTGATCTTTGATAGCAACAAGAAGACGATGACTTGGCCGGGACTCGACGACCCCACCTTTCGGCCGACATTAACCCATCCGTGCACTGTCACGCCCCCGAGAAGCATTTTGAGCTTCGGGGTTCGCGATCCCATTCTGAATCCGATCTCTGTACGCTGTGAACACACAGGCGCTGTGTACTTCACGATGGATGCAGCTTCGAAACAAGCACTCTTCGAGCGTGGCAAGGAGGGAAGAGGGTTTCGCGGTGAAGTCACCGATGCCGGCCAGGATGACGTCACGCTCTCGATGAATTTCGAGGTCCTCCGCCGGGTCGTATGGAGCAGAAGCCGCCAGACCATCACGATTGAAGGCATCGATGGCGATGCATCGCGACCTCGCACTGTCGTGCAATGTCAAGAAGTCCCGCCTCGAACAATGATGGAATTCCATAGAGAGTCGCAGCGGTAAGAGACGCCTCTCCACGACAGCAACAATCAAAGAAAACGAAAGACTGGGCGACCGTGCCGACGACATGAACGTTGATGGTGCGTCGTCATGAGACGCAAACTCGCTGCACGCGGAGCAAGCTGCGCCATTCTCGTTGTGGCGTTGCCCACAGCAACCTTTTCGGCCGAGCAGCCGACCAAGAACCAAACCCTCCAAGTCCGATTCGCGGCACATTTGGTCCCGGCAAGCTCATCTTGGAGAGGAGAACGAAAGATGCTGCTCACAGCCGGATCCGAGCTGCCCGTTATGTACTTTCTCGATAAGCCTCCGAGCGATATTCGCACGTCAACATTACCCACGACGGCCAAGGAAGTACTGCTGGCGAGAGTGCGGCTACTGGGGACTGCGGCCGGCCTGGGTGGGCGGATTCCACCGGGAGGCCGTGGGAACGATTCTCTCAGGGAGCGTCTCGCGGTCAGCCTCAGGGTTCTCGAAGTCCAGAGCGGAAATGCATCGGTCGACTCGGTCTTCGACGCGACGTTCGGAGTAACTGATCAAACCCATTCCCTAATTCCGGTGCCGCGTACCAAGTCCGAGCTGGAGAGGGATTATTTTGTCGTCGTGTACGCGGACGATGGCGGTCATTGGCATTTGGCCGGATTTCCGATGAGCGAGGCAGAGTATCGGAGTTGGGAAGAGAAATTCTGGAACGATGAGCGCGAGCGCCTGGGCATCAGGCCCTAAACGCTGCAGGTCGACCCGGAGGACCGATTCGAGCCCTCGACTACTCGCGACTTTGACGTGCAATCACGCAAAGTTCCCGCATAGATTCATACAACTTTAACTGGCTATCCATAGTCATACGGTTGTAAATTGGAATTCGGCAATGCATTTCACGAGCGGGCTTTCTGCGGTTCAGCGACCCGGCTCTGCTCGTGATGTTCCCGGCGCCGATGGCGCCTTGATGCTGGAACGCGCGGCCATTTCCTCCGATCTGCGAGAGGTCATGTCCCTGCCCGCGGCCGACAGGCTGCGGCGGTCGTGGAGGGCGAAGCAGCGCGGCAATGCGCTTACAGCCATCGCCGTTGTCGTCTGCGCGATGCTGGCGGGCGCGCTCTACACCCTGGCCATGGGCGAGGACGTCAACTGGGATTGGCAGAACTACCACGAATACAATGTCTGGGCCGTTCTCAACGGCCGCTATGGCGTCGATGTGGTCCCGCCGGGCTTTCAGACCTACTTCAATCCGCTCGTCTATTTTCCGGTCTACTATCTCCGCCATGTGCTGCCGGCGCCCTACGGTCTGATGATCATCGGCGCCGTTCACGGCCTCAACCTCGCGCTGATCTGCCTGTTCGCACGTCTGGTGCTGCGCCAGGCCGCAACCATCGCGTCGGTCGCAGCAGTGGTCGTCATCGCTGCCTCGGGTCCGATGACGCTCTCGGAAGTTGGCACGAGCTTTTCCGACGTGCTGCTGGCCTTGCCCGTGATCGGCGGCTGCCTTCTGATCCTGGTGGCGGATCGCCGACCCGCGATCTGCGTCCTGCTCGCGGGATTGCTGATCGGTGCCGCCGTCGGGCTGAAGCTGACCAATGTCGTCTACGCGATCGGCGCTGCCGCGGCGCTGCTCGTCTCCGCGCGTCCGCTTCGCGCGATCGCGCTTCTTGGCATCGGCGGGATGGTCGGCGCGGCGCTCACCGGCGGCGGATGGTGCCTGATCACGTGGCGCGACACCGGCAATCCGATCTTCCCGCTGTTCAATGCACTGTTCCAGTCGAGCGAGGTGGCCGGCGTCAACCTGATGGATGCGCAGTTCATGCCTCACGGCGTGCTCGACGCACTGGCCTACCCCTTCTACTGGCTGATCGGCGACCACCGAGGCGCGGAGCATCCGTTCCGCGACGCGCGCTTCGCGGTGGTGATGGTCCTGCTCGTGCTCGGCCTGTGGGTCCGCGCGAGGCGCAAGAGCGCGATCCTCACCCGGGGTGACGTGCAGCTGGTAGTGCTGTTTGCGGCCTCTTACCTCGCATGGCTCGGCTTGTTCTCGATCCAGCGCTATGCGGTGGTTCTGGAGCTCCTGTGCGGTCCGCTGATCGTTCTCCTGCTCACGCGCCTCGCCGCGAGCACCGGACCGCCATCGCTGACGGCGTCCCCTCGTCCGCTCGCCGTGTTGACGTTGACGCTCGCAGTCGCGATCGCAGCGTGGTCGCAGCCGGCGGACTGGTGGCACCGCCCCTGGTCCGACGTCTACCGGCCGAAGATCGCCCACGAGCTCGATCAGCCCGCGACCTATTTCATCCTCGGCAAGCCGCTGGCCTATATCGCGCCGCAGCTGCCCTCCCAATCGCGCTTCTACCTGCTCGCCGATATCGCCGTGCCGATCGTCCCCGGCGGCATCTTCGACCAGCGCATTCGCGCCGGGCTGAAGACGCCGCTGCCCGGCGGCGTCCGCGAATTGCACATGCGCGGCGATCCGGACCGCAGCGCGCTGCTGGATCGCTACGAGCTCACCATCGATCGCTCCCGGCCCTGCGTCACCATTGAGGGCGCCCGCCCCGGCACGGTGATCGAAAGTTGCCCGCTGATCGCGCGGACTGCGCATTAGTCGCCGTCCGCGCGGAACTCAAACTTGAGAACCATCGCGCCTCTCGAACAGAGGCCTTACCCTTTGAGCGTACAATGAGTCATGGCAAGCTCGGCACAGGCAATCCAGCATCAGTAAGGATCTACGCGTCCCTCACCGTGGTCGCTGCGGCCATTCTGCTGGCGGTTGTCATATTTGACTTCCAACTGGCAGCAGCCCAGTCGTTCCCATCGTTCGTACTTGACCCTTTCCGGTTGGTCGAGATTTTCTGAACACTTGGATAGGCGGCCGATCGGCTTTTTCCGGCGGCCCTGCGGACTGGTTTGATTCCAGCGCCTACATGGCTGCGATAGCGAAGGTGACCGGCATTCCCGATTTGGCACCTCTGTATTGGTCGTATCCGCCGCATCTTCTGTTCTTCATTTGGCCCTTTGGTTTGCTCGGTTTTCTGCCGTCGTACATTGTGTGGTGCGTCACCGGGCTTGCCCTGTACGTTTGGGCGGCAACATCATGTGGTGTCGAACGAAAATACTGGGTGTTTCTGGCCGTCGCACCTGCCGTCACGGTTAACGTATTCCTCGGCCAAAATGGCTTCTTGACCGCTGCGCTCTTGATCGGCGGTCTGGCAAACCTCGAGCGGCGGCCGATACTCGCTGGAATTTTGTTTGGTATGCTGACTATCAAGCCGTAACTCGGACTCCTGCTTCCGATCGTGCTGGTGCTGGGAGGGCACTGGCGAGTCATTGGTTCAGCCGTCGTCATGACGGTGTCGCTTGTCGCCGCGACTGCAGCATGGTTTGGGCCAGAAATCTGGATCGCATATTGGCATAAAGTTTTGCCGCAACAGCACGAACTGCTCGACGTGGCAGGTATCATGGGCTGGCCGATCGTTGCCTCAGCCTTGATCAACGCCCGCCTTGCGGGTCTTCCGGCTGATTTGGCCTGGGTAGTGCAAGGAGCGGCGTCGGTATGCGCCGTCGGTGCGGTGGTTTGGACGTTCTGGCGCAAGCGCGATCCGGTCCTCTCACTAGCGCTCTTCGTTACCGCCACCTTCTTGTTTTCAGCCTGGATCATGAACTACGACATGGTCGTATTCGGATGGATTGTCGCGCTTCTGCGTCAGCGCGGAAACGAAGCATTCGCCGATCAAGTTCTTTCGCTTGCGTTGTGGATGTTGCCTATTCTGATGTTTCCATTCGGCTTCGCGCAAATACCGATTGCTTTACTGATCCTCCCCTTGTTCGCCACTCGTCTCCTGTGGCGGTTGTCCAATGGCAAAACAAAGCAGGCCTCGTCAGTGGCATCGCCAGCTTTAGCTTGAGTGGCGACATTTCCCATCTGACGTCTGACCGGTGACTGTGCCCGACCGAGCTTCTCAGCTCGTTCGCGGGAGCACGACCTGCGCCGATGCGGCCTCGGCACTCCGCCAGGCTGCGCAGCGTCTAAGGATCAGCCCGAACACGATCAGGATCGCAGGAAAACCGACCGGTTGCCCGAGAAACAGGAAGCTCGCAAGCAGGCCGAAGACGAGCGCCAGCGCCATCCCCTCGTGGCGTGCGAAACCTTCGTCGAGACCGGCTCGGATGAGGAAGGCCACGGCGATGCCCAGCACGACCAGATCGTACATGAAGAGATAGGGCGTCGTCAGCAGCGCCGCGGTCGCGAGCATCGCCGCCTTGAGGGCATAGGGCAGCCGGCTCCGCCACACCACGACCAGCGCCACGGCAACAGCTGTGGTCAACACCCACTGGAAGATCCATGCGAGCTGCTCGGTGCCGCCGAGATAGCGCACCAGCGCGAAGATGCTCTGCATCTTGAACCAGGGCGCCCTGCCCTCGGTCAGGAAGGCCTGGGAGAACATCGGAATCCAGTGGAAGAACGCCTGCCAGCTTTCGGTGCCGAAGGCGAACCAGGATAGTGCAGCGATCGCAACGGTGACGATCGCGGCGCTGAACAGCACGGTCCATTCGGCGGCGGCGAGCAGGACAATCGGAAACAACAATCCGTATTGCGGCTTGTAGCTGAGAAGGCCGAGGCAGATTCCAGCCAGCACCGGCCGCGTCGGCAACAGATAGAGCATGCCGCCGATCAGCGAGGCCGTGAGGAAACCGTTCTGCCCGACCAGGATGTTGAGGAAGGCGGCCGGAAATCCAACCGCAATTACCAAGCCCGCGTTGCGCCCGATGATGGCGCGCATCACGGCGAGATAGGGTACCATGCTGAACGCGGCCCAGCCGATGAACGCCACCGTATAGGGAAATTGCGCGAGGAAGGACGCGACGAACAGGAAGGGCGGCGGATAATGCCAGGCGAAATGGCCGACAAAATCCTGCTTGAGAAGCGCAAGCTCGACCTGCTTCTGAATGTCCCAATCCCAGGCCTGCGCGGGATGCCCCTCGAGCGCCAGTCTTCCGGCCGCCCAGACGTTGACGAAATCAGTGGGGATGCCGCGCCCGTCGGCGTCAAAGATCCAGAGATGGGCGAGATAGGCCGTCGGAAAATACGCCAGCGTGACGATCGCCAGCACGAAGGAGATGTTGACGAGGATCGCTGGGACCGCACCGTGACGGCCGATTGCAGGCGGAACGGAGGAGGCTTCGGCCATGCGGCTTCCTTACGCGATCATGTGAGGCGGATACGTCCAAGCCATACACCCGAGTGGCTTGAAGGAGGCTTAAGCCCGATCGTCGAACGCCCCGCGCCGAATTCCCGGGCAAAGCAAAAGAGCCCCGTCGATGACGGGGCTCCTCGCTATTCCGCTGGTCGTCCAGCCTTACTTGAGGCTGGTCGAGATCGAGCTGAACTTCGTGTTCAGCGTGGTGCCGAGGTTGTTGACGACGGTGATGATCGCCAGCGCGATGCCGGCAGCGATCAGGCCGTATTCAATGGCGGTGGCGCCGGATTCATCCTTCATGAAACGCGCAACGAGGTTCTTCATAGAGTGCTCCAAATGAGTACACGAGGCTACAACTGATCTGGTCTCTTCGGCTTCCCAGCGCCGCCCGACCATGGCAACGGAACGTAGAGGCAAAGAATTGCACCGCAGTTAATTCGGCTGCGTAAACACCGAGCGGATTGCGTGTATCGGCCCATGGTAAATCCAAGTTCGAAACAATCCGTTAAATTGTAAGCATCTGACGCCGGCCTGGCGCGGCCGGTTTACCCGAAGTTATGACCGGCGTGGTCCAATGCCGCCCGCTCGGGCCGGCAAGAACAACCAGGACGACGAGACGGCATGTCCCTTTCCTTCGCCAACAGCATCGCGGTGCAGGGCCGCGCGCGTGCCCTGGTGCCGTTGTGCGTCGGCGCCGGCGCCTATCTGTTCTTCCTGTTCCTGGGCGACACGCTGCTTCAGGATTCCGACTCGTTCTGGCAGATCAAGATCGGGCAATGGATCCTCGATCACCGCGCCATGCCCATGATCGACTTCTATTCCTTCACGCGGACGGGCGCGCCGTGGATCTCGACGTCCTGGCTGTCGCAGGTCGCGTTCGCCTTCTCGCATGCGCACTGGGGCTGGGCAGGCCCCGTCATCCTCACCGCGGCCGCCGTCGCGCTCACCGTCGCGATCTTCGTCCATCTGCTCGAGGCGCATATCGGAGCCCCGCGCGCGGTGCTGTTCGCGATGCTGGCGCTGCTGCTGTCGATCCATCACGTGCTGGCGCGGCCGCATATTCTGGCGCTGCCGGTGATGGTGGCGTGGGTCGGCTTGCTGATGGCGGCTGCGAGCCGCCGGAGCGCGCCGTCCTGGACCTGGCTGCCGCTGATGGCGCTGTGGGCGAACCTGCACGGCGGCTTCGTGCTCGGGCTCGCGCTGATCGGCCCGATCTCGCTCGAAGCGGTCGAGCATGCCGGGAAGGGACGGCGGCTCGCCCTGTTCATGCGCTGGGTGCTGTTCGGAATCGGGGCGCTGATCGCGAGCTGCTGCACGCCGTACGGCTGGCGAACGCTGCAGGGCGCGACCAACATCCTCAGCCTCGGCGAATTGCTGACGCTGATCGTCGAATGGATGCCGGCGAACTTCGCCACGTTCACCCCGTTCGAAGGCGCCCTGCTCGCCCTGATCGCATTCGGTTATTATCGCGGCCTGGTGCTGTCGGCACCCCGGATCTTCCTGATCCTCTTCCTGACCTGGAGCGCGCTGAGCCACGTCAGGAGCATCGACGCATTTGCATTCCTGGTGCCGCTGGTGCTGGCAAAGCCGCTCGGCGAGATGTTCCCGCAGCCGGCGCTTGAGCCCGCCGGTGCCGACAGCTGGCCGGGCCGCTATGTCACGGCGCTCGGCGCGCTGATGATCGTGGCGGCAAGCTGGACCTCGACCTCGCTCTATCTGGGGCACCACCGCTTCACCTTCACGATGACGCAGACGCCGGTCGCGGCGGTCGACCTGCTCGAGCAACGCAAGGTGCAGCGCGTCTTCAACGCCTACCAGTTCGGCGGCTATCTGATCTCGCGCAATATCCCTGTTTTCGTCGACGGCCGCGCCGAGCTCTACGGCGAGAAATTCATCATGGACTTCTTCAAGGCGACCGAGGGCAAGAAGCCCGAGCTGTTGCCGCGCCTGCTCGACGAGCACAAGATCGATGCGACATTGCTGGGCGCGGATGCGCCGGGCCCGCAGATCCTCGACCAGCTCAAGGGCTGGAAGCGGATCTATGCGGACGACATCGCCGTGATCCACGTGCGCGACGCCGCAGATGGCGCGACCGCGGCGCCTTCGAAGTGACGACCCACTCCAGCGCGCGTCTTCGGCCTCAGCGACTTCATCAGATGGTTCCTTCCAGCAAGCCGATCCTGACAGATCCGGCGCGTTCCGCCCCGGACCGAGCCGTGGCGATGATCGTGCTTGCGATGCTGGCTGTGGTCTCGTTTGTTCCGGTGCTGCTGACGCCCATTCCGGCGATGGTCGATTATCCCAATCACCTCGCCCGCATGTCTGTTCTGAGCCAGAACGGCACCGCGGGTGCAAATCCGTATTACGAGGTGAGGTGGGCCTTCTATCCCAACCTCGGAATGGACCTGCTGGTCCCGCAGCTGGCGCGGCTGATGAGCGTCGAGAACGCGACGCGGCTGTTTCTGTTGCTGAGCCAATGCCTGATCGTCACCGGTGCGCTTCTGCTCGAATGGGTCCGGAAGGGACGCATCCATCTCGCCGGTTTCGCCGCGCTCGCTTTCCTCTATTGCCTGCCGTTCAGCTGGGGTTTCGTGAACTTCGAGTTCGGGCTCGGCCTCGCGCTCTGGGGCATCGCCGTCTATCTGATGCTGGCCGAAGGCCCCTGGCCGCTGCGCTTCATGGCCAATCTGATCTTCGTCGCCGCGCTCTATGTGGCGCATTTCTTTTCGCTCGGCATCTATGGCGCAACGCTCGGCCTTTTCGAGCTGTCGCGCATCCGCCAAGGGCGGGTCGCTTATCCCGTCGCGGCCGCGCGGCTTGGCGCGCTAGCCCTACCGGCGCTTGCGCTGCTTGCGATCATGCATGTCACGGCAGGCGCGATCGGAAGCCAAGGCAATGACTGGTTCCTCGCATTCAAGCCGGTCTGGCCGCTCCGCATCATGAACGGTTACAATCTGACGGCCGCGGCGGTGACGGGGCTGACCCTCATGACCGCGTTGCTGTTCGCCGCAAGGCGCGGCTTGCTCAGGCTCGAGCCCGCCGGGATCTGGATCGCGCTCGGTCTTGCGCTCCTGTACGTGGCCATTCCCTCGAGACTGTTCGGGACCTCTTTCGCCGACCTCCGCGTGTTTCCTGCTGCGGCGCTGATCCTGCCGGCGTTCTGCTCGCTGTCGCTGCCAAGCCGGGCTTGGCGGATGGCTGCACTCGCTGCGATCAGCAGCATCACGCTGATCAATCTCGCCGTTGTCTTCACGGTATGGCTGCCCTACCGCGCTGACTACGCGGCCATTATCGAGTCGTTCCGCAAGGTCGAACGTGGCTCGCGCGTCCTCGTCAGCAATGCGGACGAAGCTGGCGACCCGCCCTTCGCCGATCTCACCGCGTATCCGATGTATTATGCGCCAACGCTGGCGGTGCACTATGCCAATGCGTTCGTGCCCAATCTCTTCACGGAGGCGGGCAAGCAGCCTGTTCGGGCCATGGAGGCCGTGCGCCATCTTGCCACTCCGGATGGCGGACTGGTGTCCTCAGGCCTGCTCACCGCGATAGCAGCGGGCCACCCGCCGGCGGACTCGCCGCGCTTTGTCCGCACCTGGTACCGGGATTTCGACTACCTCTATGTGCTGGGACCGCGGGCCGCAAACCCGCTGCCGGATCTGCTGGAACTATTGGAGACCTCGGATCGGTTCGTCCTCTACAGGATTCGCCGCAAGTCCTGAGAAAGGCGACCTTAACCACCTGCCCATAGACTTCCGTCCCTGCAACCCAGCTGGACTCCTTCGCATGGCGGCCAATTCCGGACCGATCCGCTACAGCCTCGTCATTCCCGTCTTCAACGAGGAAGCCGTACTGCCGATATTGTTACGCCGGCTCGACTTGCTGCTGTCCCGGCTCGACGGGCCGGCAGAGGCGATTTTCGTCGACGACGGCAGCAGCGATTCCAGCTCGATCGTGCTGCAGGCACTCGCCGTGCGCGACGCCCGCTTTCGCTATATCGGCCTGTCGCGGAATTTCGGCCATCAAGTCGCCATCACCGCCGGCATGGACGCCGCGCAGGGTGACGCGATCATCGTCATGGACGCCGATTTGCAGGATCCGCCCGAAGTGATCGAGCAATTGATCGCAAAATGGCACGAAGGCAATGACGTCGTCCACGCCCGCCGCTTGTCGCGCGAGGGCGAAAGCCGATTCAAGCGCGCGACCGCACACCTGTTCTACCGGCTGCTCGGCAAGATGTCCTCCGTCGGCATCCCCGCCGACGTCGGTGACTTCCGCCTGATCGATCGCAAGGTGCTGGACGCGCTCAGGCGGATGCCGGAGCAGGATCGCTTCGTACGCGGCATGATCGCCTGGCTCGGCTTCCGCCAGGCCGAGGTCACCTTCCATCGTCTCGAGCGCGCCGCGGGCGAGACCAAGTACCCCCTGTTCAAGATGATCCGCCTAGCGGTGAACGCCGCGCTCGGCTTTTCCGATCTGCCCTTGCGCCTGGCGATCTGGTGCGGATTGACCGTCTCGGCATTCGCACTGCTCTACGGCGGCTGGGTCGTCGTGATGTGGCTGAGCAACGACACTCATCTCGTGACCGGCTGGTCCTCGACCATCGTCCTCCTCTCGCTCTTGTGTGGAATGAACATGCTGATGACGGGGATCGTGGGTCTTTACGTCGGCCGCATCCATGCCGAAGTAAAGCGCCGTCCACTGTACGTGATCCAGAAGCGAGCCGGCTTCGATCGCAACGAGGCGGCGACCGTACCCGCCAAGCACGCAATCACCGAGTGATCCGCCGCAATCATCTCGGACGTGAGGCCAACACCTCGTCTTCGATGCTGCTGGCGAGCTGGCTTTACTGCATCTCCCGGCGCTTGTGGACGACCGCCACATCGTCGCTGTACACGCGCTGCCAGTGCGGGAGCCGGTCAAGCATCGCTGTGGCGGGCGTATTCGGTGCGAGCAGCGTCGCGCGGATCTTGTAGTCGTCGAGCAGCTTAAGAAAATCTCCGAGGTCAATCAGCGCCAGGGCGCGATTGTAGCGGTCGATGAACGGTCCGCCGAACAGTTCCGCGCGGCCGTCGATGAAGGTTGGAATGCCGGCAAAGACCAAATAGCCGCCGAAGGAATAGTCGTTGAGCAGCGGCCCCGCCTTGGCGAGGTCGGCACGGGCGACCGCCGCCTCGGGGGTGATGAGGGGAGCCGGCCGGATGTCGCGCGCCAGCGCCAATCCACTCATCGCGGCCAAGATGCCGAATGCCGCCAGGTTCAAGCCACGCGAGGAGCGGTCGGTCTCGTTCCCGCTCGGCCCGCCGAACCTCCGGGCCAGCGGGGCCGCGAGGTAGAGCGGTGCCAGCATGGCCAGCAGATCCGCATTGCGCATCTGCGCCAGCGCGAAATGGAGCAAGCCGATCACCACCAGGGTCCGCACGACCGGCAGCGTGACGCCGCGCGAGAGCGCGAAGATGCCCCCCAGCAACAGCAGCTCGAAGCCGCCGATGCGGCTGAAATCCTGCGGCCGCCATTCCGCGATCCAGGCGAGCGCGGGACCGAGGCCGAGTGTCGTGATCGGCATCAGCAGCGGTTCCGGCCCATGCGGCGTCAGGCAGGATGCGGCGACGGCAAGCAGTGTGAATGGCACCCAGCGCAGCAGCACGCGTGGCCATTGGCTTCGCTCCTCGCGCAGCAGCGCCTCGAGCACCACGGGTCCAATCAAGCCAAGCGCCAGCACTCCGCTGCCGTGCAGATTGCCCCACACGACCAGCAGCGGCAGGGCCCAGTATGGTGGCGGCCTGCCATGATCCATGCAACGCACCAGGGCAGCCGCCCAGATCACCATGATGGGCATCACGAGCACGTGTGGCCGCGCCAGCATGTGCGGCGCCGTCAGGATGACGGCCGCGATCACCATGATCAGCGTCTGGGTCGGCGACAGCTCGCGCAGCAGGAAGTATGTGAGCAGACCAAAGGCGAGTGCGATCGCCGCGGCCGCGACGACGACGACGCCGGGCCAGCCGGACAGGACGTAGGCTCCGGCATAGATGACTTCCGACAGCCATTCGAACGTGATCCAAGGCGCGCCATGCTTCGAAAACGAAAATGGATCGCTCGTCGGCAGGGTCCCATGCGCCATGATCCAGCGCCCGAGCTCGACGTGAGAATAGCTGTCGGGATCTCCGAGCAGCTTCGGGCCGACAGCCAGCAACACAGCGTAGACGGCGAGCCCCACAGCCCAAGGGAGCGCTGCACGCGCCGAAAACGGTTGAACCGCGCTGGAGACGACCTGATCAGTCATGGCGGGCCAAGCTAGGCCTTAATTGTTAAGGTGTTCTTTAATGTTTCACCGATCGCGCGTGGGGGAGCGAGAGAACCGCCATCGCAACGCCCGGGCCCTCCGCCAAAACGCCACGCGGGCGCTATCGCACGAGATCGATCAGGAGCAACGCGGCGCTTGTGAACAGTCCTGCGATCGGCACCCAAATGGGCACGAAGAACACGCCGGCGGGAGGCTTGGATTCTCTCGTCTTGATGCGAAGAAGCGCCAGGTTGACCAGGACGAAGATCCCGAGCGTCAGGCGTGAGGTCCATTCGGCCAATCCGGTCAAGGGAATGCCGAGGGCGAGGATCAGGATGGCGCCCACGCCGAAGAGTGTTGCAACCACCGGCGCTCCGCTTCTGGCGTTCACCCGGGCCAGAAAGGCCGGAAGGCTGCCTTGGTCCGCAAGCCCGTACAGCACACGTCCGATCATCAGCATGTGAACGATGATCCCGTTGACCGTCGCAACGATCGCGATGACGCTCAACACCGAGAGGGGAAGACCGGTCAGCCGCTGAAACACCAAAGCAAGCGGAGCCGAGGCGTGCGCGAGTTCGGCCGGGGGCACCGCGACCACCGCGACCCAGACGACGATCATGTAGAGGAGCGCCGTCACGCCGAGGGTGATGAAGAGCGCCCAAGGCAGCGTTTGGGACGGATTCTTCATTTCCTCGGAGATGTTCACGAGGTGCTCGAACCCGATGAATGCAAACACGGCGAGCAGCGATGTCTGTGCGATCCCGGTCCACGCTGCTTTATCGCTCAGGGGAGCCAACAGTTCGGGCAGCCGGGAGACCAGGGCGTCGCCCTCAAACAGCCCGGCTCCGACAATGAGGACCAATCCTCCGATCTCCACGACCGTCATCAAGCCGGCGAAGCTGATGGACTGAACCGCGGATAGGCAGGCGATCGCTCCCATCGCGAGCACGACGCCCGCGATGATCCAGCTGGCAGGCAGCGGCAGGAACACGCTGATGTAGCCGGCACTCCCGACCGTGATGGTCGCGCCCGAAATCGTCGCTGCAGCCACCACGAGCAACCCTGTGGCACCGCTGAGCCATTTTCGATGAAACGCGGCCTGGACATAGGCGGCCTCGCTCGCCGCGACCGGCAGTCGCGTGCCCAGTTCGGCAAAGCTCCCGGCCGTCACGCCCATCACGACCGCGGCAACGAGGAACGCCAGAGGTGCATGCATTCCGCTCCGGGCAGCGGCCGCGCCCACCAGGACGTAGATTCCGGCACCGATCGTCACGCCGAGCCCATAGAGGACCGCGTGCGTGAGCGTCAGCGATCTGACCAGTTTCGTAGACCCGAGCGGCGCCACCTCCTGCATCACCAAGCGTCAATGCGAAAACAGGATCGGCACCGGCGGCTTGGACAGCAGGCCCCTGGTCGCGCCGCCGAGCACGAATTCCCGCCATCTCGGCGTTCCGTACGCGCCCATCACGAGGACGTCGATGCCATGGGACAGCACGTAAGATGTGAGGACCTCGTCGATCGGCTTGCTCTCGGCATCGATCTCATCCAGCACGACCTCGATGCCGTGACGAGCCAGGTTCTTCGCCAGTTCTCGGCCGGAATGTCTGGAATCCAGGGGCTTTTCGTTGGTGACAGTCACGACGCGCACACTTCTTGCGCTTTCAAGCAAAGGAAGTGCGTCGGAAACCGCTCGCGCAGCGGTACGGCTGAAGTCCCAAGCCACGCAGATGGCATCGAGCCGCAACGGACGCGACCGCGGGCCGGTGGGAAGGATCAGCGTCGGCCTGCCGGATTCGAAGATCACCTCCTCGGCGTACCCCAGATCATGGGAGTCCGGCACCGCCATGATCGTGAGATCCCGAAGCCTTGCATAGTCAACCAGCAGCGCGGCCTCGCTGGCGGTTGCACAGTGCTCGAAGATGGTCTCACGCCGGACGCCGGATTTGTCGGCGGAGGCTTCGAATGCGGCAAGCAGGGCTTTCGCATTCTCGCGGCTCTTGGCGGCCTCGCGCGCAATAAGCGCGGGTATGTCCAGGATGACATGCCCGAGCAGGCTTGCGCGCACCTCCGCATGGACCTCGCAGGAAATGGCTGCGAGGTGCGCCCCCAGGGTGGCGGCCACCGAGACGGCATCGTCGATCACTGAAACCGGCGTCGGCTCCGGGTAGCTCGCCAGGGTCAACAGAACATCCTTGAAAGCCATGTGTGCCTCCTTTGACGAGTCGGAACCTAACGCTGTCGAGATGCTCCTTCTTGACCCACCGCAACCGATTCAGCCGGATGGCTGTGGCAAAACGGCCCAGGCTCGAACGGTGGCGCCGGAACAGAACGCTCTGGGTCGGCGGCGCCTGCCTTGCGGGAGGGGCCAGCGCAATGCCAGCTCGCGAAGGCGCGCTCGGACAATAAAAAACGCGGCGTTACCGCCGCGTTTTTCGATTCTCAGCTGCCGCTTGGAATTACGCCTGCGGCTGCGGCTCGAGGCCGGGATCCGGATCGGGACGCGGGCGCGGCTTGCCGGCCGGGGGCACGGCGGAGGCGCGCGGGGTGGTCGGCTCGAGCACCGACTCGCGGTTCGGCTTCTTGCCCTTGAGCAGATCGACGATCTCGTCGCCGGTCAGCGTCTCGAACTCGAGCAGGCCCTTGGCCAGCGTCTCGAGATCGGCGCGCTTCTCGGTGAGGATGCGCGTCGCCTCCTTGTAGCCTTCCTCGACCAGACGCTTGATCTCGGAATCGATCTTCTGGACGGTGGCTTCGGAGGCGTTCTGCGTGCGCGACACCGACATGCCGAGGAAGACCTCGTCCTGGTTCTCGCCATAGGAGACGGTGCCGAGCTCTTCCGACAGGCCCCAGCGCGTCACCATCATGCGGGCCAGGCGCGTGGCCTGCTCGATGTCGGACGCCGCGCCCGAGGTCACCTTCTCGCGGCCGAAGATCAGCTCTTCGGCGACGCGGCCGCCCATCATGATGGCGAGGCGCGAGGTCATCTGCTCCAGCGACATCGACAGCTTGTCGCGCTCGGGCAGCTGCATGACCATGCCGAGCGCACGGCCGCGCGGGATGATGGTCGCCTTGTGGATCGGATCGGTCGCGGGCACGTTGAGGCCGACGATGGCGTGGCCGCCCTCGTGGTAGGCCGTGAGCAACTTCTCTTCCTCGGTCATGACGAGCGACTTGCGCTCGGCGCCCATCATCACCTTGTCCTTGGCCTCCTCGAACTCGGCCTGCGTCACCATCCGCTTGTTGCGGCGGGCGGCGGTCAAAGCGGCCTCGTTGACGAGGTTCATCAGGTCGGCGCCGGAGAAGCCCGGGGTGCCGCGCGCGATGGTCTTGAGATTGATATCGGGCGCCAGCGGAACCTTGCGAACATGCACCTTCAGGATCTGCTCGCGGCCGACGACGTCGGGGTTCGGCACCACGACCTGACGGTCGAAGCGGCCCGGACGCAGCAGCGCGGGATCGAGCACGTCGGGACGGTTGGTGGCGGCGATCAGGATCACGCCTTCGTTGGCCTCGAAGCCGTCCATCTCGACCAGCAGCTGGTTCAGCGTCTGCTCGCGCTCGTCATTGCCGCCGCCAAGACCGGCGCCACGGTGACGACCGACGGCATCGATTTCGTCGATGAAGATGATGCAGGGCGCATTCTTCTTGGCCTGCTCGAACATGTCGCGGACGCGGCTCGCGCCGACGCCGACGAACATCTCGACGAAGTCGGAACCGGAGATGGTGAAGAACGGCACGTTGGCTTCGCCCGCGACCGCACGCGCGATCAGGGTCTTACCGGTGCCGGGAGGGCCGACCAGCAGCACGCCGCGCGGAATGCGGCCGCCGAGGCGCTGGAATTTGCCGGGGTCGCGCAGGAACTCGACGATCTCCTGCAGGTCCTGCTTGGCTTCGTCGACGCCGGCGACGTCTTCGAAGGTGACGCGGCCATGGGCCTCCGTCAGCATCTTCGCACGCGACTTGCCGAAGCCCATCGCCTTGCCGGCGCCGCCCTGCATCTGCCGCGACAGGAAAATCCAGACGCCGATCAGCGCGATGAAGGGCAGCCAGGAGACCAAGAGCGAGACGAACCACGGCACGTTGTCGCCGGGCGGCTTCGCGGTGATCTGCACCTTGCTGTCATAGAGGCGCTTCACCAGCGTCGGGTCGTTCGGCGCGTAAGTCTGGAAGCTGGAGCCGTTGGTGAAGGTGCCGTGGATGTCCGGCCCCTGGATCACGACGTCGCGCACATTGCCGCGGTCAACTTCGCTCAGCAGCTGCGAGAAGGCGATGTCCTGCGAGGAGGCCCGCTGACCCGGATTCTGGAAGAGCGTGAACAACGCCAACAGCAGCAAGACAATGATGACCCAGAGGGCGAAATTGCGCAGATTGGCGTTCATCGATCTTCCTTCGTGGTCGCGCGGATCGCGGCCGTGATCCTTGGGCAGTTGATTTGGTCAATGCGAGGAAATCCCAAGGAATCCTCATCGTTAGACGGATACAATTTAGGTGCCGCCCCGGTCGCTGCCAAGGGAACGAGATGGGACTATTTATCCCATCTTAGCGCGATTCCCGCTGAAATCATGGCGTCCGAACCCGGGTTTTTCCTGCCTGGTTAAGGTGGCCTGACGGCACGGACGCGAATTGACCGGTGTCATGATCCGCTCTCGTCGCGCTCATCTGCCCTTGCGCCGCCGGGCCGGCGCCGGCGCGATCTGGATACGCCCGCCGGCAAGGCTGATCAAGGCTCCCGCGAGGGTCTGCTTCAGAACCGGCCGGCCATTTGCGGCTGCACCGGGGCCGGCGATCGCCCGATCAAGCACCGACATCAGGGTTTCGACCTTGCCGAGTTCCGCCGGCCCTTCATGGCCAAGCGCGTTGATGGCCCGCAGCAGGAGCCGCAGCCGCACCTCCTCCGGCAGGGCGGCAAAGGTCGCGGCCTCGAAGCTCCTGACACTCGCCTGCGGCGCATCGCCGCGATCCCGCAGGCGGAGGAAGCGCTCGGCGCCGTCGGCAAGCACCTCGACCGCCGCATTGGCCCGCGCCAGCCTTGCCGCGAGCCGCGCCAGATTTCTGGCGTCGCCGCCCTCGGCCGCGAGGAGCGGCAGCAGCGCGCGCAGCCGCGGCCGTGTGTAGGCGGTGTCCCGGTTGGTGGGATCCTCGGCAAAGCCGATCCTCGCCCGCCGCAAGGTCGCGATCAGCTGCGATTTCGGAACGTCGAGCAACGGACGCGCCAGCACGATTCCGTCGCGCTCGGTGAATGGAGCCATGGCCGAGAGTCCGGCAAGTCCGCTGCCGCGGAACAGGCGCATCAACAGGGTCTCGGCCTGGTCGTCGCGGGTGTGTGCCGTCAGCACATGGCTCGCGCCGGCGGCTCGGGCGGCCTGTGCGAGCAGGCGGTAACGGGCCTCGCGCGCGGCGGCAGGCAGCCCCGTCTTCGGCTTTTCACCGCGCCAGCGCAAGGTCCGGTGCGGCAATCCGAGCGCCGCGGCGAGCCGCTTGACCTCGCGCGCCTCACGGGCGGCCTCCGGGCGCAGGCCGTGATCAATCGTGACGACCGTGATTTGCGGGCCTCGCGCGAGGCTGCGCTGCCAGCGCGCTGCAAGCCACATCAGCGCAACCGAGTCGGGCCCGCCGGAGACCGCGAGCACCAGCGCCGGGGCATCTCTCAGGCCCGCGAAGAGCCGCCTCGCCTCGCGCGCCGAGATCGGTGAATCGTCGTCGTCTGACATGACGCTGCAATCATCCGCGGATTGACCGAATGTTTAGCGCAACGCCATCCGCTTTGTCAGCGGATCAGCACTTCACCCGCTTCTGCTCGCGATCGACGGCGGCTTTGACGCCGGCGGAGGCGCGGGGATATTTGCGGCCGATCTCGCCGAAGGCGGCGCAGGCGGCCTCCTTCTCCTTCAGCGCGGCGAGCGACTGGCCGAGCCGCAGCAGCGCATCCGGCGCCTTGGCCGATTTCTCGTATTTGGTGGTGACGGCGAGGAACGCTTCGGCGGAATCGCGATATTGCTGGCGCTGGAAATAGCTCTCGCCGAGCCAGTATTGCGCGTCGCCGACCAGCGGGTCGCTCGGAAATTTCTGCGTGAAGTTCTTCATGGTCTGCTCGGCCAGCGCGTAGTCCTTGCGCTGCATGTAGCCGATGCCGAGGTCGAACTCGTCGCGGGGCGTCGCCGACGGCGGCAGGGTGGCCAAAGCAGCGCCACCGGCCGGTGCGGGATAACCCGATTGTGCCGGCGGATAGCCGGGCTGCGCGGCCGGCGGCACACCTTGTTGGTAGCGCGGGCTGGTGTTGGCGAGATCGAGCGGCTCGCCCGCATTGCGGCCGCCGCCAGGCGTGACCGCCGGCATCGGCTGCTGCCCGCCGCCGAGTGCGCGCGGCGCGCCGGGTGCATTCGGGTTCTGGTTGGGGTCGAAGGCATCGCCGCGGCGGCGTGTGCCGGGAGCGCCGGGCGCCGGCTGCTCCTGAACGATCGGCGCGGGCGCGGCGATCTGCGGCTGCTCGTAGCTCGGCTGCGCGGCTTGCTGTTGCGGCGGCGGCTGGCGATAGCCGGGCGCGACCTGACCTGGTGCAATCTGGCTGGGTGCGATCTGCGCGGGCGGCATCGCCGCGACGTTGGGTGCCTGCCCGGGCGCCCCTTGCGCGCCGCCCTCGAGCGCCCGCAGGCGCTCTTCGAGCTGGCGGTTGCGATATTGCAGCTCCTCGTTCTGGCCGGTGAGCTGGCGCAGCCGGTTCTCCAGCCGCTCGATCCGCATCTCAGGGTCGACATCATCCGACTGCCCGTAGACCGATTGCGCAAGCGCGGGCGAGCACAAAGAGAGCAGCGCGGCGGTCGCCGCGGTACCGGTAAAAGCCTTAAATCTGGATGACATCTTGCCCTGACGACGAAAGCGAAATGGCCTGCGACGGAACCCTCGACGCGCCACACATCGAAGTGGAGTACGCCAAAAATGTGACTGATACCAAGGGGTGTTCAGTCACAGAATGCTGAAACGAAACCGGCGCCCGAGAGGGCGCCGGCATCATCCAATTGCAAAGCTGAACGGGGCCTGACTGACCACCGGGGACCTGACCGAGCGTCAGGAGCTGGCGTTCAGGACAGTGACGGCGCGGCGGTTCTGCGACCAACAGGAGATGTCGTTACAGACGGCGACCGGCCGTTCCTTGCCGTAGGAGATCGTGCGCATGCGGTTCGGGTCGATGCCGCGCGAGGCGAGGAACGAACGGACCGACTGGGCACGGCGGGCGCCGAGCGCGATGTTGTATTCGCGGGTGCCGCGCTCGTCGGCATGACCTTCGATGGTGAAGGAGTAGCGCGGATAGGTCTGCAGCCACTGCGCCTGCTTCTCCAAGGTCACGATCGCCTGCGGGGTCAGATCGGTCTGGTCGCTTTCGAAGAACACGCGGTCGCCGACGTTGACGACGAAGTCCTGCTGGCTGCCGGGCGTCGCCGCATTGGCCATCGCATCCGTCGCGGCATTCTTGTTGGCGCAGGCGCCCATCGACAGCGCGACGGCGAGCACCGCGGCCAGCTTCAATCCCTGGAGGATACGCATAGGATGTCTCATTCCGGAGCCTCCACGCTCACGTTAGTCCACTGCTGTCCGGTCTACAGGGGGTTGGTTAAGCGAACGTTCCGTCAACCTTGACGGAACCTTGCCTCAGCCGGTCAAATGCCCCCAACCAGCGAAAAGCAAACGTCATGGTTAATGGGTTGTAAATGTGGCGCGAGGGTGAAGGCAAGCCGCGTCGGCCGGCAAAAGGGCCGGCACTTGATGGAATTTTGGGCCGAAATGACCGGGGGCGCCCGCCTAGACCGAACCGAGCGCTTGAGAGGCCACGTCCAGGGTCCGCGGCGTGGTGAGCAGAATCGGCCGCGTGGCGGCCTGGCGGGGGATGCTGCGTTCAAACAGCATGCGCCGCTCGAACGCGCTGGAGCGCATGATCGGAAAGCGCGCCAGCACCTTGTCCCGCTGCCGCCGGACGTCGGTCGCCATCAGGACCGCCTTCTTGGTGGGCCAGCCCGGAAAGCCCCGCGGCTCCGGCGAAATGGTCTCGTGCAGGAAGATGCGGCGGTAGAACGCCTGATGATCGGTCCGGATCATGGCAAGGCCGGTGTCGGCGTTGAAATGATCGCACGCGACAAAGGCGAGGCGGACGGTCAAATAGGGCAGCTCGGGAAAGCGGTGGTGCTTGTCGGGATCTGCAACGAGCCGGCACGGATCGACAAAAACCTCGCCGCGATCGAGGCGGGGATGCAGGATGTCGCCGAACACCTCGGTGGTATAGGACATCCGCCATTCCGACGTCAGCAGATGGATGCGGACGGAGCTGCAAAGCTCTCCGTCAACATAGACCCCGAAATTCCAGGTGTTGGGCGTTTCGTCGAAACGATCGCTGACGCGCAGCGAAGGTGATGGCTCGATCAGACCGGCCTGCAGATAGGCGCGGTAGCGCATCAGATACAGGTTGTCCTTGTCCTCGGGCGTTTCGATGAGCCGATAATCGATGCGGTCAAACAACGCGGCGCCTCGTGGAAGGAGCGCCGTGTTCGGTTCGGCTCCGGACTTCATCTGCAACCTCTGACTCCAAGCAACTTCCACGAGTAGCCAGACCTTAATGGTTCCTTAACGGAATTGCAAAGCTATAGAATCGTTAGGGTTAACCTTTGCGAGCCCGCAAGACTACGGTGCACACGGGAGCCGATTGCGAGAGTGGAGCTGCCGGGAAGGGATCGGGCCTATCGCGACGACACAAGGGCGAGCTGGTCGTCGGGCACGCGACGACCATGCGAGGCGTTGAGCAATTGCCGGATCCGCACCGCCGGTACGGGCCGGCTGAACAGGTAGCCCTGCCCTTCGGTCACGGTGCCGTCGGCGCTGATCAGCTCGAGCTGCTCGTTGGTCTCGATGCCTTCGACCACGACGGCCATGCCGAGGTCGGCGGACAGCCGCGCGACACCGCGCAGCAGCGTCAGCGGCCGGTCGGAATCGATGCCTTCGAGGAAGGAGCGGTCGATCTTCACCTTCTGCATCGGGAAATTGTGCAGGTAGCTGAGGCTGGAATAGCCGGTGCCGAAATCGTCGAGCGAGATGCGCACGCCGAGCGCATGCAATTGCGACAGGATGTCGTGGGTGAGCTGGGTGTTGCGCAGCAGCGAGGACTCGGTGATCTCGATCTCAAGACGATGCGCCGGCAGGCCCGACACTTCGAGCGCGTAGCGGATTTCGCTCAGGACGTCGCGCTGGTGGAATTGTTGCGGCGAGAAATTAACGGCGACGCTGACACCCTCCGGCCACTTCATGCATTCCATGCAGGCGCGGCGCAGGATCCAGCGGCCGAGATCGACGATCAGGCCCATGTCCTCGGCGACCGGGATGATGTCGACCGGCGAGACCGTGCCGCGCACCGGATGATTCCAGCGCAGCAGCGCTTCGCAGGTGGTGATCTTGCCGGACCTCAGATTGACCAGCGGCTGGAAGAACAGCTCGAATTCCTCGTTGGCGAGCGCCTTGCGCAGGTCGAGCTCGAGGATGCGGCGCGCCTCGACGGTCGCGGCCATCTCGTCGCGGAAGAAACAATAGGTGCCGCGGCCGTCGGCTTTGGCGCGGTACAGCGCCATGTCGGCGTTCTTGAGCAGCGTGTCGGCGCTGGTGCCCTCCGGCGAGGTCAGCGCGATGCCGACGCTGGCGCCGATCTCGACCAGATGATTGTCGATGCGGTACCGCTCGCTCAACCGCTCGACGATGCGGCGGGCGAGTGCCGCGGCATCCTCGGGCGACGTGAGGTTCTGCTGGAACACGACGAACTCGTCGCCGCCGAACCGGGCGACGAAATCCTCGGGGCGCAGCATCTCGCGCAGGCGGTTGGCGACGGCGCACAGGAGCTGGTCGCCGCAGGGATGGCCCAGCGTGTCGTTGACCTGCTTGAACTGGTCGAGGTCGATGAACAGCAGCGCGGAGAGCTGCGCCGCATCGTGGGAGACAGCCAGCAGGTGCTCGATCTGGTCGCGGAAGTTGACCCTGTTCGGCAACGCCGTCAGGTCGTCGTATCGCGCAAGATGGGTGATCTTGGCCTCGGCGTTGCGCCGCTCGGTGATGTCCTCGAGCAGCAGCACCGCCCCTCCGTCCGCCATCGGCTGAACGGTCCAGCACAGTGACCGATTTCGCTCCAGGTTCGCCTCGGCGGTGATGATCTCCTTCTCCCGCGAACTTTCGATGCCGGCGACGATATGCTCGCCGTCCGCGCTCGAGATGGATCTTGCCTGCACGCATGCCGCGATGATGTCGCGCGCGCTGGCGCCGCTCCGAGGCAGATGGTCGGGCAGGTTCATCATCGCCGCGAAGCGGTGATTCATCACCGCGAGCTGGCCATCGCGATGGAACATGCAAAGACCGTGCGGCATGTTGTTGAGGGCGGTATCGAACTGGCCCGCAAGTGCGGCTTCGCGCTCGCGCGCCACCACGGCGCCCATGAAGATCCGGTGCAAGTTGACCGAGAGCTGCATGATCGCCAGCAGGAAGGCCGCGCTCACAACGGCCATCGCGATGTAGTAGGGCGTGCCGCGCCACGCCAATGCCAGCACCGCCGGGGCGAAAATGAGCAGCGCCTGCAGATGGAAGATCGACGGTCGTCCGTACGCCCTTCCCGCTCCCCCTGCGGCAATGCCTGTCGTGACCGACAGGGCAATCATATGCGCGACCGCGTCGTCGGTGGCGAGCAGAGTCGTGCCGCACCAGATGCCGATCGCTGCAGCCTGGATCTTCGCGCCGATCTGATACCGCGCCTGCCAGCGTTTGGCCGCCTCGGCGGTCACGCTCGACTTGCGTCCCTGATAGCGACGCAAATCGATCGCCCGCACCGTTCCGGCCAAGACGAGCAGCGCCACGCACGCCCAAATCAGGGGCTCACCTGTCTTCAGCGCAGTCAGCGCAGCACCGATCGACACGAAGATGAGACCGGCCAGCAGCGGTCCGGGCGCTTCAAAGAGCGAATCGATCTGCGCCGCCGGATTGACCGGCGGCGGCTGCCCCTGCTCTCCGCTCTGGCTTGCGAACTGCATTTTGGTTTGTACGCGCGTCCTGTTCAGCGCGTAGTCTTACCCAGCCGAGATGAAGCTTTTCTGAGGGAACATCGTTAAAGTCGGGTTGTTTTTCGGCAATAGCGAAATGATTTCCGCTGCAATATCAAGCAGGTAGGCAAGCCTTGCCGGGCGCAAGGTGAAGGAAGTGTTGCCGTTCACGGCAAACTCGGAAAAAATCGGTGCGGTTTTTCGAAAACATCGCGCGTCTGAACGCGCGATGTTTCAACTGCGCCGTGGTCAGCCCGAGGTCGAGGACAACAGTGGCGACCATGCCGGGTCCGAGGCAAAACCCGGCGTCGGCACTTTCAATTCGTTGCGGCCGGAGATGTCGACCGAGTACAGCGACGGCCCGCCATTGCCGCCAGGATCGCGGAAGAACATCAGCACGCGGCCGTTCGGCGAGAAGGTCGGGCCTTCGTTGTGAAAGCCGGAGGTGAGCAGCCGCTCGCCCGAGCCGTCGGGCTTCATGACGCCGATCGCGAACTGCCCGCCGCCCTGCCGGGTGAAGGCGATGTAGTCGCCCTTCGGCGACCACACCGGCGTCGAATAGCTGGCGTTGGTGTCGTCCTTGGAGAAGGAGATGCGCTGCGCCTGTCCGCCGCCCGCACTCATCACGTAGATCTGCGACCTGCCGCCACGATCGGACTCGAAGCAGATGCGGCTGCCGTCGGGCGAATAGGACGGCGAGGTGTCGATCGCCGGCGTGTCGGTGAGACGCGTAGTCGAACGCGAACGCAGATCCATCACGAACAGGTTGGAATTGCCGCCCTGCTGCAGGCTCATGATGACGCGCTGGCCGTCCGGCGAGAAGCGCGGCGCGAAGGTCATGCCGGGGAAGTTGCCGACGATCTCGCGCTGGCCGGTCTCGATGTTGTAGAGATAGACCTTCGGATCGCCCTGGCCGAACTCCATGTAGGTGATCTCTTGCGAGTTCGGCGAGAAGCGCGGGGTCAGCACGAGATCGGAGCCGCGGGTCAGATAGCGCACATTGGCGCCGTCCTGATCCATGATCGCGAGCCGCTTGACGCGGCGCTCCTTCGGCCCGGTCTCGTCCACGAACACGACGCGGCTGTCGAAATAGCCCTTCTCGCCGGTCATGCGCTCGTAGATCTGGTCGGAGATGATGTGGGCGATGCGGCGCCAATATTCCGGCGAGGTGAAATATTGTTGGCCGGCGAGCTGCTGGCCGGAGATGACGTCCCACAGACGGAATTCGGCCTTGAGCCGCCCGTCCGGCTGCCGCGTCATGCGGCCGGTGACGAGCGCCTGCGCGTTGATGGTCTTCCAGTTCTGGAATTGCGGCGCGACATCCATGTTGTTGATGCGCTCGATGAAGGCGGCCTGATCGATCGGCGCGAACAGGCCCGAGCGCTTCAGATTGTTGGTGATGACCTGCGTGACGCCGTTGCCGACGTCGCCGTCGGAGGGCGAGCCGGGCAGGAAGTTGCTGATCGCGATCGGGATCGGCTGGAATTCGGTGGGATTGATTTCAAGCCGCTTTTGCGGTTGGGCGAGCGCATGTCCAGCCCCAAGCGTCGCAAGCGCGGATCCGGTCAGCGTCATGAAGCGGCGGCGGTTCATCGATCGAATGTCATTCATCGCAAAATTCTTTTGTTCGGATCACAACATATCCTTCAGGCCGAAGCGCATCGGAATGGTTTTCCAAGTGTCATACTGCTGCTTCGGCAGGAACGAATAGACTTGACACTGGACGATGGCACGCTTGCCACTCTCCGCCACGGCCTGAGCGATCGACCTGGACGGCCCACGCGCTGCAACGACAACCGGCTCGGATGCCAGTGTTCCATCGATCTTCATAAAAATATCGATGTCGACTTCGTATTGGTCGGCATCCTGCCCGTTGTAGGTGGGCGTGAAGCAGCGCCTGACCGCCGACATGAACGCGCCCTGCCAGGTCGCAACATTGTTGGCGGCCGTCCCGGTTGCTGCTCCCAGCGACGCTGATGCATTCAACGCCGAGCCGGTCTGCTCGTGCCGGGTCGCGGCGCGCTTGTCGAGGTCGCGCTGGATCTGCGCGGGGTCGAAGGTGCGCTCCTTGGGCTTGGGCTGCTGCTGCGGCTGCACCGCCGCGACCTTCTGCTCCACGGGCTTGGGCGGCGGCTTCTTGGCCTCCATCTTCTTCTGCAGCTCGGCGATCGGATCTTCCTTGGCCGGATCAGGCTTCTTTTCCTGCGGCTTCGGCTCTTCCTTCGGCTTGGCCTCCGCCACGGGCTTCGGCGGCTCCGGCTTCTTCTCCACCGGCTTCTCGACCGGCTTCGGCGGCGGCTCCGGCTGGGAGTTGGTCTTGATCAGCTCTTTCTTCTCGGTGACCTTGCCGACGGCGTCTTCCTCGGGCTTGGGCTCCGCGATCTTCTCGACCTTCGGCTTCGGCTCTTCCTTCTTGCCGGTCTTCTGCCCCGCCATCATCTTGGCGAGCTGATCGGAGGAGATGATGTCGATCGGAAGCGATTCCTGCGTAGCGATGTAGGCCTTGCTGCTGAAGGTGACGAGCCCCCATCCCAGCACGAGGACATGCAGGGCAATCGACGCAACGAGTGTCTTGTCGACGTTCACCTTCACGGCCTCAAGACCCCTGATCCGCTTCCGTGACGAGCGCCAGCTTCTTGAATCCGGCGCCCGAGAGCTGGCCCATCACCTTGGCCACGGTGCCGTAATCCGCCTTCTTGTCGGCGCGCAGATAGATGCGTTCCTCGAGGCCGCCGCGCGCATCGGTGATCGCCTTCAGCTTCGGGATCAGCTCGTTCAGCGCAATCTCGGTGTCGTTGATGAACACCTTGCCCTTGATGTCGACCGACATCTGGATCGGCTTCTGGTCGTTGTTTTCGAGGCTCTTGGCACTGGTCTGGGGCAGGTCGAGCGGGACGCCGACCGTCAACATCGGTGCCGACACCATGAAGATGATGAGCAGCACCAGCATGACGTCGACCATCGGCGTGACGTTGATCTCGGCCACGACCGGCTTGCGCCGGCCGCGGCGCCCGCCGCCGCCGGACGAACTCGCAACGTTCATGGCCATGATCGCGTGCCCAGATTGCCCTTCACACTATACATGCCGTCCGTCAGCCCCGCTCGTCGATCTGACGAGACAGAATGGCTGAAAATTCATCAGCAAAGCCCTCGAGTCGCTGGGCCTGCCGGTTCACCTCGGAGGTGAACTTATTGTAGAAAATAGTGGCAGGAATGGCGGCGATAAGGCCGACGGCGGTCGCAAACAGCGCCTCGGCGATACCGGGGGCGACCACCGCCAGAGAGGTATTTTTCGAGGCCGCGATCGACTGGAAGCTCGACATGATGCCCCAGACCGTGCCGAACAGGCCGACGAAGGGGCCGGCGGAGCCGACGGTCGCCAGCACCAGAAGGCGCCGTTCCAGCCGCTCGACCTCGCGTGCAATCGAGACGTTCATCACCTTGTCGATGCGCATCTGAAGCCCTGCGACCGAGCGGGCATGGCTCTCGAACGAGCGCTTCCACTCGCGCATCGCCGCCACGAAGCAGGCCGCCATGGAATGCGTCGGCTTGGCCGACAGCGTGCGATAGAGCTCCTCGATCGACTCGCCGGACCAGAACGCCTGCTCGAACCGGTCCATCGAGCGGCGGGTGCGCGCGTAGAGAAAGATCTTGTCGATGGCGATCGCCCAGACCCAGACCGAGCAGGCCAGAAGCCCCAGCATCACCGCTTTCACGATCCAGTGAGCCTGCCAGAACAGCGCGATCAGCGACACGTCGGCGGAGGCAGCAACCGGAAGGGCTGTCTGAGCCAATTCGGCCGGATTCATAAGCAGTATCCTCTCAAGGCGATCGTTACCTAATGTCTTCGGCCAGCAAATCGCGGCCGGTGTTCCCCAACAGCCGCGCCGGACCCGCGCGGCGGGCAAGCCCGCTCAAAGCCTTGTCTTTCTGGGGTGCAGGGCTCGTCCAAAGGCTCGTCAAAAGCCGGCCGCCTGCATTCCCCGCCAAGATGTCAAAACTAAGGGGCCTCGACCCCAGGCCTTGACGTCGGGCTCCGGGCACGCCTGTCCGCACATACCAGAGCCCGCCGATGGTTAATGCGGGGTTACCGGCGGCGCATTTGGCTGCAGGAAAGACAGTCCCTGCAGGGAGATGGACCCCGGATCCCGTGTTCCAGACGCACCGGCCGGAGGAACCTGCTCTCGTGCCGAAAATTGTCCGGAAAATCACTCTCAGCGAGTCCTGCCATGTCCATCAACCCCAAGACGACCGCCGCGATCGGCGATCACCCGCTCCACCCCATGCTGATTCCGTTCCCCGTCGCGTTCCTGGTCGGCGCTCCCATCGCCGATCTGGCCTTCATCGGAACCGGCGACGGTTTTTGGGCACGCGCCGCGATGTGGCTGATCGGCGCCGGCATCGTCATGGCGCTGGTTGCCGCCGCAGCCGGCTTCACCGACTTCTTCAGCGAGCCACGCATCCGCCGCCTGAACGATGCCTGGTACCACATGGTCGGCAATCTCGCGGCGGTGGTGCTGGCCCTGGTCAATTTCTATCTCCGCTACGCCCAAGGCGCGGAGGCGGCGATCAAGCCCTGGGGCGTCGTGCTGTCCCTGGTCGTGGTCGGCATCCTCCTGTTCACGGGATGGAAGGGCTGGGAAATGGTCTATCGCCACCACGTCGCGGTGCTGGATGCGCCGGGCCAGACCAGCTCGGAGCCGGTCAACCCGCATCATGGCGGCGAAAGCCACCGCCGCGCCGCCTGAGCGACAGTCAAGCGGACGAAGCGGCCGCAAGGCAATTGGTGAGCCGCGCGGGATTGCCGATTGCGGTGCAGCCGCCAGGCACGTCACCGGTCACGACAGTCCCGGCGCCGATCTTGGCGAAGTCGCCGATCTCGATGTCGCCGAGGATGGTCGCGCCGGAGCCGATGAACACGCCGCGACCGATGCGAGGCGAGCGCATCGGCAGGTCGCCATGGCGTCCGATGCTGACATTCTGAAGGATGGTCACCTCGTCGCCGATGACGACATTGGCACCGATCACGATGCCGGTGGCATGGTCGAGATAAACCGACGAGCCGAGGCTCGCGGCCGGATGAATGCTGACCTGCAGGACGTTCGAAGCCTCGTTCTGCAACAGCAGCGCCGCATCACGATGGTCATGACGCCATAGCCAGTGCGAGACGCGCCAGGACTGCAGCGCGACATAGCCCTTGAAGTGCAGCAGCGGCGGCAACAATCCGGCGATGGCGGGATCACGGAGCACGATGGCGCGCAGATCGCGGCCGGCCGCTTCGACCAGATCCGGTTGGCCGCGAAAGGCATCGCGGGAAAACGTCGTGAAGCGCTCGCGATCGGCGGCGCTGCCGCCCAGCCGACGCCCGATCAGATCGGCCAAGGCAGCGGTAAAATCGTCATGGGCAAGGATGGCATCGGCGACAGCCTTGCCGAAGACGGGATCCGCCGCTGCGGTGCGCCGCGCCTCGCCGCGTATCTCCTGCCAGAGGATGTCGCTCGCCACGATCGCAGTCTCCGTCCGCATTGCCGCCTGCGGTGTTTTGACGCTTGCTTCTCGCTGTCGAATATAGGACGCAGGCCGCCTGCGCGCCAATTGGCGTCGGCAACACGCGCGGCCACCTGTGCGCCATGCTCCCCGTAAGACTACGGGCTTGCTTGCCAGAGAGCTGCGGCCAGCCTTCGGCCGAAGCCCGCGGTGGCATCCGCGGGTTTTGGTACCCGCCGGACGTCAAGCTGCCGGCCAGTTCCGAATCCACGTCATCCGAGGTCACGCTCAAATATGCCGCTCAACGCCCCCGCCGACGACCAGCACGACGACATCATGTATCCATCCGCCCTGCCGTTCCTGCTGGTCCATCTCGGCTGCCTTGCGGCAATCTGGTCGGGCGTCACCTGGCAGGCGGTCGCGATCTGCGTCTCACTCTATTGCTTGCGGATGTTCGCGATCGGAGCCGGCTACCATCGCTATTTCTCGCATCGGGCGTTTGCGACCAGCCGGGTGTTTCAGTTCATCCTGGCCTGCCTTGCGCAAAGCAGCGCCCAGAAGAGCGTGTTGTGGTGGGCGGCCAAGCATCGCCACCATCACCTGCATTCCGACACTGAAAACGACGTGCATTCACCGCGTCACCGCGGCTTCCTCTATAGCCATCTCGGCTGGATCTTTTACCGGCAGCACGACGCAACCGACCTCGTGAAGGTCGGCGATCTCGCCGCCTATCCCGAGCTGATGTGGCTGCATCGGCTGGAGCTGCTGCCGGCCTTCGTGCTGGCAGGGCTCTGCTTCCTGGTCGCAGGATGGTCGGGTCTGGTGGTCGGCTTCCTCTGGAGCACGGTGCTGGTCTATCACGCGACCTTCTGCATCAATTCGCTTGCCCATGTGCACGGGCGCAAGCGCTACGTGACCGGCGATGATTCCCGTAACAACTGGCTGCTGGCATTGGTCACGCTGGGTGAGGGCTGGCACAACAATCACCACGCCTATCAGAGCAGCGTGCGACAGGGCTTTCGCTGGTGGGAGGTCGACGTGACCTATTACATCCTGACGCTGCTGTCGTGGATCGGCGTCGTCTGGAACATGAAGGCGCCGCCCGAACAGGTGCTGCGCAACGAGCAGCCGCTCGGCGCGCGGGTCATCCAGCGGGCGGCCCGCGAGCTCGCCGGACGGTTCGATGCGCAAACCCTGGCGCATGCGATCTCGTCGGCACGCCGCCGGGCCGATCTCGCCCAGTTGCAGCTGCCGACGCTGCACGACATCCTCAATCGCGCGCATGAAGGTGTCGACGCGCTGACGCATCTGCATCTGCCGAAGATCCCGACACGCGAGGAGTTTCTCGCGGAAGCCAAGGCGATGTTCGCGCGCACGCGATCGCTCAACGAGATCGTCGACCACGCCTACGAATACTTCCTGGCCTCGGTTCGCGCGCAGCTCGCCACGGCGCGCTGAAGCTTCACGCCATGCGACACCGGCCGGCAGCGGTCATGCTGCCGGGGCGCGTCCATCGCGGGCGCGGCCGGGGTCAGCTTGCTTGCGGAGGCTGAGCGCATAGAGCCAGCCGCCTGCGGCGATCAGCACCGGCAGGACGAAAAGCGCGAAATCGCGGAGCAGGATCATGGGACGATACTTCCCTGCGCGAACGACACAGCGCGGCTGAGTGCGTACGATGCGCCCCAATATAGATTGGCGCTGAGAAACAACCGCCAGGACTCGCCGAGCTGCCATTCCGGGTAGAGCTGAACTTCCGTGGGCCACCCATTGAGGAACGCAATCGCCACCGGCACCACAGGGCCGAAGCGCTCGAACAACACGGCCGCGCGCTCGAACAATGCGAGGCGCTGGCTGATTTGTTTGCGTTCAATGTTGGTCATGATCGTGCCCGTCGGCGCCGCGGAGGCGCAGTCAAGGCTTGGTCGGTGCTAGCGCGGTCCGGGTTCTATCGATCCTGCACATCTGCGTGATGGGCCTCGCAAAGCCCTCGCAGGCGCTTCGCATCGCCAGGACGACCATCGAAGTGTGACATAAACCAAACCGCCCGCCTGCGGGTTGCGCAGGCGGGCGGCTCGGGGCCATCAGGACTTTGGGGGCATGCGCCTGAAGGCTTTGAGAGGTGTAATTCTTCGGATCAGCCCTGCTGCTGGTCGGTCGGCGGCGGGGTCGGACGCGTCTTGTGCTGCGCCATGAACTGATCGAACTCTTCCTTGTCCTTGGCGTGACGCAGGCGGTCGAGGAAGTTCTTGAACTCGACCTGCTCTTCCTCGAGCCGGCGCAGTGTCTCACTGCGATACTCGTCGAAGGCGCGGTTGCCGGAGGACGGCGGGCCGAAGCCAAAGCCGAAGCCGCGGCGCTCCATGCGGTCGCGCATGCGATCCATCTTGTACTGCATCTTTTCCATCTTGTTCTGCCAGCGATCCTGATTGCTCCAGCACGACATTCTTCTGCTCCCGAGTGTGAAAAAGAGGAGGGCAAGTCCGATCGGCCACCAGATGATGAAGCCGAGAATGGTCACGGCGATCCAGCCGGGATGCCAGGGCGTGTCCAGCATGCGGGGGCGCTCGTAATATTGCTGTTGGTCCGACGGGCCGCGCCAGCGATTGACATCAGCGGTGTAGGCCATTTCCCTTCTCCATCACGGCACCAGCGCCGTTGTGAATGTAAATAACATTTACATAGCTAGACCATCCCGCGATTTTGTCAAGCTGGCAGCAAGACACGGCCGCGTGATTATTATCGCAATCTTATTTCGGCTTGCCCCAGGGGCTGCCGGGCGGCAGGCTCGAACCGGAGGGAGCCTCCGGCGGCACCGGCGGCGGCTCGGCGCCCCTGGCCGGAGGACGGCGGTCGATCGGGAAACCGAGGCCGCGCAGATAGATCAGCACCTCGGCCTCCAGCAGCTCGTCCGGCGACATCGGCAGCTTGCGTCGCGCAGCATCGCCGCGGGAAAACAGCGAGGCCACGCCATGCGACATCGACCAGATGTGCAGCGCCATCATCATCGCCGGCGGGCGGGGTGTGCCGGGCGGCGTCAGTGCGGCGAGCCGCTCGGCTGCGGCTCGAATGATGTTGAAGGCGCGTTCGCTGGCCGCCTGAAGTGCGGGATTGGCATCGACCGGCACGCCCGATTCGAACATCGCGTTGTAGAAGGCCGGCTCCGCGCGGGCAAAGGCGAGATAGGCCTTGCCGACGCGCTCGAAGGCGGTGACGGTGTCGGGCCGCCCGTCGTCCCAGGCCGCCGACAGGCGCGCCTCGAACTGCTCGAAACCGCGCTGGGCGATAGAGGACAGCAGCTCGTCACGGTCGCGGAAATGCCGGTAGGGCGCCGCCGCACTGACTCCGGCCATGCGCGCGGCATCGGCGAAGGTGAAGCCGGCCGCCCCCTTCTCGGCGATCAGCCCGAGGGCCGCCTGCAACAGGGCTTCCTTTAGATTGCCGTGGTGATAGCCGCGCTCGGCGCGGCGCTGCTCCTTGCGCCAGCTCATGTGAACGAGCTTTACATGAGCCGGGCTTCAAGGTCACTAGCGGGAATCGCTCGTGATTAACCCGTATTCTCCGCAGTCATTCCGGGCGGCTCATAGAGCCGAACTATGGTGCGCGCTTGCGCACCTGAGAATGTCGAGATTCCGGGTTCGGTCCTGCGGACCGCCCCGGAATGACGGCCCACTTGGCCGCCCGGATACCTATTCGTTCAGGGCTACATCTCCGGAATCGGCAGCACGGGCATGACCTCGATTGCCTCGCCCGGGAAGATCGCAAAATGCGGATGGTTCTCGAACAGCTTTGCAGCGTCCTCCTGCGAGGCGGCACGCACCACCGTGAAACCGGTCAGCGCGTTGCTGACCTCGGTGATTCCGCTCCCGTCGATCCTGCGGGTCTTGCCGAGCGGGCCCCCCATCTCGACGATCACGGATTTGTGCTTCTCGACCCAGCCGTGCCAAGCGGCCATGCCCTCCTGCTCCTTCGCCTTCCGCTCGGCCTCGGGCAGCGCGCGCCACGCCGCCATTTTCGATCCGCTCGTGCTGCCGAGATAGACGGCGAGAAATTTGTGTTCGGTGCTCATGGGTTTTCTCCTCAGGGTTGATTGGGAATCGCGCAGCCGCCGTCTCGTCTACGTCTTCAGGTCGCCAAACCCGGCGACGATCTCTTGCACTTCGGGCGAGTAATCGGCCATCTCCTGCACCTGGCGGACCTCGATGATCTCGTTGGCTGAAGCGGGACATTTCTTGGCCCAGGCGATCGCCTCGGCGCGCGAGGCGACCTCGATCATCCAATAGCCGCCCAGGACTTCCTTGGCTTCCGCGAAGGGCCCGTCGGTGACGATGGGCTGGCCGGTCGCAAACGAGACGCGTGCCCCGGTCGACGGCGGGTGCAGCCCATCGAGCGTGATCAGCACGCCTGCGTCCTTCAGCGCCTCGTTGTAGCGCATCATCGCGGCGACGCGCTCGGGATCGAGCTGCAGCTCCGGCGGCGCGTTCTCGTAGCCGAGCGGGATCATCAGCATCATGAATCGCATGGGAGTTCCTTGCTGCTCTCAGTCATTCCGATATGTCCTGCGGGCGGAAACGGCCGGGCCCGCGTCCCCTCCAAGACGAACGGCCTTCTGCCGGGCCGACAGCGGGACAGAAATTATTTCGAGGCCGCAGCGCAGCCGCGGCTGGCGCATTCTGGGCCGCATCGGGCTCGATCGGCTCGGCGAGGCCTTTCATGCCGGAACGAAAGCGCAGTAAAAGGAACCGGCGCTTCGCGCGCTGCTCCCGGACACAGGACAGATCAGCCAATGCCGCAAGCCCCGCAAAAAGTCGCCCTCGTCACCGGTGCCGCCCGCGGCATCGGGCTTGCGACCGCGAAGAAATTCCTGGCCGAGGGCTGGCGCGTGGCCCTGCTCGACATCGAACACGAACTGCTCGGCCGCGCGGTCGCGGACATCGGCCAGAGTGAGGCGACGCTGGCGCTGACCTGCGATGTCGCCGACGCGGCCGCAGTCAGCACCGCAATGACGACGATCGAGCGGCGGTTCGGCCGGCTGGACGCGCTGGTCAACAATGCCGGCATCGCGGTGTTCGCGCCGCTGATGGAGACGTCGGATGCCGACTGGCGCCGCGTGCTCGAGGTCAACCTCACCGGACCGTTCCTCTGCACCAAGGCGGCGGTGCCCCTAATGCGCGACGGTGGTGGCGGCGCCATCGTCAACATCACCTCGATCTCAGCCGTGCGCGCTTCGACGCTGCGCTCGGCCTACGGCACCAGCAAAGCAGGCCTTGCACACCTTACCAAGCAGCTCGCGGTCGAGCTCGCCTCCCTCAACATCCGCGTCAACGCGGTCGCACCGGGGCCGGTCGACACCGCGATGGCGAAGCAGGTGCACACCAAGGAGATCCGCGCCGACTATCACGACGCCATTCCGCTCAACCGCTACGGCCTGGAAGAGGAACTCGCGGAAGCGATCTATTTCCTGTGCTCGGGCCGCGCGAGCTACATCACCGGCCAAATTTTGGCCGTGGACGGCGGCTTCGATGCGGCGGGCATCGGCCTGCCGACGCTGCGCGGGCAAAGGCGCAACGGGTAGGCGCAGGATTTGTAGGGTGGGCAAAGGCGCAACGCGCCGATCCCAAATTTGCGGTGCGGATGGTGGGCACGCTACGCTTTGCCCACCCTACGAAAGCGAGTTGGTGGAGAGTTCATGCAACGCATCACCTTCCTCAAAGCTCTGATGCTTGCATCCGCGCTGCTCGCCGCCGCGCCTGCGGCGGCCGAGATCCGCATCATCCAGTCCCCGGGCGGACAGGTCGGGCCGTTCCTCGATCTGTTCGAAAAGGTCCGCGACAGTGGCGAGCGCGTGGTGATCGACGGCCCCTGCCTGTCCGCCTGCACGCTGGTGCTGAGCATCGTGCCGGGCGAGCGCATCTGCGTCACCAAGCGCGCCGTGCTCGGCTTCCATGCCGCACGCTCGGTTGACCGGCGCGGCCGCTTCTATGCCGAGCCGGAAGCATCGGTCGCGGTGCTTGCCGCCTATCCCGGTCCGGTGCGCGACTGGATCAGCCGACGTGGCGGTCTGACCTCGCGGTTGCTGCTGTTGAAGGGGCGCGATCTCGCCGCGATCTATCCGCGTTGCCGCTGATACAGCCGGCAGCCGCCACCGCTTTCAAAACAGCGTCTGGATCACTGGCGCCAGCTTCGCGCTGGCGCAAATGAGCATTCCCCAAAGAGCAAAGTTGATCTGTAGCGCCGCCGCCATCGGTCGCTCCCCTTGCAAGTGATGTCCATCCCAGTTTGTAGCTTTTATGACTCACCAATAACGATTCTGACGTGCAGAGCACAGCCCAATCTTGCGCCAATTGTTGTGCGATGCAGCTCGCTTCACGAAGCGGCCTCACTGCGTCCGCAAAGTGATGCGAAAGCACGACTCATATTCGGCCATGCTGGCAAGTTTGTTTTGCCTTGAGTTCCATTGAACCGACGATGCGCGTGTCTCACGCAGATTCTGCGCGCCGATTGTGGAGGCAAAAGCCCGGCATGATTCGACACGGCTTGATCGTGCTCACTTTTTGCACAGCGCTGATCGGATGCGCAGAGGCGCCAGCGCAGGAACGCCGCGCCATTGCATGGGACGGCCTCGGCAAGGATCCGAACCGTCCGCATGTGGCCAAGCGGCGCGTCACGACCGGCGCGCCGGCTGCAAGTGATCCCAATCAGGAGCGCGAAAAAGTGCTCGGCACATTGCGCCCCTATTCCGAGGCGTGGTGGGCGGTCCAGGACGAGATACAGGCGGAGAACGACAGGAAGCTGGGCGCCAAGCTCGTGATCTGTCCTCGCTGCGTGGAATCGTCGCCGCCGCCCGAGGACGTCACCGGATCAATCCGGTGAAAGGACAACGGCTGATCGGCGCCTGACGTAACGAAACGTACGTCCCCTCTCCCGCAGCATTGGAGAGAGGGGATCGCAACGTGACGGTCGCGCCCAAAGCGCGATGATAGGATAAATCGTCATCGCGCTTTAGGTTGTTGTTTGAGCATGATCTTTTCGGAAAACCGCTTCACACTTTTCCGGATCATGCTCCTATCACATGCCCTCGGCCGGGCAATTCACCATCCAGGGAATGCCGAACTTGTCGACACACATGCCGAAGCCCTTGGCCCAGAACGTCTTGCTGAAGGGCATGGTGACGCTGCCGCCGTCGGCAAGCGCGTTGAACTTGCGCTCACCATCCGCGGGGTCCTTGACCGTAAGCGAGATTGCAAAGCCCTGCGGCTTCTGGAAATGCTCGGCCGGCGAGTCGGAGGCCATCAATACCGTGCCGTCCGGCAGTGACATCCGCGCATGCATGATCATCTTCTCGCGCCCGGGCGTAGCCGGCACCTCCGGCGGCGCATCCGATGCGCGCATCATCGCGTCGATCTTGCCGCCGAGAACCTTGGCGTAATAGTTGAACGCTGCTTCGCAATTGTCCTGGTAGAACAGATAGGGATTGAGCATCGTTTCTCTCCTCTTCGTTTGCAGTGAGGCTTATTGCTTCTCGGTGAGCTTCTTCAGGCCGGCGAGGCCGGTCTCGAAATCCTTGCCGATCATGCTGTCCATGTTGAAGAACACCTGCATCAGCTTGGACAGGAACGGGGCCGGACCGTACATTACCCATGTGACGAGTGTGGCATCGCCTTGCGGCACAAAGGTGAACTCGGCGGTGTTGTGGCCTTCGAACGGCCGCTCGAAATCAAGCTTGATGCGGAGCTTGGAGGGGCCGTTCGCCTCCAGGATCTCCATATGGCCGGCGCCGACCTTGTTGTTGCCTTCCCAGGCATAGGTCGCACCCTTCCCTGCCGCGGTTCCGCCGAACGTCCGCTTCATGGCGGGATCGCGGGTCTCATACGGCGACCAGGCGGTCCAGCGATGGAAATCGGCAACCAGCGGATAGATCACAGCGGCCGGTGCCTTGACGGCGAGCGAGCGTTCCACACGGAACGTGTCGGGTTTCGTCAGGGCGAAGACGAGGACCGCGGCAAGGCCGGCGGCGAGAACGATGGCGATGACGGCAATGGCTTTCAGCATGGATGGCTCTCCGTGGATACGGAGCCTAGGACGAACGGGGGAGGCCCCGGCCCGACAATGGGACAGAAATTCTTTGGCGCACTGCGCACCCCACGTCCTGGCGTGGAAACAGACGGGCCTACTTCGCCTTGGCGCTTTCCTTTGCCTTCGGCTGGCTGTCCCGGATCAGGCGATCGAGATGCATGCGGATGTGGGCGGCTTCGGCCGAGGTGTTGGCGAGCGCGATGGCGCGGTCGAAGGCGATTCGGGCTTCGTCGTTGCGGCCGAGCTGCATCAGGAAGGCGCCGCGCACGCCGTAGAAATGGAAATAATTGGCGAGCTTCGGCGCCAGCGGCTCGATCAGCTCGAGCGCGGCCTGCGGCCCGCGCACCTTGGAGACCGCGACCGCCCGGTTGAGCGTCACCACCGGCGAGGGCTGCACCACTTCGAGCGCGCCGTAGAGCAGGTCGATCTCCGTCCAGTCGGTCTCCTCCGGCGTCGCCGCGCGCGCATGCAGGGCGGCGATCGCGGCCTGGATCTGGTAGGGCCCGCTGCGGCGGTGGCGCATCGCCTTGTCGATCAGCGCGAGGCCCTCCGCGATCATGGTGCCGTTCCACAAGGAACGATCCTGATCATCCAGCAGGATCAGTGACCCGTCCGCGGCAAAGCGCGCCGCGCTGCGCGCGTGCTGCAACAGGATCAGCGCGGTCAGGCCCATGATCTCCGGCTCGCTCGGAAACAGCCGCAGCAGCAGCCGCGCCAGCCGGATCGCCTCCTCGCACAGCGGCTTCCTGATCTCCGCGGTGTCACCGCTCGCCGAATAGCCTTCATTGAAGATCAGGTAGATCATCGCCGCGACGCCGGCGAGCCGTTCAGAGCGCTCGACCGCGCCCGGCGCCTCGAACGGCGTCCCGGCCTCGGCCACCTTTGCCTTGGCGCGCGTGATGCGCTGCTCCATCGCCGCTTCCGAGACCAGGAACGCGCGGGCGATCTGCTTCACCGTGAGGCCCGAGACGATGCGCAGCGCCAGCGCGATCTGCTGCGTCGCCGGCAGTCCTGGATGGCAGCAGATGAACATCAGCCGCAAGATGTCGTCGCGATAATGCGAGCCGTCGAGCCGCTCGGCCAGCTCGCCTTCGGCGTCGTCGAGATCGGAGATCGCCTGGTCGTCCTCAGGCAGCGGCTGCTGCCTGCGCGCGCGTCGCACTTCGTCGATCGCGACGTTGCGGCCGACCATGATCAGCCAGGCCGCGGGATCGCGCGGCGGCCCATTCTGCGGCCAGGTCTTGAGCGCGCGCAGGCAGGCGTTCTGAAACGCCTCCTCGGCGGTGTCGAGATCGCGGAAATAGCGCAACAGCGCGCCGACCGCCTGGGGTCGCGCCGAAGTCAGCGCAGTCTCGATCCAGGCGGTATCGGCCTCGCTCACGTCAGGTTTCCTCCGGGCCGGAATACGCCGACGGGACGCACCTCATAGGCGCCGCCGGGATTGGCGGCACCCAGCTCGCGTGCGACGTCGAGCGCGTCGTCGAGATTCTTGCAGTCGACGATGTAGAAGCCGAGCAGCTGCTCCTTGGTCTCGGCATAGGGGCCGTCGAGCACCAGCGGCGGATCCTCCTTGCGCAGCGTCGCCGCCGCGGTCGTCGGCAACAGCCGCGCCACCGGCCCGAGTCGACCCTGCCTGGTGAGCTTCTCCTGCACCACGGTGAGCTTCTTCATCACGGCCTCGTCCTGTTCCTTGCTCCAGGAGCCGACGAAATCCTCATCGTGATAGCAAAGAATGGCGTAAAGCATGGGCAGCACTTCCCTCGTCTGTTCTGAAGACGCGCCAATATGCCCCGCCCCGACAGCGCTGCGGAAAAAATTTGCAAGAAAAATCCGGCAGATCGTGCCAAGGAGGACCTTCTTGCGCGGAACCTGAAGAGGCACTTCGAATGACCATGGGCACACTGGCCGTCCTGATCAACAGCACGCAGCAGAACTGGCTGCCGGAGCGCTGGAAGGCCCGCTTCGACGCGGTCTGCGGGGGACGCCGCGTGGTGCTGCTGCCGGACGCCGGGCTCGATCCGGCGGAGGTGCATTATGCGGCGGTGTGGAAGCCGGTGCCCGGCGATCTCGGTGCGTTCCCCAATCTGCGGGCGATCTTCAACCTTGGCGCCGGCGTTGACGCGCTAATGGCGGACAAGAGCCTGCCCGAGGTGCCGCTGGTGCGCGTCGCCGTGCCCGATCTCACCAATCGCATGACCGAATATGTCATGCTGCACGTTCTGATGCATCACCGCCAGGAGCTTTACCTGCGGCAATCGCAGCGCGAGAAGCGCTGGGAGCCCAGATATCAGTGGCCGGCCAGCGCGGTCACGGTCGGCGTCATGGGATTGGGCACGCTAGGCGCCGATGCGGCCGACGTGCTGCGGCGGCTCGGCTTCCGCGTCGCCGGCTGGAGCCGCAGCCCGCGCACGATCGAGGGCGTCGAATGCTTCCATGGCGCCGCCGGAATGGACGCGTTCCTGCGCAAGACCGATATCCTGGTCTGCCTGCTGCCGCTGACATCAGACACGCACGGCATTCTCAACCGCGAGGTCTTCGCCAAGCTCAATCGCATCAGCCCGCTCGGCGCGCCGGTGCTGATCAATGCAGGCCGCGGCGGCCTGCAGAACGAGGCCGATATTCTCGCCTGCCTCGACGACGGCACGCTCGGCGCCGCCTCGCTCGACGTCTTCGTGCAGGAGCCGCAGCCGAAGGACAGCCGGTTCTGGACCCACCCCAAGGTGGTGTTGACGCCGCACAATGCCGCCGACACCGACGCGGATGCGATCTCGGCCTATGTCGCCGAGCAGATCGCCCGGTTTGAGGCGGGCGGCGCGCTGGAGAACGTGGTGGACCGAAAGCGGGGATATTGAAGCTTCGCTTCCAGCTTATCCTTTGGCGCCGATCATCACGTCGATCGCGCTCTTGACGATCGCCTCCAGCTCCTTGCGCGGCACGCGGGCGCGGGAGCGGATGGCGATGGTGTGGATGGTGGCCGATGCGATCTGTGCCAGCGCGAACGGATCGGCGCTCTCCGGCAGCTCGCCTTTCTCCTTGGCGCGGCGGAAGCAACTGGCAAAGGCCTTGTCGAGCCCGGTGAGGCCGTCCAGCACCATGGCGCGGATCTCGGGATCGCCGACCGCCTCGGAGGCCGCGGTCACGACCGTGAAGCAACCGCGCGGTCCGGTGTCGCCGGACAGATAGATGTCCAGCGCGGCTGCGTAGATGCGCTCCAGCCGCTGGCGCAGCGGCATCTCCTCGCGGAAGATCGCGACCATCGCCGCGCCCGCCTCGTCGCGGTAGCGCTGATAGCTCTTGATGTAGAGCTCGCGCTTGTCGCCGAAGGCGCCGTAGAGGCTCGGCCGGTTCATGCCGGTGGCTGCGCTGAGATCGTCGAGCGAGGTGGCCGCGAAACCCTGCTTGCGGAACAGATCGAGCGCCTTGCCGAGCGCGATATCGGGCTCGTAGGCGCGCGGACGGCCGCGGCGCTTAGGCCCACCGCGACGCTCGGACTCGCCGCGACGCTCGGGCTGATTGGCAGCAGCTGGCGGCTTCGATTTTTGTACCATTCCGCAAGTTATTCCTTGACCTCACCCATATTATGCAAGATGGTACAAAAATCAATCTGGCCAGGTTGAGCGACACCCAAAGAGGAATTGCCCAAGGAGGCTACAGATGGATCTCTATTTCTCGCCGCTTGCCTGCTCGATGGCGACACGCGTCGCGCTGTATGAAGCCGGCGCCGAGGCGAACTACCTCGAAGTCGATCCGCCGACCAAGAAGGTCTTGAGCGACGGCTCCGACTTCCGCACCGTGAATCCGATCGGCCTCGTGCCGACGCTGCGCACCGATGAAGGCATGGTGCTGACGGAGAACGCTGCGATCCTGCAATATGTCGCGGACCGTTTCCCGCAAGCCGGCCTCGGCGCGAGCGCCGGCATCGAGCGCACCCGGCTGCATCAATGGCTCTGCTTCATCGGCACCGAGCTGCACAAGGGCCTCTTCATCCCCATGCTCGACCGCAAGGCGCCGCAGGAAGCCAAGGCCTATGCCCTGGAAAAGAACCTGTCGCGGCTCGACTATCTCGACAATTACCTGAAAGGACGCGAGTTCCTGCTCGACCATTTCAGCGTGGCCGATGCCTATCTCGTCACGGTCATCAACTGGACCATGGCGACGCCGCCGATCGAGCTTGCGAAATGGCCGAACCTGAAGGCGTATCACGAACGGCTGCGTCAGCGACCTTCGATTGCCAAGGCGATCGCGGAGGAGTTCGAGCTGTACAAGGCCGAGCTCGCGCGGAAGAAGGCGGCGGCCTGAAGCCGCACGCGAGCTCCGTAATCGCGCGGCAGCGCGCTATCTCGGCGCCTGCAGCGCGATGCCGTAGCGGCGGTAGATCCGGTCGATCGTGCCGTCGCTGCGCAGCCGCTCCACGGCTGCGTCGATGGCTTCGCGCAACGCATCGTCCGGGCGGACCATGCCGACGCCGACATTCCAGTTCAGATCGGCCGTGCTCTCGTCGCGATCGAGGATCCGGAGCGGTTTGTCCGGATGGGTCAGATTGAAATAGCTGGCGGCGGTGGGCGTGACCGCGGCGGCGTCGATCTCGCGGTTCGACACGGCCTCCAGGCTGTCGCTCTCGAAGCCGAAGGTCGATATCGGCACGCGCCGCTGACCGATGATCATGGCTGCGATCGATCCAACCTGCACGCCCACCTTGGTCGATTCGTTGAGGCTGGCGAAGGACGTGAGCGTGCTGGATGACGGCACGGCGAGCGCGACGCCTGTGCGATAATACGGTTTGGAGATTCTCAGACGGGTTTCGCCTTGCGCTTCGCGATCGGCGATGACGTCCAGGAGAATGTCGCAGCCGGCGCTGCGCATCTGGTACTGCGTGATGATCCAGTCGAGCCGCAGCGAGACACCGAGCTCGCGTGCCAGCACCCGACCGAGTTCGACCTGGAAGCCGGGCGGATCGCCGGTCTTGTGCGCGAAGGGAAGCGAATTGGGATGTGCGCAGAGCCCGATCACGCCGCTGGAGCGGATCGCCTCCAGGGGGCGCGCCGCCGCCTGCCCCGACAGGACGATGGCGGCAGCGACGATGACCGGGGCAAATGTCTTCATTCCACACTCTATGCTAGTCAGCCGTCGCGCGGTTTCAGGGCGCGGATGTACTTGACCATCTGGTCGATCTGGGCGTCGGTGAAGGCGCCGTCAAAGGCCGGCATCGCTCCTTGCTTGCCGAGCTTGATGCGACTGCGGATATAGTCGTCGTCGCGCGGCGAATTCATCAGTTGCGGCCCCTTCCCAGCGGCCCGGCCACCGTCGGAGTGACAGAAGCCGCAAGTCCCCGCAAACACCTGCTCGACCTCGAACGCCGCGTTCTCCGGCGCGGGTGTGGCGGATTGGGCCTGGGCCATCGCAGCCCACAGCAACGAGGCGCCCAGCCCCGCCAAAATCGTCTTGCAAGACAGTCTCAACAGCTACGCTCCATTCCTGAGCCACGCGGCCGCGACATCGATCGAGGAGCGGGCTTGCGCCCGCTCCATGATCAGAACATCTGCGGCAGACTATTTCAGGCTGAAGACGACCAGGGCGCCGTCGTCACGCGGCATGCTCTTGTAGACGCCGCCGAAGTTCGGCGCATATTCGTCCGCCAGCATCCCGCCGAAGCCCGCCGTCACCGCGATATATTGCTTGCCGCCGACGGAGTAGCTGACGATCCCGCCCTGATGGCCGGTGCCGTTGTTGTGCCTCCATAGCTCGGCGCCAGTTTCGGCATCATAGGCGTGCAGCACGCCACGCGAATCAGGCACGAAGACGAGGTTGCCTGCGGTCGACAGCACGCTTCCGAGCGGAGGCTCGGGATAGCGAACCTCCCATTTCTTCGCGCCCGTGATGGGATCGCGCGCGTCGAGATGTCCGTAGATCTCGCCACCCGGAGGAGGCACCATCTTGAAATCGGCACCGATGTTGAGCTGGACCTGCGGCGTGGTGACCGGCGTCGTCTTCTGGATATCCAGCGTCATGCACCATTCCTGTCCGATCTTGTAATAGAGACCGGTCTTGGGGCTGTAGGAGCCGGCGTTCCAGCTGATGCCGCCGCCGATGAACGGACACAGCGGCGGTTCGGTGACCTTGCCGACCGGGAAATCGCGACGGCCGATCAGGGCGCCGGTCTTGGGATCGATGTCCTTGACGAAGTTGATGTTCTCGACCAGCCGCCAGACGTTCTTCACTTTGAGATTGCGGTCGTAGACGAAGACAAAGCCGCCCTTGTTCGGATGGACCACGTATTTCTGGCCATCACGCTCGAGCATCACGAATTCGCCGACCGAGCTGTCGAAGTCCCAGGCATCGTGCGGCAGTTCCTGATGGTAGAATTTCAGCTTGCCGGTATCGATGTCGAGCCCGATCACCGAGCTCGTATAGAGGTTATCGCCGGGACGCGCCCCCTGGGTCTTGTAGTCCGGACCCGACCAATCGTAGAGCGGCGCCGGATTCGCAGTGCCCCACAGGACAGTGTTGGTCTCGGAATCGTAGGTGCCCGGCATCCAGCCGCCACCACCGCCGGTGCGCCAGGACTCGTTGCCCCAGGTCTTCATCGCCTCTTCGGTGCCTGCGACCGTGAGGAACTCCCACTTCTTCTTTCCGGTTGCGGCATCGAGCGCGAAGATCGGGCCGCGGCCCGGCCATTCGCCGCCTTGCGCGCCGATGATCACGCTGCCCTTGGCGTAGAGCGGCGCGCCGGTGAAGCCGACCGTCAGCTTCTGCGAGTCGATCAGCCTGGTCTCCCAGAGAACCTTTCCGGTCTTGGCGTCCAGCCCGAAGACACGACCGTCCATGGTGCCGACGAAGACCTTGCCTTCGCCGAGAGCGACGCCGCGGTTATAGGGCGAGTGGGTCTGGCGGCTGATCAGCGCTTCATCCAGCTCCGGAAAGAACGACCAGATCACCTCGCCGCTGGCGCCGTTCAGCGCGAAGACCCGGCTGTAAGAGCCCGAATAGTACAGCACGCCGTCGGCGACGAGCGGCATCGACTGCAGGCCGCGCGTCGATCGCCCGGGAATGTGCATCCATGCCACGCCCAGATTGCCGACATTGCTCGTATTGATCTGTGTAAGCGGGCTGTAGTGATGGGATTTGTACGAACCGTGATAGGTGAGCCAATCGTTCTGGCCGGCGGCCTCGATCCGGGCCGTATCCACGGACTGAGCCAATGCCGCCGTCGCTGCAAGTGTCGCAACGACAACGACAGCCAAGGCCGAGCTGAGCCACTGTTTCCTCATTTGCACTTCCTCCCGCTCTTGTGTTTGTTGATTGCGTCTCGTGAATGCGGCTTGCGAGGGGTATTTGCAGTTCAGTGTGCGTCGATCGTCCTCCATCGGACCGAATCGTCAACAGACGTCCCCTCTCTCGGCGCATCGCGCCGAGGAGCCACGTTCACTGGAGTGGTTGCTGTTGTACTTCTGCTTGCCGTTACACTGTACGACGGATCACAGGGCGTGCAAATATGGAATGCGCGCCGAAGTCAATTCGATGCAGCGCGACTTGAAACGGCAACGACGCTGACCGTTTTTGCTTTCGCTCCGCCGATCCCGGAACAAGTCGTCTTATCCGTAAAGCACCTTCGGCAGAATCGTGACGATGCCCGGCCACAGCGTCAGCAGCAGCACGAATCCGATCATGATCATGAGGTACGGCATCGTGACGCGGGCGATATAGCCGAGACCGTCGTCGGTCAGCCCCTGGATCACGAACAGGTTGAAGCCGACGGGCGGCGTGATCTGCGCCATCTCCACGGCGAGCACAAGGAAGACGCCGAACCAGACCTCGTCGAAGCCGGCACCCTTCACGATCGGCAGCACGATCGGCAGCGTCATCACGATCATCGAGAAGCCGTCGAGGAAACAGCCGAGCACGAGATAGAAGACGATCAGCGCCACGATCAGCATGAACGGCGACAGGCCGAGGCCCTTGACGAACGCGGCCACCGCCTGCGGGATGCCGAGGAAGGCCGCGGCATTGCCGAGGATCGAAGCCCCCAGCACGATCAGCGCGATCATCGAGCAAGTGACGACCGAGCCGATCAAGACGTCGCGGATCACCTGCTGCGACATTGCGCCTTGCGCCCAGGCAACCAGGGCCGCGCCGAGCACGCCGACCGCGGCAGCTTCCGAGGGCGTTGCGAGCCCGCCATACATCGAGCCGAGCACGCATGCGATCAGAAACAGCGCCGGCGCGAGATCCTTCAGTGCTGTAAAGCGCTCGCTCCACGGCACCTGCGAGAGCTTGGCTTCGGTCTCGGGCACCATCGCGGGTTTGAGGGTGGTGTGCAGCATCACCCAGGCCATGAACGTCGCGGCCAGCAGGAAGCCCGGCAGCACGCCGGCGGTGAACAGCTTCAGGATCGAGACGTCGCCGAGCACGCCGTAGATGATCATGATGTTGGAGGGCGGGATCAGGAAGCCCAGCGTGCCGGCGCCGGCGAGCGAGCCGATCGCGATGTCACGGGAATAACCTCGGCGCGTGAGCTCGCTGAGCGACATGCGGCCGATCACCTGCGTCGTCGCGGCCGACGAGCCCGAGATCGCCGCGAAGATGGTGCAGCCGATCACGTTCACATGCAGCAGGCGCCCGGGCAGCAGCCCGGCCCAGGGCGCCAATCCCTGAAACAGGGAGCGTGACAGACGGGTGCGGAATAGCAACTCGCCCATCAGGATGAACAACGGCAGCGCCAGCAGCTCCTGCGTGGTCAGGATGTTCCAGGCGTATTGCGGCAGCAGCTTGTCGAGCGGGACCGAACGGAACATCGCGAGCAGCAGCGTCGCGGTCAGCGCAAGCGTGAGGCCGATCCAGACGCCGCAAGCTAGCAGCACAAACAGGATCGCGAACAGGGCGACGACTTCGATGGTCATGCGATCTTGGATCCGGATGCGGGCAAGGCGGTCATTCGACGGGCGAGGCCTTCATGCGATGGTCCTCCAGCGGCAGGCCGAGCGCGGCCTGGATCGCACGCGCGAGGAACTGCAGCGTCAGCAGCAACATGCCGAAGGTGACGATCGCTTGCGGAAACCACAGCGGCGTGTCGCTCGAGGTCGAGACCTGGCCGCGCACGAAGGCGCTCCAGGCGAATTTCGCCATGGCCATGGTCAGGAACGCCATGAAGGCGAAGCCGGCCGCCGCCGAGAGGATCTCGAGCGCGCGCTGCACCGGCACGGGTGCGTTCTTCAGGAGCAGCACGACGCGGATGTGGCCGCCGACGCGCAGCGTCATGGCGGCACCGAAAGTGAAGGCCGCCGCCATCAGATAGGAGGAATATTCCCACGCGATCGAGATGGTCGGCGGGAAGAACGGCAGGAAGTTCGAGAGGAAGCGGGTTGCGACCTCGCACAGCATCAACAGCGTCAGCATCAGGAGACAGAAGCCGCCGATCCAGCCGTCGAGCCGGCCGAGGCGATCGATGCCGTCGAGGACGATGCGCAGCGGCGCAGGCGCCGCCGCGTTGAGGCTTTGCGATGCTTCAGGCGAAAGGCTCACCACGCCTCGTCCTCAGCCGCGCTTAATTTCGGCGAGATAGGCCCGCACCGGCTGGTCGGCCGCCGGCACGCGCTTGAGGAAGGCATCCAACTGCGGCGCGGTCTTGGCCCGGATGTCCTTCATCATGGCGTCCGAGACCGGCACCACCTCCATGCCGCCTTCCTTAAGGCGGTTGAGGCTGTCGACATCGGCCTTGAGCGAATTGGCCCAGAAGCCGGGCTCCATCTTCGCCGCGATGTCAGCGACCAGCTTCTGTTGATCGGCGCCGAGCGCCTTCCAGGCATCGAGATTGACGGTGAGCATCTGCGACGACCAGACATGGTTGGTCGGGTAGACGTATTTCAGGAACTCCCAGAACTTGCCGTCGACGCCGGACACCGACGAGGTGGAGACCCCGGCCACCGCGCCGGAGGCGAGTGCGGGGATCGTTTCGCCCCAGGGGATCATCACCGCCGCCATACCGATGGCATTGAGCATCTCGACCGCGTTCTTGTCGGGCACGCGGATCTTGATGTTCTTGAGGCCCTCGACGTCGGCGACCTTCGCCTTCAGATGCAGATATTGCGTCGGCCACGGCACGATGTAGAGGATCTTCTGATTGTTACGCGCGGCGATCTTCTCGTATTCGGGCCGCACATATTTGTGCAGCACCTTGAGCTCGTCCACGGAGCCGCAGAGGAAGGGGATGCTCTCGACGCCCATGAAGGGCTCGTCGCCGACCTGCTGGATGTTGAGGACGTCGGCGAGCGGCACCAGGCCGTCGCGCACGGCCCGCAGGTGCTCGGGCCCCTTGAAGCCGAGCTGGCCGCCGGCCTTCACGGTGATGGCGACCGCACCATTGCTTTGCTTCTTCACTTCCTCCGCGAAGGACATCGCGTTCTGGGTGTGGAAATTGCCGTCGGGCCAGACCGTCGACATATCCCAGCTCGTTGCCGCCCGTGCGCGAGTCGAGATGTGGCCGGCGGCGAGCAGCGTCGCTGCGCCCACAGTGAAGTTCCGTCGCGTAATCATTGCTCCCCTCCGTTTACCGAGCGTGTTGATGCATCAACGCGCGTACCCATAGACCTTGACTGCGTTCTCCGAAGACACGAGACCGCTTGCGACGTCGTCGTTGACGGCCGCGCGATCGCGCTCCCTGGGATCGCCGATGCCGGCACCGCCGGGCGTCAGCACGACCAGCCGGTCGTCCGGCGGCACCTGCTGAAAGCCCTTGCCGCGCAGCTTCTTGCCGGACTTCAAACCGACATAGCCGGCCTCGCCGTTCTGGCCGCCGTCCCGCCCGCGCGGCGGGTGGTCGATGCGGTCGAACGCGGCGAGGATGTCGAACGGCGCATCGACCCCGCTGCCGACTTCGATGATCTGGCCGAGGCCGCCGCGGGTGCGCCCTGCCCCGCCGGAATCCGGACGCAGCTCCTTGCGCCAGAAGATCAGCGGCGTCTGCGTCTCCGCGATCTCGACCGGCGTGCCGCGCACGCCGCTTGGGTAAGCGGTCGCCGACAGCCCGTCCTTGCCGAAGCGCGCACCGGTGCCGCCGTTGGAGGTGACTGCCATCGAGAACCCGTAATTGCCGCCGGCGCCGGAGCGGGTCTGGCCGCGCACGTTGAGATTCCACAGGCAGGAGGTGCCTTCCGCAGGCACGCGCTCGGGAATGATCTGGCGCAGGCAGCCGAACACGACGTCCGGCAGCATCTGGCCGATGACGTGGCGCGACGCCACGGGCGCCGGCTTTGGCGCATTGAGGATGGCACCAGCCGGCGCCGACACCGTCAGCGGCGAGAGCGAGCCGGCATTGTTCGGGATCTGCGAGGCGACGACGCAGCCGAGGCCGAACACGGTGTAGGCGGTGGTGTAGGACAGCGGCACGTTGATGCCGAATTTTGACGCGGCGGAGGTGCCGTCGAAATCGACGTGGATGCCGGTATCCGAGATGGTCAGCGTCGCCGCCAGCGTCACCGGCGCATCATAACCATCGACCACCATGGTGTTGCGCCAGCTGCCCTTCGGCAGCTTTGCGATCTCCGCGAGCACGGCCTCGCGCGAGCGGTCGCAGATGTAGTCGCCGAGCTCGTCGAGCGTGTCGATGCCGAACTCACTCATCATCTCGACCAGGCGCTCGCAGCCGACGTCGTTGCAGCCGGCGAGCGAATAGGTATCGCCCTCGGTGTCGATCGGCAGCCGCGTGTTGGTGCGGATCATCGCCATCAGCGTCTCGTTGACGACGCCCTGGTCGATCAGCTTCAGCATGGGGATGTAGAGCCCCTCCATGAACACGTCGGTGGCGTCGGGCCCGAAGCCGATGCCGCCGATGTCCATGAGATGGCTGGTGCAGGAGAACAGTGCGACGACCTTGCCGTCCTTGAAGCAGGGCGTGGTGACGACGAAATCGTTGAGATGACCGGTCCCCATCCAGGGATCGTTGGTGATGTAGGCATCGCCCTGCTTCATCGTCTCGATCGGGAAGTGAGCGATGAAGTGCTTGACCGATTCCGCCATCGAGTTGACGTGGCCGGGTGTGCCGGTCACTGCCTGCGCCAGCATCCGCCCCCTGAGGTCGAACACGCCGGCCGAGAGGTCGCCGCATTCGCGCACGATCGGGCTGAAGGCGGTGCGCAAGAGCACCTGCGCCTGCTCCTCGACCACGGCGATCAGCCGGTGCCACATGATCTGAAGGTCGATCAGGCTCGCGCCATTTGCCTTGCTCATGATCAGGCCGCCTTTCGTTCCATGACGATGCTGCCGGCACCGTCGATATGGGCGTCGAAACTGGTGGAGACGAAGGTCGAGGTTTCGTCTTCCGCGATCACGGCGGGGCCTGCGATGGTCGCCCCTGGCGCCATGTCCTCGCGCCGATAGAGCGGGATCTCGATCACTTCGCCGGCCCGGCCGTCGAAGAATTTTCGGCTGCCGGACGCCTTGGCCGCGGGCTGGCGCGCCACGGAAGCGACGGCGGGCGGATTGCGCGCCTCGGTGGTCGCGAGCACCGACCAGCTCAACACCTCGATCGCCGCGCCCGGGATCGGTCGCTCGAACATCGCCGAATAGTCGGCCTCGAACTTTTGCCGCAGACCGGCGAGATCGGCCGTCGTCAGCGGACGGTTCGGCAGCTCGACGGTGATCTCGTGGCCCTGGCCGACATAGCGCATGAAAGCCGCGCGGCGCTCGCGCACCGGCGCGCCGGCCGCGCCCGGCTCGACCAGCGCGCGCGCTTCGGTCACCATGTCCTGAAGCAAGTCAGAGACCGCCTCGGTATCGAAATCATCGAGCCGGACGTGACGGCTGCGCACCAATTCATACGCGATGGGAGCCGCCAGAAATCCGACCGCCGAGCCGACGCCGGCGTTCGAGGGCACGATCACGCGGGAGACGCCGATCTTCTCGGCAACGCGCGCCGCATGCAGCGGCGCGGCGCCGCCGAAGGCGATCAGCGTGTGCTGGCCGACCACCGCGCCGCGCTCGACAGCGTGCACGCGCGCGGCGCTCGCCATGTTCTCGCAGACCACCTCGTGCACGGCATAAGCCGCTGTTTCCGCCGACAGGCCGAGCGGCGCACCGACATCGCGCAGCAGCGCCTGTTTCGACAGCTCCGGATCGAGCTTGATCGTGCCGGCCGCAAAGGCGTCAGGATCGATCATTCCGAGCGCAACGTCGGCATCCGTCACCGCGGGGCGCTGACCGCCGCGGCCATAGCAGGCCGGTCCCGGCTCCGACGAGGCGCTCTCCGGGCCGACGGTGACGCGCTTCATCGCGTCGACATGGGCGATCGAACCGCCGCCGGCGCCGATCTCGACCATCTCGATCACGGGGATGCGCACCGGCAGGCCGGAGCCCTTGAGGAAGCGCGCGGCGCGATCGACCTCGAACACGCGCGAGGTCTCGGGCTGGTATTTCTCGATCAGGCAGATTTTCGCGGTGGTGCCGCCCATGTCGAAGGACAGCACCTTGCTCTCCCCGAGTCGCGCCGCGATCTGCGCCGCGAAGATCGCGCCGCCGGCCGGCCCGGATTCGACGAGACGCACCGGAAAGCGCCGCGCGGTCTCGATCGAGGTGACGCCGCCGCCTGAGGTGACGAGGTAGATCGCGCCGCGGAACTGCTCGACCTGCAGGGCGTCGGCCATGCGGGCGAGATAACCGTCGATCAGGGGTTGCACATAGGCGTTCGCGACCGCAGTCGATGTGCGCTCATACTCGCGAATTTCGGGACAGACGGCGGAAGACACCGTCACGGAGATGCCGGGCATCTCCTCGGCCATGATCGCCGCTGCGCGTCGTTCGTGCTCGGGATTGGCGTAGGAGTGCAGGAAGGCGACCGCGACGCTTTCGACGCCGAGTTCACGCAATTTCGGCGCGAGCGCGCGCACGGCCGTCTCGTCGAGCGGGAGGCGGACGGCGCCGTGGGCGTCGATGCGCTCGGGCACGGTGAAGCGGAGGCCGCGCGGCGCCAGCGGCTTCGGCTTGTCGATGCTGAGATCGTACTGGTCGTAGCGGCTCTCGGTGCCGATATCGAGCACGTCGCGAAAGCCTTCGGTTGCGATCAGCGCCGTCTTGGCGCCGCGCCGCTCGATGATAGCGTTGGTCGCAAGCGTCGTGCCGTGGATGAAGACGTCGATATCGCTGATATGCGCGCGCGCATCGGCAAGAATGAGCCGCATGCCGTCCAGCACCGCCTGCTCGGGCCGCTGCGGCGTCGTCAGCACCTTGCGGGTTTTGCGGTCTTGTCCCACGTCCAGCACGATGTCGGTGAACGTGCCACCGATATCAACGGCAAGCCGCACCTCGGCTCCCTCGAGCATTCCAATTTCTCCGTGCTGATCGTCAAGTTCGGGTCCAAAAGCACAGCAATTCCCGTGCCATGAGGCATGCCTGCAACGCTGTGCCCGGCTATTTTGCGCGGCACCCATGCAATAGGCAAGGCGTGTTCGCGCCTGAGCGATCAGAGCAGGAATGCAAGCGCCGCTTCACAGCGCTCCTCAACCTTCAGCGTCAGGAGATCGTCGGCGCGCGTGCGGCCGAGATTGACCGCGGCGATGGGGATATTGCGCCGCGCGGCGGCTTGGACAAAGCGGAAGCCGGAATAGACCATCAGTGACGAGCCGACGATCAGCATGGCATCGGCTTCTGCCAGATGATCCTGCGCCGTGGCCACCACCTCGCGCGGCACGTTCTCACCGAAGAACACCACGTCGGGCTTGAGGATGCCGCCGCAGGCTTGGCAAGGTGGCACCTCGAAGGAGGAAAAATCCTCGTGCTCCAGATCGGCGTCGCCGTCGGGTGCATCGGCGGCATCGAGCGTCAGCCATGCCGCATTGGCGCGGCCGAGCGCGTGCTGAAACTCCTCGCGCGACGTCTTCGCCCCGCAGCCCATGCAGCGGACCAGATCGAGCCGGCCGTGCAGGTCGATCACCTGCCGATGGCCGGCCGACTGATGCAGCCGGTCAACGTTCTGGGTCAGCAGCATCCCGCACCGGCCGTTCGCCTCGAGCCGGGCCAGCGCGCGATGCGCATCGTTGGGCCTCGCCCGGCCGAACCGCCGCCAGCCGATCAGGCTGCGCGCCCAATAGCGCCGGCGGGTCTGCTCGTCCGACATGAAGGCCTGGAAGTTGACGGGCTGGGTCCGCTTCCAATTGCCCTGGCTGTCGCGATAGTCGGGAATCCCGGAATTGGTGCTGCAGCCGGCGCCCGTCAGCACGAACAGGCGTTCGTGCCGGCCGATGAAATCCTGGAGCGGAGGTTTTGCCGGAGGGGCATTCGTCATGGCGCATGATGTAGTTCGCGCCGGCCCGTTTTGCCAGATGACGACAATCCCGGCGCATGGCGGCCGCATAGCCGCTATCGCGGCGACCGCCGTCCCGTGAGATCGAGCGGACGAGCTTTCTCTTGTCCCGCGATCCGCGCGGCCTGCTGCAGCGTCAGCCTGAACTCGTCCCGCTTCTCGTGCACCGAGGCGATCGCATGCCCGACTGCAACGCCGAGGCCGACCAGTGCGGCTTCGGAGAGCTGCAGGCTCGCCTCGATGGTTTCCGGCACCGCATCGGTTGCGCCGATCGCGTAGAGGTGCCGGGCATGATCGGCGTCCCGCGCACGCGAGACGATCAGCACGTCCGGCCGCACCGCCCGGATCCGCTCGACGACGGCATCGATCGCCGGCCGCGACTGGATGGTGATGATCACGCCGGTCGTCTGCATCAAGCCGCAGGCTTCGAGGAAACCCGGCTCTGTCGCATCGCCAAAATAGACCTTGTGACCGTCGCGGCGATCACGCGCCACGTCGACGGCCGCGTGATCGACCGCGATGTAGTTCAGGCCATGGCTGGTCAGCAGGGAGCAGACCACCTTTCCAACACGGCCATAGCCGACCACGATGGCTTGCGCCCGGTCGCCGGGCGGCCGGACCGCGAGCTCGGGATCGGGCGTGCGTTCGCTGCTCAGCTTCGCGGCCAATCGTCGCCCGAGCATGCCCAGAAGCGGCGTCAGGGCCATCGTCACGGCGGTGACGGCGACGGCAAAGCTCGACACGGGGGGCTCGATCATGCCTCCGGCCGCCGCCATTCCGATGCTGACGAAGGCGAATTCGCCGACGGGGCCCAGCAGGAAGCCGATCTCGATCGCCGCCGGCCATGACAGCCTGAAGAGGCGTCCCAGGATGATGAGCACGATCGCCTTGCCGACGAGAATGCCGACGACGGCGGCCAGCAGCCAGCCGGGCTCGCGCAGGAACACACGGACGTCGATCGCCATCCCGACTGTGAAGAAGAAGATGCCCAGCAGCAGGCCCTTGAACGGCTCGACGGTGGCCTCGATGGCCTTGCCATATTCGGTTTCCGCCAGCATCAGTCCTGCAACGAAGGCTCCGAGCGCCATCGACAGGCCAGCCTGGTGGGCGGCAAGGCCTGCGCCGACGATGACGAACAAGGTCGCGGCAACGAACAACTCCGTCGAATGGGTGCCTGCGACCATCTGGAAGAGCGGACGCATCAGCAGCCGTCCGACCAGAGTGAGGAAGGCTACCGCCAGCACAGCCTTCAGGACCGCACTGGAGATGTGCGCCACGACCGAGCCACCGCTTCCCGCGCCGAGCACCGAGACGAAAACCAGAATGGGGACGACTGCGAGGTCTTGAGCCAGCAGCACCGAGAAGCTGGCGCGCCCGGCCGAGGTGGAAAGCCGCTTCTCGGCGGACAGGAGCTCGAGCACGATCGCCGTCGAGGACAGCGCAAGGCTCGCGCCGAGGATCACGGCCGTATCGGAGCTCTGCCCGAAGAGAAGCGCCACGCCGAAAATCATGGCCGACGTCGCGAGGACTTGCAGGCCGCCGAGCCCGAACACCAGACGCCGCATCGTCATGAGCCGTCTGAAAGACAGCTCGAGCCCGATCAGGAATAGCAGGAACACGATGCCGAGATTGGCGATACCCTCGACGTTCTGGGCGTCCGTCACGGTGAACCAGTACAGGACCGGGACGTCCTTGACGAGCGAGCCGAGCCCGAGCGGACCGAGAATGGCGCCGGCCCCGAGATAGCCCAGCACGGGATTGATGCCCCAATGCCGGACCATTGGCACCACCACGCCGGCAGTCCCGAGCACCACCAGCGCGTCACTATAGGCATTGATGTTGATGGTTGTGGTCACGGGCCCTTCACGTGTCGGCGCCCGCCAATAGCGGCAGCGCCATCCACGGTCGATAGCACACGGCGCCGCAGATCCCCAACCGGTCGCGCCCCTCTATCCCACGCGAGGCGCGCGCAACCCCAAGCCGGTTTTCAGCTTGCCCAGTTCTCCCGAAACTCTGGAAACAGCGTCAGGCCCCCGCAGGCATAGATAGTCTGCCCGGTGATGTAGCTGGCGTCGTCCGAGGCGAGGAAGGCGAACACCGCGGCGATCTCTTCCGGCGTGCCGACGCGCCCCATCGGAATGTGGGAGGTGACGACGCCGCGCTTCTCCGGATCGCCGGTCCAGGCCGCATTGATCGGCGTGTCGATCGCGCCGGGACCAACCGCATTGACGCGGATGCGCTGGCCGGCGAATTCCAGCGCCAGCGTGCGCGTCAGATTGGCCATGCCGCCCTTGCTGATCGAGTAAGCGAGATAGCCGGGTTTGGGGATGATCTGGTGGACGCTGGAGCAGTTGATGATGCTGCCGCCTGCCCCGCGCGCGACGAAATGCGCCAGCGCCTTCTGCGCACACAGCACGGCGCCGTTCAGGTTGACGTCGATGATGCGGCGATAGGTTTCGACGTCGAGCGCCTCGCTCGGCGATTCCCGCTGGAAGCCGGCATTGTTGACGAGACAGTCGAGGCGCTTGAAACGCGCCAGGACCGTCTCGAACATCGCGGCGATGTCCTGCTCATTCCCGATATCGGCCTTGACGACGATATGGTCGAGCCTGCCGTGGCCGCGATCGCTCGATGCGGTTCGTGCGAGCGCGAGCGTCTCGTCCGCCCCCTCGGGACTGCCGAAATAATTGATGGCGACGGTCGCGCCTTCCTGGGCGAGCCGGATGGCGACGGCACGGCCGATGCCTTGTGAGGCGCCGGTCACCAGCGCGTACTGGCCGACGAGGCGCGAGGGAAACGGGGTCGAGCGTTCGGTTTGCGGCATGTGTTTTCTCCGGGATGCATCATCATGGATGGAACCGGCGTTTTGTTCCATCCCTCGCAGATGCCGGGATCTAGTCAGCTCGCTGCGCGCGCGGCGAGGTCAAGATCTGATAGAGGATGATCGCGCCGAAGGTCGCGGTGCCGATGCCGCCGATCGTGAATGCACCGAATTTGAGCGTGAGATCGCCGGCCCCTGCGATCAGCGCCACCGCGACCGTGATGAGGTTCGCAGGATTAGCGAAGTCGACCTTGTTCTCGACCCAGATTCGTCCGGCCATCGCCGCGATCAGCCCGAACAGCACGATCGAAAGCCCCCCGATGACGGGACCCGGGATGGACAAGATGAGCGCGCCGAATTTCGGCGAGAAGCCGAGCAGGATCGACACCAAGGCTGCGAACGCAAACAGCAGGGTCGAATAGACCTTGGTCGCCGCCATCACGCCGATGTTCTCGGCATAGGTGGTGACGCCGGTACCACCGCCGCACGCTGCCACGATGGTAGCTAAGCTGTCGGCGAATAGGGCGCGGCCGAGATAGGCATCGAGGCTTCGGCCCGTCATGGCGCCCACGGCCTTGATGTGCCCGAGATTCTCGGCAACGAGAATGACCGCAACCGGCGCGATGAGGAAGATCGCATCGGCATGGAAGCTCGGCGCAGTGAAGTTCGGCAGCCCGAGCCACGGCGCGGCCGACAATTGCGTGAAATCGATCGGCTTGCTGAAACCGAGGCCGTTCGCAAAAAGCAGGTACAAGAGATAGCCGCCGACAGCGCCGAGGATGATCGGCAGGCGGCGCCACAGGCCTGGCGCTGCAACGGCCACCACGCCGATGATCAGCACGGTGGCGAGCCCGATCCAGGTGTCGAAGGCATTGGCGCTCACCGCCTTGACCGCCACCGACGCGAGATTGAGACCGATCGCGGCGACGACAGCGCCGGTAACGGCCGGCGGCAGCAGCCGCTCGATCCAGCCGACACCGGACCACATCACGACCAACGAAATCAGGCCATACAGCACTCCGGCGCCGACGATGCCGCCGAGCGCAACCGACAGGTTCGGGTTCGGCCCCTGCCCGGCATAGCCGGTGGCGGCGATGACGACGGCGATGAAGGCGAAGCTCGAGCCGAGATAGCTCGGCACGCGCCCGGCGACGATGACGAAGAAGATCAGCGTGCCGACGCCGGAGAACAGAACTGCAACGTTGGGATCGAACCCCATCAACAGCGGCGCGATGATCGTCGCACCGGACATCGCGACGCAATGTTGAAGACCCGAGACGATGGTCTGGCCCCAGGACAGCCGCTCCTCCGGCATGATCACGCCCGAGGTCTTGAGCTTCCAACGTGGAAAATAACTCTGCTCGTCCGAGCCTGTTGCGATCGTCATGTTTCCACCCAAGTTCGACGCAACGACCGATGGTCGTGCCAACAGACAAAAATGTGATTGTCGCTTCTGCGGCGCCCATCACATGATGCAAATCATCCACGATCAATCCGTTCCCGAGCCTACATTATGACACAGATTGCGATCCCGTCAGCCATCCAGCGCCGGCACCAGCCCTGGTACAAGATCCTCTACGTCCAGGTGCTGATCGCGATCGCACTCGGCGTGCTCATCGGCTATCTCTATCCCGATCTCGGCAAGGCCTTGAAGCCGCTCGGCGACGGCTTCATCGCGCTGATCAAGATGATGATCGCGCCCGTGATCTTCTGCACCGTGGTGCACGGCATCTCCTCGATGGGCGATCTGAAGCGGGTCGGCCGGGTCGGGCTGAAGTCGCTGATCTATTTCGAGACGGTCTCGACCGTAGCCCTCGCGGTCGGCCTTCTGGTCGGCGAGATTCTCCAGCCCGGGCGCGGCTTCAACATCGATCCGGCCACGATCGACCCGAAATCGGTGGCGACCTACGTCACCAAGGCCCACGAAGAGGGCATCGTCGCCCATCTGATGGCGATCATTCCCGACAGCTATCTCGGGGCGATCGCGCGCGGCGACCTCTTGCAGGTGCTGCTGATCTCGATCCTCTCCGGCTTCGCCATCGCCTTTCTCGGCAAGGCCGGCGAGCCCATCGCGGACGCGATCGACAAGGCGGCGAAGATGTTCTTCGGCATCATCCGCATCATCGTGCGCGTCGCGCCGATCGGCGCCTTCGGCGCCATGGCGTTCACCGTCGGCGCCTACGGCCTCGGCTCGCTGCTCAATCTCGCCGCGCTGATCGGCACGTTCTATCTGACCAGTATCCTGTTCGTGCTGATCGTGCTGGGTTCGATTGCCCGGCTCGCCGGCTTCTCGATCCTGCGCTTCATCGCCTATATCAAGGACGAGCTCTTGATCGTGCTCGGCACCTCGTCCTCCGAGACCGTGCTGCCGCAGATGATCCAGAAGATGGAGCATCTCGGCGCCTCACGCTCCGTGGTCGGCCTCGTCATCCCGACCGGCTACAGCTTCAACCTCGACGGGACCAACATCTACATGACGCTGGCGACGCTGTTCCTGGCGCAGGCGACCAACACCCATCTGACCATCTGGCAGGAGCTCGGCATTTTGGGCATCGCCATGATCACCTCCAAGGGGGCCTCGGGCGTGACCGGCGCCGGCTTCATCACGCTCGCTGCGACGCTGTCGATCGTGCCTGATATCCCGATCCAGTCGATCGCGATCCTGGTCGGCATCGACAAGTTCATGAGTGAATGCCGCGCGCTCACCAACCTGATCGGCAATGGCGTTGCCTGCGTGGTCATCAGCATCTCCGAAGGCGAGCTCGACCGCGACGCGCTGCACGAGACCATGGCGCATCCGCTGGAGATCGGCGAGGCGCTGGAGCCGGGTGGAGGCGCGGCATCCTAGGCCGCGCAATCGGTGGGCAGACGAAGCCTGGTTCCGATGCGGTAGTTTCCCGGAGTAGAAAATCGATGCGGCCCGCGTCACAACAATGGCGTTGGGATCACGGATTTATACTCATTTTTTTCCGCCCGACGCGCTGGGGGCAGGGCGTCGGGCTTTTGAAAATCACAGCCAGATCCAGAGCGCCAAGCGGGATCAGACGATCCCGCCATCGATGCGTGGCAAATTGGCGGCAATTTCGATCCGCCGCGTGATCCCGATCGCCTGCAGGAACGCCTCGTCATGGCTGACGACCAGCAGTGCGCCGTCATAGGCCCGCAAGCCGGCCTCGACGGCTTCGATGGACTCGAAGTCGAGATGATTGGTCGGCTCGTCCAGGATCAGCAGCGACGGCGGCGGCTGCCCGCCCAGCACGCAAGCGAGGCCCGCGCGGAAGATTTGCCCGCCGCTCAGGCTCCCGGCGATTTGCAAGGCGGCATCGGCGCGAAACATGAACCGGGCCAGCGCGGCATGGCACTCGTTCGCACCGGCCTTCGGATTGAGACGCCGAAAATTGTCCAGGATGGAGCGCGCCGGGTCGAGCAGGCTGACCTTCTGGTCGAACAACGCGAAATCCGGCCTGAGCCGCACGATACCCGCAAGCGGACGCAGCTCGCCCGCGATGAGCTTCAGCAGCGTCGTCTTGCCGGAGCCATTGGGCCCGACCAGCGCGACGCGCTCCGGCCCGACCACCGCAAATGAGAGGTCGCGCACGACTGGCTGCTCCGGCCAAAAGCCAGCGCTGACACCGTCAAGCCAAAGCACCTCCCTCCCCGCCGGCAGGTCGGTTGCGGTCAATTTGACCGAGAGCGGCTGAAGAACCTCGACGCGCCGGCGCGCCGTGTCGATGGCTTGAAGCGCTTCCGCGCGCTGCCGCTCGGCGATTTGCGCATTCTTGCCGCCCGTGTCCTCGCTGCGATCCTTGCGGGCGCCGGCCAGGATGCGCGGCATGTCGCCCTTGGCGCGCTTCTTTCTGCCGCCGCTGTCCTTGCGCGCTTTCTTCTCCGCGGCCTCCCGCGCCCTCCCGTCGATCTCGGACAGCCGGTTCTCGGCAAGCGCGAGATCGTGCCTCACAGCCGCGAGCTCGATGGCCTTCTGCGTTCGAAAGCTGCTCCAATTGCCACCATATCGCGTCGCGCCGAGCGACGTCAGTTCGACGATCGCATCCATGGTGTCGAGCAGTGTCCGGTCGTGGCTGACGATAATCGCGCCGCCGCGCCAGGCAGCCAGCAGATCGGTGACGGCCTTGCGTCCGTCCTGGTCGAGATTGTTGGTGGGCTCGTCCAGCAGCAGGAAGTCAGGCGCAGCGAACACCAGCGCGGCGAGACGAACCCGCGTGATCTGGCCACCGGACAGGCACGACAGCGCCGTATCGGCAGACGGATCGAACCCGAGGCGCGCCAACGCGGCCTCAAGCCGCGTCTCGAGCGTCCAGTCGACCGCAGCGACCTCGTCGGCGGAGGCGTCGCCCCGCTCGGCACGGCGCATCAACTCGAGCGCCGGCCGCACGCCGAACAGATCCGCCACGGTCGCGCCGGCAAGAACCTGCACGTCCTGGCGCAACAAGCCGATAGTGCCGTTGATCAGAACGCGTCCTGACTGAGGAACATGTTCGCCGAGCATCGACGCAAGCAGCGTCGTCTTGCCAACGCCGTTACGGCCGACGAGACCAGTTCGCTCGGCGCCGAATGTCAGATCGAGGTTTGAGAAGAGAGAGCGCCCGTCAGGCGTGGACAGCGACAGGTTCGACAGGACGATTGAAGCAGGCATGGAATTCCCCGTGAGCAAGGCGGATGGGCGTTGCGGTCGGGGAGAAATCCATGGCTGCGAAGATCCTGATTGAGGAACTCTCTAACTAGTCCCATCAAAGGGCGAGATCAAGGCGCGGCACGAGGAGACAACAGGCGTGATGGGCGCTGTCGTCCTTCCTCGCCGTGCACCATCAGCCCTTGAGCGCGGTCACCACCACCTCAATTAGCGCACCGCCGCCGAGATCGGCGACGCCGACGGTGGCGCGGGTCGGCAGGTTGTCGCCGAAGAATTCGGTCCAGGCCGCGTCCATCTCTTTCTTCTTGGAGAGATCGGTGACGAAGATCGAGGCGCTGACCACGCGGCTCTTGTCGGTTCCCGCCTCTTTCAGATAGCCGGCGATCTTGCCGAGGATGTTGCGGGTCTGCTCGCCCATCGAGACCGAGGTGTCGTCGGCGATCGTGCCGCCGAGGAAGACGAAGCCATTGGCTTCGACGGCGCGGTGCATGATGGGCGTGCGGATGCTGCGGGTGATGCTCATGATATCCTCTTGTTTAGAGCGTGGAAGGGTGGAAGCGGTCGATGCCGAGTTCGCCGATACGGGTCTGGGTGCCGCCGTTGACGATCAGTTCCGCCATCACGGCGCCGGCGCCAGGGCCGAGCTGGAAACCGTGCAGCGAGAAGCCGAACTGGTGATAGAGGCCCTTGTGACGCGAGCTCGGCCCGAACACGGGAATGTCGTCCTTCATCTTGGCTTCAATGCCGGCCCAGGCACGGACGATGTTGGCGCTGCGCATCACCGGAAACAGCTCGAACACGGTCTGCGCACTGGTCGCAAGGCTCTTCCAGTCCAGCACCGTCTCGTTGCGATCCTGATAGGGCGTCGCCAGATGGCCGCCGCCGATCAGCACGGTGCCGTTCTTGAACTGCTTGAAGGACAGCTTTCGACCACGAAGGATCACGACGGGGTCGATGAAGTGCGGCACGCGCGAGGTGATCATCAGCATCGGCGCCACGGTTTCGACCGGGACGGGCTCGCCGAGATGAGCCGCGATCCTGCCGGCCCAGGCGCCGGCAGCATTCACCAGCACCGGCGCGGCAAAGCTCTCCGACCCGGCATCGACGTGCCAGAGGCCGTCACGGTGCCGGATGCTGCCGGCAGCTACGCCTTCGCGCACAGTTGCGCCCAATTGCTCGGCCTTGCGGCGGAACGCCGTCGTCGTCTGCGCCGGATTGGCCGCCCCGTCACGCCGAGAAACCACACCGCCGGGACAGGTCTCGGCCACCGCCGGCACCAGCCGGCGCAGTTCGGCGGCGTCGATCAGCTCCTCGTGGGTGAAGCCCAGCGCATTGAGCTCGGCGACGCGCGCGCGGCAGAGGGCGAGTTCTTCCTCGTTCTCGGCGACCAGCACCTGGCCGTAGCTCTCGAAGCTGCAATCGTCGTCGACGAGATCCGTGATCTTCTCCCAGATGTCCATCGAGCGGATCGACAGCGGAATCTCGGGAATGTGCCGCGCGAGCTGCCGGACGCCGCCGGCATTGACGCCCGAGGCGTGACGGCCGGCATAGTCCTTCTCGATCAGCACCGGCTTCAGGCCGGCGAGACACAGATGCAGCGTGGTCGAGCACCCGTGGATGCCGCCGCCAATGACGATCGCATCCACATTTGTGCTCATCCGCGCACCACAGCCTTGACGTCGGCCTCGCTCTTGGGAACGGCGGCGAGTTCGGCCAGCGTGATCGGCTTCACCGGCGCGCGCAGCCGGTAGTAACCGATCTCCTGCGGGGTCTTGCCGCGCGCCCGCGCCATCAGCTCGGTGACGGTGAGGCCGCAGAGCCGGCCCTGGCACGGGCCCATGCCGGTGCGGCGATAGGCCTTGAGCTGATTCGGCCCGGTCGCGCCGATCGCGACGGAATCGAGAACGTCCTTTGCCGTGACCTCTTCGCAACGACAGACGATGGTATCGCCTGAAGGAATCCGGAACTGCGGCGCGGGGCGGAACAGCGTGTCGAGGAACAGGCGACCACGCTCAGCCTTGGCGAGGTCGGAACGGAGCGTCGCCATTGCGGGAAGTTTTGCGGCAGAAGCGGGCGCCAGTGCTTCGACGGCGGCGCGCGCGGCAATGCGACCGCGCACCACGGCTGCACTCGCGCCGCCGATGCCGGCCCCGTCACCGGCGATCGCGATGCCGGCGACCGACGAATTGCCGCTCGCGTCGAGCACTGGCGACCAGCACAATTGCAGATCATCCCAGCGATGCTCGATGCCGGCTGACATCGCCAGATTGACGTTGGGCACGACGCCCTGATGCAGCAGCAACAGGTCCGCAGCGATGGTCTCGCGCTTGCCGCCGGCGACGTAGCTCACGCTGGCAAACTGGCCATCACCGGAAGCCGCAAGCTCGGTGACGCCGGAGACGACCTGCACCTTCGCCCTCACCTCGCGCATCATCGACAGGCCCTTGGCGAAATAGGGCGAGGTGAGGAAGGCGAAAGCGTGCGGGAGCGCGGCGAAATAATTGCCGCGCTGGGTGGTGTCGAGGATGCGATCGATGCGGCCGCCAAGCCGCAGTATCTGCGCGGCGAGCAGCCAGAGCAGCGGCCCCTGCCCTGCGATCACGGTGCGTCCGTCGGGCACCAGCGCCGAGGACTTCAGCATGGTCTGCGCCGCGCCCGCGGTCATCACGCCCGGGAGCGTCCAGCCGGGAATTGGGAACGGCCGCTCCAGCGCACCGGTCGCGAGAATCACGCGTTTCGCCTTGACGAAGGCCGAGGCGCCGCCGATCGAGACGGCGATATCGAGATTGCGGTCGAGGCTCCAGACGGTGGCGCGGTGGATGACCTCCGCATTGCTCGCGCGCAGCGACTGCACGAGATCGGCCCCGACCCAATAATCGGCGCCGAGCTGATTGCGCTCGGTAACCGGCGTCGAGGCGATGGCGCGAAACACCTGGCCACCGGGGCCGATGTTCTCGTCGAGCAGCAGCGTCGAGAGGCCGGCCTCGGCGGATGTTGCGGCAGCAGCAAGGCCCGCGGGCCCGGCGCCGATCACCACGACGTCATAGTTTTCGCGCTTGGGAGCCACGCTCATTTTCCGATCTCCCGCTTGCCCTTCTGGATTTCGATCTGCATGCCCTCGGCGACGGGCACGAGGCACCCTTGCCGGTTGCCGACGCCGTCGATGGTGACGAGGCAGTCGAAGCAGACGCCCATCATGCAATAAGGCAGACGCGGCGCGCCGCTCACCGCGGTGGAACGCCGTGCGTCAACGCCGGAGGCCAGCAGTGCGGCGGAGACGGTGTCGCCCTGGCGCGCTGCGACCGCGACGCCATCGACGAAGATCTGCACCTGTGGCCGCTTGTCCTGTTCGGATCGCTTGAACATGGGGATGCCTCTTGGCTCCTTCTCAGAATCTCTAGTAGCCGCTGCTGTTCGCAGCACCTGCGCCGCCAAAACGGCTGGCCGAGAACGCGCCGACCAGCTCCGGCTCGAGCGCGCCCTGCGCCACCATGCGCGCGATCTCGAAGGCGTGGTTGGAGGCGAGCGTCACGCCGGAATGGCAGCAGGCGACGAAGGCACCGGGATGCGTCTCCGACTGATCGTAGATCGGAAAGCCGTCCTGCGGCATGACGCGGATTCCGGACCAGCTCCTGACCACGTTGAGCCGCGCCAGATGCGGAAACATGCGCTGCGCGCGATCGGCCATGACGCCGCTGATCGACGGCTTCAGCGTGCGATCATCGAGCTCGTCCTCCTTGCTGTCGCCGATCATCACCGTGCCCTCGTCGGTCTGGCGGATCGTGGTCAGCGGATGCGGCAGGAACGGCATGGTGCGCTCGGTCACGACGACCTGGCCGCGAGTCGGGCCCATCGGCGCAAAGAGGCCGACCATCGGCGCCAGCGTCTGGTTGGCGTTGCCGGCGGCGAGCACGATCTTGGCGGCGCGCAGCTCGCCCTGCGGCGTGATCAGCCGAAATTCGCCCCCGCTCTTGCTGATCGCCGAGACCGGACGCTCCGGAAAATAGTCGATGCCGAACGCAATGAAGCCGGTGTGGAAGGCGCGGAAGGTGCGCAGCGAATTGACGTGGCCGTCGAGCGGACAATAGCTGCCGCCGGAGACCTCGGGGCCGACCAGCGGCAGCGCCTCCTTCACCTCGGACGGCCGCAGCATCTCCATCTTGTAGTCGGCCGCGCCGACCTGGTTGTGCATGCGCTTGACGAGCTCGGTGCGCTGGCCGAATTCGTCCTCGCCGAGCGTGAGATGAAAACCGCCGTTCTGCTGCAGGGCGACGTCGAGGCCGGTCTGCTGCTTCAGCTCGGAGGCCAGCCGGCCCCACGCCTGCGAGGCCTGCACGGTCCACCGCGTATAGGCCGGCATGCCGAGCCCTTTGCTCTGCACCCACACCAATGCGAAGTTCGCGCGCGAGGCGCGCTTGGTGATGTCGCCTTCGTCGAGCACGGCGACCTTCTTGCCGAGCCGGCCGAGGCCCCAGGCAATGGCGGAGCCGAGCAGTCCGCCGCCGACGACGGCGACGTCGTAATCTCCTGACATGAGTTCTCCTATCGTCCCGTATCGCCCTTGCCAGCGAGCACACGGTCGAGCCCGTAGAAGCGGTCGAGCAAAATGAGGGCGGCCATGGTGATTGCGATCACGCAGGCCGAGACCGACGTCACGAGCGGATCGATGTTGTCCTGGATGTAAAGGAACATGCGGACCGGCAACGTCTCGGTCCCGGGCGCCGCAAGGAAGACGGTCATGGTGAGATCGTCGAAGGACTGGATGAAGGCGAGCGCCCAGCCGCTGATGACGCCGGGCAGGATCAGCGGCAAGGTCACGCGGCGGAACAGCGTCCAGCCGCCGGCGCCGAGCGAGACCGCCGCCATCTCGACCGTGCGGTCCATGCCGGTCGCCGCCGCCAGCGTCAGCCGCAGCGCGAACGGGAACACGATGATGACATGCGCGACGATCAGCGCCGCGAAGCTGCCGCCGAGACCGGCCGAAGTGAAGAAGCGCAGGAAGGCGATGCCGAGCACCACATGTGGGATCATCAGCGGCGACAGGAACAGCGCCGCCAGCACATCACGACCACGGAAGCGATAGCGCGCGATCGCCAGCGCCGCCGGCACCGCAAACAGCAGCGCCACGAGGGAGGACAACGCGCCAAGGCCGAGGCTGACCCAGAAGGCGTGAATGAATTCGGGATAGTTCGCAATGGTCCTGAACCAGCGCAGCGAGAAGCCGTTGGTCGGCAGCGACAGGTATCCCTCAGGCGTGAAGGCGACGAGGCAGACCACCAGGATCGGCGCCACCATGACGATGACGAAGATGGTGTGAAAGATCAGCGCGAGCGGACCGTTCCGGCTCATCGGAACACCTCCGCATAGCGGCGTTCGATCAGTGCGTTGCTGCCGACGACGATCAGCACCAATGCGGCCAGCAGCAGCGTTGCGACCGCAGCGCCCAGCGGCCAGTTCAGCGTGTTGAGGAATTCGTCATAGGCGAGCGTTGCCGCGACCTTGAGCCGGCGGCCGCCGATGATCGCAGGCGTTGCGAAGGCGCTGGCCGAGAGCGAGAACACGATGATGGCGCCCGACAGCACGCCCGGCATGATCTGGGGCATGATGATGCGGCGGATGATGGTCGCAGGGCCCGCGCCGAGCGACATCGCAGCATTCTCGATCTGCGGATCGAGCCGCTGGAGGGCGGCCCATACCGACAGCACCATGAACGGCATCATCACATGCGCGAGCGCGATCACCACGCCTGTTTCGGTGAACATGAAGGGAATGGGGGAGCCGATCAGCCCGAGCGAGATCAGGAGCTTGTTGACGAGGCCGTTGTTGCCACCGAACAGCAGGGCCCAGCCCAGCGTTCGCGCCACCACTGAGATCAAGAGCGGCCCGAGAATGACCAGTAGGAAAAAACTCTTCCAGCGGCCGCTCATGCGGTTGAGGATATAGGCTTCGGGCGCGCCGAGCAGCGCGGTGAGCAGCGTGGTCAGAATCGCGATGCGAAAGGTCCGCGAGAACATCTCGGCGTAATAGGGATCGGTCGCGATCTCGTGCCAGTTCTTGAGGATGAAGACCGGCTCGATGCCCTTGTACTGGCCCCAATCGTGGAATGACAGCATTACCGTCATCGCCAGCGGAATCAGCAGCACGCCGACGAACAGCATCAAGGCGGGTGCGGTCAGCACCCACGGCGCGCGCAGGCTGCGCTCCTCGGCCGCCATGCTCATGCGCCGGCCCTCACGCGAACGCTCATGTCTTCGGGCCGCCAGGTGAGGCGAACCGCGTCCCCTTCGGCCGGCTGCGCTTTGCCGTCGTTCTGGCGGATCACGATCGCCGGGCCGCATTCACTGTCGCACTGGAACAGCCAGTGATTGCCCTGGAAGATGCGCGTGATGATTTTTGCGCTGAGCCCTGTATCGCCAAAGCCGATTCTTTCGGGGCGAACGCTGACGGTGACGGGACCGCCGAGCCCAGCCGGCGCCGGTGCGCGCCAGGAGCCGGCCACCAACTGCGTCGGCGCGACGGTCCGGTCGATCGTTCCGGCAAAATCGTTGGTCTTGCCGAGGAATTGCGAGACGAAGGCCGAGGCCGGCCTTTCATAGGTCTCTTGTGGCGTGCCGATCTGCTCGATCTTGCCCTGGCTCATGACCACGATGCGATCCGACAGCGACATCGCCTCGTTCTGGTCATGCGTGACCAGGATCGTGGTGGTGCCGACGGTGCGCTGGATCTGGCGCAGCTCGATCTGCATCTCCTCGCGCAGCTTGGCGTCGAGGTTCGACAGCGGCTCGTCGAGCAGCAGCACGCTGGGCTTGATCACCAGCGCACGCGCCAGTGCCACGCGCTGCTGCTGGCCGCCGGACATGCGGCGCGGATGGCGATCCTCGTATCCGGCGAGGCCCACCATCGCGAGTGCGGCGCGGACGCGTTCGGACCTTTCAGCGCGCGGCACGCCACGCATCTCCAGGCCGAAGGCGACGTTCTCCGCCGCGGTCATGTGCGGAAACAGCGCGTAGCTCTGGAACACGATGCCGAGGCCGCGCTTTGCCGGATGGATCGCGGTCAGGTCCTTGCCCTCGAGGCGGATCGCGCCGCGCGTCGGATCGAGGAAGCCCGCGATCATCTGCAGCGTCGTGGTCTTGCCGCAGCCGGACGGGCCGAGGAAGGAGATGAACTCCCCCTTCCCCACCGACAGGCTGAAGTCATCGACCACAGTCTGCGTGCCGAACTGCTTTGCGACCCGATCGAGCTCGAGATAGGCCATGACGCTGTCTCCGCGGCGACCGATCAGCGTTCGACCTCGCGATTCCAGCGCTTGGTCCACTCCTCGCGCTTCTCGTTGATCACGGTCCAGTCCGGATTGTAGAGCTTGGCCGCGCGCTCGCCGATCGGCGCCATCTTGCCGAGCTCGGGCGGGATCACCAGCGATTTCAGCACCGGGCCGTAGCCGTAATCCTTCAGCATCACGAGCTGGGTTTTCGGATCGAGCAGCATCTTGACGAAGCTCGCAGCCAGCGGCGAAGCATTGGGCTTATTGATCGGGCACGCCGTGGTCAGCAGCGTCGCTGCGCCTTCCTTCGGGTAGACGAAGTCGACGGGGAAGCCGGTATTGGCGAAGCTCTGCACGCGGCCGGTGCCCCATACCGCGATCACGGCCTGGCCGGACTGGAACAGCTCGGTCATCTTGCCCGGCGACGGCTCATAGGCCAGCACGTTCGGATTGATCTGCTCCTTGAAGATCTTGAAGCCGGACTCGACGTTGGTCTCGCCGCCGCCGTTCATCTTCGACAGCATCACCAGCGCTTCGAGACCGTAGGTGTTGTTGATCGGTGGAATCACGAGCTGTTTTGCGTATTTCGTGTCCTTCAGGTCGTTCCACGAGGTCGGCGGCGCCCAGCCTTTCTCCTTGAACACTTTCGTGTTGTACATCAGCCCGGTGGCGACGATGCCGATCGCAACCGCGCGATCGTCCTTGAAGCGTGCAGTATCGTAGAGATCGGCGGGCAAGCCGTCGAGCTTGCCGCAGAAGCCGAGCTGGATGGCCTGGTACATCGGGCCATCATCGACGATGGCGACGTCGATCTGCTGGTTGCCTTTCTGCGCCTGGAGCTTGGCCAGCGTGTCGGTGGAATTGCCGGCGACGTATTCGACCTTGACGCCGTTCTCCTTCTCGAAGGCCGGGATCACCTCGTCGCGGATGGTCTTCTCGAACGAGCCGCCATAGCCGGCGACGTAGAGCGTTTTCTGCTGGGCCGAGGCGACCGAGGGGACGGCAATGAGCGCTGCGATGCTGACCGCGGTCAGAAGGCGAAAAGTCTTCATGTGGACCGATCTCCAATACCGGAATGAGGTGACGTGCCGACGAGTCTCGCTGGCTGAAGCGCGTTGCCGCATTCCCTTCCGCGCCAATCCGCTTCCGATCAGGGCTCCGGCCCCCATTCGGCGGGTTTTGGCGCGATCTGGAGGTTTGAACCCCTCCAATCTGCCGAAAAAGCGGGCTGTCTCCAGTCCTGATGAAAAAGATCGCAGACCTATACTTCCATCGTCCAATGAATAATGGCACCCTCTGCATGCCGAAATGTTATGGATGGAGTTGGAATGGCGCGTATCAATTCGCGGCAGGTGGAGGCCTTCCGCGCGATGATGCTGACCGGCAGCGTGACGGAGGCGGCGGCGCTAATGAAGGTGACGCAGCCGGCCGTCAGCCGGTTGCTGCGCGACCTCCAGGCGCTGCTGAAGATGGAGCTGTTCGAACGGCGCGGCACCGGCCTGGTGCCGACCGCCGCGGCGATGGCGCTCTACACCGAGGTCGAGCGCTCCTTCGTCGGCCTCGAACGCATCACTGCGGCAGCAGAAGAAATCCGGGGACGCCGCACCGGCTCGCTACGCATCGCGGCACTGCCGGCGCTGTCGAACGGCTATCTGCCGCGGCTCACCGGTCACTTTCTGAAGGAGCGGCCAAACCTCAACCTCGCCTTCTTCGGTGTCATCTCGCCCATCGTGGTTGACTGGGTGCTGAACAATCAATGTGACGTCGGCTTTGCCGAGGTGCCGATCGCGCATTCCGGTCTGCCGAGCCAGAGACTGCCGGCGCCGGCGCGCGTCGCAGTGCTGCCGACCGGTCATCGCCTCGCGGAGAAGGAAGTCCTGGAGCCGCGCGATTTCGAGGGCGAGACCTTCATCTCGCTGTCGGCGGGATCGTCGAGTCGGCATCTCGTCGACCAGGTCTTCCACCGCCACGATGTCCGCCGCGTGCTGCGCGTTGAGACCACGCTGTCGGAAATCATGTGCGGCATGGTGTCGTCAGGCCTCGGCGTCGCGATCTGCGATCCCTTCACGGCGCAGGAATTTGCAACGCGCGGCGTCGTCGTGCGCCGCTTCCTGCCGCGCATCGATTTCGAATTCTCCGCGGTCTTTCCGGCGCAGCGCAGCCCGTCCCCGGTGGCGCTGGACCTAGTCGAGACCATGCGCAAGGCGCTGGTGGAGTTCGAGGACGACGAAGCCGGGGTCAGCCGTTGAACGCGGCCTGCGCCTCCGGCAGATCCCAGATCTTGCCGATCGCGGCGGTGCCGGCCGCCGTAATCGCGGCTTCATCCGCGCCGAGATAGCGTCCCTCATCGACCAGGACCCGGCCATCGACCATGACCTGATCGATATTGGCGCGGTTGGCGAGTGCGATCAGCGCGCGGCGCGGGTCGAACAGCGGCTGCAGATGCGGATGGGTGAGATCGACCACCGTGAGATCGGCGGTCGCGCCCGGCTCGATGCGGCCGAGATCGGGCCGCTTGATCACGTCGGCGGCGACCGTCGTGTTCGCCTCGATCAGTTCGGGTGAGTTCGCGACGTCAGGGCGCGCCGAAATGATCTTGGAGATCAGCGACGCCGCATTGAGCTCGCCGAGCACGTCCATGTTGTAGCCGTCGGTGCCGACCACGGTGCGCACGCCGTGCTCGGCGAAGCGGCTGAACGCTGCGGTGATGCCGGCACGCGCGAACACGCGCGGGCAGTTCAAGACGGTCATGCCGCGCGCGGCCATCAGCCTGAGATCGTCGTCGCTCGAGAACATGCAATGCGCCGCCATCAGATCGGGCGCGAGCAGGCCGAGCCAGTCCAGGTATTGTGCCGGCGTGCGGCCGCCATAGCGCTTGCCGATGGTCTCGACCTCGGCGCGGCTCTGCGCCATGTGCGTGGTGATGGGAACGCCGAGCTCGCGCGCCCGCGTGGCGCAGGCTTTCAAGAGATCGGGGCCGCAGGTGTCGGTCGCATGCGGGCTCATGGCGAGGTTGATGCGGCCGTCGCCGCGACTATTCCAGCGCTGATAGAGCGCGTCCCACGTCGCCATATCGGCAGCGCCGTCATCGCCGGAATATTGGACCACACCGTCAGGCCCGGCCTTGGCGTCGGAGGTCGAGAACAGATAGGGCGCGCCGTAGAAGCGAATGCCCATCTCCTCCGCCGCGTCGAACATCTCGGGGATCGCGTTGCGGAACGGCTCCATCACCGTGGTGGCCCCGCCCTTGAGCAGCTGGAGGATGCCGAGCCGCGCCACCGCAAGGCGCTCTTCCGCCGACAGGATATCGGCGCCGCGCTTGGTCAGCGGCAGCAGCACCGTGTAGACGATGCTCTGGTTGTTCTTGCGGCCGTTGCCGTCCTCGGTGTGGCTGCGCGCCACCGCTTCCGAGAAGCAATGATTGTGCAGGTTGAGCAGGCCCGGCAGGACGAAGCGGCCTGGGCGATCATAGACCTGATCGGCGCGCGGCTTGTCGCGCGTGATCGCCGCAATCTTCTTGCCTTCGATCAGAACCCAGCGGTCGCGCAGCACGTCCTGCGCGCCGTCTTTGCGTGACAGCACATAGCTGCCGAAGATTGCTGTGGTGCTCATGCGGGGCGTACGTTCCAGAACACGGCGGTGCCGTCGAGAATGCCGGTGATGGCCTTGCGGTAGGCCGTCGGCTGCTTGTACAGGCCGATCGGAATATAGGGGATTTCCTCGAACGCCACCCTCTGGACTTCGCGGCAGATGCGCTGCTGTTCGGCGAGTTCGGAGGCCGCCAGCCATTGGCTGCGCAAGGGTCCCATCTTCTCGCTCGCATACCAGCCGGCAACCTTGCCTTCGCCGCGAATGTTGGTGTTGCCGGCCGGGTTGAGCCAGTCGATACCCTGCCAGTTGCCGACCGCGGCGCTCCAGCCGCCCTGCGGCAGCGGATCCTTCTTCAGCTGGCGCTGCAGCACCACGGCGAAATCGAGGCCGGCATATTCGACGTTCATGCCGGCCTTGCGCAACGAATCCACCGCGATCTCGCCGAGCGGCTTCTGCGCCAGCGAGTTGGTCGGAACGAGCAGCACGATCTTCTCGCCGTTATAGCCGGCGGCTTTCAGGTCGGCCTTCACCTTGGCGTAGTCGCGCGGGCCGCGGAACACGTCGAGGCCGACCTCATTTGCCATCGGGGTGCCGGGTGCGAAATAGCCGACCGGTGAGACCTGGAACGCCGGATCGGTGCCGGCGACGGCGGTCATGAATGCGGACTGGTCGATCGCACCCAGGAGCGCGCGGCGGATAGCGGGATTGTCGAACGGCGGCTGCAGGTGGTTGAGGCGCAGCATGCAGGCGTAGCCTCGGGGATCGAGGATGCGCGTCTCGATATCGCCGGCCGCCTTGATCACCGGAAGCAGATCGTGCGGCGTAGTCTCCTGCCAATCCTGCTCGCCGGTCTGGAGCGCGGCGACGCCGGTGCCGGCATCGGGCGTCGTGGTCCAGACCACGCGATCGTAGTGCACGATCTTCGGCCCCGCAGTCCAATCCGGCTTGCCGTCGGTGCGCGGCTGATAGCGCTCGAACTTGGCATAGGCATTGCGCGCGCCCTGCACGCGCTCGTCGGCGAGATAGCGGAACGGACCGCTGCCGATCACCTCGGTGAGCGGCTTGAACGGATCCTGGCTCGCCAGCCGCTCCGGCATCATGAAGCAGGCATTGATCGCTGCCTTGCCGAGCGCCTGCGGCAGCAGCGGAAAAGGACGCTTCAGACGGAAGCGGATGGTGCGGTCGTCGGCAGCCGAGAGCTCGGCGGTCGCCTCCATCAGCTCGCCGCCAAAGCCGTCGCGCGCGGCCCAGCGACGGATGCTGGCGACGCAATCGCGCGCCAGCACGCGTTCGCCATCGTGCCAGAACAGACCATCGCGAAGCGTGAGGTCCCACTGCAGCTGGTCGGCGGAGATGGCGTGGCCCGACAGCATCTGCGGCGAGACCTGGAGCGAGGAGCTCATGCCGTAGAGCGTATCGTAAACCATGAAGCCGTGGTTTCGCGACACCTGCGCCGTCGAATAGATGGGATCGACGAAGGCGAGATCGATGACGGGGATGAAGCGCAGCGTGGATTGCGATTCAGCGCGGACGATGCCCGGCAGCGACAGCGCCGGCAGCGCCGCGCCGGCCTTGAGGAGCGAACGGCGGGAGATGGACATTAGCGGTGACCCGCTTCGTGGCGCAGGAAGTTTTTCGCGATGTTCTCGCCGGTGGTGATCCAGACATCCGGGCACGATTTTGCGTAGGTCAGGAATTCGCGCAGCAGCCGCAGCCGCATCGGGCGGCCGCTGCATTGCGGATGCAGCACGGTTGTCACCATCGCGCCCCAGTCGCGGACCTCATCCAGCTCGTCCTTCCACATCGAGAGCACGTGTTCCCTAGGGAAGATCGAGCGCGGACTGAAGCGCGCCGACAGGCCGTGCATCCAGTCGTCATAGCTCGCGGTCACCGGCAGCTCGATTGTGCCGGGCTTGCCGTCGGCGAGGCGATGGCGATAGGGCCTGACGTCGTCGCGGAACGAAGACGTGTAGACGATGCCGTGACGCACCAGCGCGACGCGCAGTTCCTCCGTGAACTCGCCATAGGGCGCGCGATAGCCGGTCGGCTTGAGGCCGAGCCGGCGCTTCAGCGCCTCGAAGCCGCGCTCCAGCTCCTCCTCGATCCAGGGATCGCCGGGGTCGGGCAGCAGATGGTGATAGCCGTGATGTCCGATCTCGTGACCGGCCTTCAAGATGGATTCCGCCATCGCCGGATGCGCGTCGACCGACCACCCCGTGACGAAGAACGTCGCCTTGAGATCGAGCTGGTCGAGCAGCTCCAGGAGCTTCGGCGTGCCGACGCGCGCCTCGTAGCCGCCATAGCTCATGGTGATGAGCCGCTGCGCATGACCTGCGTCCTTGCTGGTCCAGGCACTCTCGGCGTCCACGTCGAACGACAGGAACATCGCGGATGTGTACGGCTTCGGCCACGGATATTCCGGCGCGGGATCCGCGGTGTTGGCCGGAACGAGCGGAATGCTCTGGAGTGCCTTACTGTCCAGCATTGATGGTCGCCTTCTCGATTGCGTTGTCGCTCAATTTCCACTTCGCCAGCAGCGTCTTGTAGGTGCCGTCCGCGATCAGCGCGTCGACGGCTTCCAGCATTGCCTGCTGCAATGCCTTCTCCTTCACCGGCAGAGCAATGCCGGTAAATTGCTGTGCGATGGGCGCGCCCACGGTCGCATAGGTGTTGGGCTCGAGGTCCATGATGTAGGGCAGCGTCTCGTTGCCCTGGGCGGCGGCATCGATGCGGCCTTGCCTCAGCTGGGTGCGCGCATCGGCCGAGCCGTCGGTGCCGACGAACTGGATCGGAGAGCTGCCGCAATTCTTCTCGCTCCACGCCGCAATCTGGGCCGGGAACATGGTGCGTCGGCTGGCGCCGACCTTCTTGCCGCACAGCGACGTCGCATCCTTGAATTCCGCCTTGCGTGACGCCTGCACGAAGAACTGCGGGCCGCTGCGCAAATAATCGACGAAGGTCGCGACCTCGTGCCGGCTCGCATAGTCGGTGAAGCCGGACAGGATGGCATCCACCCGCCCGGTCGAGATCGAGGGCATGAACTCGGCAAAGCTGGTCTCGGTCCACTCGATCTTGAGGCCGAGCTTGCGGCCGATGGCCTCGCCGAGATCGACGTCGAAGCCGGAGAGCGCGTTGGTGGCGGGATCGCGGAACTCCATCGGCGGATAGTTCGGCACGATCGCCACTTTGAGGCTGCCGCGCTTTGCGACGTCAGGCGGCAATTCGGCCGCCATTGCCGACGCGCTCATGGCGCCTAGGAACGCCGCCGCAAGCAAGAATCTCTTCATCACCATACCCCCTCGTTTCAGATCACTGCCGAAAGAAATGCCTTGGTGCGCTCCTCGCGCGGCGCGCCCAACACGTCGGAGGCCCGGCCCTGCTCGACGATCGCGCCCTGGTCCATGTAGACGACGCGGTCGGCGACCTCGCGGGCGAAGCCGAGCTCGTGCGTCACCACCATCATGGTCATGCCGCTTCGCGCCAGCTCCTTCATGACCGCGAGCACCTCGCCGACCAGCTCGGGATCGAGTGCGCTGGTGGGCTCGTCGAACAACATCAGCATCGGCTTCATGGCGAGCGCCCGCGCGATCGCGACGCGCTGCTGCTGGCCGCCGGAGAGCTGCGCCGGATACCAGTCGGCCTTGGCCGACAATCCGACGCGCCGAAGCAGCTCGGTCGCCTCGGCGCGCACCTCATCCGGCTTGCGCCCCTGCACCTGGGTCGGACCTTCCGTGATGTTCTCCAGCGCGGTCTTGTGCGGAAACAGGTTGAAGCGCTGGAATACCATGCCGGTCTTGAGCCGCTGCCGCCCGATTTCGCGCTCGCTCAGGCGATGGAGTTTCCCGCCTTGCTCGCGCACTCCGAGCAGTTCGCCGTCGAGCCAGATGCCGCCGGCATCGATCGTGGCGAGCTGATTGATGCAGCGGAGCAGCGTGGTCTTGCCGGAGCCGGAGGCGCCGATCAGGCACATCACCTCGCCGGGCCAGACGTCGAGCGAGACGTTCTTGAGAGCCTGAAACTCTCCAAAGTTCTTGGCTACGGAGCGGATCGCGACGAGCGGCTTTGTCATCGCGCCAGCCGCAATGTGCCGCGTGCAAAGCGGCGTTCGAGCAACATCTGGAGCGGTGTCAGGATCGAGACCGCGAGCAGGTACCAGAGCCCGGCGACGATCAGCAGCTCGATGACGCGGGAGTTGGCGTAGTAAATGTTCTCGGCATTGTGCAGCAGCTCCGGATACTGGATCACGCTGGCGAGCGAGGTCGCCTTCACCATGCCGATGAACTCGTTGCCGAGCGGCGGGATCACCACGCGCATCGCCTGCGGCAGCACGATGCGGCGCAGCGCGCGCAGCCGTCCCATACCGATCGCCTGCGCCGCCTCATATTGCCCGATATCGACCGACAGCATGCCGGCGCGCATCACTTCGGAGGTGTAGGCGCCCTGGTTGATGCCGAGCCCGAGCAGCGCGGCAAGGAACGGCGTCATGACATCGACGGCGCGTGCAGACCACAGGCCGGGGATACCGATGGTCGGAAACACCAGCGCGAGATTGAACCACAACAGCAGCTGCAGGATCAGTGGCGTGCCGCGGAACAGCCAGGTGTAGCCGGCGGCGACCGACTTCAGCACCGGATTGGGCGACAGCCGCATGATCGCGACGACGATGCCAAGGAAGATGCCGAGCATCATCGCCAGCACCGCCATCACCATGGTGTTGACGATGCCTTCGAGGATGACCTTTGCGGTCAGGAAGCGGCTGACATAGGACCATTCGATCTGGCCGTTCGCAAAGGCGCGCGCGATCGCCGCCAGCACGAGGACGATCAGGGCCGCGCTGATCCAGCGAAACCAGTGCGGCTCGCGCGCGATCCGCATGCCCGACAGATCGGGAAATCCTTGCGCGAGTGCCGGCGCCTGCTTCATTGCGGCGCCGCGTTCAGCATGGGCTGGGCGACTGCATTGGTCCCCAAGCCCCATTTGTCGAGAATGGCCTTGTACGAGCCGTCAGCGATCATCGTCGCGAGTTTCTCCGTCACGACCTCACGCAAGGCCGCATCGTCCTTGCGGAACATGATGCCCTGATAGCCCCTGGCAAAGGGCTCGCCGACGATGCGATACTTGCCGGGCTCCTGTTGCTGCGCATAAGGCAACGTCTCGCTGCCCTGCACGGCGGCGTCGATGCGGCCCTGCTTGAGCTGGTTGCGGACGTCGATGGAATTCTCGCCCGGAACGTACTGGATTGCGGGCTTGCCGGCCGGCTCGCAATTCTGCTTGCTCCACTTCTCGATCTCGACCGGGAAGCTGGTGCTGCGGGTGGTGCCGACCTTCTTGCCGCAGAGATCGGTGGCGTCCTTGGCCGCGCTGTCCGCCGTCACGAAGAACTGCGGTCCGGTTGCGAGGTAATCGACGAAATCCGCGGTCTCGCGCCGCGAGGCACGATCGGAGATGCCGGAAATGATGAAGTCGGCGCGCTTGGTCTGGAGCGAGGGGATCAGCTCGGCGAACGGCGTCTCGCTCCAGACAATCTTGAGGTCGCCAAGCCGCTTGGCGAGCTCTTTCGCCAGATCGATGTCGAGCCCGACCAGCTCGTTGGTTGCGGGATCGCGATATTCCATCGGCGCGTAGGTGGAGTTGACCGTGAGCTTCAGCGTGCCGGCCTGCTTGATCTCCGCCGGCAGCTCGGCGGCTCGCGCCGACGTCGCCGCGGCCAGCGCTGCGCAGGCAAGCAAATACGAGAGGCGTGTCATGTCAGCTCCTTTTGCCAATGCTGCGACCGGCCGTTGGTCAATCCGCGTCGAGAACGGCCGGCTCGATGATTCCGGCACGCTCGGTGATCACCCTGTATTGGTCGGGCCGCCGGTGGGCGGCGAAGTTGAACATCTTGTCCTTGCCCTGGCGGCAGAGGTCGAGATCGATGTCGGCGACGATCACCTCGTCGGCCAGCGTCTGCGCCTGCGCGACGATGCGGCCGTTGGGATCAACGATGCAGGAGCCGCCGATCAGGCCGGAGCCGTCCTCCTCGCCCGCCTTCGCCACCGAAATCGCCCAGGTCGCGTTCATGTAGGCGTTGGCCTGCGTCACCAGCGTCGAGTGGAAGGTGCGCAAGGCTCCGTCCTCGGTCGTGCCGCCGTTGGGATCGTAGGCCGCCGAATTGTAGCCGATGCAGACGAGCTCGACTCCTTGCAGACCGAGCACGCGCCAGGATTCCGGCCAGCGACGATCATTGCAGATCATCATGCCCATGATGGCATGGGCCCAGGACGAGCCAGCGCGGAAGGCGGGAAAGCCGAGGTCGCCATATTCGAAGTAGCGCTTCTCGAGTTGCTGGTAGCGCGCGCCCGGGCGCGGCTCGACCGAGCCCGGCAGATGCACCTTGCGATAGCGGCCGAGAACCTCGCCGTCGCGATCGACCAGGATGGAGCAATTGTAGCGCCGCCCCTCCGGCGTCAGCTCGGCATAGCCGACATAGAAGCCGACGCGCAGCGCACGTGCGCGATCGAATAGCTTTGCCACCGCGGGGTTCGGCATGCTGCGCTCGAAATACCGGTCGAGGGCCTCGCCTTCGAGCAGCCAGCGCGGGAAGAAGGTGGTGAAGGCGAGCTCCGGAAACACCACAAGGCTCGCACCCCGACCGGCCGCCTCCTCCAGCATGTCGAGCATCCGCGACAACGTGTGTTCGCGCGTATCGGCTTTTTGCGTCGGCCCCATCTGAGCGGCTGCGGCGCGAAGGACACGAACCAAGATTGCCTCCAATCTGTGCGCAGTGCTGCCTCAATGGGCGAACGAACCCTTTGATGCGACGTGCAAATCCGCTGCCATTACGGGCGAGCGGTGCTGCAAAATCAATTCGCGTTGCTATGATGTTTTGGCCCTGACTATAATCGGCAGTGATATGAACCTGCGTCAGCTCGAGATCCTTCGCGCCGTGATCCGCCACCGCACCACGGTGGCGGCGGCGGACGAGCTGGCGCTGTCGCAGCCGGCGGTCAGCAACGCGCTGAAGACGATGGAGGCGCAGGCGGGCTTTGCGCTGTTCGAGCGCGTCAACAACCGGCTGTTTCCGACCGCCGAAGCGATGGCGCTCTACAAGGAGAGCGAGGCGATCTTCGCGCTGCACGCCAAGCTCGAGAACCGCATGCGCGATTTGCGCGAGAACCGGTCCGGGCATCTCGCCATCGTGGCGACGCCGCCGCTCGCGTACAGCATCATTCCGTCCGCGCTGTCGGGCTTCCTGCGCCGCCGCCCGGAGACGCGGGTGTTCTTCGATGTACGGCGCTATGAGGGCATCATCGAGGGTGTGCTGAGCCGCGTCGCCGAGCTCGGCTTCGCGCTCGGCCTCACGCATCATCCCGGCATCGCGCATGAGGTGGTGCACACCGGCGAGATGGTCTGCGTGCTGCCGCCACAGCATCCACTCGCCGACCGGCCGATGATCTCCGCTTCCGATCTCTCCGGCCTACCCTTCATCGGGCTCGAACGCGGCACGCGGCTCGGCGAAGCCGTGCGCGACAGCTTTGCCCGCGCCGGCGCGCCGTTCCGGCCGACGGTCGAGGTGCGCTACTGCAACACGGCCTGCGTGCTGGCCGCCGCCGGCGTCGGCGCGGCGGTGGTCGATCCTTTCTCGCCGCGGCAGAACGGCGGCAGCGGCCTCGTCGTCCGTCCGTTCACGCCGACGACGCAGGCGGTCGCCTATATGCTATGGTCTGAAGCCGAGCCGCTGTCGCGTCTGGCCAAGGCCTTTCTCAACGAGATCCGCAAGGAGAGCGCTCTGCTCGAGCGCACAGCGCCGCACCAGCAACATGGGGCAGAAAGAGGCTGAGCTTCGCAACCTTTTGACCGGGAGGCCCATGGCACGCATCACCATCATCGAGACCGGAGAGGTGCCGCAAAAATACCGCGAGCGCCACGGTTCGTTTCCGGACATGTTCGCGCGCATGATCCGCGCCGAGGAGCCGGCCGCGACGATCGAGGTCGTCAGCATCCCCAGCGGCGATGCGCTGCCCGATCCGAGCAAGCTCGAGGCCATCCTCATTACCGGCGCGGCGGCCGGGGTCTATGACGGGCTCGACTGGATCGCGCCGCTGGAAGATTTCGTGCGAACGGCTTACGCCAACAAGACACCGATGGTCGGTGTCTGCTTTGGCCACCAGCTGATCGCGCAGGCGCTCGGCGGCACCGTGCGCAAATCGGAGCATGGCTGGGGCATCGGCCGGCATGTCTATCAGGTGCTGCCGGAGAACGGCGTCATCGACGGTGAAGCGGTTGCGATCGCCGCCTCGCATCAGGACCAGGTGATCGAGCCGCCAAGCGATGCGCTGACGATCCTCTCCTCCGAATTCACCCCGCATGCCGGCCTGCTCTATGCCAATGGCGCGACGCTGACAGTGCAGCCGCATCCGGAATTCGATGTCGGGTTCGCGCAAGTGTGCTGCGATCTGCGCGATGGCAAGGCACCTGAGGATGTCGTTGCCACGGCGAGGGCGTCGCTGGCGGAGCCGATGGACAATGCGAAGCTCGGCGGGGCGATTACGCGGTTTCTGGCTAAGCGCACCTGACTACGAAGCTCGAGACGCACTCGTCTTCCCTTCTCCCCTTGCGGGAGATGGTGGCGCGAAGCGCCGGATGAGGGGTTCTATCCATTCGCCGGACTGCTCGTGAGGAGAGAGACCCCTCACCCGCCGAGCTTCGCTCGGCACCCTCTCCCACAAGGGGAGAGGGTGAAGCAGCGCCGCTGGTAGAATTCAGAACGGCTCGCTTCCCAGCCCGGGCACATCGGCCGGTCGCGGGCCCGGTGCCGCCCAGTGAAACCGGCGGTGCTTCTCCGCAATGGCGATGTCGTTGATCGAGGCCTCGCGCCGCTTCATCAGGCCGTGCTTGTCGAACTCCCATTGCTCGTTGCCGTAGGAGCGGTACCACTGGCCGCTTGCATCGTGCCATTCGTACTGGAAGCGCACCGCGATGCGGTTGCCGTCGAAGGCCCAGAGGTCCTTGATCAGGCGGTAATCCTGCTCCTTCTCCCATTTGCGGGTGAGGAAGGCGACGATGGCCTCGCGGCCCTGAAAAACTTCCGAACGGTTGCGCCAGCGGCTGTCCTCGGTATAGGCGAGCGAGACCCGCACCGGATCGCGTGAATTCCAGGCGTCCTCGGCCATGCGGGCTTTTTGCGCGGCGGTCTCGCGGGTGAAGGGTGGAAGCGGCGGGCGCGACATGATGACCTCATCGGTTGATCGTGTCAGCGAATGTATCGTCGCAATTGGCGGAGTCGATAGGCCATCCGCTATCGAGCGATCACGAAACCAGATCGGCCTTCATCAGTTGGCGGATCGATTTCGGGATCGGCTGGGCGCGGCCGCCGCTGATGAAGGCAACGCGGACCTCGGCTTTCACCAGCACGTCATCACCGCGCCGCACCTCCTGCGCCAGCATGATGGATGCCCCCTTCACCGCGACCGGCCAGGTCACGACGTCGAGCACGTCGTCCATTCGCGCGGGCTTCAGGAAGTCCAGATGCATCGAGCGCACCACGAAGGCGAAGCCCGCGCCGTCCGTCTCGGTCTGCTCGAACAGCACCTGCTGCTCGGCACCCATCAGCCTGAGATGATTGGTGCGTCCGCGCTCCATGTAGCGCAGGTAATTGGCATGATAGACGATGCCGGAAAAATCCGTGTCCTCGTAATAGACCCGGACCTGCATGTGGTGGCGGCCGTCGCGGATCTCGCCGTCGAGATGAGCTGTCACGTCCGGAGCCTCTTCGCTGGTCGGTAACCGGCACGTTTTGCGCAAAAACAGCCGGACGCGCAAGCGTGTTAGGACACGACCGATCCTGACCTTCCCAGCGTCACCTCGACGATCTCAGGCGGCACGCCGAAGCGGAGCGGCATGATGCTGCAACCGAGGCCGCCGGACACGATGAGATCGCATTTCAGGCGGAAATGGCCATAGGCGAGACGCAGGCCGTTCCTGGGCGCGACGGCCGGTGACCAGCCGAGCAGGCGGACCTGGCCGCCATGGGTATGGCCGGACAATTGCAGCGCGACGCGCGCGGGCACGAGCGGAGCGACATTGGGCTCGTGCGCGAGCAGAATGACCGGCGCATCGTCGGTGATCTTCGCCAGCGTAGCATTGAGATCGTCGGCACCGAAGTGCGCCATGCTCCGGAAGCGCCGCGCCGGCAGGAAGGCGAGCTGATCGCCGAGGCCGGCAAGCCAGAACGGACGGCCGTCCTTGGTGAGGCGCACAGCATCGTTCTCGTAGACGGGGATGCCGGCCGCCTCCAGCGCCCGATGTGCGATGGTCGGCCCGTGCCCTGCCTGCTGCACTGTTCTGTCATCCCAATAGTCGTGGTTGCCCATGACGGCATGGACGCCGAGGGGCGCCTTCAGGCGCCCCAATACCCTTGCCCATTCGCTCGACGGAATGAAGCGCGTGACATGGTGAAGGCCGGCGACATAGTCGCCGAGCAGCACGATGAGATCGGCGTTGAGCGCGTTGGTCCGGTCGACGATGCCCTCGATGCGCTCCAGCGACATCCAGGGATCGCAGGCATGGATGTCAGCGATGGCGGCAATCTTCAGCGGAAAATCCGCCGGCCACTGCCGCGGCATCGGATGATAGCGCGTGACGCGAAGGCGCAGCACCGGCTCGACACCGACGCCGTAGGCTGCGGTCGAGACGCCGAGGGCGGACAGACCGCCAATGGAACGGATAAGATGACGGCGCGTGATCATGGAAGCCCGATGATGATGCGGCGCCTTGATGATATCCGATTGGAGCGGAATTGGGGTGCGTTCGTGCAGATCGTCTGCAGGAGGTTAACGGAAATTCATCATAGGCGGAACGGCGCGAGGTTCAGCAGCTCACTCGTCGCTGTCATCCGTGCCGAACAGGCCGAACTGCGCCGCCGCATCGCGCGAGGGTTCGGCGATGCCGAGATGACGGAAGGCGTGCGAGGTCAGCAGGCGGCCGCGCGGGGTGCGCTGCAGATAGCCGCACTGGATCAGATAGGGCTCGATGATGTCCTCGATGGCGTCGCGCGGCTCCGACAAGGCCGCAGCCATGGTCTCGACGCCGACCGGTCCGCCGCCATAGTTGAGCGCGATGGTCGAGAGATAGCGCCGATCCATCGCGTCCAGCCCTGCGGCATCGACCTCGAGCGCGCTCAGCGCATGGTCGGCAATCTTACGGTCAATCTTGTCGGCATCGGCCGCCGAGGCGAAATCGCGCACGCGGCGGAGCAGGCGGCCGGCGATGCGCGGCGTGCCGCGGGCGCGGCGCGCGATCTCGTTGGCGCCGTCCGCACTCATGCCGACGTTGAGCACCCGCGCGCCGCGGCTGACGATGCTCTCCAACTCCTCGATCGTGTAGAAGTTGAGCCGGACCGGAATGCCAAAGCGGTCGCGCAAGGGATTGGTGAGAAGGCCGGCGCGCGTGGTGGCGCCGACCAGCGTGAATTTCGACAGCTCGATCTTGACCGAGCGCGCCGCCGGGCCCTCGCCGATGATGAGGTCGAGCTGAAAGTCCTCCATCGCGGGATAGAGCACCTCTTCCACCGCGGGGCTGAGGCGATGGATCTCGTCGATGAAGAGCACGTCGCGCTCTTCGAGATTGGTCAAGAGGGCGGCAAGATCGCCGGCCTTGGCGATCACGGGCCCCGAGGTGGCGCGGAAGCCGACGCCGAGCTCCTTCGCCACGATCTGCGCCAGCGTGGTCTTGCCGAGCCCCGGGGGACCGACGAACAGCACGTGATCCAGCGCCTCGCCGCGCTTGCGCGCCGCTTCGATGAAGATCGAGAGATTCTTGCGCGCCTGCGCCTGGCCGACGAAGTCGGACAGCGATTGCGGCCGCAGCGCGGTGTCGCCGACATCATCGCTGCGGCGCTCGGGCGAGACCATGCGGCTGGCCTTGGGGTCGCTCACTCAGCGAACTCCATCGGATCGTAGGGTGGGCAAAGGCGCACTTCGCGCCGTGCCCACCATGTCGCTGCTCGCTTTGTAGATGGTGGGCACGCTTCGCTTTGCCCACCCTACGAGACTGACCATTGAGGCACTCACTTTGCCAATTCCTTCAAACCCAATCGAATCAGCTGCGCCGTCTCGGCGCCCTCACCCGCGCTGCGCGAGGCCGATGCAATCGCCGCGGCGGCCTGCGGCTGGCCGTAGCCGAGATTGACCAGCGCAGAGATCGCATCCGCGACGGGGCGCGGCGCGCGCTGGTCGTCGACGGCGCCGGCGAGATGCACGACGGCGGGATCGACATTGGCAAAGGCCGGCGCCTTGTCCTTCAATTCGGTGACGATCCGCTCGGCGACCTTCGGGCCGACGCCGGGCGTGCGCGCCACCGCGGCCTTGTCGCGAAGCGCAATGGCATTGGCGAGATCGGCCGGCGACAGCGTGCCGAGCACGGCCAGCGCGACCTTGGCGCCGACGCCCTGCACGGTCTGGAGCAGGCGAAACCATTCGCGCTCCTGGTCGGTGCGGAAGCCGAACAGCTTGATCTGGTCCTCGCGGACATAGGTCTCGATCGACAGCACAGCGGCCTCACCCGGCGAGGGCAGATGCTGCAAGGTGCGCGAGGAGCAATGTACCTGATAGCCGACGCCGCCAACGTCGAGGATGACGAAATCCTCGCCGTAGGAATCGATCAAGCCCTTGAGCTTGCCGATCATATCCCCACCACCTTCAGCCTGAGAGCGGTGCTCTGGCGGTGATGGGCGTGGGTGATGGCGATGGCGAGCGCGTCGGCTGCGTCCGCGGACGGCGGCTCGGCCTTCGGCAGCAAGATTTTCAGCATCATCGCGATCTGTTGCTTGTCGGCGTGGCCGGCGCCGACCACGGTCTTCTTGACCTGGTTCGGCGCGTATTCGGCGACAGAGATGCCGAACATTGCCGGCGCCAGCATGGCGACGCCGCGGGCCTGGCCGAGCTTCAGCGTCGCAACGCCGTCCTTGTTGACGAAGGTCTGCTCCACCGCCGCTTCCACCGGCCGGTGATCGGACAAGACGGAAGCGAGCCCTTCATGGATCGCGAGCAGCCGGCTCGACAGCGGCAAATCGTCGGGCGGTTCCACCGAGCCGCAGGCGACGTAGATCAGGCGATTGCCCTCGGCCTCGATCACGCCCCAGCCGGTGCGGCGCAGGCCGGGGTCGATGCCGATGATGCGAACGGGGCCACGAATCGGGAGCGCAGTCATGCGCCAGTGATAGCGGCTGGCTGCCCTGGAGGAAACAGAAACAGAACGAAAGTAACAGGGGAAGTGCCGTCGAGCCCTAGCCGCCCATCTTCGCAACAAGCGCGTCCGACACCTCGAAATTGGCGTAGACGTTCTGCACGTCGTCGTGCTCGTTGAGCAGGTCCATCAGTTTCAAGAGCTTCTCGCCGGTCTCGTCGTCGACCGCAACCGTGTTCTGCGGCTTCCAGATCAGCGCGGCCTTGCGCGGCTCGCCGAACTTGGCTTCCAGCGCCTTGGCGACGTCGCGATAGCTTTCGGTCGAGGCGTAGATCTCGTGACCGTTCTCGCCCGAGACCACGTCGTCGGCGCCGGCCTCGATCGCGGCGTCCAGCACCGCATCGTCGGAGGCGACGCTGCGGTCATATTCGATGATGCCGGTGCGGTCGAACATGAAGGAGACCGAGCCGGTTTCGCCGAGATTGCCGCCGGACTTGGTGAAGAAGGAGCGGATGTCGGAGGCGGCGCGGTTGCGATTGTCGGTCAGCGCCTCGACGATGACGGCGACCCCGCCGGGGCCGTAGCCCTCGTAGCGGATCTCGTCATAGTTTTCGCCGTCGCTGCCGAGCGCCTTCTTGATGGCGCGCTCGATATTGTCCTTCGGCATGTTCTCCTGCCGCGCCGCGATCACGGCGGCACGCAGGCGGGGGTTCATGGCGGGGTCGGGAGTGCCCAGCTTGGCGGCGACGGTGATTTCCCGCGCCAGCTTGCCGAACAGTTTCGACTTCTGGGCATCCTGCCGCCCCTTGCGGTGCATGATGTTCTTGAATTGGGAATGTCCGGCCATGCGTGGTCTCGTGATGGAAGCGTGCGCCAAGGTAAATGCGGGAAGCGCGGCCTTATAGGCCGCCAACCCATCGGAATCAAAGGGCTCGGCTGCGCCTGAGGTAGCACTGTAAAGGTAGCCGCCGTAACGGCGCCTGCCTAGATGGGCACCGTTAACCCTGATTTCATTCCGGACTGCGAAAATAGCGCCCGACCGTCCCCCGACAAGAGAGACCCGATGGCGTTCGGATTATTTCGGAAGCGTCTGCCGGACACGGCCGCGCCCGCGGCAGGCCCGGAGGCTGCGCAGCCGGCCGCCCCTGCCGCCCCCGCCCCGGCCTCCGAAAGTGATTCGGCCCGGGAAATCCTGGAACTGCTGGAACTCGAGCTCGGCGCCATGATCCGCCAGCTCGAGCGCGCCGCCAATTCGGTGGCTGGCGGCGCCGAGGCGACCGCGGCGACCCTCGCTGCCATTCGCGACCGCACCGACGCCCTGACCGGCCGGACCAACGCGGCGCAATCCACCGCCTCCACCTTCGCCCATGCCGCCGACAAGTTCACCCAGTCCGCGCAAGGGATTGGCGCGCAGGTCCGGGAAGCCGGCAAGCTCGCCGACGAGGCCAGCGCCGCCGCGCAGGAAGCCCGCGCCAATGTCGACCGCCTGCGCGAATCCTCCGCCGCCATAGGCAACGTCGTCAATTTGATCGCACAGATCGCGCGGCAGACCACGCTGCTCGCGCTCAACTCGACGATCGAGGCCGCGCGCGCGGGCGCAGCCGGAAAAGGCTTTGCCGTCGTTGCCACCGAGGTCAAGGCGCTCGCGGTGCAGACCCAGAGTGCGACCGAGGAGATCACGAAGAAGATCGACGCATTGCAGCGCGACGCCGCCGGTTCGGCGGACGCCGTGCACCGCATCTCGCAGGCGATCGAGGCGATCCGTCCGGTGTTCGACACCGTCAACGGCGCGGTCGCCGAGCAGAATGCCACGACCAGCGAAGTCTCCGGCAATGCCGCCAGCGCCTCGGAGTTCATCATCTCGGTCGGCGAGAGCGCGGCCGAGATCGACGCGGCGACCAAGGCGGCCGAGACCCATGGCGAGAGCGTCGCCAGCGCCGGCAAGGCCGTCACCACCTTCGCCCAGAAGCTGAAATCGCGCTGCGCGGTGCTGCTGCGCCAGAGCGAGCACGACGACCGCCGCAAGACCGAGCGGCTGCCCTGCCACCTCAAATTCGAAACCGCGCGCGCCGTGATGCCGGTCTATGAAATCGCGATGGAAGGCGTGCTGATCGGCGGCGCGGACGCAAGCCGGCTGGCAACGCAAGCGACGATCGAAGGCAGCTTAGAGGACATCGGCGCCTGCCGCCTGCGCGTGGTCGAGCAATCCAAGGCCGGCGCCCGCGCGCAGTTCGTCGGCGCCACCGCCGCGCTCAACGAGAAGATCGAGGACAAGCTCTGGTCGATCCATGAGGAGAACACCGAGTTCGTCACCCGTGCCATGGAAGCGGGCAATGCGCTGACGCAGATATTCGAGCAGGCGGTTGCGCGCGGCGAGGTCAAGCTCGACGACCTCTTCGACACGGACTATTTGGAAATCGCCGGCACCAATCCGCAGCAATACCGCACCAAATATCTCGACTGGGCCGATCGCGCCCTGCCGCCGTTCCAGGAAGCCTTTCTGGCGCGGGAGTCGCGGATGGCGTTCTGCGCCATGGTCGACCGCAACGGCTTTTTGCCGGTGCACAACAAGATCTATTCGCACCCGCAGCGGCCGGGCGACGTCGCCTGGAACACGGCCAACAGCCGCAACCGGCGCATCTTCAACGATCCGGCGGGGCTGGCCGCCGCGCGCAACCTGCGATCGTACCTGGTCCAGAGCTATGCGCGCGACATGGGCAACGGGAACACGGTGATGATGCGGGAGATCGACGTCCCGATCCGCGTGCAGGGCCGGCACTGGGGCGGCTTCCGCACGGCCTACAAGCTGTAGCGCTCCCGCGCGTGCACGCACCTGCACGCACCTGCACTCCTGGGCAAGACGCCGGGCGCGAATCATCCTCTAAGGTCGGATCTGGAATCGGAATGCCGCCAAGGAGCCGATCAACGGCTCCGACTGGAGAGAGCCCGTACATGTCCTCTGCACAACTTGCCGTATTGGACACTGCCTCCAACCGGACGCTGGCCGAACGCCTGATCGACCAGCTCGCCGACCGCATCGGCGGTCTCGGCGTCGAGCTCGCCGACATCGCCGGCAACGTCCAGGACGTCGCCAACCGCGTCGCGAGCCAGTCGGAACGGTTTCACCATCTGCAGAAGACGGCCGAGAGGATGGTCTCTGCCAACCACGACATCGCCAACGCCTCGCAGGCGGTGCAAACCACGACGTCGGCCGCGGTCGGCGAGATCGCGCAGTCTCGCGGCGCGGTCGACACCGCGGTCAGCCACATCTCCGAGCTCGTCGCCGCGGTGGAGCGGATCGAGGCGCGCCTCAGCGCCGTCGGCGCGGCGCTGGCGCAGGTGGCGAAGGTCTCCGGCTCGATCGAGGCGATCGCCAAGCAGACCAATCTGCTCGCGCTCAACGCCACCATCGAGGCCGCGCGCGCCGGCAATGCCGGCCGCGGCTTCGCGGTGGTCGCGAGCGAGGTCAAGAGCCTCGCGGAGGCCACGCGCCAGGCCACGCATGAGATCTCCGACACGGTGCGCGATCTCGACGGCCAGATCGAAGGCCTGATCGGCGAGAGCAGCGACGCCTCGCAGCGCGCCAAGACCGCCGGCGAAGGCGCACAAGCGATCTCCGGCATCATCTCGCGGGTCCAGCAGGGCTTCGCCTCGGTCGAAGCCGAGATCGACGGCGTCGCGCGCGCGGCAACCTCCAATCTCGGCCACTGCGACACCGTGATCAGCGAGCTCAACGAGCTCGCCAAGGGCGTCGACCTCTCCTCGCGCGACCTCCGAAGCGCCGACGAGCGGGTAGCAAAGCTGCTCGACGCCTCCGAAGGCCTGATCGCGCTGATCGCCGACAGCGGCGTGGAGACGTCGGACGCGCCACTGATCCGTATCGTCGTCGACACCGCGAAGCGGATCTCGGCCGAGTTCGAAGCTGCGATCGACCGCGGCGAGATCACGCTCGACCAGCTCATGGACGAGACCTACCGCGAGATATCAGGCACCGATCCGAAGCAGTACCTGACCAACTACGTCGAGTTCACCGACCGCGTGCTGCCCGCGATCCAGGACCCGATCCAGAAGACCGATCCGCGCATCGTGTTCTGCGTCGCCTGGGCGCGGGGCGGCTACCTTCCGACCCACAATCCGAACTACCGCCTGCCGCAGGGCAAGGACCCGGTCTGGAATAACGCCAATTGCCGCAACCGCCGCCTGTTCACCGACCGCGCGGTGAAGAAGGTCGCGGCCAACACAAAACCCTTCCTGCTGCAGACCTATCGCCGCGACATGGGCGGCGGGCAGTTCGTGCTGATGAAGGACCTGTCCTCACCAATCATGATCCGCGGCAAGCACTGGGGCGCCTTCCGGATGGGCTTTCGCCAGGGCTGACGAGGACGCTCCGGCATCTTCAAAACAAAAGCTCGAAAACAACCCCATGCACAGTAGCCGGGGCGTGTGGAATCAATGGCTTGCGCCGGCAGGCCGTGGCGCGCGTTGACCCGTCGGGCAAAACAGGGGTAGAATGCTATTATTCCGAAATTGTGGGCGGTTCTCACCGCCGCCTGCCGAGCACCAAAAGCCGACTGCACTGGTGCGGCGGCCGACGTTGCCGTAGAAATGCCGCCGCGCATTCGGAGCGCGAACCCGAACACAACAAGCTGGTTTTTCGATGGCCTGTCCACCCGCCCAAATCGGCGCGCCGTTTTCCGAGATCGATACACCGGCGCTGATCATCGACCTCGACGCTTTCGAGCGCAATCTCGACACGATGGCGGCGGCGGTGAGCAAGCTCGGCGTTCGCTTGCGTCCGCATGCGAAGACCCACAAATCACCGATCATTGCGGCCAAGCAGATAGCGCGCGGCGCAATCGGCATGTGCTGCCAGAAGGTCGCCGAGGCCGAGATCCTGGTTGCGGGCGGGGTGAGCGACGTGCTCGTCAGCAACGAGGTGGTGGGCCTGCGGAAGCTGGAACGGCTCGCAGGCCTCGCGCGCCACGCACGCATCAGCGTTTGCGTGGACGATGCGATCATGGTCGAGCAACTGTCGCACGCCGCGGAGCGGGCAGGATCGCAAATCGAAGTCCTGGTCGAAATCGACGTCGGCGCCGGTCGCTGCGGCGTCAGGCCGGGGCCGGCGGCGGCCACCCTGGCGCGGCACGTGGCGGCTTCACGCTTTCTATCGTTCGGCGGCTTGCAGGCCTATCACGGCTCTGCGCAACATTTACGCACGCCGGAGGAGCGGCGCGCTGCCATCGCCGGTGCCGCGAACGCGACTGCGGAGACACTGCGCGTCCTCAAGGACGCGGGCTTTCAGTGCCGGACGATTGGAGGTGCGGGAACCGGCACATTCGAGCTCGAAGGCGCGAGCGGCATCTGGAACGAATTGCAGGCGGGCTCCTATATCTTCATGGACGCCGACTACGCCAAGAACCTCGCCGACGGCGCGCGCAACGCCAATCCGTTCGAGCATGCACTGTTCGTGATCGCGACCGTCATGAGCACCGCCGCCGGCGAACGCGCGGTCATCGATGCCGGCCACAAGGCCCTGTCGAACGACAGCGGATTTCCGGTCGTGCTCGGCCGGCCCGACCTGCGCTATCATCGGCCCTCTGACGAGCATGGCTTGCTCGATTTCGACAGCGCTTCGTCGCGACTGGCGATCGGCGACAAGGTGACGCTGATCCCCGGCCATTGCGACCCGACCGTCAATCTCTACGACTGGTATGTCGGCGTGCGCGGCTTCAACACGCCGGATTCCCGCGTGGAGGCACTTTGGCCAGTCGCGGCGCGGGGCGCGGTCACCTGAGATTGACGCGTGATTGCGCGCGACGCCGTAGCGCCCGGCCACTATCCTGTGCTGCATCTTAGAATGAATGTGGCCGACGCCATCGACGACTTGGAGACGATATCATGAGCGCAGACTCGGAAATCAAATCTGCGGGCGCCAACATTCAGGCAAGCACTATCAGCACCATTGTACTTGGCTTTGCAGCCGATCCGATGGCGCGTTGGGTTTGGCCCGATTCATCCGAATATCTCAGGATTATGCCTCAATTCGTCAAGGCATTTGGCGGACGGGCATTCGAGCATGGCACAGCTTACATCACAGAAGGGGCTCGCGCGGCCGCCCTGTGGCTGCCGCCCGGCGTCGAGCCCGATGAAACGGCCATGGACGCACTCATGGCGCAATCCCTGCGTCCGGAGATCGCCGATGATATTGGACACATGCTCCAGGGAATGGCCGAACATCATCCCCACGAGCCCCATTGGTATCTGCCTCTCATTGCCTCCGATCCGAACTGGATCGGCCAAGGTCTCGGCACATTGTTGATGAAGCACGCTCTTCGGCGATGCGACGAGGAGGGCATCGCCGCCTACCTCGAAAGTTCGAATCCGCGAAACATCTCCCTTTATGAACGCCACGGCTTCAAGATCATCGGCGAGATACAACATGGTTCTTCGCCGACGATGACACCAATGTTGCGGACAGCTTCTTGAACGGAATCCAATCTGTCGAAGAGAAGGGCTCGCAGCCGCCAATGACTGTTGACTTCCGCTTGTGGCCCAAAGCGGAGTTCCCTTGTTGCCCGTCGATGTCCGCTGCTGAGGGCAAAGTTGATATAATCGTCCGGGGACGACACCGGGTGATTTCGCTCGCGCTTCAGCTCAACCAGAATTTCGGCGTCGTCGGCTCCAGCCTTCCACCCACGCGCACCGGCGCGATCTTGAGCGCGAGCCCTGTCGCATCGTCCGTTTCCACGGCAACGCCGCTGAGCGTCGCGGCGCCTGCGGCCGGCTCGAAGCGGCCGGACGGAATTCCTGATGTGAACCTCCGCAGCGGCTCTTCCTTCTGCATGCCGATGATGGAATCGTAATCGCCGGTCATGCCGGCGTCGGTCATGTAGGCGGTGCCACCTGACAGGATCTGGTGGTCGGCGGTCGGCACATGCGTGTGCGTGCCGACGACGAGGCTGGCGCGGCCGTCGCAGAAGAAGCCGATCCCCTGCTTCTCGCTTGAAGCCTCGCAATGGAAATCGACGACGATGGCGTCGGCGGCGACGCCGAGCGGACAGGCGCCAAGCTCGCGCTCGAGCGCGGCGAAGGGATCGTCGAACGGGGTCATGAAGACGCGGCCGAGCGCGTTGACGACGAGGGCGTGCTTGCCGTTCTTGGTCTCGACCAAGGCGGCGCCGCGGCCGGGCGTGCCGCGCGGATAGTTGGCGGGGCGCACCAGGCGGTCGGCGCGCTCGATGAACACCAGCGCCTCGCGCTGGTCCCAGGAGTGATTGCCGAGCGTCACCGCGTCGGCGCCGGCCTCGAGAAACTCCTGGTAGATCGCTTCCGTGATGCCGAAGCCACCGGCCGAGTTCTCGCCGTTGACGACGACGAGATCGAGCGACCAGTCCTTGACCATGCCGGGCAGATATTCGGAGACGGCCTCGCGTCCGCTACGGCCGACGACGTCACCCACGAAGAGAATGCGCAACTTCAGAACTCCGGAAATCGAACACGTCCGATTCCGTTAGCACATAATCGAGCGCCACGTCGTGGGATAGTGCCGGAACCGCCTCGATCTCCTGCACTGCAAACGCAAGGCCGATGCCGACGATGTGCTTGGATTTGCGCAAATGCGCGAAGGTGAAATCGTAATGCCCGGCGCCATAGCCGATGCGATGGCCGAGGCGGTCGAAGGCGGCGAGCGGCGTCAGCATGATGTCGGGAATGACTTCGGCCGCAGCAGGTGAAGGTTCGGGAATGCCGAGCGGGCCGAGCATCAGGCGGTCGTTCGGATGGAAGAGACGGAAGATCAGCGACTGGCCGCGCGCGGTGACGCAGGGCAGCGCCAGCCTGGCGCCCTCTTCCGCGAGCTTTGCGAGCAGCGGCATCGGATCGATCTCGCTGCGGATCGGCGAATAGCCGGAGACGATGCTGCCGGGCAGCAGCTTGAACGGTAGCCCGCGCTTGGCGAGCTTTGCGGCGGCCGCGATGCGTTTCTTCTCGCTCAGCGCATCGCGCTTGGCGAGGGCTTTGGCACGGAGCTCGGCTTTGGAGTTGGACATGTGCTTTGGTCCCCACGTCATCACCCGCGAATGCGGGTGATCCAGTATTCCAGAGGCGGTGGTGATTCACACAAGGGCCGCGGCGTACTGGATTCCCCGCCTTCGCGGGGAATGACACCTGTTGAATTGGCCGCAGTCGTTTCAACAAGCACAAACGAAGCAAACGAAAGTGCGAAGCCGCGAACGCCGTTGAAGCACTCGATCCCGGAGTTCCCTACGAAAGTAGGTGGGCACCATATGTCCGAGCCCACGGGCCCGGCCAGGGACAGTTCCCTAAAGGATCGATAAGGCCCCGGGGATATATGGCTCCTGACGCACGTCGCAGCCTCGCGCAGGCAATGTAACAACTGTACTGACGAACCGCCAGTGCGACGAGAGTGCGGCTTCCGCTGCGCGCTTTCTTACCCTCCCCTGGAGGGGTCCGGGACGAGCGAAGCTCGCCCGTGGGTCGGCTCACATGGAGCGCAGCGAAATGTGAGACGGGGTGGGGTGATCTCTCCCCACGGGCACTGTCCGTGTGGAGAGATCACCCCACCCCGCTCGCGCTACGCGCGAT